>NZ_JAVAXU010000002.1:0-714841 GCF_041954965.1 Pantoea sp. BS_8
GGTCTGCATTGTGCCAGAAGCGGGCATTGGCAAAATTTTATTGTCCCTGAAAGAAGAATTGTGCATTTTGGTAAAGCAGTCGCTTTAAATATGCTAACACCAGGAGAAGTGATGACATTTCAGGATGCGCCTCGACTTGAGACAGAACGACTAATTTTAAAGCAATTTACGCTCGACGATTTTCCAGCGCTTATGGCGTGCTGGAGCACGCCTGAAATGATTAAAATTAATGGCGGTGAGAAACCAACGACAGAAAGTGTTTGGAGCCGCTTATTACGTTATATCGGACACTGGCAAGCGTTAGGGTATGGCTACTGGGCGGTGTTTGAGAAAACTACAGGCCGTTATGCTGGTTCGTTTGGTTTCCAGGATGTTCATCGTGATATCACACCTCAGTTAAAATACCCTGAAGCTGGATGGACATTAATTCCTGAAGTTCAAGGCAAAGGTTATGCGTCTGAAGCACTGGCCGCAGTTTTACTATGGGCCGATCAGACATTATCCTCCCCATTGTGCTGCATTATTGACGAAGAAAATAAACGTTCAAATCATCTGGCTGAGCGCTTTGGTTTCCAGTTTCAAGATTATGTTACCTATCGCGGTAAGCAAGTACGCATGCTTGTACGCTAATAATTAATTAAACCATAAATGTAATTTTTAGCGGGTCTACGGAACGTCCGCTTAGTGCCAAAAGCGGACATTGGTAGCTGGTAAAAGCTGTAGTGATACTTTGCCGGAGAGAGTAGACCTGTCCGGTTTAGATATCGAAGAATATTTATTTGATTTCGTTTTTTGCAAAACTGCTGTTTAGGTTTTTCAGCACTTCATTGATACCTCTGCTTACAATCCGGTCTTCCCGCATGACTGTCCCGAGAGTCCGGTGAAGAGAGGGCGTCACAGAGTAAAGATCGAGCCCCGATCTTTCCTCAATGCATGCAACGGACATTCTGGGAACAATGCTGTAGCCAAGACCGGCACGGACCATTCTTTTAATAGCTTCGATACTGCCAAGCTCCATGACCGGGCAGGCAATATGTCCCGTCTCCCGGAACCACTGGTCAATCAGGGCGCGTGTCCCGCTTCCCGGTTCAAAGATAATCAGCGGCAGCGGCAGCAAAGCGCCCGGATTCCATATTTTCGCACTCGGCTCTGATGCATCCTTTTCCATGATGACAACAAACTCATCCGTACCCAGCGGGATGATGCTCAGGTTTTTACCTGCAGCTGGCAGAGTCACCAGGCCAATATCTATACGATTTTCCTCCACGCCCCGCACTATATCGGAAGTGTTACCTGTGCGTACGTCCACCTTCAGCAGGGGATGGGCCTGCCGCAGTTGCTGTAGTAAGGGGGGAAGTAAATGAATACAGGCCGTTGCGCCTGTGCCAACAGTAACAGTGCCGGTTATCTCATCAGAATGCTGGCACACCGATTCAACTGCTGTACTTACCACTGCATCAATTTTCATGCTGTGCTCAACGAGAGTCAGCCCGGCTGGCGTGGGCCTTACTCCCCGGCTGGTTCGCTCAATAAGCCGGACCTGAAGCGCCTGCTCCAGTTGTCTTATATGCAGGCTCACTGCCGGCTGCGACAGACCAAGTGCTTCAGCCGCTCCGGAGAAACTGCCCCGGCTGACGACCAGTCTGAAAGTAGCCAGGTGATCGAGGTTCAGGTTTGCCATGCCAAAATTTTCCTTATGCCGCTGATAAGTCCTGCTGCCTGTCTGAAATTATTCATTCCGGTTAGTCTCTGCTTATGACCGCAGAAGGAGCCGTACCGATGGAAATAACCGAAGCAGATGAACGACATATTCCTGCCATCCAGCAGATTTATGCTTATCACGTATTGCATGGCACCGCCACTTTTGAAACTGAACCGCCGGATCCGGCTGAAATGACAGCCCGCCTGAAAAAGGTGCGTGCAGCAGGACTGCCCTGGTTTGTGGCTGTTGAGGACGGCAATGTCCGCGGATACTGCTACCTGTCACTCTACCGGGAACGGTGTGCCTACAGATTCACCCTAGAGAATTCTGTATATATTGCCCCCAACTTTCAGGGCCAGGGGATCGGAAAAAAGTTGTTATTGAGTGCGGTCACATGGGCAGAGGACCGTAGCTTTCGCCAGCTCGTGGCCGTAGTTGGAAACAGCGAAAATAGCGCCTCTCTTGCCCTGCATCGCGCGGCAGGCTTCAGCATTACAGGAACGCTCAGATCTGTGGGCTTCAAGCACGGACGCTGGCTTGATACGGTCATCATGCAGCGTACGCTCGGGCAGGGCGACGCCACATTTCCGGAGAGCACGGGTTGACTGACGGGCATCTGACAGGCCGCACCATTTTCTGCATTGGCATGACGCAGCTAATCAACTGGGGTATCACATTCTATATGCCGGGGGTCTTCGGGACCGCCATCATGTCGGAGACAGGCCGGTCACCAGTTGTGACATTCTCCGGGCTGACTATTGCCATGCTTGTTATGGGGCTTGTCTCGCCACTTACCGGCCCCCTTATAGCACGTACCGGCGGGCGTACGGTGATGATGGTGGGAACCTTCGTCATAGTCCTCGGTTGTTTTCTGATGGCTTTTACCCATTCAACAACATCGTGGGTTGCCGTCTGGCTCCTGATGGGAGCTGGCATGCGACTTGCCCTGTATGATGCCGCATTTGCGCTGCTTGTAGAAATTGCAGGCGCAGAGGCCCGCCGGGCAATCACCCTGGTCACACTGCTGGGTGGTCTCGCGTCAGTCGCGTTCTGGCCTGCTGGCGCTGCGCTACTGCACTTTACCGACTGGCGGCATGCCATTATCGTTTACGGCTGTGCAGGCATTGTCAGCCTGCTTTTTTTGACCACCGTTCCGGCAGGTTATCGGCGTCAACCTCCCGTTGCCGGGCAGCCCGCTCTTCAGGCGATCGGACCAGCAGAAGACCGGAAAGCCTTCATCAGCGGCCTGTGGTACGCCACGCTGATAGCGCTGATAAGCTTTGTTTCCACCGGCGTGTCCGCTCATTTTCCTCAGATACTGGCCGCTTATGGTATGCCCGCCGTAGCGGGTATGTTGTGGGGGGTGGGACAGGTGAGCGCCAGACTGCTGGACGTGGCTTCCGGTGCACGTACTTCAGCGATCCGTCTGAGCCTGTTTACCGGCATTATTCTGCCATTATGCTTTCTGGTTGGCCTTGCAGGGAATGTTACCCCGGTGGCTACAGCCATCTTTATTCTGAGTTACGGGGCTGTAAACGGACTGAGTACGGTCATTAAGGCCGTCCTGCCTCTTTTGCTGTTTGATCCGCAGCAGTATGCCCGTAAAACAGGCTTACTGCTGTCACCCGCTTTTTTGCTCGCGGCGCTCGCGCCGTCAGTTTACGCCATACTGCTGGAGCAATACGGCACACCCGGCACGCTGCTTTTATCTGCCATCCTTACCCTGTTCATCACGGCGATTTCCATAGTGATCTGGCGTCGTCATCCTTCCTCTGCTGGACCGAACCGGGATAAGGGCGAGCCATCCATTCCGGGGAAAAATATTTGACGCTGATTATATTTCTATTATTCTGGAAATATAGTTCAAGGAGGGCGTATGGATTTAAAAACAGCAGCAAATGCGCTTCGGGAGCTGGGGCACCCGACCCGTCTTAGCGTATACCGGGAGCTGGTGAGAGCGGGTCATGACGGCCTGCCAGTCGGTGTTCTGCAGAAGCGCCTCGGTATTCCGCCCTCCACGCTCAGTCATCATATTTCGGCGCTGATGTCCGCGGGCCTGATCAGCCAGGAACGGCAGAGCCGTACCTTGTTTTGCAGACCTTCCTATACGCAGCTTGAACAACTGATGGCCTTTCTTACAGAAGAATGCTGCGCAGGCAGTAGCTGCAGCCTGTCACCCGCGACGACTCACGAAGAGACCTCATTGTGAATGACATGAACGATACTCTGAAAAATGTTGATACTTCACTCCTGGACGTGCCGCTGACGGAAGATAAGCTGAGGGCTGCAGAAGTGGCGCACCCGCCCCGCATTCTGATGCTCTACGGCTCGCTGCGGGAACGATCTTATAGCCGGCTGACGACGGAAGAAGCTGCCCGGCTGCTGACGGCAATGGGTGCAGAGGTCAAAATTTTTAATCTGTCCGGTCTGCCACTGCCTGATGATGCCCCTGAAACGCATCCCAAAGTTGTGGAACTGCGTGAACTGGTTCTCTGGTCGGAAAGCATGATCTGGTGCTCCCCAGAGCGTCACGGCGCTATGACCGGCATCATGAAGGCGCAGATTGACTGGATACCGCTGACGTCAGGTGCGGTTCGCCCGTCGCAGGGAAAAACCCTGGCCGTCATGCAGGTCAGCGGCGGCTCGCAGTCTTTCAACGCAGTTAATCAGATGCGCATTCTGGGGCGCTGGATGCGTATGATTACTATCCCGAATCAGTCATCCGTGGCAAAAGCCTGGGCTGAATTTGATGAAGATGGTCGCATGAAGCCTTCGCCTTACTACGATCGCATCGTGGACGTAATGGAGGAGCTGATGAAGTTCACTCTGTTGACGCGCGGGCGCAGTGAGTACCTGACCGATCGCTACAGCGAAAGGAAAGAAAGTGCCGCGCAGCTCTCTGAGCGGGTTAATCAGCGCAGTATATGAAAAAAGCCGGCATCTGCCGGCTTCTGTTTTTGCGTCTCCCTTCCTGCCGGCAGCACACTGAAAAAATTAGTGGCTGATCCGGTTTCCGTGTTCATCAATGACTTTTTCGCCGTCCTCTTTCGTAAATGCTCCCTGCTGCGGGTCAGGCAGAATGTCCAGAACCGCTTCAGACGGACGACAGAGTCTTGTGCCGAGCGGCGTCACAACCACGGGGCGGTTGATGAGGATAGGGTGAGCCAGCATCGCATTCAGCAGTTCATCATCGTTGAACCGGTCTTCTGCCAGCTCCAGCTGCTCATACGGCTCTGTATTTTTGCGCAGCAGGGCGCGTGCGCTAACACCCATATCAGCTATCAGCTTTTTAAGCTCGTCGCGGGATGGTGGCATCTCCAGATACAAAATCACTGTTGGCTCCACGCCACTGTTACGGATAAGCGCCAGAGTATTACGGGACGTTCCGCAGGCCGGATTGTGATAAATAGTGATATCAGTCATAAACGGTACTCCGTTAAGGAGCTGCACAGACGCAGCCCCGGGGTTAAGGTTGAAAAGACAGGCGCAGGGCCAGCGCCGCCAGCGTCACAAAAAGTACCGGCAGGGTCATCACAATGCCCACGCGGAAGTAGTAGCCCCAGCTGATGGTGATGTTTTTCTGAGCCAGCACATGCAGCCACAGCAGTGTCGCCAGGCTGCCGATGGGTGTGATTTTCGGGCCGAGATCGCAGCCGATGATGTTGGCGTATACCATTGCCTCTTTCACCACGCCCAGAGCCGTGCTGCCGTCAATCGAAAGCGCGCCAATCAGCACGGTAGGCATGTTGTTCATTACGGAAGAGAGTGCCGCAGTCAGGAAGCCGGTGCCAAGTGTGGCGCCCCAGACGCCGTGCTCAGCAAAACGGTTCAAAGCAGCAGAGAGGTAATCTGTCAGGCCGGCGTTACGCAGGCCATATACCACGAGGTACATGCCCAGCGAGAAAATGACTATCTGCCAGGGCGCACCTTTCAGCACCTTGCGGGTGTCGATAACCTGTCCTTTTTGGGCAACCAGCCAGAGAACAAACGCCCCAACCGCTGCTACCAGGCTGACCGGTACTCCAAGGGGCTCAAGGCCGAAAAATCCGACCAGCAGCAGAAGTAAAATAAACCATCCGGCCCGAAAGGTGCGCATGTCGCGTATAGCTTCCGCTGGCGCTTTCAGCTTCACCAGGTCATAGGTTGCCGGGATCTCTTTGCGGAAAAACAGATGCAGCATCACCAGGGTAGCCACCACGGAAGCAATATTCACCGGCACCATGACGGAAGCATACTCACTGAAGCCCAGCTTAAAGAAGTCCGCCGTGACGATGTTGACCAGGTTCGACACGATCAGCGGCAGGCTGGAAGTGTCCGCGATAAAGCCCGCTGCCATTACAAATGCCAGCGTGGCAGCCGGACTGAAGCCCAGCGCCAGGAGCATGGCAATAACGATTGGCGTCAGGATAAGCGCCGCGCCGTCATTGGCGAACAGCGATGCCACTGCCGCGCCCAGCAAAATAATATAGGTGAACAGCAGCCTTCCTCTGCCGCCTCCCCAGCGGGAAACATGGAGTGCTGCCCACTCAAAAAAGCCGGACTCATCTAACAGCAGGCTGATGATGATGACCGCGATAAACGTGGCCGTCGCATTCCAGACAATCTGCCATACCGCAGGAATATCACCGATATGCACCACGCCGGTCAGTAGCGCCAGAGCGGCCCCGATAACGGCACTCCAGCCAATACTCAGTCCTTTCGGCTGCCAGATAACCAGTACCAGCGTCAGAACAAAAATCGCACCCGCCAGAAACATATACTCTCCTTTAATACTGCACCTGTCAGACCTGGCGCAGAGAACTTAAAGATACACATACGTTAAAACGCATATGAATAATTAAAAAATTTAAATGCAGATTGGCTTGCCGTTGGTGGTTACATTGTCCCGCTCAGCCTGCTGGCTGAGCTGCAGGATGTCATCCCGCTGGCACAGATAAGCCTGTTCAATTACAGCTGCCGCCCAAGCGGGCATATGAGGTGACAGCCGGTAATGAATCCACTTGCCATCACGCCTGTCGATAAGCAGACCGGCGTCCCGAAGTAATGCAAGATGACGAGAAATTTTGGGCTGAGATTCTCTGAGAGTAGATGTGAGTTCGCAGACGCAAAGTTCTCCCTTTTCCCGCAGCAACAGCACCAGACTGAGCCGTGTTTCGTCAGAAAGCGTTTTGAAAAGCTGTAGAGGATTAAGCTGAAGCATTACAACTCCTGTTTAACAAACAGTGAGCAGTATCGCTAAGTAGGGTGTAGCGAGCAACTATACATTCGGTAAAACATATATTTTTGGTGGTTTTTTATCTTGCAGGTCAGATATAGAGTACGTCGATAAATAAGTTGTAATCGTTCAAGGTCCGCTTTTCGCTCATAGCGGACCTTTAGCGCCGTTCGTCCACCTTGTGCCAGAAGCGGACGTTCATCGGGTTTACGTTGTTAAATTGAGCAACCTGAATTACTGCCTGATGTCCCGGTCCGAGGGTGAGAAACATACCTGACTGACTTCCAGGGATACGGTTTTTTCACCGACCCTGTAGTCTATCAACCTACAATTCCGTACTTTCCCTGCACGCCCTCTCTTAGGGCCAGTCAGATGACATTTTCAGCCTGGCCCGGCTTCTGAACATGGCGGCACCCAGACTCATTCGCCGTGCAGCTTCCTTTTTATCCATCACCATTAAAAGTCTGGCGCAGCGTTCAGGGTCGTCTGTAGCTGCGTGATTACCGGCCTTGCGAGCTGAGACAGATTCTGGTGAAACGCATATTCTTTACTGATAAATTCAGTATTTAGCGAATGCCACTCCTCTCTGAGTTATGCAATCTCCTCCCGACTAAGCCTGCCCACCGACGTTTCACGTTCTTTCGCCATATACCAGTGGTGCCGGCGAAAAGGGTCGCGGCTTCGCGGTGGTGGCCGGAGAGGTGCGGACGCTGGGGCAGCGCCGTGGCCGCGAAAGACATCAAGCGCCTGATTGAGCAGGCCGTTGCCCAGGTGGAAAGCGGCGTGGAGAGCGCTACGGGAACCAGCCAGAGCATCCTGAAGATAATGGGCATGGTCGGCGAACTGGCTGAGTTCATAGACATCCTCGCCCTGGCCTCGTCGGAGCAGATGCAGGGGATTTCGCAGGTCAGCGTGGCCGTGAGCCAGATGGACGGCCTGACGCAGAACAACGCGGCGCTGGTTGAGGAGGCGTCCCCGGTCTCCCGTTCACTCTCAGAGCAGGCTCACCCCCCTGCGGGGTATGGTGGAGGCGTTTCGCGTCTGAAATGAATGTACCGGCTCTGCTATTTTAGCGGAGCCGGCAGAAAGCTGATAGTGATTCGCACAGTACGGGGTTATCTCAGGGCTGTGATAATCCCTCAGCCAATCTTCCAGAAAGGTCGGGAACAGATTTTTTTTACATTCCAGTAAGTCACTTTATTATTTCCGTAAACTTTAACAACTTCATCAGGGCTCTCTGATGCGTCTGGTCTGAAGCTGTCGGGAACCTGAACGGCACGGCTGCCTGAAGATACATAATAAGATTTCCCGGCCTCTGGAATGACTGAAGAGTCAGTATTCTCAATAAACCTCCCGTCATTTCTGATCTGGGATACGGAATAAAAAACGCCGGGTTTTATCCTGGCCGTTATCACGCTCCCTTTTGCTTTGAAGAAGTTGGAGTCGAGCTCGTAACGATCAGACATGTCGTAGCAGCTGTCTTTATTGTTATAGACATAAGATGCCAGATAGATAGTGCCCACGTTTCCCTGACTGTTAAGGACATACAGTGTCGCAGCGTCAATTCCCTCATAGTTTGTGTAATTAAGAGGTAGGACTTTTGCGCAACCATTCAGTCCCAGACAGAGCAGGCATAACAGTATCAGCCTTTTAGATTTCATATCGTCCTGCATGGGTTAATGTATGATTTTCGCCAGTGTTCAGTAAATATTGTGTAAGCAGCTAATATATCGGCATAAACCGGCACTTCTTCAGTCGCATCTGAATCTGCCCGGTTCCGGAAATATAGCGTGTAAGGCATTCTTTATAGTAATTCGCGCACGGAAGACTGATATCGATTCAGATAGTCGGCCTGATTATCGGCAGGTACGCCCCCTGACGCTGAGGGAGGCGCCTTCATACGCCTGCCTCGACCGCGGCGTTGAGCGCAAGGATATTGGTTTGGAAGGCAATGTTTTCAATCACCGACGTAATATCCCGTACCTTCAGCGCGCTCCTGAATGCTCTGCATTGTTTCGGTCATGTGATTCATCTGAGACTTGTCGGCGTCAACGGTCTTCGTTGTATTCCGGGTTGAGGTAGCCGCTCAGTCCCCGTTCGCCAGTGTCTCAGGAGAGGGCAGATAAGATAGATATGTTAAGATAGCCGGGTTTACATGGGACAAGAGTGATCGGGGGTGATTTATGGATATATCAGTGTCACTGGAAGAACTCGGCCATCGCATCTGCATTTTGGGCCCCTCCAACAGTGGTAAATCCACGCTGGCCAGCGCGATAGCAGCCAAAACATCTCTGCCTTTAATCCATCTGGACCAACTCCATCACCAGTTGGGTACAAAATGGATCCCCAGAAAACCAGAAGATTTTCATCGATTACATGCCGAAGCCGTGAATACGGAAAAATGGGTGATGGATGGCAATTACACGAAGTGCTTACAACAGCGACTTGCGCGTGCCACTGGGCTGATACTGCTGAATGTTTCGATGCCTCTGGCACTGCTGCGATATATAAAGCGGTGCTATTCGTCGAGTCCCAGAATCGGTGGTCTTTATACCGGAAAGGACAGCGTGACCTGGGAAATGCTCAAATACATCACGCTGACTGCGCCGAAAAACCAGCTTCGTCACAGAGAGCTTTTCTGCCACAGCACTCTTCCAAAAGTGATGCTGAAGTCATCCCGTGATATCAGTGCCTGCTGTCAGCAATGGGGACTGGAATTACTCCGCTGAAAGTAATACACAGCAGTACGCTTCGTCTTTTGCAGGCCCCAAAAAACGATGTAAGCACACGGCAGCAACAGTACACCATTTCTGTGCTTCACCGGCATCCTCCATAGAACGTTCGCTCTGTGCCAGGAGCGGACGTTGGAAAATAAAGAGGGAAATAATCTTCTTCCGTGATGCCCTTATTTCTAAAGTCTGGCTGCTGCTTTTAAAGTAGCCTGCCGCCTCTTTTCAATAAATGGCGCAGCCTGTTCCTGTGCTTTTTTCAGCTGTTCTTCAGATGCTGAACGGGGTGAGCCACAGGTAAAGGGAGGTGCGGGGTCGTATTCCATATGCAATTGAATATTCTGAGCGATATCACTACCGTAAATTTCTGACACGACGTTGAGAGCAAAATCTATACCTGCAGTCACACCTGCGCCAGTTATACGGTTGCGGTCACGAACTATGCGCTCATTTACTGGCTCTGCACCTAACAAAGCGAGCTGATCTAGAGAAGCCCAGTGTGTAGTTGCTTTGTATCCCCTTAGAAGGCCTGCTGCGCCCAAAACAAGCGACCCAGTGCATACCGAAGTTACGAGCTTTGCTTGTTTACTTTGAGTACGGATAAACGAAAGGACTTCTTCGTCCTCCATCAGATTTATCTGCCCTGGACCACCCGGGACACAAATTACATCCAGTTCGGGACATGCGTTGAATGTGGTTGTTGGCTGTATAGCCATACCACGATCAGAAACCACGAGGTCCAGGTTTTTCCAGATGAGATGAACTTTGGTATGTGGTGCTCTTACGAAAACTTCATAAGGGCCGGTAAGATCAAGCTGAGTAAGAGCCGGAAACAGGAGCAGTCCGATAGATGTGCATAAAGAATCACTCATCAAAAATCCTTTTAACTTAAAAGGATATAATGTCTTTTCCTTCAGCAAAGGCAACCATTTGTTTAACGAATAGAAGTGTGCCTACTGAAGACCATGCTCAATCCTGCTGTATTTCAGTAGCGTTAAGAAATTTATTACCAGTCCCAACCAAAATGACTAATGATAAAACGTCCGGTCTTCGCTCATAGCAGACGTTCATTTTTTAACAGCCATCACGTATCTTCTCATTCCCGAGCTGCCTGCTACCTAATACCCTGCCCCTCACCTGCCAGCGCACTAACTCGCCGGCATCGCCCATTCCCCCCGATCACGTAACGGCTTTATCTATTACTTTTCGTAAAGCGGATCACAAATCAGCGCGCCAGATGACTCACTGCACAATTTCATATTGAATATCAATTTTCCAGGTGCCAGGATTAACCGGCATCACGCTTGTTACCGATTATCGGGCAAAACCTGAATGCAGGCTGAGGGATAATCCCTTCAACGCTGTATTTATGTTTTGCCCGATTGTGTTTCAGGAGTGAGCGATGCTGGTCAGACAAATACTGAATAATAATGTGGTCAGTGCCGTAGATGATAACGGCCTTGAAGTGATTTTAACCGGTCGGGGGCTGGGATTTAATACACGCAACGGGGCCCGTATTCATCTGCACGAAGCAGAAAAGATATTTCGGCTGCAAGATTCAGGCATCTCTGCACGCTTTAAAGATCTGGTCAGTGAAGTTCCCATCAATATTCTCCAGTTGACCGCCGATATCGTCAGCCTGGCGCATGAAACGCTGAAGCATAAACTAAGCGAAGGGCTGTATGTTACGCTGGCCGATCACCTCTACTTTGCGCTGGAGCGGCATAAAAATAACGCGCAGCTCGCCAACCCACTGGAATGGGAAGTCCGTCATTTTTACACCGCAGAATATGCGATTGGCCGCCAGGCACTGGGCATGGTAGTGGCCCGCACCGGCACCGTGCTACCAGACAGCGAAGCCTGCAGTATTGCGCTGCATATCGTGAATGCCGGGCTCAATGATAACTTAGGCAAAACCACAAAAATCACCCAACTCCTCTGTCAGTTACAACAAATCGTAAAATACTTTTTTACGCTGACCCGCGATGAACACAGTCTGAATTACCAGCGCTTCATTACCCATTTAAAATTCTTTGCGCAGCGGGTCATTGATGGCGAAGTATTAAATAACGACGACGAGGAATTATTCACGCTGGCACAACAGCGATATGCCCGAACGTTTGAGTGCGTAGAAGCCATCAGCACCTTCGTAAAAAAACATTATCACCACAGTATGAGTCACTCAGAAAAACTCTATCTAACGGTACACATTGAAAACATCGTGCAGCGCAGTGCGCATGATGTTGACACCCCATAATGCATTACTGAATTGCTTTACCGGCTTGTGACTGTTTAATCAGGCAAACCCCAGAAAATATGCCACCCGGTTTATGCCGGTCATTGTGGATGACGTCATATCGACTTCAGTCTGGAGGGATTTATGAATTATTAGGACACCGCACAGCAAATTATTCCCCTGATAGGCGGAAAAGATAACGTACAGTCTTTATTTCACTGCATTACCCGCCTGCGTTTTTTACTAAGAGATAACAGTAAAGCCGACCGTCACGCGCTTGAAGCACTGGATGGCGTGATCGGGGTTAATATTTCTGGCGACCAGTTTCAACTCATCATCGGTAATGATGTCAAACCACTGTGCGATGCGCTGCTCAGTCAGCTTCCGCTTCAGGAAGCTTCTGTCCGCCCTGCTTCGCGCTGTAACCCTGTTTCCGCAGTGCTTGAAGGGTTGTCCGGCATATTCTCACCGATTATTCCGGCCATAGCGGGTGCAGGGATTCTCAAGGGCATTCTGGCGCTAATGGTGGCGTTTCACTGGCTGGAGACACAAAACCAGAGCTACCAGATCCTGCTGGCGATCAGTGATGGCGTGTTCTATTTTTTGCCGCTGGCGCTGGCGTTCAGTGCGGCAAAACGCTTTGGTGCCAATCCTTATGTCGCTGTTGCGCTGGCGGCATCACTCTTTCACCCTGCCCTGCAAACCCTCTTTACCGCAGGTGAGCCGATACGTTTTCTGGGTTTACCCGTTCCCACGGTGAACTATGCTTCGACAGTCATTCCGGTCCTGCTATCAATCTGGCTGTTGAGTTACGTGGAGCGCCTGATTGACCGCGTTATCCCTGCCGCCCTCAAAACCATGTTTGTTCCGCTTTTAAGCCTGCTTATCGTCACGCCGGTGACGCTGATCGCTATCGGGCCATTAGGGATTTTTGCCGGTAACGCGCTGACCGGGGGCATTATCTGGCTGGTCGAAAACATGGGCATTATCGCGGGCGTGGTGGTCGGCGGGACGTTGTCGCTGATTATTATTACCGGTATGCACTATGTGCTGGTGCCGGTCATGATCCACAACATCAGCCATCTGGGATTCGACCCGTTTAAAATTCTTTTCTATGTGGCCAACCTTGGTCAGGCCGGTGCGGCGTTTGGCGTCTTTCTGCGGGCCCGGGATAAAAAGCTTAAATCGCTGGCGCTTACCACCAGCTTCAGTGCTGCCATGGGCATCACCGAGCCTGCGATGTACGGCATCAACATTCGCTACAAACGTCCCTTTGCCGCCGCTCTGCTTGGCGGTGCCTGTGGTGGTGCGTTTGCGATGGCGATGGGCGTAAAAACCTATGCGTTTGCACTCAGCGGCCTGCCCGGCATTCCCGCCCTGGTTGGTCCCACCTTCTTATCAGCACTGCTGAGTCTGGTCATTGCCTTTTCCAGTGCGGCCCTGCTGACCGTCATACTGGGTTTTGAGGAAGCGCCCCGGAAGAACGTGGACAATACAGCCTCCTCACACTGTCATCATACGCAGGACCACGTAAGGCTTTTTGCGCCGGTCAGCGGTGAGATCACTCCGTTAAGCGCCTTAGACGATCCGGTTTTTGCCGATGAAATTTTTGGCAAAGGGCTGGCGATTTACCCGACCGGCGGCAAGTTGCGCTCCCCCATTGATGGCCGCGTCGAGTCGCTCTTTGAAACCCACCACGCGCTGGGGCTGAAAAGTGACACTGGCGCGGAAATCCTGATCCACATTGGCATCGATACCGTGAAACTCGGCGGCCGCCATTTCACCAGCCATATTCAGCCGGGCCAGTTTATCCGCACCGGCGATCTGCTGATCACATTCGATCTGAACGCGCTTGAGGCCGAAGGCATCGATCCGAGCGTGATTGTAATCGTGACCAACTGCGAACGCTATGGCGAGGTTCGCCCGGTAAAAGCCGGGGGACATATCGCCTGCCGTGACGCTTTTCTGACACTCACCGCTGCGGCGGTTTAAGGAGCAAAGCATGACGTATTCACCCTCTTTTCCCGAAGGTTTTCTGTGGGGCGGTGCCACGGCCGCGAATCAGCTTGAGGGCGCCTGGCATGTCGGCGGTAAAGGGCTGTCCGTATCGGATGTGTACACCTTTGACGCATCCACACCGCAAGACCAGTGGCTGGATCAGTGGTTAAGCATGACCCATGCGCAGGTAGCGGAAGCACAGAATCCGGAGAGCAAAAAATATTATCCCAAACGTAAAGGCAACGGGTTTTACACCCACTTTAAAGAGGATATCGCGCTGTTCGCCGGGATGGGATTCAGGTGCTTCAGGATGTCGATTGCCTGGACGCGCATCTTTCCACGCGGCGATGAAGCAGAACCCAACGAGGCGGGCCTGCAGTTTTATGATGCAGTGCTGGATGCTCTGCTCGCTCACGGGATCGAACCGATTGTGTCATTGTCACATTACGAAATGCCGCTTGCGCTGGTGACGGATTACGGCGGCTGGCCCAATCGCCAGTTGGTAGATTTCTATGTGCGTTTTGCCACCACAGTTTTCATGCGCTATCGCAAAAAAGTGAAATACTGGATGACGTTCAACGAGATCAACTGTGTTAAGCATCACCCTTACGTGAGCATTGGCGTAATTGAAGAAGGTCACCCGCATATTGAACAGGATAAATACCAGGGTGCCCATCATCAGTTTGTCGCCAGCGCGCTGGCGACAAAGGCTTGCCACGCCATTATTCCCGGTGCGCAGGTGGGCTGTATGATCAGCTATCAAATCCTGTATCCGCACACCTGCCATCCGGATGATGTGCAGGCGTGCGAAGAGATGCAGCGCGTGTCGTTGTTTTTTAGCGATGTGCAGGCACGCGGCTACTATCCGGCTTATGCAGAAAGAATGCTGGCGGAAAAAGGCGTACAGCTGATTAAAGCCGTGGGCGACGATGAAATCCTTCGGCAACATCCGGTGGACTTTGTTTCCTTTAGCTATTACATGTCCAGCACGGTCAGCGCCCATCCTGAAAAACTCACCGGCGCGCAGGGCAATCTGATCACCGGCGGCATCAGAAATCCACACCTGGAAACCAGTGAATGGGGTTGGCAAATCGATCCCAAAGGCCTGCGACTGGCACTGAATCAGCTGTATGATCGCTATCAAAAGCCGCTCTTTATTGCCGAAAACGGCCTGGGCGCAGTGGATACCGTCAAGGCCGATGGCAGTATTGATGACGATTACCGCATTGACTACCTGCGCCAGCACGTCGCGCAAATGAAAGAGGCCATTGCGGATGGCGTTCCCCTGTTTGGCTACACCTGGTGGGGACCGATTGACGTGGTGAGCGCAGGTACGGCGCAGATGTCTAAACGTTATGGGTTTATCTACGTGGATCAGGACGATATGGGCAATGGCACGCAGAAACGTACCTTAAAAAAGAGCTATCACTGGTATAAAAAACTGATAGCCTCTAATGGCGAAGACACAGGTCATTAAGCCGGTTGAACGCCATTGCTGTGACCTGCTGGCAGTCGCTGTCAGCAGGTCATTTTGATCTCAGCCGCTGCCATGCATATCTGGCAGAAACACGTTGCTGTCACATCAACCTGAAGAGAGGGTTAAGTTGAACACGCTGCATCTCGTCGATCCCGAGCTACGTCCCCTGCTCGCTAACAGCGCGCCGCTGGAACTCACGCCTGACGCAATCATTGCGCTACGCCAGCAGCGCCAGGATGCTGCGCTTAAGCAGGTCCCGTCGTACCGCGACCAGGGGCTGAACATTGATGAACACCTGATCGCGTTTCCCGGCCATCCGTCGGTCAGAGTCTGTGTGATCACGCCCGTTGCGGCCGTCGGTAAACGCATGGGCATATTACATCTTCATGGCGGCGGTCATCTGTTTGGCAGCCCGGAGCAGTCCCTGTCGCTGACCAGCGCGACGGCACGGCGACATAACTATGTGGTGGTCTCGGTGGACTATCGGCTGTCACCGGAAACCGTATTTCCGGGATCGCTGGAAGACAGCTATCAGGTGCTGAACTGGATGGTGAATGAAGCCGCGATGCTGGGCATCGATCCGGCACGTATCGGTGTTATGGGCGACAGCGCCGGTGCCGGGCTGGCGGCCTCACTGGCGCTGTTAACCCGCGATCGGAATGGCCCCACGCTGGCCTTTCAGAATCTGATGTTCCCGATGCTGGATGACCGCACAGTCACCGAAACCCGTCCCAATCCCGTGACCGGCGAGTTTGTCTGGACGCGGGAATACAACCGCATCGGCTGGTCGGCGCTGCTGGGCGAAGCACCCGGTGGCGAAGCCGTTTCGCCTTATGCGGCCCCCGCTCGCGCCACAGACCTGCGCGGACTTCCCCCGGCCTGGATTGGCGTGGGCACGCTGGACCTGTTTCTGGATGAGAACCTCGACTATGCACAACGGTTAATCCGCGCCGGGGTTGCCGTGGAGTTGCACGTCTGGCCGGGCGCGTTTCATGGTTTCCACGGCAGTGAGACGGCGGCAGTATCGTTGCAGGCCCGGGAACTGCGCCAAATCTGGCTGTCGCGCTTTGCGCCCTGATACTCAGCCAGGCCAGGGTTAACGTCCATCCAGGGCTCACGGAGTGAAGTGATGCAAATGCTGCACATTGTGCCTCGCCTGATGACAGCGGTGCGGGCGGGCAACAAACGCCATACGATACGCTGGCAGGAACAGGCCATTACGCCCGGTCCGCTGCGTTATATCAACCACGAAGATCCTGCTGACAGCGTCATAGTGACTGTTGAACGGGTTGTCATGATGCCGCTGTCATCCGTCGCGCAGCATCTGGGCAAAGATGAGGAATGGCCCGATGCGGAACTGCTGGCAGGCATGCAGGAGCACTATCCCGCGATTCAGCTCGATTCACAGGTGGCAGTGCTACATCACTCCGCCCCCTGTGAGACGGAGACAGGACGCTATCAGACACTGCTTGCCGCGTTGACGGCGCTGGAATGCAGTCTGCATCAGGAAAAACGTTACGATGCAGCCTGGCTGGCGCAGCGACTGCATCCTGAATTTCAGGAAATTACCCGCTCGGGCGTGCGGGTGAATCGCGCGCAGACGATTGCAGCCTTACAAGCTGAAGCGCATGCGCCGGCAATCGTCAGCCGCGATTTTCAGCTGATACAGACAGGAACACATCACGCCCTGTTGCTTTACCGTACCGCAAGACCCGATGGCCGACATGCCGCATGGCGGTCGTCCCATTGGGTGTACCACGCAACGCAAGGCTGGCAGATGATTTTTCATCAGGCCAGCCCCGCAGCAGAACCGGATTTTTAGTGCGGATACCGGCGCATCCTGAAGACGGATGCGCCCGCCTGGCTATTTCACTACCGGGTTTTTCTGCAACGACAGCGCATCCATAAACGCATCGTCCAGTTGCAGATGTTGTTTCACCAGGTCGCGCGGCGTACCGGCCAGCCATTGATTCAGTGAAATGTCAGCGTAATAATCGCTTTTGAACAGCTCCAGGAACCGCAGCGGCCTCTTGCCGGTGTTTTCCACATAGTGCCCCATGGCGAACGGCACATAGCCGACATCTCCGGCCCGGTAATCAAAGGTTCTGGCCTGGCCGGATGAACCAAACACGCCCATGCGTCCTTCGCCTTCCAGATAGTATTGCCACTCATCGTTGTTTGGATGCCAGTGCAGCTCACGCAAGCCACCGGGTTCGATCTCGACCAGTGCCGCCGCAATGGTTTTGGAGACCTTAAAGGTGGAAGAGTCGGTGATGCGGACCGTGCCGCCTGGCGCTTTGATCGGGTCCTGCGCCAGCATACGGTGAGTAAAGGTGCGCTTGGCTTTGGTTGCCCCTTGTACCTGCACCGATGACAGGTTGCCGGGCACCGGTGCGGCAAAGATATATTCGTCCTGCGGCGACGGTAATTTCGCAAAGGTTGAGACAGGGACCTTAAAGTTTTTCGCCAGGATCTCGGGCGGAATATGTTTAAACCAGTCGGACAGCAGGAAGGTGCTGTCTTCATCGAATCCACCGTTGTCAAAGGCCAGCAGGAACTCACAGCCGTCCGGCCCCAGGCCCTGAATAGAGTGCGGAATGCCCGGCGGGAAATACCACAAATCACCCACGCCAATATCGTCCACGAACCAGGTGCCGTCGGTATCAAACGCCGTGACGCGGGCGTTGCCGTAGGTCATGTACGCCCATTCGCCCTCTTTATGCCAGTGCAACTCACGAATGCCCCCGGCATTGAGGCGCATATCCACGCCCGCAATCGTGGTGGAGACGCCGAGCTCACGTTGAGTGACCTGGCGGGTCCATCCACCGCTGCTTTTACGAACGTGCGCGTCACTGAAGGAAAAGCGCAGATTCGGTAACGTGCCGCTGTCCGTCGCCGGTGGATTCACGATATCCGGGTTTTCGGCTTCGCGGATCGGATCGTGCGGGCCGGGATCGCGGCCCCCGCCGGAAAAAGACTGGATGCTGTCATGCGCGTGCACCTGTCCGGCCGCCAGCGCGACGGTGCCGCCCGCCGCAAAAGCCATAAAACTTCTTCGGGTTAATTTACTCATAAATACACTACCTCGTTCCTTGCTGATAAAGTCACCGACATGCACTGTCCTAAGGAATGTATAGCGGGGAAAGTTAAATTTTATTTAAGTGATATGTAAATTTTGATGACAACCACAAGACAGGTATGGCGCAGAAGTTATCAACGCGTGCGAACTCTTTGCCGCTGGTTTAGGAATGGTTAAGTTTTCTTATTGATAATGCCCCAGAACTGGCACGAAAAGATAAGTTTCGCGTCCGGCCTTCGTATCGTTTTTGGTCACACTTTGTTACAGGTGCAGGCCAGTGAGTGCACCGGCGCAGGCGGGTGACTGAGCAGGCATAAGTTGAATTGACTGTATAACGGGCGATCAGGTTATGCGGCCAGCATGACGGTGGTGTCCTGACCGCCTGACCAGGGCGCAGATAAGTCGGACGAGTGCGGCGTCTGGCCGACATAACCTGCGTGACCCGACGTGAAGGTCCTGTCAGAACACGCCGTCCCGACACGGTCTGGCGGCCTGTTGGGGTGCGCGCGCGGAGAAAGGCGCATCAGGTTGTTGCGCACAAGACGGGTAAGCGCTGTGCCGTTCAGGCAGATTAACGATGATGATGCTCTCTTCCGGTCCGTCGAGCACCTCATCCATCAGGTTCAGATAGTCGTAAGCATTTTGCATAAATCGTCTCTGTTCAGTTATCCATAGTGAAGCAGGTAATCCAGTCAACACAGGCACGAAATGATCACTGCGAAGGATCGATAATAGCCGCTAATCACCCTGTCACAAGCAGATTACGCTTATATGACAACCAGCAGAGGAAAATGCGGCGTGCACAGGGCACGCCGCTCCAGGTCAGAAGAAGCCAAGTGGCTGAATGCTGTAACTCACCAGCAGGTTTTTAGTCTGCTGATAGTGATCAAGCATCATCTTGTGGGTTTCACGACCAATGCCCGATTTCTTGTACCCGCCAAAGGCGGCATGGGCAGGATAGAGATGGTAACAGTTAGTCCAGACGCGACCGGCTTTGATCGCACGGCCCACCCGATAGGCGCGGTTGATATCCCGCGTCCAGACGCCCGCGCCCAGCCCATAGATGGAATCATTGGCGATGGCGATGGCTTCTGCCTCGTCTTTAAAGGTGGTGATGCCGACGACCGGCCCAAAGATCTCCTCCTGGAAGACGCGCATGCTGTTGTTGCCTTTCAGCAGCGTCGGCTGGATGTAGTAGCCGCTGGCGAGCGCATCATCGAGCTTTTCAACGCCGCCGCCGGTGAGGATTTCGGCCCCTTCCTGACGGGCAATCTCCAGATACGAGAGTATTTTGTCGAACTGCTGCTGTGACGCCTGAGCACCGACCATGGTCTCCGTATCCAGCGGATCGCCGCGTCTGATGGTTTTGATACGTTTAAGCACCGCCGCCATAAAGGGCTCATAGATGGATTCCTGCACCAGCGCGCGCGACGGGCAGGTACAGACTTCGCCCTGATTCAGGAAGCCCAGTACTACGCCCTCTGCCGCTTTTTCAATGAAGCTCTCTTCGGCCTGCATAATGTCTTCGAAGAAGATGTTAGGTGATTTACCGCCCAGCTCAACGGTAGACGGGATCAGGCTTTTCGCCGCCAGCTCCAGAATGTGTCCGCCCGTCGCCGTCGATCCGGTAAAGGCCACCTTGGCAATACCGGGATGCGAGGCCAGCGCCTCACCGGCTTCTTTTCCGTAGCCGTGAACCACGTTCACCACACCGGGCGGCAGCAGATCTTGAATCAGTTCAACAAACAGCGTGATCGACAGCGGCGTTTGTTCTGCCGGTTTAAGCACCACGCAGTTGCCCGCACCCAGTGCCGGTGCCAGCTTCCAGGCCGCCATCAGCAGCGGGAAGTTCCACGGAATAATCTGCGCCACCACGCCCAGTGGCTCGTGGAAGTGATAGGCGGCGGTAAACTCGTCGATTTCAGCTGCGCTGCCCTCCTGCGCCCTGACGCAACCGGCGAAATAACGGAAATGATCCACCGCCAGCGGCATATCCGCAGCCAGCGTTTCCCGCACCGGCTTACCGTTATCCCAAGTTTCATTGACCGCCATGTATTCCAGATTTTCTTCCAGGCTGTCAGCAATTTTTAACAGTACCAGCGCACGTTGCTGAGGTGAGGTTTTGCCCCATGCGTCAGCGGCTGCGGCGGCGGCCGCCACGGCCTTATCGACATCGGCCTTGTCCGATCGGGGAAACTCGCCCGCGGCTGAGCCGTTAACGGGGGACGTATTGGTAAAATAGTTACCGTTTACCGGGGCGACGAACTCGCCGTTGATGAAATTGCCGTAGTGCTTCTGCAAAGTGATGAGAGAACCCTGTTCTCCTGGAGCGGCATAACGCATGCTGGATCTCCTTACGCTGTGTGATGTGAAACAACTATGAAACTTGTTGTTAACATATTCGATCAGCGCCAGCCTGACAGGTTTGTTGTCCCTAAACTGTGACCGCGGCGAAGGAAATACCCGCCAGAGCCACTACAGATAATTCCGACTTTTTACCGCTTCGTCTGTTAACTGGAAACTTTCGGCGCGAGTGAGGTCAATATGAGGATATGTTCACTCTGGAGGTAGGTCAGCATGTTGGCTTCGGCTTTCACGTTAATGCGCGCAAAAGCAGATTTTGTCCACCAGTTCATCCGCAATCCGCGCAAGATGGGCAGCATCACCCCGTCTTCCGAAGCGCTGTGTCGCACCATGGTGGAAGCGGTCGACTGGCGTCATCAATTCCGGATCGCTGAGTTAGGCGCAGGCGATGGTGTGCTGACGCGTCGCCTGCTGGCAAAGATGGCACCTGAGGCCACACTGGACGTATTTGAAATCAGCAGCGCGCTGGCACAAAAGCTTAACGCGCTGGATGATGAACGCATGACGGTACGCACCTGTTCGGCGGAGTACCTGAACGGCAGCTATGACGCTATTTTTTCTGGCCTTCCGCTTCTGTCGCTGTCGCCGGAACTGCGCGAGGCGATTTTACAGGCGGTTTTCCACGCGCTGGGCCCCAACGGCGTCTTTGTACAGTTTCAGTACACATCCCTGACCCAGCCCGATTTGTCCCGTTACTTTACCTGGGAACGTCAGCGGGTTTTAAAAAACGTGCCGCCCGCCTGGGTTTACCGCTGCACCCGTCACTATGCGCCCTGAGCGCTGTCGACCGCCGGGCGCGTTTGCAGCCAGAAATGGGTTAAAATGCTGCGTGCCCAGTCCGCCCCATGCAGTTCGGCGCCATCGCTGTCTACATCGTCGGGCAGACAGGCATCCATAATCTGGCGATCAAATTCGGGATGGAACTGCATGGACAGCGCATTCGGCGAATAGCGCAATACCTGGCAGGGATCTTTTTCTGACTGTGCCAGAATCGTCGACTGCGCCGGCGGTATCACCACCGACTGACGATGAGAAAGCCAGGCCTCGAAGTGTTCCGGCAGGGTCGCAAGCAGGGGATCGTGCTTCGCCGCGGTCGTCGTGTTCAGCGCCAGTAATCCCCGTTCCCAGCCATGAGGGTTGTCCGCGACTTTACCTCCCAGCGCATACGCCATGAGCTGATGCCCGTAACACACGCCCAGTAGTGGCAACTGCGCGTCCATCCCCGCGCGAACCCAGGCGGCGGTGCGTTCGCTCCACTCCTCATGGTCAGTCACCATTGCCCACGAACCGCTTAATACCGCGCCGGAGATTTCAGTAAACTGCGGCAACGGCTCACCCAGATGCGGACGGACGATAAGGTAATCTTCAGGCTGTAAATTCAGAGCATCAATAAACCAGACCGGTTGTTCACCGATTTTTTCGACCACACTGGCAGGAGGAACATCTAACTGAATCAGGGCAAGCGGCAAGGCAGGTGCATAAGTCATACCGAATCGGATCCTCACAGGCGTTAACGTTTCGGAAAATCAGTCTGACAGCAACTGTTGTAAAAGTCTTATGAATTTTTAGAGTTAACTAAATAAAAAAAACGTTAATCATTGTCTTAACCGCGCGGGTTCATGCCATGATTATCGGGTAACGTGTTTTTTCAAAGGATGACATTGTGGCAGTGCGGCATTTCTTTACGGTTCTGATGGTCGTGTCCATCTGGGCCTTTAATAACGTGGCGGTGAAATGGGGCTTAGTGGATTTACCGCCCCTGTTCCTGACCTGGATGCGGTTTTTCGTCGTGGCGATTGTCCTGGTACCGTTTTGCCGGATTAACCGTCAACAGTTTCCCTGGCTGTTACTGCTGGCCTTTACGTTTGGCTTTATGCACTTCTCGCTGCTGTTTCTCGGCATGCGTTACACCGATGCCGGAACAGGAGCGATTGTGGTGCAACTGGGCACGCCGATTGCGATGCTGCTGGCGATGGTATTCCTGAAAGAGAAGCTGCGGCTTATCCAGCTTATCGGCATTATGATTTCGCTGAGCGGTGTAGTGGTGCTGTCCGGCAGCCCGACGATCCCCGCCTGGTGGGTGCTCTGTATCCTGCTGTGCAGCGCCACGGGCTGGGCGGTGAGCAATCTGATTGTGAAAAAATCGCCCCCGATTAAGCCGCTGACCATGACGGGCTGGATCGCGTTTCTGGCGTTGCCCATTGTCGGCGCGGCCAGCTATATGTCCGAATCACATCAGCTTTATGCCCTGCAACATGCGGGCTGGCGCGGCTGGTTTGCCATTCTCTACAGTGCGATTGCCTCTTCGGTAGTCGCCTATACCTTGTGGTATTCACTGCTGAAGAAATACAACGTGAACCTGATTATGCCCTACTCCCAGCTGACACCGGTGCTGGCAGTGATCATGGGCATTGTAGTGCTGGGCGACAGCCTGAACAGTTTCAAAATTATTGGTGCCTCGTTGGTGATCCTCGGCACTACCATTGCGGTAATCAACCTGCGTAATCTGCGCATGCACGCCCGGTTTCCGCGCTTACGACGTCGTTAAAGGCACATGCTATGCTTCAGGAATCGTCCGCTTCAGGAGCCTGTAGCATGAATCATCTGGCCAACGCACTCTGGCAGCAGATGTGGCAAGGATTGCATGGCAACCCTGCGCCACACGCGCTGCCCGTTTTCACCGATCACGCGACCTTTTCCTCCGCCTATGCCGTCAGTGAACTGGCGGCCACCAGTCTGGGATTAGCGACGCAGGGCATCGCTGAATTACTCAATCGTCCTGTCCGTGCACAGATCAATGTCCGCCTTGCCTCACGCTGGTTCCAGCACAGTTTTATGCCGCTTAACCGCCCTGCACCCGCACTGTGGGATGCCTTCGCGGGCGATTACGCCTGCCGCAACGGCTGGATCCGTCTGCATACCAATGCGCCCCACCATCGCCTGGCGATGGAGAGCGTGCTGGGTCAGCATCCGGATCGGGATGCGCTGGCGCGGGAAGTGGCGCAGTGGCAGGCTACCGAGCTGGAGCAGGCCGTGATTGACGCTGGCGGTTGCGCTGCCGAAATGCGCAGTGCTGAAGCCTGGCGACAGCACCCGCAGGGACTGGCCGTCATACATGAACCGTTGTTTGCCCGGCAGACCATGACCGAAGGCCCTGCGGTCGACTGGGCGTTGCCCGACGCGCGTCCGTTACTGGGCATCAGGGTGCTGGATCTGACGCGCATCATCGCGGGCCCGGTGGCCACGCGCTTTCTCGCCAGCCTGGGGGCAAATGTGTTGCGTATCGATCCACCCGGCTGGCAGGAGCCGGGCGCGGATGAGGAGCTTGCCTGCGGCAAGCGCCGCGCCGTGCTGGACCTGAAACAGCCCGCTGACCGTGCGCAGTTTATCTGGTTGCTGAAACAGGCCGATGTGCTTGTGCACGGTTACCGTGCCGATGCGCTGGAAAAGCTGGGATTTGATGCGGAATCGCTGCAAAGCCTGTGTCCCGGCCTGGTGGACGTGGGCCTGAATGCCTGGGGCTGGCAGGGCCCCTGGCGCAACCGGCGCGGTTTCGACAGTCTGGTGCAGATGGGTTGCGGTATTGCCGAACAGGGCATGCGCTGGAAGCAACATACTGCACCGGTGCCTCTGCCGGTTCAGGCGCTGGATCATGCCACGGGTTACCTGATAGCGGCGGCCGTGCTGGCCGGTCTGACTTCCGCTGCCTTCATGAAGGCAGCGGAAGTCAGACGCGCCTCTCGCTGGCGCGCACCGCCTGGCTGCTGGAGCAGCACCGTTACGCCAGCGACATGGCCCATTCGGGGATCATCCCGCAGCACAGCGACAATCAGCCCAGCCTGGAACTGACACCGTGGGGAATCGGCGTACGTCTGCACTCCGCCGCATGGCTGCCCGGCACCGCCCTGAAGTGTGCCACGCCCGGCTGCCCACCCGGCAGCCATCCGGCGACGTGGTAAATCAGGCGTCGTCGCCCTGCTCGCTGGCGCTTTCCACCAGCTCATCGTACATGGCCTGAATCGCTTCACGGCTCAGCTCGGCCAGGGTGCGGTAAAAGGCGGTAGTGGCATGCGCCTCGACTTTGCCCAGGAATGCGCCGCACCACGGCATCAGAAACGTATCAAACAGCGCCAGTTGAGCGGCGCTTTCGTCTGCCGCAGACTGATCTTCCAGCCATGACGCCGCCAGCAACAGCGCGCCAAAATGGTCCGTCGGTGCTTCACCCAGAGGCATACCGCGCGAGGTTAAAAAGGCGCGGATCTCGGACTCCGGCTTTCCTTCCGGCCAGTGTGAGGCAAAGGGCGAAACGTTACATGATTCGCTAACAAACAGCGCCTCATAGTCGGCAGTCAGTGCCTGCGGATCGCTGCTCTGCTGTAACCGTTTCAACAGCGCATCCTGCTCCAGCGGCCACTGCGCCGCCAGTTTGCCTTCGCGAATCAGCGTAAACAGCGGTGCCAGCAGGGGATCCTGCGGATGGCGGTTAAACAGCGAGCCGATAATGCGGCACAGAATGGAAAACTCATTCATGAGTCAGAATTCCTTGAAGGAGAAAAATTAAAAGTCCGCCCGCTCGGGGATCGTCTTGCCCGTGCGCAGTGCCAGAAAATCGAGCAGGCGACGCGGCGTGACATTTAACACGCGATCCTCCGGAAAATCTACTTCTCTGGCGATACGCAGGCAGTGCTCAAAATTGCCCAAGGTAAACGCCGTATGGGAATCAGAGCCGAAGGCCAGGCGTCCACCCGCCTTGCCGACGGCTTCGGCAATCGCCGTGATATTAACGGGATATTTCGGGTGCCAAGAGGAAATCCTATACAGAATATAATGATAAAGCTCTATTTCAAAATTTTTTAAACAAGAGACACCCTCTTACTCCCTATTAACTTTAAAATTTTCTTGTTATCTAAAACTCATTATAGAATGATCGATTTTTCTGTTAAAACGCACAAGAAAGATTAATAATCAGAGCATGTGATGATCATTCTCAGACAATAAAAATATATAATTAATGATTTTAACTTACTTTCACGCATAAATTATTCCAATACATAAATCTCAACATTCTTTTAACAGGAACTATGGATCAACACGAACTTGAAGAGGTTGAGATTAACTTAAAGTAAACCGATGAGCTAGTGTATATAGTAACTTTAACAGGACATAAAGATTCACATAAAAAATTCCATAAAGTAGAAATATTCTATTAAGGACAGGAGTTAATGTTCATTTTAATTTTTACCCCCTTTTTTTCTAGTAACCAATGCATTCTTAATGCTTTTCATCAATTTATAAAGAAGCTTTATATTTGGTGTCGAATCTTTAATCCTCACCCTGTTAGGTTTAGGCTGATGGACTAAAAAATGGGAATAAGATCAATAGCAAAGGCGTAAGATAGATATTTTCAATGCTATCGCTATTTATGCTGTTATTGGACCTTGGGCTTCAGGAGCAGAAAAAGACGACTTCAGAAATTAAATTTATTTCATCATATAAATTTCAGGTTTAATTTTTCTCGACATAGAAACATAGTTCTAGAGAGATAAAGAAGCTCATCGCTCGGTTAACACTGCTGAAACAACGATCATTGGAACTAACTCTGTAAAAGAATCACTACTATTATTAAAAAATAGAATCCCCTTCTTTTTGCTACGTTTTCGCCAACATCAAAATAGTAAGCTGGATCAGCATAATTATTTATCAATGTCAGAGCTAAAGATAAAAAGCGTTAATTCATTCCTTGTGCTCTCCCCTGACTTTACCAAGCCAGTAAGCAGCACCATAACCTACGAGGAAACATCCGACGAAGCCGCAGAGTTTCAATGGCCAGCTATCGAAGACGTACAGCGAAGCAAGAGCAAGAAAACTCATTATCACTGTAATTGTTCCTTCAAGAAGATGTGCCGAGAGCTTAGCCAGCAAATTTACAGATTTCATCGTTAATCCTTTTACATGTCTGTGGATGGCTGCTGATAAAGTCCAGGTAGGGTTTCAATTGATCTTCAACTACGAAGTAAATCATATCAAGCCCTTGCGGCTGTACCTTCCAATACGTCGAACTGTAATGATTTGCCATACGCCTGCTGGCAAGGGCTGCTTCTTCTATAAGTCCTTGCCACAAGGCAGTACTGACAGCAAATGAAGTACTGAAGCGGAACAGTGCTTTGTATGCGTAGCTACTGCGAGCATTTTTAATGATTAACATTGCGATCGACTGAGACACGACCACTTGACCGCCAATTCGTCCACCGATACGTCCAGCACCATAGGCTACCTGATTTTGAACTTTCTCTTTCCCCTGCTCATCAAGTTTGTTGTAAAACTCCGTAATGACAGTGGTGACGAGACGACGTAAAGGTTCTTCATTGCTCGCAAGTGATTTGACGACCTGATAGAACCGCTCGTTTTCCCGCTCATTTCTGAGCTGCCGATCATAACCCAATGCACCAGTACTGATGTAAGTGCGTTTAGCTCCGTAGTAGGCGCTCTGAGGAATTCCCTTGATGCTGTCCCATATGCCATGTGCGATGTTCGATGCGTCCATGTCTTCATCCTTAAGGTGAGCAATGCTTAATCTTATCTGAGATACAAGACTGTTTTCAAACAGGTGTATATCGCCGCCTGGGAATTTCGACGGGGCCACGAGTCGACTAACCGGTAACCGCGTCACCAGAACTATCAAGCGCGATAATAATCATGCATTGTTTGTTCAAAATGCTTTTCCTACCTCTTATTTATCTGTCACAGGCTGGCTCTAAACTTAGTAACGCCAGATGGCAGGCATCTAAAAAAAGACCAGCCTGTAAGTCAGTTAATCTCGCGCCGCTAATATCTTTTAGTGAAGTAATTTCCAGCAATCCCTTGAAGGAGAAAAATTAAAAGTCCGCCAGCTCGGGGATCGTCTTGCCCGTGCGCAGTGCCAGAAAATCGAGCAGGCGACGCGGCGTGACATTTAACACGCGATCCTCCGGAAAATCCACTTCTCTGGCGATACGCAGACAGTGCTCAAAATTGCCCAGGGTAAATGCCGTATGGGAATCAGAGCCGAAGGCCAGGCGTCCACCCGCCTTGCCGACGGCTTCGGCAATCGCCCGGCAGTTCGGTTCGCTGCCCGGACGCGAATGGGTAAAGGAGGAATTGTTCAGCTCCAGCGCCACATCGTAGTGTGCGGCCGCTTCGGTAATCGCCGGGATATCAACGGGATATTTCGGGTTGCCGGGATGGCTGATGATATGCACTAACCCTCCCGCCATGGCGGCAATCATCGCCTCGGTATTCTGAGTAAGGTCGCGCGGTGCATAGACGGGTTCGTGGAAGCCCGCCACAATCAGATCCAGCGATTCCAGCATCGGGCCGGAACAGTCGATCTCGCCCTGCTGGTTTTTGATGTTGGCCTCGATGCCGCGCAGGATCGCCACGCCGTCAATGATACGGGGCCAGATACGCATATTCACAAAGTGCCAGTAGTGCGGTGCATCGGCCATATCCGGGCCGTGATCGGTGATGGCAAACAGTTTCAGTCCGTTCAGTTTAGCCTGCGCGACATAATCATGTAGCGTACTGTAGGCGTGGGTGCTGGCAACTGTGTGCATGTGAAGATCGACGGGATACATTGTCTGCTCCTGTAGGGGCCGGTTATGGCCCGAATCGTTAATAGCCACGTTGGCGATCGACGTAGCCCTGTGGGTTTTCACCTGCTTCAAGTTGAGTAATCGCGCGGGCAATGTAGTCCATCGCTTCCTCTTTCAGGGTGACCGCCGCATTATGCGGAGTAATTGTGACGCGCGGATGGAACCACAACGGATGATCGGCAGGCAGTGGCTCGACCTGGAAAACATCCAGTGCGGCGCCCTTTATTTGCCCGCTATCCAGGGCGATGAGCAAATCGGCTTCCACGACCTGATCCCCACGAGCGAGGTTAAGGAAAAACGCGCCCTGCGGCAACCGGGCTAACAGTTTCTGATCAATCAGATTGCGCGTTTCTGCGGTGCTGGGCAGCAGATTGATCAGCACCTGAGTGTCACGCAGGAAATCGTCCAGCGCGTCGCGCCCGGCGAAGCTGGTCACACCGGCAATCTGCTTGGCTGAACGGCTCCAGACGCGCACCGGGAATCCCCAGGCCGTCAGGCTTTTCGCCACCTGTTGCCCCAGCACGCCCGCCCCTAAAATCCCGATATGAAACTGGTCACGCGAATACGACGGCAGCGGTTGCCACCGGGCCGACTGCTGCTGCTGTTGGTAATCATCAAAGCGACGAAACCAGCCCAGCACCCGACAGACCGCGTACTCCTGCATCTGTTGCGCCATGCCCGTGTCTTCCAGACGATAAAGGGGAACACTGTCTGCCAGCATGTCCGGGTTTTGCTGCAGCTGACGCAAAATTTCGTCGACGCCCGCCCCCAGCGCAAATACCCCTTTCAGATCGTTGCGGCCCCGCAGCATGGCCGGCGGCGGCGAACGGACCAGCGCATAATCTGCCGGGGACGTATCGTCGGTCGTCCAGTGACGGACACGTGCATGAGGTAAGCGCTGCTGTAATCCGCTGATCCAGTCGTCAGCAGGTTGCGATGGATGAAACCAGATGATGTCCATAGTGATCCTCTTTTTTTCTCAGCCTCGGGGAAAAGTGGTCTCAGGGCAAGCGGAGCCTGAAAAAAAAGCACAAAATTTCGCAGGCTATGATCATCAATAAGTTACGCGGCTTCACATTTCCGCCGGACGAAAGGGTGAAAATTGCGGTTAAGGTCTAAAGTTGGAGAGTGGTCAATGCGTGACACATGATCACATTTCGGACAAGGAGAAACACCGATGAGAAACACTGAGGTAACAACGACTAAACGGTCTCAACGTCATGCGCCCGTTTTGCTTGGCGTGTTGTTAAGTGCGACCGTTTTCAGCACCTGGGCAGCCGAGGATTCCCGATTACTGACCAGTCAACCCCAGCCGCCCGATGTCCGTTTAGGACCGTTGTTCAATGCCGTACAACAGGCAAAATTTTACCCTGACCAAAAAACGTTTGCAGATGCCGTGCCTAAATATGATCCGTCCTCCATTCTGGCCGACTGGCAGATGCAGAAGAATCAGCGCGGTTTTGATTTAAAGCGCTTCGTCGCCGCGAATTTCACCCTGCCCACCGACAGTGACAAATATGTGCCGCCTGCGGGCCAGAACCTTCGTGACCATATTAACGGCCTGTGGCCGGTGTTAACGCGGACGACAAGTAACACAGGAAAATATGACTCGTTGCTGCCGTTGCCCAAACCCTATGTGGTGCCAGGCGGGCGTTTCCGTGAGGTTTACTACTGGGACAGCTACTTTACCATGCTCGGCCTGGCGGAAAGCGGCCACTGGGATAAAGTGCAGGATATGGTGGACAACTTCGCCTCGCTGCTGGATCGCTATGGCCACATTCCCAACGGCAACCGCACTTATTACCTGAGTCGCTCACAGCCGCCATTCTTTAGCCTGATGGTAGATCTGCTGGCGACGCATGAAGGCGATAACGTCTATGTGCGTTATTTGCCGCAGTTACAAAAAGAGTACGATTACTGGATGGCGGACAGCGACAGCGTCGCCGCAGGTAATGCCAGCAAGCGGGTGCTCAAACTGGCCGACGGGACAGTGCTGAACCGCTACTGGGATGCACGCGACGTGCCGCGTACCGAGTCATGGATGGACGACATTGCAACGGCAAACAAAGCGCCACAGCGCAACAAAGCAGAGATGTATCGCGATCTGCGCGCCGGTGCGGCATCGGGCTGGGATTTCAGCTCGCGCTGGTTTACCGATGCGCATAACCTTTCGACCATCCGCACCACGCAACTGGCCCCGGTCGATCTCAACAGCCTGATGTTCCATCTGGAAAAAACGCTCTCGACGGCGTATCGCCTGAATAAACAGGATGCGCAGGCTAAAGCCTTTGCCGATCGGGCTGAAAAACGTCAGGCGGCGATTAACCGCTATCTGTGGGACAGCAAACAGGGCTGGTACGCCGACTACGACTGGAAAACGCGTAAGATTCATCCGCAGCTAACGGCTGCTACGCTGTTTCCGCTCTATATGCAGATTGCCAGTGACAAACAGGCTGACAGCACCGCCAGCGCGGTGGAAAAACAGCTGCTGAAACCGGGCGGTCTGGTGACCACCACAGTGAACAACGGCCAGCAATGGGATGCTCCCAACGGCTGGGCACCGCTGCAGTGGGTGGCCGTTGAAGGGCTGGAGCACTATAAAAAGCCGCAGCTGGCGCAGCAGGTGGGCCTGCGTTTCCTGCGTAACGTTCAGCTGACGTACGATAAAGAGCATAAGCTGGTCGAAAAATACGTGGTCGAAGGCAACAATCTTGGCGGCGGCGGCGGTGGTGAATATCCGCTTCAGGACGGTTTTGGCTGGACGAACGGGGTCACGTTAAAATTGCTGGATAAATATTGTCCGAAAGATAAAACCTGTAACAGCGCCCACGATATTCCCGAGGCGCAAAGCAGCGCGAAATAAAGCGAACAGGCGAGAGATCGCGTTAACATAAAAAAGGCCCGCTGCGAGGCGGGCCTTTTTTGGTTATCTGCGTACGTTAACTGCGTACTTTGCGGTAGATAAACAGCACAATAAGCGCGCCGATAACCGCGATAACGAAGCTACCGAAGTTGAATCCATCCACAGTTCCATAACCTAAGCGGGTACTGATCCATCCACCGACAACGGCACCCACGATACCCAGAATAATAGTAATGATGAATCCACCACCATCTTTGCCTGGCATGATCCACTTCGCCAGGATACCAGCGATTAAACCAAAGATGATCCATGAAATAATACCCATCTGTTACTCCTTCCTTTTGGTTAGTCAATGGCGATCGCCTGATTAATCAAGCGGTTCACGCGCTTAGTATAGTCGCAATTTTTAAAAATGCTGCGCGTGAAGGTTATGATAGTGGTTATTGTGTTAAAGCTTTATTATTGTCAGCCGATAACGAACGGGTAGTAACAGGATAAATACAAATGATAAAGCGTTGCTCATCGGGGGCCAGCAAGTGAAAGAAGCCGATAAAGAACATTATCTCAAACGTGGCACGCTGGCGGTTCTGGGCGTCATGAAAGACCTGCTTCAGGCGCAAACACCTTTGCTGGTGAATTTCTCACGTGGGCAGTTTATCAGCCGTATGCTGGCGGCGGATGAAAACCGCATTGTTTTTGATCTGGGCAGTAATAATCTGGATAACGACTACGCACTGCAGTGCAACGATATTACCGTGTTTGCCGAAACCCAGGGCGCGAAGGTTGAATTTGCCTTACCCGGGCTGGAGAAAACGGAATTCGACGGCCTGCCTGCATTTCAGGCAACGTTACCGGAGGTGCTCTGGCAAATTCAGCGGCGTGAATTCTTCCGCATCAGCGCACCGATGGACCCGCAGTTCTGGTGTCACTGCACATGGCCTGACGGCTCGGCTGCCCGACTGCGATTACAGGATTTATCGTTAGGCGGTATCGGCGTGCTGGTGGACGACGCGATGCCGGACGGCCTGAAAAGCGGCGACGATTTTAAAAATCTGCAGGTGGAACTGGGTGAATACGGCCAGTTCAACGTCAATGCGACGTTAATGCATATTGGTGAACGCAGCATGATTACCAGTAAAAATGAAACCAAAGTTACGCCGCGGCTGAGCTTCCGTTTTACGGCACTCGAACCCCATCAGGAACGGCAGTTGCAGCAGGTGATTTTTAGCCTGGAGCGGCTGGCGCGCGACAAAGCGCAACGCTTTCAGTAACCTCCGCTCTTTTTCCGCGCCGCACATCCGCGGCGCATCCAGGCTATGCTTTCCTTGCTTTCTCGTTTAACCGGAACCAGCAAGGAGACACTCCCCAATGGAAAACTGGCTCAGTTTGCGTCATTTTCAGTCCATTCTTTTTAATCAAACGCTGTGGATCAACAGCGCCATCGTCATCGTTGCCACCCTCGTTATTTACTGGTTGCTGCGCAGCCTGATCAGTTTCGTGTCCAACCGCATTGCGCACTTCAGCGAAGACCGCCACGTTCGCTTTACCGGCATCCTGGTGGAAATACTGCGCAGCACCAGCCACCTGCTGTTGCTGATTTTTTCGCTGCTGATTGCCCTGCGTTTCATCGATTTGCCCGACTCGTGGCGCTCGACGGTTTCTCACAGCTGGTTCCTGGCGCTGATTGTGCAACTGGCGTTGTGGATCGACTGCGGCATTCGCCTGTGGTTAAAAAGCCTGCTGCGCGATCCGCTTCACGTGCGCAATCCGGTGACGACCGTCATTCTGGGCATTCTGTTGCGGGTCGTGGTGTGGGTCATGATGCTGCTGGCGATTCTGTCGAATATGGGCATCGATATCACGGCGCTGGTAGCCAGCCTGGGCGTGGGCGGTATTGCCATCGCCCTGGCGATTCAGACCGTCCTGAGTGATGTGTTTGCTTCCCTGGCGATTGGCTTTGATAAGCCTTTTGAGCACGGCGATTTTATCGTATTTGGCGATATTGCCGGCACTATTGAGCATATAGGCCTGAAAACCACGCGGCTGCGTAGCCTGAGCGGTGAGCAGATCGTCTGTTCCAATACCATTTTGTTGCAGCAGACGATTCATAACTACAAGCGGATGCAGCAACGTCGTCTGGTGTTTACATTCGGTATCAGCTACGCCACGCCGTCTGAGCAGGTGCGAGAAATCAGCGAACTGGTGAAAACCATCATTCAGGGTATTGAAATGACGCGCTTTGACCGCGCCCATTTTCTGGCCTTCGATGACTCGAAGCTGACCTTTGAAGTGGTCTACTTTGTGCTGAGCGCCGACTACAACGTCTACATGGATATTCAGCAGGAGATTAACCTGCAACTGATGGCGGCGCTGGAAGAACGCAATATTCGCTTTGCCTTTCCGATCCGTCAGGTCGAATTCAGCGGCGGAAGTTTACCGCCGGTCGATCTTAAACCGGTGCCGGATGATGAAGAGACTGTCCCGCAACGCGTCAGTCGTTAACCTCGCTGTACTGAGGGCTGGCTGTTACAGTCTGGCCCTCATTTTCCGTTCATTGTGGCTGATAGCGACAGCGGGTCACCGCGTTTTTCCAGCCCTGATAGTTATCCTGCATGTGCTGCGCCAGATGGGTGCGCGGCATGATGATCGGCCCGCCCTGCAAGGCCAGCATATCGTCGCCCTGCTGCCACCATCCCAGCCCTTTTCCTGCCAGCAGTGCCGCCCCCAGCGCAGAGGCTTCGGCGGTCGGCGCGCAGTGCAGCGGACGTTGCAATACGTCGGCCTGAAACTGCATCAGCCAGGGGTTTTGCGTGGCGCTGCCGTCAACGCACAAGGCCGGAAGCGCTGTGCCGCAGGCCTCTTCCATGGCAAAAAACACGTCAGCAATCTGCCAGCAGATGGATTCCAGCGCCACCCGCGCCAGTACGGCGGGCGTGGCCGCATCGGTCAGGCCGCAGATCAGGCCTCTGGCCTTGAGATCCCACCACGGCGCCCCCAGCCCCGACAGCGCCGGAACAAAATAGCAGCCCTGATTATCATCACAGCCTTCAGCCAGTGCCGTAAGTTGCCGGGGATCGTGAATGCCCAGCATCGTCCCCAGCCAGGCGGCCCCGGACCCGGTGTGCGTGATATTACCTTCAAAGGCAAAGCGCGCCTGGCCGTCGTGCCAGGCAACGGTGGTGCTGAGCCCGTTATCGGTCAGCAGCGGCGTGGCCATCGACATCATCAGCGATGATCCAGTGCCGTAAGTGGCTTTGACCACTTCCGCCGTGCCGCGTCGCTGAGCATAAAGCGCGGCATGAGAATCGCCGATGCGCGCCAGGATCGGTGTGCCGGGTGCGAGTCCCGGTATATCGCTCACGCATATCATGCCTGCCACGCTCGCCGACGCGGTAATCTGTGGCAGCGCCGCACGCGGCAGGCTGAACAGTGACAGCAGTTCATCGTCCCAGTCATTGCGGTGCAGGCTGTAAAGCTGCGTGCGCGCGGCATTGGCATGATCGGTCACAAATGTCGTGCCCGCCGTCAGTTGCCAGGTCAGCCAGCTGTCCACGGTGCCGATGCACAGTTCCCCCGCCGCTGCCCGGGCGAAACCGTCCGGTATGGCTGCCAGCATACCGGTCAGTTTGGCGGCCGGGAACATCGGATCGACCGCCAGGCCCGTCAGAGCGCTGATGCGCGCGGCGCTGCCCGACTGCTGTAAATCCCGGCAAAACGATTCTGACCGACGATCCTGCCAGCTCACCAGCGGCGTTAACGGCACGCCATCACGGCGCTGCCAGATCAGTACGGATTCGCGCTGGTTACTGATAGCCACCCCTGCCACGCTTGCTCCGTCGCACTGCGCCAGGCAGTCGGTGATGGCCTGCCTGACGGCTGACCATATCGCCTGGGGATCCTGTTCTGCCAGGCCGGGTTGCGGATGTTGTAACGTTAAACCCTGACTGCCGCGCGCCACCATGCGTCCCTTTCGATCGACAGCGACCGCTTTGGCATTGGTGGTGCCTTCATCAATGGCCAGAATCACCGACTCCCGCATCGTCAGCCTCCTGCACAGAGGCGTAACGCCTGCGCGGCGATGCTGCTGGCATCAATGCCATGGTGCGCGCGCGTGGCGGCCCGATCGCCGGCTATGGCATATTCGCCGTTGGCAATCCCCAGCCGCAGAAGCTTAACCGGCAAGCCGTGTTCCGCCAGCACCTCCGCCACCAGGCTGCCTACGCCACCATTAATGTTATGCTCTTCCACCGTAATCACGGCGCGGAAGTGGCTGAGCAGATTGTGCAGCTGCTGCGTATTACAGGGGCGAATGGACGGAACCGAAATCACGGCGACAGAAACGCCCTGCTTTTCCAGTTGCTCTGCGGCGGTCACGGCTTCATGTACCGTCGAGCCCATGGCAACAAGCGCAATATCGTGGCCTTCTCGCAGCCGGTCAATCTGACCGGGCCGGAAGCGGTAATTTTCGTCGTGCAACGACGGCAGCGCTTTGCCGTCCAGCCGGATATAAACCGGCCCCCTGTGGTCAAGCGCATAGTCGATAATTTGGCGGCACTCGACTGGACAGGCGGGTGCATAAATTTCGATATTGCCGAATCCACGCATGACGGCGATGTCATCGATGCTGTGATGGGTGCTGGCAAGCGGACCATAGCTGGCACCGGCATTCAGTCCAAACAGCTTCACGTTAGTGTTGTTGTAGCAGACATCGATTTTAATCTGCTCATTTGCGCGCGAAATCAGAAAGGGCGCGGCGTTACAGGTCACGGCGATTTTGCCGCCCAGCGCCAGGCCAGCGGCTGTGCTGACCAGCGCCTGTTCAGCAATACCGACGTTAACCAGACGACCGGGAAAGGCGTCAATAAAGGGCGCAATCTTCGCCGTGGAGGTCGAATCCGCCACGACCGGCACCACATCGATGCCGCGATGTACGGCATCTGTTAACGCGTCGACCATGACGTTGGCCAGGTGTTGTGCATTACTCATCGTTTAATTCCTCCAGTGCCCGCGCAATCTCGTCCCCTTTCGGCACCCGATGGTGCCATTCGGCTTGTCCCTGAATAAACGAGATGCCAAAGCCCTTTTCGGTGTGCGCGATAATGACCTGTGGCTTACCGTTCACAGGCAGGTTTTCCAGCGTATTCACCACTGCGGCCATGTCATTGCCGTTGCATTCCCTGACCTCCAGACCAAAGGCGCGCCATTTTTCTGCCAGTGGATCGGTATTGAGAATGTCACGCGTTGCACCCGCCAGTTGCAGCTTGTTCTTGTCGTTTATGATGATGAGGTTATCCAGGCCATAGTGCGCGGCTACCAGCGCGGCTTCCCAGTTGCTGCCTTCTGCCAGCTCACCGTCGCCGGTCACCACAAACACACGGCGCGGGCTGTGGCTCTTTTTCGCCGCCAGCGCAATGCCCACCGCCACGGGCAATCCGTGACCCAGCGCACCGGTATTGAGTTCAACGCCCGGGGTTTTCTGCCGTACCGGATGGCCCGGCAACGCAGAATCGGCATGTTGATAGGTAGGCAGCCAGTCCAGCGGGAAATAGCCGGCTTCCGCCAGCACGCAATAGTATCCTCCCACAGCATGACCTTTTGACTGGATATAGATATCACGTTGATCGTCTTCCGTTCGATCCGGTGCACAATTCAGAATGCGAAAATAGAGCGCGGTCAGAATCTCAACCTGTGACAGATCGGCACCGGTATGCCCGCCTGCCGGACTGCCCGCGTTAAGCTGGATGATGCGGCGGCGTACGGCCCGGGCCTTTTTTTCGAGCGCATCCACAGAAAGCGTAAATGGATTCATATTTCACCTTTGAATTTTAAGTCGAACTTGAATATATATTCAGGTAGGGTACAACTCTCCCTTCTTTCGCCGTGATGACAGCAATAACCTACCCTTTCATCGACTGCTGTCACGCACAGAAACACAACAGCTTTAACAATTATGAATATATATTCAATAATGATTTTATATTCACACTTACTATGCGCCCGACGAACGACGGCGTCTATGCACGAAGTGATAAAAAGCGAAAACGATCACAAATTGCCTTGGATTGTGCTTTTCACGTCAGTGGTTAACAATGTCGGGCAGAATACGAGAGGAAAAACAGATGGCGAAGCAGGACGAACAGCGGCTCATGGTGAAAATTGCCACGCTCTACTATGTCGAAGGCAGGAAGCAATCCGATATTGCGCAGTTACTTAAGCTGTCCCAGTCGTTTGTTTCACGCATCCTGACCCGCAGTGTGAAAGAAGGCGTGGTGAAAATTAGCGTGGTTCCCCCCGCCAACGTTTTTCCTGAACTGGAAAAAGCGATCGAGCAAACCTATCAGTTACCTCAGGCTATCGTAGTGGATGTGGCAGAACAGGCTTCTGTCAGCGAAATTAAACAGGCGATTGGATCGGCGGCGGCTCACTATCTGGAGACGCGACTGCGCCCCGATGAGCTGATCGGCATCTCTTCCTGGAGCGGCACCATTCGCTGTATGGTCGATGCGTTGCATCCGCTGAATGCCTCATGCAAAGGGGTGATTCAGCTTCTGGGCGGCGTGGGGGCGAACGGCAACGTGCAGGCGACTATCCTGACGCAAAACCTGGCCGCGCTGCTGAACTGTCCGGCCTGGCTGCTGCCTTCGCAGTCGATTGAACATTCGGTGAGCGACCGTCAGCGGCTGGCGGCCAATCCGGAGGTGGCCGAGGTGCTGAATAAGTTCGGCGAAGTAGACCTGGCGATTGTCGGCATCGGCGACCTGGAGCCGTCCGCCCTGTTGCGCAACTCCGGTAACTATTACGATGCAACCATGTTGCGCACGCTGGCAGCGCGCGGCGCGGTCGGCGATATCTGTCTGCATTATTTTGACGAACAAGGCCAGCCCGTGCTGCAGGCCGACGAAGATCCGGTGATTGGTATGGAGCTGGAACAGGTCAGACAGTGTCCGCAGGTGGTGGCGCTGGCGGGTGGCAAAGAGAAGGCCCAGGCGATTCGCGGAGCCCTGCGCGGCGGTTATGTCAATGTGCTGATCGTCGATTACCCGACGGCCCGGCTGCTTGTGGGTTAAGTGTTTTCTCCTCACCTTCTGTCAGGTGAGGAGAAAAAACGCGACTCAGCTGATAGCCCGGTAGGCCGTGGTGACTTTCCATAAGTAACGCGGTGCCTGAGCCGCCGGATGCTTGTTCTGCACGTGCTGGTAGAATTCGTCCGGCGTCATGGCGTTAATCATGGCAATCGCGCGGTCACGATCGCGCGAGAACGTGCGAAGCAATGCCCCGGCACCGTTAGCGTAAGAAACAATCGTGGCATAACGCAGCGTGAGTGGATCGCGGATGCCGGACAGCGCAGACTGCTGGAGGATTTTGATATAGGCGGTGCCGATCTCAATATTCCTGGCGGGATCGCGTAACTCAGCGGTGGTCGGTTGCCCCCGGCGCCCCTGGGTGCGGTACACTTCACGTCCGGCCGTTGCCGCTTTGATTTGCATCAGCCCGACAGCATTCGAACGGCTGACCACGCCCGGATTTCCTCCGGATTCCACATTAATAATCGCGCTGATCAGTTTCTCATCCACCCCGTACTGGCTGGCCGCGCTTTCGGTAAAGAGTGACCATGTGCCCGAAATACGCGACGGTGGTGCCTGCGTCAGCGGTGTATTCTTCTCTTTAACATACGTATGCGGCGGTTCACTGGCACAGCCTGTCAGCAAAAGTGCTGAAATGACAAAGTAGCGAATTTTAAGCAATTTTTTATCTCGTCGCAGAAGTGGCGGAAGCTATCATACCTGGCAGGGTAAATTGCAAAATTACCGTTTATCCTAATTACAGTAGTCGGATGACTTATTGGCACTTTTTCGTCATTATCGTGACGTCTGTCACTGACTAATTTCAGGAATTTACTATGACGTCACGTTCAATCCGTCTTATCGCCCCTTCAGGTTATTGCCACAATCAGCCTGCAGCCCATCTGGGGGTTGAACGCCTGCGCGCAGCGGGGCACCAGGTTGAAAATACGGGGGCAATCGCACGGCGTTTTCAACGTTTTGCCGGTACGGATTCGGAACGCTTAGACGATATCAATGCGCTGGCCGATCTGGCGACCTTACCTGATATTGTGCTGGCAGTGCGCGGCGGCTACGGTGCCACGCGCCTGCTGCCCTCAATCAACTATGCCGCGTTACAGCGCCGCTTAGCGGACCAGCCGCTGGCACTGTGTGGCCATAGCGACTTCACCGTGATTCAACTGGCCTTACTGCAACACGCCGGAATAATCAGCTTCAGTGGGCCAATGCTGGCGGGCAACTTTGGCGCTGCGGTTTTATCCGAATTTACCCTGCAGCACTTTTGGCAGGCGCTGACATCACCTACAGTCAGTGTGAACTGGAAAAGTAAGACGCCCGATAACGGCACCTGGCACGGTACGTTATGGGGAGGAAACCTGGCGATGATCAGCTCGCTTATCGGTACGCCGTGGATGCCAGCCATCACAGACGGCATTCTGGTGATTGAGGATGTGAATGAGCATCCGTTCCGGATTGAACGTATGCTGCTGCAGCTCCACCAGTGCGGGATTCTGGCGCAGCAACGGGCGATTATCACCGGCAGTTTCACCAGCACCGCCTTGTCCGACTACGATAACGGGTTTGACTTCGCCACGGTCTGGCAGTACCTCCGCGATCTGAGCGGTCTGCCCGTTATCAGCGATCTGGATTTCGGTCACGGCCCTGACACCGTGACCCTGCCGTTGGGTGCCAGGGCGACCTTAGCGGTACATCAGGGACAGGTCAGTTTACAGGCAAGCGGGCATCCCGTATTGCGCACATAACTGGAGTTGCAGGAGATCGACATTGAAGCCGCTGTATGACGATTTGTGGATCTCTACGCCGGAGTTTCCGGAAGACGATGCCGTCGATATCATGATGCATGGGTTTTTACTGCGCCATCCGCGCGGTAATTTACTGATTGGCCGGGTGGAAAATCCGCTCGATCATGAAGTGCTGGCCGATGAGAACGGCGTGATTCGCCATTATCTGACTCACTGGCATGAGTCTGCACCGGGCGCAGCGGTAATCCAGAGGCGTTTTAGCAGCGCGCTGTACTGTCACAGCCGCTCGCTCGGGCAAATCAGCCGCTTTGTGGAGCCGGACGACACCTTTACCCAGCAGGAAACCCATTTCGGTGATTTTCATCTGTTGCCCACGCCCGGCCATACGCCCGGCAGCTGCAGCTACCTTTACCATTCGCCGCAGGGACCGACCTATTTATTTGTCGGGGATACGCTGACGCGTGATCATGACCGCTGGGTAACGGTGTTGGTACCCGACAGCAATCCTGCCGAACTGGCGGCGTCGCTGGAGCTTTACCGTAGCCTGCGTCCCGATGTGGTGCTGATGAGCACCACGCGTGGTCACCTGTCCTGGCAAAAGGTCACACTGCCCTGCTGGCTGGCCGCGATTGATGAGGCTGAGCAGCAACCGCTGGATTTGCGGCAGCAGGCGCTGCCCTCAGCATAGCGTTTTCGTCAGATAGTGACGCTGATGATGCATAATGTACTCGCCCAGCGTCAGCCGGACACGGTAACCCAGCTTTTCGTAAAACGGCTTTGCCTGAAAGCTGCCGGTATCCACCTGTGCAAAACGGCAGCCGCGCTGGCGGGCTTCCTGCTCAGCCGCCAGCACCAACTGGCGACCGGTGCCTTGCCCACGCAGCGCCTGTGCGACCCAGAGTAAATCAATGCGTAGCCAGTTGCCGGTGGTCGTGCCGGTCAATCCGGCCAGTTTCCTGCCCTGCGCATCGCAGATGAACAGCCCAAGGGGTTTAATCAGGTCAGCATCGTAAAACTGACTGTTCCAGGCATTCAGGCCCAGCCGGATTTCATCCAGATCCTTACTGCTCACCGTGTCAGTCAGGGTAATCTGCATTTATCTTCCTTATCGCTGTGGGTCAGGAGTCGTTGCGCTGGCGATCATCGTAGCGCTCAAGGCTCAGCGCATCGACCTCACGCGTCGTGGTACGGCGGCACGGGATCAGATCGTCGCTGTCATGGTAGACAAAGAAGGTGTCGAGGTTGCTTTTGTTCACGATCAACTGATCGCCGTTGCGAAAGCGTGTAATCGCGACCTTGTCGCCGTTATCCGTGCGGGTTTGCAGCTGGCCTGCGGCAATCTGGAAATGCTGTTTCGGCCAGTAAAGCGTGCTGAGCCCATATTGCGCCCGCGAGACGGTCATAACGGAGCGTCCGGGACACTGGATCTGAAACTCACTTTCGCTCCATGCGGACGCGCTGAAACCGGCGATCAGGCACAGGGCAAGACGGGCTGCTTTCATCTGATTCCTCCACTGAAAATAAGGGCGGCCACATGTCAGGTGGCGCTAAGACGCTGTAAGCAGGGGTAAAGCATCGCGCGGTGAGCGCGACCGCGCAATAAAAAACGGCACATCAGGCCGTAAGAGACGCGTGACTGGCTGCCGCCAGCGGGATGACACTCGCGCATGCGGATGCCAGGCGCGACGGATGAAACTTACTCTGCCGCAACCTCCGCCGCGACCAGCATCAAGGCCAGACCGGCAGGTTCGTTGTCGAAACTGCTCATGACATCGCGGATTTCTGTCGCACAGGCAATCACCTGCTGCCTTTTCTCTGCGTCCAGCGCATCGATGGCATGGCGAATAATCATTAGACTGGCTTCTTCTTCTTTCATCTTTTATCCCTGAATTTGCTTAAGCGACGCGCAAAGATGGCAAGAATAACGTTTATTTGCACCGAAAGTCATCTTTTACATTCCCACTGCTTAACGATTGAACAAACGGCAAATCAACCCGGCGCGCGTAAACGCTATGATCATGTTATTTGTCGCGTTTCAGGCTAAAATCGATCATTCATTCTATCGACCGGGGCAGGAGCAGGCTATGTTGCGACCAGGATTTTTCATTTTTATGGCACTGCTCTCAGGCTGTTCCTCTTCGCCGAAAGGCGTGGAGTGTCCGGGCGACGTCAGCACAATTTACGGTCAGTCACTGGGGCAAACGCAGGGAACGGTATTCGATCTGGTCACCGCGTTCAGCGTCAGTCGGGATGGCGTAAACGTGCAGAGCGGGCCGCTTCAGTCGCTGGATCGCTTTCAGTATGTCCCCTCTGCGGTGACGTCTGAAGGTTACTACGCCCAGCGCCTGTCCGATAAACAGTTTCGTCTGATCAACCCTTATCAGGACACCATGATTACCTGGACCTGTCCGTAAAGCGGGCAATCCTGACACTGCGTGATATAGTGTCAGGAAACGTCAAGCGACAGGTCAGGCTCATCATGGAAAAACGGCTGGATAACAACGGTTATATTGATTTCCCGTTCCCTGCTACCCGCAATGCAGATGGCTCTGTCAATCCCTGCGGTATCGACCTGACCCTGGAGACAGAACGGCTGGACGAGATCACCGTGATTCGTCACTCCCCTAACCTGCAACGTTTACTGGAAGAGGTGAATCTGCAGGAAGGCCTGTTTATGACCCTGGCCTGCGACTGGCAGCAGCAGGAAAACGCGGTATGCGGATTCATTGATATCGCCTTTCGGCCCGAACTCCTTCACTGTTCTCACAAGGAGGCACTCCAGCTAGAAGCCGCCTTTTATGACTATCTGAAGGAACAAGAGCAGCAGCACACGCTGGCAGCCGACACGCTGGTGAACTTTGCCCGTTGTGTACTCGACTGGGGCTGGTCACCGCTACAGCAACGCCAGCGCCATTATGAAAAAATCACGATTCAGTATTACTGCCAGCAGGCCGAGGATGCCGAGTGGTGCTTTGACCATCTGCGGCATTTTCTGGTGAGCTGGTATCCCAACACGCGATCCCATCCACTTCATCCCGTCAGGTGAAACAGCTGGTAATAATTTTCCTCGCCGGGCCCTCCGCGTGGTGGCGTTAACGCGCCCTGTCCGCTTCATGCCCGTCTCTCCGCGCCTTCCGCCAGTCCGATGGCCATCACCAGGCGGAGTTTTCATCTGGTCAATTCCCCCCTGACAGACGATTAATGCGTCTAAACGCAGCACAGTGGCGAAGGTTTGCTACGCTTTAAATGACTGTGATAACCAAGGAGATGAAGCATGTCAGGAAAAATTGAAGATGCCGTAAAAGAAGTCGCCGGTGCCGCAGAGCAACAATGGGGTGAAGTCACCGATTCGCCGCGTCACCGCGCCCGTGGTGCAGCCCGCCGCTACACCAACCAGGCATCCTATGCCGCACGCGATGCCGCCGATTGCATCAAAGATCAGATGCAGTCCAACCCGTTTGCGGGTCTGGCGGTTGCGGCCGGTGTGGGCGTCGTACTGGGTTTCCTGCTCGGTCGTAAGTAAGTTCAAAACGGGGGCGTTTGCTCCCGTTTTTCCTTTATGTCAGCTCCCGCGTGTGGTCGTCTTTATTGAGTGTCATCAGGGCCGGGATGGAAACCAGTGCCGTTGCCATCATATACCAAGCCGGAATATCCAGATTGCCCGTCTGCTTAATCAACCCTGTAATAATTAAACCCGCACAGCCGGAAAACACCGCATTGGATAACGCATAGGCGACACCCAGCCCGGTATAACGTACCGTTGTTGGAAACATTTCCGCCAGCATCGCAGGCCCCGGCCCGGCGAGCAAACCAACCAGTCCCCCCGCTATCAGCACCACCAGCGCTTTTAGCAGCAAACTCACGCCATCCGCCTGCACTATTTTCAATAGCGGCATCGCCATAAGTAGCAGGAGTACGCTGGCGCTAACCATGACACGACGCCGACCAACGCGATCACTGACGATGCCCGCCGGGATAATTGTCAATGCGAAGCCCACATTAGCGATCACGGCAATCAGCAGCGCCTGATTCATACCGGTATGTAGCGCCGACTGCAAATAGCCGGGCATGATCACCAGACAGGTATAGCCTGCGGAGGACCACAGCATGACGCGCGCGATCGCCAGGAAAATAATTTTTATCGTCTGGCGCGGTGCAGCCCTGACGCGCTGTTGTTGCTGGCGTGCAAAGTCCGGCGTTTCTGTAATTGCCATACGCAACCATAGCGCAACCAGGCCCAGCGGTAACGCCAGCCAAAACGGAATGCGCCAGCCCCATGCCAGCATCGCCTGCGGGCTGAGCAGCCAGGACAGCAGCGCCACCAGCCCCACGCCAGCCAACAGGCCAAACGCCACGGTCAGCGACTGCCAGGCACCATAGCGTCCACGTTGACCGCGCGGCGCAAATTCGGTTATCAGCGCCACCGCTCCACCGTATTCGCCGCCGGCAAATAACCCTTGCAGGATACGCAGTGCCGTAAGCAGCACAGGCGCGAGAATGCCCGCCGTCGCATAGGTGGGAATTAACCCGATAGCGGTGGTCGCCAGCGTCATCAATATCAGGACGGTGATCAGGACAGGCTTGCGGCCCAGGCGATCGCCCAGTCGGCCAAACACCAGAGCGCCAAGGGGGCGAAAAAAGAACGCAATGGCAAAGGACGCCCAGGTCAGGATCAGGCCACTCAGCGCAGACTCGCCCTGAAGCTGAAAAAAATTGTGCGCAATAATGGTGGCGAGGAAACCGTAGATGGCAAATTCATACCATTCGATAAAGTTGCCTACCGCACCCGCGATCAGAGCGCGTTTTGAGTGTTTTACGGGTGAAAGAGGCGTCACCATTCAGGGTTCCTCCGGGATTTATACAAAATCAGTACGGCGTTGACAGTGAGAGTATAGAATTTCAGCCGATACGATTTTGTCTCCCGGACGAAAATAATCACATCACACCCTGGCGCCCTGCCCTGCCCTGCGCGCAGTGCCGACAGCAATATACCGTCGGATAAACGGTTCGCGTAGGGGATTAAAAGCGCCGTGCGTGAGGCATTGCTACGTAATGAAGACGCCCTGTCAGGCAAGCGTGAGTGTTTTCGCCGTTGAATTTTTTTACGCATCAGAGTACGCAAAGCGATGGATACCCTGGCGCAGGACGGAATCATTCGCGCGGCTATGCCACACCGATTTGCAGCGCGCTGGAATAGTCATTAAAAGGACCGCACGGCTTTTCACAACAGGTTGGGTTAAGTGGCGAAAACCGGACACCCTGTGGCTGTAAAAACGCCGGATGCACTGCGATGTGGAGATTGCGGAAAAAGTGCAGTGAGCACCCGACGTCACGCTTACTAATCGCAAAGCACACGACAACGCGTATTCGCCATCCAGCGTTCTTATTAACTTCAATAAACCACCGCTTCGTTTAGTCAGAAGAGTCTGCCGTAAGCGGCTGGCGCAGCTCATTTCTGGACATGCTTCTTTTCGCTTTGCTGACATACTAATTTCTGCGTATTTATTAAACTACGCGCTGAGAATGAACGTTCATTACAAGGTAATTCATGAAAAATTTTCAGCGCAGTATGATCGCCGGGCTGGCGTTGATCATGGTGGGTTGCGATCAAAGCGGTCACCAACCTGATGCAGACATGACCACCGAGGTCGGGGTGAAAACGTTGCAAAGTACATCGGTAACGTTGACCAGCCAGCTTGCCGGACGCGTCACCGGCAGTATGACGTCGGATGTCAGGCCGCAGGTTGACGGTATCATCCAGAAGCGCCTGTTCACCGAGGGCGATGACGTGAAAGCCGGACAGGTGCTGTATCAGATTGATCCTGCAAGCTATCAGGCCAGCTATGATCAGGCCGTCGCGCAACTGAAGAATGCGCAGGCCCTCGTGAAGAGCAGTAAACTGAAAGCCGTACGTTATGCGGCGCTGGTAAAAGATAACGGCGTGTCGCGGCAGGATGCGGATGATGCGCTGGCAACCTATCAACAGAACGTCGCCTCCGTCGATCAGTACCGTGCTGCCGTGGAAAGTGCGCGTATCAACCTTAACTATACCCAAATCAAAGCGCCGATTAGCGGTCGTATCGGTATTTCGTCGGTGACGCCCGGCGCACTGGTGACCGCCAGCCAGACCACAGCACTGGCGACGATTCGTGCACTGGATCCCATCTATGTCGATCTCACGCAATCCAGCGTTCAGTTACTCAAACTGAGACGCCAGCAGGCGTCACTGCAGCAGAACAAAGATGGCGTACCCGTGACGGTGAAACTGGAAGATGGTACGACCTACGATCATCCCGGCAAGCTGGAGCTGACGGAAGTCTCGGTAGATGAAGCCACCGGCACGGTCACACTGCGCGCGATCTTCCCCAATCCCCAACATGAACTGTTGCCTGGCATGTATGTGCGCGCCAGCGTTGTCAACGGCGTGAAAAGCGATGCCATTCTGGCACCTCAGCAAGGCATCACCCGTGATGCCAAAGGCAATGCGACAGCGCTGGTGGTCGACAAAGCGAACAAAGTCGAAAGCCGCGATGTGGTAACCGATCGCGTGATTGGCAACAACTGGCTGATTAGCTCGGGACTTAACCGGGGTGACAAGCTGATCATTGAAGGCACCGCGAAAGTCCAGCCTGGCAGTGTCGTCAAGGCGGTGGACGTGACGCCGGGCGATACCGCCGCCAACAGTGAGGGCCACTGATATGTTGGCGCAGTTCTTTATTCGGCGGCCCGTTTTTGCCTGGGTGATCGCCCTTTGCATCATGCTGTTCGGTATCCTGAGTATTGTCAGTCTGCCGGTGGCGCAGTATCCCGATGTCGCCCCTCCGCAAATCAGTATTCAGGCCACCTACACGGGCGCATCGGCGGAAACGCTGGAAAGCAGCGTGACCCAGGTTATTGAGCAACAGCTCACCGGACTGGATGGGTTGCTCTATTTCAGTTCGACCAGCACCGCCTCGACCGGCCAGGTAAAAATTAATGTCACGTTTAAACAGGGCACCGATCCTGATATTGCCCAGGTCCAGGTGCAGAATAAGGTGCAGCAGGCCGAGAGCCGCTTACCGAGCGCCGTGACCGCACAGGGCGTGAATGTGCAGAAAGCCCAGAGCGACTTTCTGCTGATTCTGGCGGTGTACGATACGCGTAATAAAAGCAGCTCATCCGATGTCGCTGACTATATGGTCAGCAACATGGAAGACACGCTGGCGCGCGTGACAGGCGTAGGTAACGTACAGGTTTTTGGTGCCGAGTACGCGATGCGTATCTGGCTCGATCCCAGCAAGCTGGCGTCGTATTCGCTTATGCCTTCGGATATCACCACCGCCCTGGAGAGCCAAAACACCCAGGTCTCTTCGGGGCAGTTGGGCGCGCAACCGTCCAGCAACACGCAACAACTGGTCGCGACTGTGCGCTCGCGTTCGCGCCTGCAAACGCCTGAGCAGTTCCGCAACATCGTGCTGAAAAGCCAGGCCGATGGTTCTGTGGTACGTCTGAGCGACGTCGCCCGCGTAGAAATGGGCGATGAAGACTACAGTGCCAATGTCATGGCAAACGGCCATCCGGCATCCGGTATGGCTATCCAGCTGGCATCGGGGGCCAACGCACTCTCTACCGCCGAAAAGGTGAAATCCACCATTGATGAATTCCGGAGCAGCATGCCTGCCGGCTACGAAATTGCGTACCCGCTCGACAGCACAGACTTTGTCAAAATCTCGATTGAAGAAGTCGTGAAAACGCTGATCGAGGCGGTGGTTCTGGTGGTGATAGTGATGTTTGTGTTCCTGCAAAACCTTCGCACGACGTTGATTCCCACGATAGCCGTTCCGGTAGTGCTCATGGGCACCTTTGGCGTACTGTCCCTCTTCGGTTACTCCATCAACACGCTCACCATGTTCGGTATGGTACTCGCCATCGGCTTATTGGTGGACGATGCGATCGTCGTGGTTGAAAACGTTGAACGGGTGATGCGCGAAGAGGGATTACCGCCGCGTCAGGCAACTGAGAAATCCATGAAGGAGATTACAGGGGCACTGGTCGGGATTGCGCTGGTTCTCTCTGCCGTGTTCCTGCCCATGACCTTTTTCAGCGGTTCAACGGGCGTGATTTACCGTCAGTTCTCCATCACAATTGTCTCTTCCATGGTGCTGTCGGTTATTGTGGCGCTCACGCTCACGCCTGCACTCTGTGCCACCCTGCTCAAACCGCATCTTCACGGCAGTGGCAGCAAGGGATTCTTCGGCTGGTTTAACCGCCGCTATGACAACGTGCAGGCGCGCTATCAACGTGGCGTCGGCCATGTCATGCACCGTTCCGTACGTTATCTGTTGCTGTACGGCGTGCTGCTGATCGGTTGTGCCGTGCTCTATATGCGCCTGCCGACCGGTTTTCTGCCGACCGAAGACCAGGGCTATATCATGGTGCAGTATCAACTGGCGCCGGGTGCGACAGAAAATCGTACCCGTGAAGTCCGTCGTCAGGTACAGCAGTACTTTGAGACCCAGGAGAAAGCCAACGTCAACGTGAGCATGCTGGTGGATGGCTTCAGTTTTGCCGGTAGCGGACAGAATGCAGGGGTGGGGTTTATCTCGCTGAAGAACTGGAGTGAGCGTAAAGGCAGCGAGAACAGTGCCGATGCTATAGCAGGCCGGGCGATGGCGGCGCTGTCGCGTATCCGTGATGCACGAATCTTTGTGCTGTCGCCGCCGTCCGTTTCCGGTCTGGGTCAGTCCAACGGCTTTACGTTTGAACTGCAAGCGCGCGGTGCCACCACTCGCGATAACCTGCTGAAAATGCGTGACCAGCTGATTGCAAAAGCAAATCAGGATCCGGGACTCAGTGCCGTCCGTGCCAACTCCCTGCCAGATCTCCCTCAACTGGATGTCAGCATTGATGATGCCAAAGCACAGTCACTGGGCCTGACTATCAGCGATATTAACACCACACTCAGCGCGGCGATCGGCGGAAGTTATGTGAATGACTTCACCGACCGTGGCCGCGTGAAGAAAGTCTATATTCAGGGCGATCAACCGTTCCGCAGCAAGCCAGAGGATATCGAACAATGGTATGTACGTGGTACCGACAGCAGCAGTAACAGCACCATGGTGCCCTTCTCGTCCTTTGCCTCGTCGGGGTGGTCCTATGGTCCGGATGTGCTCTCTCGTTATAACGGCCTGGCCGCCTATGAAATTCAGGGATCGGCCGCCGAGGGGAAGAGTTCCGGTGATGCCATTACCGCGATGGAAACACTCGCCGCGACCTTGCCAGCTGGCTACACGTTCTCATGGAGCGGGCTCTCATATCAGGAAAAACTTGCCGGTAATCAGGCACTGTCGCTGTATGGCATTTCACTGATTGTCGTTTTCCTGTGCCTGGCCGCCTTGTATGAGAGCTGGTCAGTGCCGCTCTCGGTGATGCTGGTGGTGCCGTTGGGCGTTATCGGTTCGCTGCTGGCGATTACACTGCGTGGTCTGGAAAACGATGTCTACTTCCAGGTGGCCCTGCTCACCATTATCGGGCTTTCAGCGAAGAACGCCATTTTGATCGTGGAGTTTGCCGAGGAGCACTACCGCAAAGGCGAAAGCCTGATCAGCGCGGCGGTGCATGCAGCAACACTGCGCCTGCGTCCCATCATCATGACCTCGCTGGCGTTTACTGCGGGCGTCCTGCCGCTGGCGATCTCCACGGGTGCGGGAGCCAACAGCCGTATCGCCATTGGTACGGGCATTATCGGCGGCACCTTAACCGCAACCCTGCTGGCTATCTTTTTTGTCCCGCTGTTCTTTGTGCTGGTGCGCCGTGTCTTTCCTGGCCGACCGCACAACGATGTACCGTCAACCGAATCAGCGGTGAAGGCGAAGGAATAATGACAATGACTGCAAAACTTTTCACCCTGTTCTTACCCTGCCTTCTTGCAGGATGCGTCTCACTGGATCCGCATTATGATCGCCCTGCGGATGCCGTGAATGCGGTAACCCCAACCGGAGATGCCTATCGCAATCTGGAGAGGAAAACCGTTAATTATCGGGATATCGGTTGGCAGGATTATGTCCTGGACAGCCAGCTCCGCCAGGTTGTCGGGATGGCGCTGGACAGCAGCCGCGACTTACGTGAAGCCGTGGCGAGCGTGGAATCCGCGCATGCGCAATACGCGGAGCAACGTGCCGATCTCTTCCCGGCAGTCAACGCCGGAGTAAGCGGGACACGTTCTCGCGCACTGACCGGGGAAGGCAATCAGACAGCACTGGGCAATTCCTACTCTGCCGAGGGCAGCGTCAGCGCATTTGAGCTGGATCTATTTGGTAAAAACCAGAGCCTGTCGCGCCAGCAGTATGAAACTTACCTCGGTACACTGGAAGGCGCACGAAGTACGCGCCTGACGGTGCTGTATAACACCATTAATTACTGGCTACAGCTGGCGGCGGATCGCAGCAATCTGGCCATTGCAAAAGAGACGGCAGAAAATGCGCGGCAGTCACTGGAGGTCACGCGGAAACGCATGCAAAACGGCGTAGATTCGATGGTCGATGTGGCTTCTGCGGAAACCACCTATCAGTCAGCACAGGCCGACGTGGCCAGTTATACCACTCTCGTGGAGCAGGATAAAAACGCGCTGGACGTGGTGGTAGGGAAAACCGTTCCCGACAGGCTGCTGCCGCAAAACCTTGAGTCGATTGGCCAGGCGTTGCGCGATGTGCCGGCGGGAATAGCGTCGGATGTGTTGAATAATCGTCCTGATGTCTTGCAGGCTGAGCACAACCTGAAGGCGGCGAATGCCAACATCGGGGCGGCGCGGGCTAACTTCTTCCCAAGTATTTCACTGACCGCCAGCGGTGGTGTCGGCAGTGCCGATCTTTCGTCGCTGTTTAGAAACGGGGTGGGCATTTGGTCGTTTTCACCGAGCATTACCCTTCCCATTTTCAAAGGCGGCTACAACGTTGCTTACCTGAATTACACTAAAGCGCAAAAAGCCTATTACGTCGCGGCCTACGAGAAGTCAGTGCAGACTGCTTTCCAGGAGGTCGCCGATGCTCTGGCCCGTCGGGGGACCATCAAAGACCAGCTAAGCAGCCAGCGTAATAATGTGGCGGCCTCACAGACTTACGCCCAACTGGCAGACAGGCGTTATCAGGGCGGCGTGGATACCTGGCTGAACGCGCTAACTGCGCAGCGTACGCTCTACTCTGCCCGAACCAGTCTGGTCAGTGTGGAGCAGGCGTACTACCAGAACCTCAATACCTTCTACAAAGTGATGGGGGGCGGTTCGGCGCTAAAAGAGTCTGAACTGAAGCTATAAGCGTCCGACAGGCGAATGGGTTTACTGGGACACTCAGGTGCGCGTAATCACATCGCAGGGCTACGCGTTAAACGCATTACACCAGCAGGCCGTGATGCACGGCCATTCTGTATCAGAATGTGTGACGGCGATTCCTTCGCGCTGATGGCTCGCGTACCATGCCGTGATAAGTCAATAAAAAGGACCGCATGCCGGTCTGTATGCGGGAGATATTTTGAGTAAGCCCGATAATGAAACGTTCTTTAAGCAGCGGCAGCAGTTGATCATCTCAGCCGCGAAACACTGCTTCAGTCGTTCCGGTTTTCACGGTGCAAGTATGGCCGATATTAGCCGTGAGTCCGGTTTGGGTGCGGGTCAACTCTATCGCTACTTTAGCAGTAAAGAATTGATTGTCAGTGAAACCATAAAAAGTATCGCAGAAAACTGGCGGCTGTTTTTACTGACTCATTTACCCCGTCTGACCCATATCGCACCTGTTATCGATACGGCATCTTCGTTCTGGCAGGACTGGTCAACTGAGGACCGGTGTTTATTGCTTGAAATGTATTCCGAGGCCTCGCGTCATGAATCGGTGCGCGCCGTGCTGGCGCGCGAAGAAACATTATTGATCACGGATTTAGACAGGCTTTTCAGACAAAAAATGCCCGACGAAAACCCACAACAGCGCAGCAACCGTATTCAGTTTTTGCTGATGCTGGTGGATGGCGTCGCCTGTCGTGCGTTTGGGGATAAAAGCGCTGACCAGCGGGAACTGAGCCGGATTTACGACGTTCTTGATCGTCATCTGTTGTGATGCATTACCCGGCGTTCGGGTGGTTGACGTCATGATTAATCGTCTCAAAGAACGACATAAAGCTGGTGTCGATATCACGTTGCTTCATGAAGCGACGAATGATCATGCCGTCTATCGCCAGCGAAATCACATATAACCGCGTATGAATGATATTCGCCTGCAGTGCCGGATTAAGCGCCTGTTGCTGCACAATGAAATTGTCTTTTAGTACTTGCCAGGCATGATGAAGAATCTGACGAACTCGCGCATTCCGGGTCGATTCTGATGATATTTCGATCAGCAACACAATGCTTTTTTCAACTTCTGGCGACGCGGTATCCCCGGGCGAATGCGTCAGCTTACCCGACTCCGCCATTTTCTCGAAGTCGGCCTTCAGTAAAACAATCATCCGTTGCACCACTTTCGTGACCAGCGCTTCAACGATCGCTTCCTTATTTTTATAATATTTATAAATCAATCCGATGCTGACATTTGCCTGACTGGCGATACTCTGAATGGAGGTTTGATAAAACCCTTTTTGCCGCATGCAGTATTCGGCTGCATCAAGAATTTCTTCGCTGCGATTCATCAGAACACCTACAAGATAAAAGAAATGACTTTACTGTCTGCCACTGCCTGTGGCTATGACATACGGGCAGAAAATTGCGCGTTTGCTAGTAGTCGACCTGACGGAAACAGCCTGAGCCGCGTTAGCGCCGACTGCTGCCGTCAGTCAGGCATCTGTCAACGGCATTCCCTCGGCCTTTCCGTTCTGAATCCTAAACCAATAAGCCGGCCAAATACGAAGCGCAGAAACGGGAATTTACGCATCATGGCGGGCATCTTACTTTGGCCGCTGGCACGAGGCTTGTTGCTGCTCATTTTAATTTGCAGGAACTGGGTCGCCACGGTAGGAAACTGACGGCGTTTCTGGACCTTGTGGAGATCGCTTAACTTCAGCGTTCCCCTGCGCAGTGGTCGCGTTAACAGGTTTGCCGCTGCCACCGCATCCTGAATCGCCAGGTTAACCCCAACCCCGCCGATCGGTGACATAGCATGCGCCGCATCGCCAATGCACAGCACGCCCGGTTTTGCCCACTGATCCAGACGGTCTATCCGGATAGACAACAGTTTGAGTTTTTCCCAACTGTCGACCTCCGCCAGACGTGAAGCGGCAAAGGGCGAAACCGCCGCAATAGTGTCTTTAAGCGCATCCAGCCCCTGCGCCTGTAAGGCCTCAAACTGGCCTTTGGGAATGGTAAGACCACACTGCCAGTAATCCCCCCGATCAATGACGATAAAATTGTTGCGCGGGCCGGTATGGCCCATGCCGGTCAGCGGATCGTCGGGCTGTTTATTGAGGTGGAACCAGAGAACGTCGCGCGGTGCGCCGAAATGCTGACTGCTGAGCCCGGCCTGGGCACGAATAACAGAATCCCGTCCGTCCGCTCCCACCACCAGACGGGCGCGAATTTCCATTGGCTGGCCTGCCTGCTCCGCCAGTACGCCGCACACCTGACCATTCTCGGTGATCAACTGACGACAAACGGTCGATTTAAGCAGTGTAAAACCTGAAAACTGCGCGCTTTTCTCCGCCAGGAAATTCAGAAAGTCCCACTGCGGCATAAAGGCAATAAAGCGGCAACGCACCGGCAGGCGGGAGAAGTCGGCCATCGTGACCTCTTCACCACCCATTTCTGCCTGCAGTTTTTCGACGCGCTGATGCGGCAGCGTGAGCAGCGCATCAAGTAAGCCCAGATGGTGCATAATTTGAAGGGTGGAGGGATGAATGGTATCGCCACGAAAGTCGCGCAGAAAATCAGCGTGCTTTTCCAGCACCACCACCTGCAAACCGGCACGTGACAATAAATATCCCAGCATCAGACCTGCCGGGCCACCACCGACAATACAGCAATCGGAGGTTATGTGTTTGATGGATGGCATCGCTTAGCCCTCGTTGTATACGTGGTCAGTGTATGCCAGCCGGGAAAATTTGAATACCGAGGAAGTACAGGGATACTGCGACCTGTCCCGGACAGGCTTTATGTATAGCGCCTGTCATCCGGCGCTATCTTCTTTTACCTCCACCAGCACCAGCGGACATTTTCGGACCTGGCAGGCGTGATGATAAGCCATGGAACACACTGAACAATAATCGGCAGAATCAGACTGATACTCATATTCCTGGAAATAGCGAAACCCGCCATTATCAGCATCGGTACGCGCGCTGTAAAAAGCGTGATCAGCAAGCTGCTCATCCAGTTGCATGAATGTAAGTGGAGAGGGGTTGTGGTAACCCACTTTAATACGATATGTCTTCATGTCCCCATAGTCACGCTGACGGGCAGATGCGGCAAATTGTTATCATTGTTTAGTGTGATAGCCCGCGGTTATCAGAACTTTGCCTTATAATTCAGAACACACCATTACAGGCGATTTACATAAGCGCAACATAGCTTCTTATCGAGGCCTTAAAACGGCGATGCTGTCTTCTCATTATCATTGATCTGACAGGCCAAATATTGTGATAGCTTTTCATCAAGTTTGCATTTATGGTCTCATACCTTACAAACGAAGGCGAAACATTACAGTGATGTCAAAAAGTTTAAGAAAACTTCTCCAATTGTAAATGAACACGTATGGATCAAACCCCATCGCGTATCTCGTGCATTATTGCGCAAAAATTAATCAAGATAACATTTAAGCATAAATTATAAATATAACATCAAAATTTCGGCATTATTAATTACCAACACTAGGGATTTTAACATTACACCATGATTTATTATCATTTAAATATAACCATAACAGGAAATTAACCAGAAAAGTGATTTTATCTTAAAGTGCGATAATTTTATTGATCGTTTAAAAAGAATTAATTGAAAAATCCTGGAAAGCGCGGAATTATCTTACTTTCGAAAAAAGTGCCATCTTTGACAGTTCGTATGAAATTGCCCTGTTGTGAGAAAAATCTCTTTTCGACACCGCTCAAAAATGAAACATAACTCTTTCGGATTATTCCGCACATATTATATACTGCGCCTTTCCAACGCGTTGAGTTATAAAGCTTAATGATGCTATGTTTACCTCACCTTTCTTAAAGAGCATCAGAATCAGCTTATGAGAAGGATTACACGAGAAAGGATTTCCTGTTTTAGCTGCCGCTATCGATGCGAATTAGTGAATGAACTTACAGCAGAAATCAAACGCTGTCCGATACAGAAAGTAGCCATCTGGCCAGCAAGGAATTCTTTTTTAGTTAAAGGAATTTTGTCAGTAGTCACTGGCCGTTATGAAAGCTTATATATGAAAGGTTGCATTTTTGTAGACTTTTCCGCACACAACATTCGCTACTTTACTAATCACAACTGGCTCGACTACCTGAAGTCTCCAGGTTTAATTATTATTCTGATTTGCGATCGCCGCCTGGCATCCTTAGCAGCCTTCTGGAAACAGCAGGATAAAAGTATCAATACGGTCATTTATCCGGGGACGGGCATTGCCGAGATTAAAAAATCTATTAACGCATGTTACTACGGTTTAAAAGGAGGTGAGAAAAAAGGTGTTAATCCGTTAACCAGCGATGAGGTTAATTTTTTGGAACTGGTGAATCATGGGTTATCTCTGGGTGAAATATCAAAAAAAATGCAACTTGGCGTAAAAAAGATCTACTGCATTAAAGATTCGGTGCGTCGTAAGACGGGAAGCAGCCTGAATCAGTTGTTCTCCAGTTAAAAATGTAAAAGGAAAATACAATCATGTTAAATACTAAAGCTATGACCTTACCTCTGTTGATTAGTGCAGCGCTGGTATCAGGACAAGCACTGGCGGATTCAGCTAACACTATTAATTTTAAAGGTGAAGTCAGTGATGAAACCTGTTCCGTTAGCGTGAATGGCAATGAGAGTGCACCGGTTGTACTCATGCCAACCGTAGGCGTAAACGAGTTGCTTAAAACCGGAGATATCGCTGGTAAGACGGATTTCACTGTCGCCATCAGTGGCTGTACCGGTTCAACAAATTCAACTCGCGTGTCCACTATTTTTATCGGTAACAACGTGAGCACTACCGGTAATTTGAAAAGCAATGGTAGTGCTGAAAACGTTGAAGTTCAGTTGCTGGACACGGAAGGTAAAGAAATAGATTTAACCGGAGGCTACGACGGTAATGGTGATTTAACCCTGAGCCCCGGCGAAACGGAAAAATCAGCGACCTATTCTGCACAATATTATGCTACTAACTCCGCTACTGCAGGTACCGTTAGCGCTTCACTTCAGTATGCCGTGACTTATCAGTAATTCTTACCTGGTGCACTCCCATTCAGCGGAGTGCACAATAAATGATTGAGAACCTGTCTATGTTTATTCGCAGACGCGCCATTGCGTTAAAATTTTTGTCAATATTATTTTCGGCCTTGTTATTGGCCCCTTGCACGAATGCCAGCGTGACAATTATGGGCAGTCGTATTATCTATCCCGAACAGGCACGCTCTATAGATGTTCAATTTAAAAACAATGATGCTGTTCCCTACGTTATTCAGAGCTGGTTCGATAATGGCGACGACAGCTCACAGCCAGAAAGCCGCGCAAATACACCGTTCATTATTACGCCACCGGTATTCCGCATTCAGCCCAAAGCTGGTCAGATTGCTAAAGTAATATTAAATAATCCCGCATCACAACCGCAGGATCGTGAATCTGTATACTGGTTTAATACACTTCAGATCCCACCTTCAAATATCGCTAAAGATAAAGCGCAGAATGCAATGCTGGTGGTATTACGTAATCGTATGAAGATCTTTTATCGCCCTAAAAGTATTGGCGCGCCAAAAAATATTCTTAAAGGCATAAAGATAACACCTTTATATCAGTCGAATAAGGGGATGGGGATCGAAATTGACAACGCGCAGCCCTGGCACGCGTCATTAGTGGATGTTGTTTTAAAAGTGGGCAATCAGTCTTTAAAACAAGAGGCGGATATGGTCTCTCCTTTCTCCAGAAAGACTTACTGGTTTAGTAATAGTAAACGTCTTCAGGGCACAGGGGTGGTTTCAGTCTCGGCAGTTAATGATCAGGGAGCTAAAATCAGTGAAAACTTTACGGTTGAAGTTAATTAGTCCGAAACTCATAGCTTTTACCGTGTCGGCCTGCTTTTCTTACTCTGTCTGTAGCGAAGAATATTATTTCGACTCCTCGCTTTTTCAAGGGGCGACATTTGGGAAAAACATCGAACAATTCAATCAAAACGAAATTGTCCAAGGCTATTACCTGGTTGATATTTACCTCAACAACAAGATGATTAAATCTGGGGTCAAAATTAACTTCAGGAAATTCAGCGACGAGGGCGAAGTCGAGCCCTGCCTGCCTGAAGATATCGTGACGCTAATGCAATTAAAAACCCCGCGCGCCGGGCAACCTACAGAGCGCTGTCAGCCATTAGCCGGCTGGACAGAGGCGGGCAGTTGGCGTTTCGATCAGTCATCGCTTCGTCTGCATTTTATGCTTCCACTGGCGAGCCTGAACCGTGCTCCCCGCGGCTACATTCCCACATCTGAATGGGATGAAGGCGTTACGGCCCTCTTTCTGCGTCACAACACCAACTTCATGTGGTCGGAAAACCGCTCGTCAAATTACCGGTATGAATATTTATGGAGCGGAATCACAGCAGGCACCAATCTGGAAAAGTGGCAGTTTCGTCATCAGGGCAATCTGCGTTATTTACGCAACAGCCGAGCCGGAAGCCGTTATCAATACAATCAGGTCAGAAGCTGGGTGCAACGGCCTTTAGAGGGCATAAACAGTCAGCTTGCTTTAGGTGATAACTACACGAGCAACTCTCTGTTCGGCAGCCTTGCGTTTAACGGCATCAAACTCGCCTCTGACGAACGCATGTGGCCGCAGGGCAAGCGAGGTTATGCGCCAGAAGTACAGGGTGTGGCGACTTCCGATGCCCGCGTTATCGTGCGTCAGCTCAATAACGTTGTCTATGAGACAAGCGTTCCACCCGGCCCCTTTGTCATTGACGACCTGTATAACACCAGCGGTCAGGGAGACCTGGAAGTTGAGGTTATTGAAGCTAACGGGAAGCGATCGACCTTTACGGTGCCCTACTCTTCTGTCCCGGATTCTGTTCGTCCTGGAAACTGGACATATGGCCTGGCATTGGGACGTGTACGTCAGTATTACAGTGTGGAAAACACTTTTTTTGAAGGTGTCTTGCAGCGCGGCATCAGTAACCGCTTCACCGCAACGGCCGGTTCACGCATCGCGAAAGATTATCAGGCATGGCTGGCAGGCGGTGTATGGGGTTCACCGGTCGGAGCTATGGGTATAAACACCATTTTTTCACAAGCTCGCGTGGAGCAAAATAAAAAAACGACCGGCTGGCGTGCCGAACTGAGCTACAGCAAAACCTTTGAAACCGGCACAAATCTGGTATTAGCGGCCTACCGTTACTCCACCAGCGGTTTCCGCGATCTGCAGGACGTTTTGGGCGTCAGAAGGCAGAATGAGACAGGCATCAGCTACTATTCCGATTCGATGAACCAGCGTAACCGGTTATCCGCAACCCTGGGGCAGTCATTTGATAACGTCGGTATGTTCAGCCTGAGCGCCAGCACAGCCGATTACTACAACAATAAATCCCGCATCACTCAGTTGCAGCTTGGCTATAACAACAACTGGAAAAAGATCAGTTACGGCTTCAACGTCGCACGCCAGCGCACGACATGGAATACGACGCGATCCGACCTGGATCTCTTCAACCGGCAGGATGACTCTCGCGCACAACGTTATACCGAAAATACCTTCTCCTTTAATATCTCAATGCCTCTGGACTGGAACAACACCTCTTCTGTCTCCTGTTACTATAACCAGTCAAAACAAACACGTAGCTCATCCCTGTCCCTGTCAGGCGCGGCGGGTGACAACAATGATGTGTCTTATTCTGTCTATGGCGGCAGCGAGCATTCTCGCAATGGCGATGGCAACAGCGGACACGCACTGAACTTTGGCGGGAACGTTCAGCAGAATACGCGTCTGGGGGCTTTTCGTGCGAATTATGGCCAGGGCGAAGACTATCGCCAGGCTGGGTTGGGAGCATCTGGCACCGTGGTGCTTCATCGGGGCGGCATCACACTTGGCCCGTACAGCAGTGAGACGTTCGCTCTGGTTGAGGCCGATGGCGCACAGGGCGCGCTGGTGCGTAATGGTCAGGGAGCTGTCATCGATCGCTTCGGCTATGCCATTTTGCCTTCGCTCAGTGCCTACCGCGAAAATAACATCAGCCTGGACACGCTGGATATGAATGCTGATGCCGAACTGACCGGTGGTAGTCAACGTGTCGTTCCCTATGCGGGGGCTGTTGTACGGGTAAATTTCGCCACCATTAAAGGCAAAGCAGTCTTGATCTCGCTCACCAGTAACGAAGGGGAAGCGCCCCCGATGGGCGCTGAAGTTCGTGATGCCGACAACACCGTCATTGGTGTCGTCGGCCAGGGCGGCCAGCTTTATGCGCGGGTCCCCCACGACTCCGGCACACTTAAAGTCAGTTGGGATAACGATGGTCAACAAACCTGTCTTGTGAATTATCAAATTACCGGAAAGCAAGACGATCACCTGATCCAGCTTCCCGGCTTATGTAATAAGGAGTAGCGCGTGTTTACAAGAACCCTGCTTTTATTAATCATTACTTCACTGGTACCGCTTCCACTACTGGCGAATTGCACAAAAGTGACAAGTAAAAGCCAGCTTTCCCAGGCCGCTCAAGATGCTGGCTATACCGCAAAGGGATGGGAAGGTGCCTGTGATGAATGCACAGGGCGGCTGGCATTGCCTGCAATCATTAATATTAATTCCGGCAACCTCTTTCAGCCCTCGGGGACGTTGCTGGCCAGTGCGGTCGGCCATCCGCTCAATAACCCGATGAAGGATGCGTTTACGCCAAATCAGATTCTGTACCGCTGCGACATGGCTGATGCCGGCAAACTCTATGAAATGTATTCGACTAATGGCGACAGAGAAGAAGCTGGTAAATATGTCACCAGCGAGGTTGACGGCGCTTATTTTGATAAGTTCAAAAATGTGGCGGTGAGACTAACCAACCTTAGCACGGGTGAATATTACAGCCGCTACTGGAAAGGACGGCAGCTTAGTGCCAGCGACTGGTATACCGACGGGCAAAAAATCTACATCCCGGCCAGTATATTTAGCAGTGTGCTCTACGAGATATTTAAAATTGATGAAGGTAAACATTACGTCAATAGTGACAACTATTATTTTGAGACAAACAATCAACCCCGCGGATATATTGCATTTAAAGGTCCTGGACTGGAAAGTAATAATCTTTATATCGGTGCGGATCATGCCACGGTGTGGAATGGCTGGCACTATGACTGGCCTGTTGGCTGGAGTTCATGGAAGACAGTCACCTATGTTCGCGGCGCAGCCTGCGAGGTGTACGATTACCCTGCGGTCGTCTCTCTGCCATTGACCAGTATTGGCGTTTTAGCCGGTGGAGGCAGCAGCCAGGCACCTTTTTCCATTACCCTTCGCTGCGAGACCGGGGCAACATCCGGGATCCAGAACTCCACTCTGAAATCAGCCAACGTCGCGATGGGTTTTCTGGTAAATCAGCCTCAGGCTGTGGCCATGGCTCAGACGCTGGGTCTCACCACCAGTAGCGGTGGATTAACCTGGCTGCTTGACACAAATTATGGGGAAAGCAACGGCAGTTCAGCCTCTGGCGTAGGGATAAAAATCTACAATAGTGCCGGTACTCCTCTCAACCTGTTGCCCGATATAAGCAGTACCGGCACAGGCAATACGCGTGGATGGTATGCCTATAAAGATTTAACCACACTTACGTCATCAGACAACGGTGAGATCTACAGCGGCGATTTTACTGCCTCCCTTGAGGCTATTCCCGGACAAGTTATCACTTCAGGAACCGTTAATGCACAGTTACAAGTGGTGGTCAGTTTTCAGTAGCAGCCTGTATTTACTCACGGCGTTATTGTCAACGCAGGCAGTTGCCGTTGTAAACATTGATAAAACCCGCATTATTTTCAACGCCAACGAGATTGCGCAATCCGTCAATCTGGTCAACAGTGAAAACAGCCCTGCCGTTTTACAAATCTGGACAGATGACGGCGATCTCTATGCCCCGCCAGAGAAGAGCAAAACACCAGTCATGGCTATGCCGCCGGTCTTGAAAATGCAGCCCGGCGAATTACGCTCTATAAAGCTGATGCTGACCTCACGTGCTCGCTTGCCGCCCGGGAAAGAAACCCTGTACTGGCTGAATCTCTACCAGATACCGGCGCTCAAAAAATCTGACAACCAACGCGATAAAAAAGTCGTTCTGCCGCTGCGTCTTCGCCTGAAGGTTTTTGTACGTCCGACAGGGCTGGGTGCACCCCGGCCGGAAGATGCACAAAAACTACGCTTTACCCGACAAAGCCAGCAAATCATGATTTCTAACCCTACGCCCTGGTATATGAGCCTGAACGCGAAAGTGGAAAAAGCGGTATTGAGAAATATTATGGTCGCACCGCTGTCTGATATTGTGGTTCCTGTCACCACTTCCGTTAATCCCGGTGCAAACGTCGAATATGAAGTGATTGACCAGAACGGTAACGTTGAGAAACATCGCAGCACGCTTCGCGCGACTGTTGGGAAGTAACCGAATTACCTATTTTTGGCACAAAGAGAGATGATATGGAACGCTGATGAGGCACTGAAATGCAGTGCCTCTGACAAGGTACGTTCTTCAATGAAGCGCATTTTCTATCTGTTTAATTTTTCGTAAGCGGGCAAAACACGGCATTCAACTGGAAACTTCCATATTCGATATTATCTCTCTCATCTTCTTCGTTTTCATACACAATAATTTCCATAATTGCTTCGGTAAACAGATAGCCATTAATGGGCAAAATAAACATGTTTTCATTAATTATACCGTCCTCGACAAGACTATGGTGAATTTTAACATTTTCCTTTTAATACTCCAGGAAGTCGCCGACAGTGTCGAACTTGTCAGCCGTAGTTCCATAAGGAAAAATATTTCGCGTACCGTTGTAGTTAATGAATACGTATCCAGGGCTGACAAATGGACCACCGGACCAGTGTATTATGCCAGTATCGCATCCGACTCGATAAAGGCGCATCGCTACCTTGTATTTTTTTTGCGCCTCCGTAACGTCCGGATTGATTTCTACTGCCCCCATAGAAAGAACATCTCCGGGCTGGTGACCGTTCAGACTCTATGGGATCATTTTTGCATTTCTGAAAAACCACATATATCGCTCCTTTGTGTTATTTTAAATTCACTCTGAAAAATTTAACGGCCATAACTGTGAATATCTTTTGATTTGCTAATCGTGATTGAAATGAGACAGCGCACAAGCAATACTCCACGGTCAAACCGTTGAGTTATCAATTCTTGATTTAAAAGTGGCACCTACTGTGACATATCAACCATTCACTTTGAATGCCATCAATTCATGTATATCATCGCTGATTAAGTTTCTCTGTCGTTGAATAAGTTTGGGAAAGGGGTAAAAACTTCACACAATCAATCTACATCATCATCTTATGGGTTTATTGTTAAAAATCAGTAAAACTGTCGACCAGTCGAAATTAAATCTTAATATTTCAATGAAAAATCCATGAAGCAAAACCATTATAAGTCAGTTACCCATCTAAGCATTTATTTGAAAATTGCTTTACTAAAAGCCATGTCGGATAGCTTACAGCCCATGCATGAAGTGCAGTTTTATTTAAATAGATATCCGCTTAAATTTCCGAAAAAAAATAACAGCGACCTGTTTAAACTGAGGAGGAACTGACATTACGGCAGCCTTGAAATGCAATACAAGGTCAATATGAAAGAGGTAAAGATGACAGAGAAGAGATGAGGATTTTATGCCTGCCCGATTACAGTATGACCGGCGCATCACGTTATTGCCCTGGATGGGGCTATTTCATGAAAGAAGGAGTGAAAATTTAACCGTTACGCGTCATCAATTACGATCGCTAAACGGGTAGATGAGACTAAGCGTCGAAAGGGGTTATGAAGATCTTAAGGTTATATCGCGAGTGTTTATGTCTGTTTCATTCCCGTTATTTCTTCCGGCGATATGCTGCGTAGAACGCGATTCATATCTGCGGTAATGCGGACGCGATAGAGCCTCACACAGCGTTGTAACACTGTGTGGTCCGGCTACGGCGATAAACGTACAGCCCGTGCCGGGCCCCCGAGACAGGATGACTACGCTGAAAGATTACGTTCAACAGCGGCTAAAACGTCATCACAACGAATCGCACGTAGCCCCGCATGTGCTTCTGCAGGGCGCAATACCTGATGCATTGTGCTGTCCTGAACAGGCGCAGCGCCATCAATCGCATTCTGATCACTGAACAACGCCACGGTCGGCGTTTGCACGGCCACAGCCAGATGTAAGGGGCCGGTATCGCCCACCACCAGCGTTTTAAAGCCGCTGATCTTTTCCGCCAGTTGAATGAGGTTTGTGGTGCCCGCCACATTTTTGACCCGCTCACTGGGCACCTTCATGCCGTCAATGATGCGTTGGTTCAGGGCCTTTTCGCCCGGAGCACCTACAAGTTCAATGGTCAGATCATCATGTCGGGAAATTAAGGTATCAATGAGCTGTGAATAGTAGCTGTCAGGCCAGCATCGCTCCATACTGGATGCGCCAGCATGAATACCAATAACCGGCGCGTGATTAACCTGACGCTTGAAAGGCGCCGGAATAAACATGGCTTCTGACGGCATCGGAATACCGACAGCACTCAACAGGTCTTTTTTCTGACGGATAAGATGAATATTGCCGTGCTTTCGGTTGTCATGAAACGCGGACAAACAATTTTCCAGAATAAATTTTTCTTTGCCCTGGTAGTCCGCGTAATAAACGTCTTTCAGTATATAGTCAGACCCGGCCAGCGAGGCGGCAACAATGTCATAGGGTGCACGCGAATGCAGGATAAAGGTCGCTTCAACCTGCTCTTTACGCAGCGATTTGACCAGTTGCATCATACCGCCGATTTTTCCGTCCCAGTATAATATCTTGTCAATCAGGGGGCTTCCTTCCACCAGCGCAAGATTACGTGGCTGAATCACCATGATGATTTTGGCATCGGGCCAGCGATCTTTTATCGCGCCAATTGCGGGCGTGTTAAACATGAAATCGCCAAGTGCCGTGTTCGAAATAATTGCGATGCTTTTGAGATCATGGTGCTCAGAAAAGCGGTCAATTTTTTTGACGCGATAACCCGTCAACTTCCATAGCGACAGGAACAATCTGGCGGCTTTTTGCTTTGCGATTTTACTCATAAGTGGTCCTGACTGACGCCTCATTATCCTTACTGTGCCCCCGGCCCCTTTTCCGTGTGGTCAAGGCAAGAAGCGCATGTTACTTAGTCACGCAGACTGGCGGAAAACTGCGGGCGCAGTATATAGCATAAAACGTGAAGGGCGAAGCCAGCGTTCCCCTCGGACGGCGTTTTATCGGCAACGCCACATGCAGCCGTTCATCCAACCTTGCTTTCAATAAAAAACGGGAACCAACCGGCTCCCGTTCTCGTTTAACCCAACATTCTGGATTACATATTCGCGATAATCGCGTCACCAAACTCTGAACATTTCAGCAGTTTAGCGCCATCCATCAGACGTTCGAAGTCATAGGTCACGGTCTTGGCAGCGATTGCGCCTTCCATGCCTTTAACAATCAGGTCTGCGGCTTCGAACCATTCCATATGACGCAGCATCATTTCAGCGGACAGAATCACGGAACCTGGGTTCACTTTATCCTGACCTGCGTACTTCGGAGCCGTACCGTGGGTGGCTTCGAACAGCGCACATTCGTCACCGATGTTTGCGCCTGGTGCAATACCGATACCGCCAACCTGCGCCGCCAGGGCGTCAGAGATGTAGTCACCGTTCAGGTTCATACAGGCGATAACGTCATATTCTGCCGGACGCAGCAGGATTTGCTGCAGGAAGGCATCGGCGATCACGTCTTTTACGATGATCTCTTTACCGGTGTTTGGATTTTTGAATTTCATCCATGGGCCACCATCGATCAGCTCGCCGCCGAACTCGTCTTTCACTAACTGGTAACCCCAGTCTTTGAAAGAGCCTTCGGTGAACTTCATGATGTTACCTTTGTGTACCAGCGTCAGTGAATCACGATCGTTAGTGATGGTGTATTCCACTGCTGCACGGACCAGGCGCTTGGTGCCCTCTTCCGAACACGGTTTAACACCGATACCGCAGTTTTCTGGGAAGCGAATTTTCTTCACGCCCATTTCTTCACGCAGGAATTTGATGACTTTATCCGCTTCTGGCGTGCCCGCTTTCCATTCGATACCAGCATAGATATCTTCGGAGTTTTCGCGGAAGATCACCATATCCGTGTCTTCAGGGCGTTTTACCGGGCTTGGTGTACCGGTGTAGTAGCGCACCGGACGCAGGCAAACGTACAGATCCAGTTCCTGACGCAGCGCAACGTTCAGAGAACGGATGCCACCGCCAACTGGCGTGGTCAGTGGGCCTTTGATCGCTACGCGGTATTCTTTGATTAAATCGAGGGTTTCTTGCGGCAGCCAGACATCCTGACCGTAGAGTTCAACCGATTTTTCACCGGTATAAATCTCCATCCAGGAGATTTTACGCTCGCCGTTGTAGGCTTTTTTCACAGCGGCATCAACCACTTTCAGCATCACTGGTGACACATCAACGCCGATACCATCCCCTTCGATGTAAGGGATAACCGGGTTATTTGGGACAACCAGTTTACCTTGATTCAGGGTGATTTTCTGACCTTCCGCCGGAACAACTACTTTGCTTTCCATTAACCTCTCCTTCGAGCGATTTTTTGTTAATGATTTGTAAGATGCGCGTCAATACTACTTGAATATTCACGCCACGCCAATCACCGCAATTTCGCGTTATAATGCGCTGAATGTTCCAGACTGCAAAGCGTATGCGAAAAACTAATCAGACTTCTCATCCAAATAAACGATTCAGCCGACAAACACGTCCTGTGCATCGCAAGGTGTCATCGCCGCCTGCCGTCCGCCGCGTGCTTCTGTTCAACAAACCCTTCGATGTTCTGCCGCAATTTACCGATGAAGCCGGCCGCCGCACCCTCAAAGATTTTATCGACGTGAGTGACGTTTACGCGGCGGGCCGACTCGATCGCGACAGCGAAGGACTGATGGTCCTGACTAACGATGGCCCGCTACAGGCGGCGTTGACGCAGCCCGGCAAGCGCACCGGCAAGATTTACTATGTGCAGGTGGAAGGCGCGCCTGAGGAAAGCGATCTACAACCTTTGCGCGATGGCGTTAATCTGAAAGATGGCCCGACGTTACCGGCTGGCGTCGAAAGAGTTGCTGAGCCCGGCTGGTTATGGCCGCGCCAGCCGCCGATTCGCGAGCGCAAAGCCATTCCAACACAGTGGCTGAAAATAACACTTTTTGAAGGACGCAACCGTCAGGTCAGACGTATGACGGCCCATATTGGCTTTCCAACCCTGCGTCTGGTGCGCTATGCCATGGGCGAGTTTACGCTGGGCGATTTGGCCCCGGGTGCCTGGCGCGATATCAGCGCACAAGACTGACTGCCATTATCATTTCCATAACTTTAAGTTAACAATTCAGGAGGATCGATGTTTAAACCGCATGTCACCGTCGCGTGCCTGGTGCAGGCTCGGGGTGCATTACTGGTCGTTGAAGAACGCGTCAACGGCATCGCCACCTGGAATCAGCCTGCCGGTCATCTTGAAGCCGATGAAACGCTGCATGAAGCCGCATCACGCGAATTGTTTGAAGAGACCGGCATTCGGGCCGAAATGCAGTATTTTATCGGCATAAACCAGTGGATCGCCCCGGATAATACGCCTTTTGTGCGGTTTCTGTTTGGCGTGGATCTGGACGACATCCAGCCAACGGCTCCGCAGGACAGCGACATTGATTGCTGCTGGTGGGTCGCGCCAGAGCAGATTCTGTCGGCCTCTAACCTGCGCTCGCCTCTGGTTGCCGAAAGCGTACGCCGCTGGCAACAGGGCGTACGCTATCCGCTCGACCTGATCAGCCCGTTCAACTGGCCGTTTCATGAAGGTGCGCACCCGCGTTCAGCGTGATAGAATGCGCCGCCTGTTTTACTGTTTTGCGAGCTTGTGATGTCTGATAACTGCCAGAAAAAAGTGATCGTCGGAATGTCCGGCGGCGTCGATTCTTCCGTTTCCGCCTGGTTACTGCAACAGCAGGGCTATCAGGTTGAAGGCCTGTTCATGAAGAACTGGGAGGAAGACGATGGCGAGGAATACTGTACCGCCGCTGACGATCTGGCGGATGCGCAAGCCGTGTGCGACAAGTTAGGTATTAAACTGCACAAAGTGAACTTTGCAGCAGAGTACTGGGACAATGTCTTTGAACACTTCCTGGAAGAGTACAAAGCGGGCCGCACTCCCAATCCCGATATCCTGTGTAATAAAGAAATCAAATTCAAGGCGTTTCTGGAGTTTGCCGCAGAGGATCTGGGTGCAGACTTCATCGCCACCGGGCACTATGTCCGCCGTCAGGATATCGATGGCCGCAGCCACCTGCTGCGCGGTCTGGATGGTAACAAAGACCAGAGCTATTTCCTTTACACACTCAGCCACCAGCAAATCGCGCAGAGCCTGTTCCCGGTCGGCGAGCTGGAAAAGCCTGAAGTGCGTCGCATCGCTGAACAACTTGAGCTGGTGACGGCGAAGAAAAAAGACTCCACCGGCATTTGCTTCATCGGTGAACGCAAGTTTACCGAATTCCTGGCGCGCTACCTCCCTGCCCAGCCGGGTGAAATTGAAACCGTCGACGGACAGGTTGTGGGTGAGCACCAGGGCCTGATGTATCACACGCTCGGCCAGCGTAAAGGGCTGGGCATTGGCGGTCTTAAAGAAAGCAAAGACGATCCCTGGTACGTCGTTGATAAAGACGTGGCGCGCAACCGCCTGATCGTGGCGCAGGGCGGCGACCATCCCCGACTGATGTCAGTGGGTCTGATTGCCCAGCAGTTACACTGGGTTGATCGTCAGCCGCTAACCGCACCGCTGCGTTGTACGGTGAAAACCCGCTACCGTCAGACCGATATCCCCTGCGAAATTATCCCGCACGGCGAGGATAAAATTGAAGTCCGGTTTGATGAGCCCGTTGCTGCGGTCACGCCGGGTCAGTCTGCGGTGTTCTACCTTGATGAAGTCTGCCTGGGTGGCGGTATCATCGAAGAACGTTTGCCTTGGGTTGCCGCATAAGACCGGTGCGAATAACGCGTAAACAGGAGTAACCGTGGCAAAAAACTATCAGGACATTACCTTTGCACTGGCGGGCATTTGCCAGGCGGCCCATTTGGTGCAGCAGTTAGCCAATCAGGGACATTGTCAGCCGGAGGCGCTGACGGTGTCACTGCGCAGCGTACTGGACCTGAATCCTCCCTCGACCCTGGCGGTATTTGGTAACAACGAAGCCAACCTGCGCCTGGGGCTGGAAACCCTGATGGCCGTGCTGAACAGCACGCAACGTCAGGGCGCTGGTGCCGAACTGACCCGTTACACGTTGAGCCTGATGGTACTGGAGCGCAAGCTCAATGCGAACAAGCCGGCTATGAACACCCTGGCCCAGCGTATCAGCCAGCTCGATCGTCAGCTGGCACATTACGCGTTGGAATCCGACACTATTCTGAGCGCCATGGCGGGTATTTATGTCGATGTGATTAGCCCGCTCGGCCCACGTATTCAGGTAACCGGATCGCCGGCAGTACTACAGAATTCCCTGCTACAGAGTAAAGTTCGCGCCACGCTGCTGGCCGGCATTCGTGCCGCCGTGTTGTGGCAACAGGTCGGCGGAGGCCGACTGCAGCTGATGTTTTCGCGCCAGCGTTTACTGCGCGAAGCCAAATCGATTTTATCCCGCCTGCCACTGACTTACTGAGTCAGTGAGGCAAACACCGTTAAATGAATCAGGAGTTGCACTGATGGAATTATCCTCTCTGACCGCCGTCTCACCTGTCGATGGTCGTTACGGCGATAAAGTCAGCCCGCTGCGCGCAATTTTCAGCGAATTTGGTTTGCTGAAGTTCCGCGTTGAGGTTGAAGTTCGCTGGTTACAAAAACTGGCTGCGACCGCAGAGATCAAGGAAGTTCCTGCATTTGATGCTGACGCAAACGCTTTCCTTGACGAAATCGTCGCCCGTTTCAGCGAAGCAGACGCCGCACGCATCAAAACCATTGAGCGCACCACCAACCATGACGTGAAAGCGGTTGAGTATTTCCTGAAAGAAAAAGTGGCGGATGTGCCCGCCCTTCATGCAGTGTCGGAATTTATTCATTTTGCCTGCACCTCTGAAGACATTAATAACCTGTCCCATGCGTTGATGCTGGAAACAGCACGCCGCGATGTCATTCTGCCTTACTGGCAGCAGCTGATCGCCGCCGTAAAAGGCCTGGCGCAGGAATACCGTGATATTCCCCTGCTGTCTCGCACGCACGGCCAGCCCGCTACGCCATCGACTATGGGTAAAGAGATGGCCAACGTAGCCTACCGCATGGAACGTCAGCTGCGTCAGCTGTCGCAGATTGAAGTGCTGGGCAAAATCAACGGCGCCGTGGGCAACTACAACGCGCACATTGCGGCGTACCCGGAAGCCGACTGGCACCAGTTGAGTGAAGAGTTTGTTACCTCGCTGGGCATCACCTGGAATCCCTATACGACGCAAATCGAGCCGCACGACTACATTGCCGAGCTGTTTGACTGTATTGCCCGCTTTAACACCATCCTGATCGACTTTGATCGCGATATCTGGGGCTATGTGGCACTCAACCACTTCAAACAGAAAACCGTTGCGGGCGAAATCGGCTCGTCGACCATGCCGCATAAAGTAAACCCTATCGATTTTGAAAACTCGGAAGGCAATCTGGGCCTGGCCAACGCGGTCATGCAGCATCTGGCCAGCAAACTACCGGTTTCCCGCTGGCAGCGTGATCTGACCGATTCTACCGTGCTGCGTAACCTGGGTGTCGGCGTAGGCTATGCGCTGATCGCCTATCAGGCCACCTTAAAAGGTATTTCAAAACTGGAAGTGAACCGCGAGCGCCTGCTGGATGAACTGGATCACAACTGGGAAGTGCTGGCCGAGCCGATTCAGACCGTGATGCGCCGTTACGGCATCGAAAAACCGTACGAGAAGCTGAAAGAGCTGACCCGCGGTAAACGTGTTGACGCCGCAGGCATGCAGGCCTTTATCGACAGCCTGGCGCTGCCTGAAGAAGAAAAAACCCGTTTAAAACAGATGACCCCGGCAAATTATCTTGGCCGTGCGATTCAAATGGTTGATGATCTGAAATAATATCCCTTCTGCAGACCGGTTCCCGCCGGTCTGCGTTAACCTGCTGTTTAATTCATTTCGCTTATACTTATTTAAATTCGTTTCGATCTGATGCTAAGGAAATCCTATGCGTGTTCTGGTTGTGGAAGATAATGCCCTGCTGCGCCACCATCTTTCAGTACAACTGCGAGAAATGGGTCATCAGGTTGATGCTGCTGAAGATGCCAAAGAAGCCGATTATTTTCTCCAGGAACATTTACCTGATATCGCGTTGGTTGATCTGGGCTTACCCGGTGAAGACGGCATGTCGTTAATTCGTCGCTGGCGCAATGATGCCGTGCGTCAGCCTATTCTGGTGCTGACCGCCCGTGAAGGCTGGCAGGCGAAAGTCGAAGCGCTGGAAGCCGGTGCGGATGATTACGTCACAAAACCGTTTCATATTGAAGAAGTTGCCGCACGCCTGCAGGCATTAATGCGCCGCAACAGTGGTCATGCGTCGCAAATTATTGCCATGCCGCCGTTTCAGGTCGATTTATCGCGTCGCGAACTGACGGTGAATGAAAGCCCGGTTAAGCTGACCGCCTTTGAATATACCATCGTGGAAACCTTAATTCGTAATGCGGGCAAAGTGGTGAGTAAAGATTCATTAATGTTGCAGCTGTATCCCGATGCCGAATTGCGTGAAAGCCACACGATCGATGTATTAATGGGCCGCCTGCGCAAAAAAATCCTCGCGCTGCATTCTGACGAAGTTATCGCTACCGTTCGCGGCCAGGGTTACCGCTTTGATCTCTGATGATGTCCTGGCTTAAACGTTATCGCCCTATTTCGCTGCGGACACGCTTTTTACTGGCCTCCGCAGCCATCGTTCTCATTCTCTCGCTTTCTTATGGCATGGTCGCCGTGATTGGCTATGTGGTGAGTTTTGATAAAAACACCTATCGTGTGATGCGAGGCGAGAGCAATTTATTTTTTACCCTGGCACAGTGGAAAGATAATAAGCTGACAATTGCGCAGCCCGAGCGCACCATGCTTAATTTCCCCACCCTGGTATTTATTTATGATGAACACGGCAAGTTGCTCTGGCAGCAGCGTGATGTGCCGGAAATTCGTGAGAAGATTCAACCCGAATGGCTGTTAAAACCTGATTTCTACGAGATTGATACCAACAACAGCACCAGCCGGGCCGCCATGGGCGACAATCTGACGGCACAGCAGCAGCTTCATGCGTGGGATGATAACGACGATGACGATCAGGATACGTTTACCCATTCGGTTGCCGTCAACCGCTACGATGCCACCACCAACCTGCCCGCCCTGACCATTGTGGTGGTCGATACCATTCCACAAGAGCTACAGCATTCCGATGTGGTCTGGTCATGGTTCAGCTATGTTCTGGCCGCTAACCTGATTTTAATTGTCCCGCTGCTCTGGCTGGCGGCGCACTGGAGTTTACGGCCGATTGGGCATCTGACGCTTCAGGTACGCGAACTGGAAACCGGACAGCGTGAAAATCTGGACGATAAGCCCCCGCAGGAGCTGCGTTCGCTGGTGCGTAACCTCAATCTGTTGCTGACCAACGAGCGTCAACGTTACACGCGTTACCGCACGACGCTGGCCGACCTGACCCACAGCCTGAAAACACCGCTGGCGGTCCTGCAAAGTACCCTGCGTTCGCTGCGCGGCGGAAAAGAGTTAACCATCGAACAGGCCGAGCCGGTGATGCTGGAGCAGATCAGCCGCATCTCTCAGCAGGTCGGTTATTACCTGCACCGAGCCAGCATGCAGGCCGATCATAATCCCCTGCAGCGTGATCTGCATTCGGTATCGGGTTTACTGGACAGCCTGTGCTCGGCACTGAATAAAGTGTATCAGCGTAAAGGGGTGGAAATTACCCTGGATATTTCCCCGGAAATCACCTTCTTTGGCGATCAGAACGACTTTATGGAAGTGATGGGCAATGTGCTGGATAACGCCTGCAAATACTGTCTGGAATTTATTGAGGTCAGTGCTCATCAGACCGAAGATGCGCTGCACATCTATATTGATGATGACGGTCCGGGCATTCCGGAAAGTAAACGCGACCTGATTTTCGTGCGGGGACAGCGCGTCGACACCATGCGACCAGGCCAGGGGCTCGGGCTTGCCGTGGTGCGAGATATCCTTGAGCAGTACGCCGGTAATGTCATCGCCTCCAGCAGCCCGTTAGGCGGTGCGCGCATGGAAGTCGTATTTCAGCGCCAGGAAATGGAACATCGCCGCGAGTAGTTCAGGCTGCGGGCTGTTATACTTGCAGGTATTTTCAGCCCTTAGCGGACTTTCTTTATGGATTATCAGCTCGATCTCAACTGGCCCGATTTTATTCAGCGTTACTGGCAAAAGCGCCCGGTAGTGCTAAAGCGTGGCTTTAAAAATTTTATCGATCCCATTTCGCCGGATGAACTGGCGGGCTTAGCCATGGAAAATGAGGTCGACAGTCGGCTGGTCAGCCAGCCAAACGGAAAGTGGCAGGTCAGCCATGGTCCATTTGAAAGCTACGATCACCTGGGCGAAAACAACTGGTCACTGCTGGTTCAGGCGGTCAATCACTGGCATGAGCCCTCTGCCGCACTGATGCGCCCTTTCCGCTTTCTGCCGGACTGGCGCATTGACGATCTGATGATCTCGTTCTCCGTGCCCGGCGGCGGCGTGGGTCCGCATTTCGATCAGTACGATGTGTTTATTATTCAGGGCACCGGCCGCCGCCGCTGGCGCGTCGGGGAAAAAGTGCCGATGAAACAGCACTGCCCGCATCCTGACCTGCTGCAGGTCGAGCCGTTTGACGCCATTATCGATGAAGAAATGGAACCGGGCGATATTCTCTATATTCCGCCGGGTTTCCCGCATGAAGGCTACTCCCTCGAAAATGCGCTGAACTACTCTGTAGGATTCCGCGCGCCCAGCGGACGTGAACTCATCAGCGGCTTCGCCGATTATGCGCTGGCTAACGAGCTGGGCAGCCTGCGTTATACCGATCCCGATGTGCCTTCGCGCGACTGCCCGTCGCTGATTTTGCCTGAAGAAGTGGAAGGCTTACGCAAGGTGATGCTGGATGTGGTGAATCAGCCTGCGCATTTTGAGCAGTGGCTGGGCGAATTTATTTCACAATCACGCCACGAACTTGACGTTGCGCCACCGGAACCGCCTTATCAGCCCGATGAAATCTATGATGCGCTGCAACAGGGCGATGTATTGTCCCGTCTGGGTGGATTACGCGTCCTGACGCTGGGCGATGCGATTTATATCAACGGCGAGCGCGTCGAATGCGCCGATCCGCGCGTGATGTCAGTGCTGGCACATCGCGATGAAATTACCCTGGATGATCTGGGGGAGGCTCTTGACGATCCGGCCGTGCTGGCGCAGATTGCCGGGCTGATTAACGCGGGTTACTGGTATTTCGGCGCTGAATAAACCGCTGGAGAAGTGGTGTTCCCATCCGTTTACGCCGTCTCCTCGCCCTGCCCGGACGAGGAGACGTTGTTTTAACCTTTCTTCTGACCGGCCAGTTCTGCCAGGCGAACGATGACGTCGACAGACTGCGCCATGATGTTTAGCGAGGCAAACTCGTGCTTGCCGTGGTAGTTATAGCCCCCGGTAAACAGGTTTGGACAGGGCAATCCTTTCCATGACAGGGACGAACCGTCCGTACCGCCGCGAATCGGTTTCACCACCGGCACGATGCCGCAGTCGCGCATCGCCTGCAAGGCCAGATCGATAATGTGCGGGAAAGGTTCGACTTTTTCGCGCATATTGCGGTAGCTGTTGCTGATCTCTACCGTAATACCACAGCCGGGATGCAGGTCTTTATTGATCTCATCCGCAATTTGCTGCAGTGTGCGTTTGCGTTGTTCAAACGCCTCGGTATCAAAATCACGAATGATGTAGTGCAGCTCAGCGTGCTCAACCGTGCCTTTCATCTGGTGCAGATGAAAGAAGCCCTCATAACCGTCTGTCCATTCCGGCTTCTCTTTCGCAGGCAACGCTGCACTGAAACGCGTCGCCAGCTCCAGCGCATTGACCATGACATTTTTCGCAGACCCGGGATGAACATTGTTGCCCACGACTTTGACCAGCGCCGAGGCCGCATTGAAGTTTTCGTATTCAAATTCGCCCAGATCGCTGCCGTCGACGGTATAGGCCCAGTCAGCTGCAAAGCCTTCAACATCGAAATGCGACGTGCCCCGCCCAATCTCTTCGTCTGGGGTAAAGGCAACGCGAATGGCACCGTGCGGAATATCGCCTTCCGCCAGTCTGGCCATGGCCGTCATGATCTCGGCAATGCCCGCTTTATCATCCGCGCCCAGCAGGGTTTTGCCATCGGTGGTGATCAGGGTATGACCGATAAGCTTATGCAACACGGGGAACATGACCGGTGACAGCACTTCATCACCATTGCCCAACGCGATATCGCCGCCCCGGTAGTTTTCGATGATTTGCGGATTAACATGTTTCGCGGTGAAATCCGGTGAGGTATCCATGTGCGAAATAAAGCCCACCACCGGCGTTGGCCAGTCCACATTGGCCGGTAGCGTGCCCATCACATAACAGTGATCGCTCAGGCTGACATCCACAAAACCCAGGGCCAGCAGTTCTTCCTGCAACTGGCGGGCCAGTACCCACTGACCTTCGCTGCTGGGCACCTGACGTGCCTGCGGTTTTGCCTGCGTCTCTACTGCCACATAACGCAAAAAGCGTTCTAATAGTTGCTTCATATGCCATCCTTAAAATTTACCGCCGGTCATTATTGATAAACCGGCAAGACATCGTGTTGCGTCAAATCATTATCGTTCAGGTTAAGGCTGCCGGGACATATTCCGCACGCCAGACAGCATAAAAAAACGGGTAATCGCTGGTTTTTGCGGCGGTTAACGCAATCCTGCCCTGCATCATCCAGATTCAGAGCCAAAACCGGGGCGCGTTTTTTTCCGCTATCGCGGCCCTTTTCTTTGCTGACAGGCTGCCGGGTCAGCAGACAGAAATATTAATAAGGTAAGCACGCACACAGCCGTTTCGGGCTCCTGTAACCTTTGTGATGCGCCCCAGGAAGCATCCGGCTGCGCTTAATCATACGGCGGCGGAGTTTAACGCGACTGAGGATGAGAGGAGGCAGGCAACAGCCGCATGCCGTTCGGAAACCGCACGCAGGCCGTTAACCCGTGCATCAACAGGCGGCCTGACTCCCTGCCGCCGCTGGGCTGCCGTAAACCCTGAGGCCGGCTTGTGGCGCGACCGTCTTACTGCTGCAAGTGTTTTCTTTCAGGTGTGCGGTGGCATCACACACAAGATTATTTGTGCAGCCCGTGCAACAGCTTATGTACGAAGGCGGGAACCACTTCACTTGCGAGCCCGTAGTGACTTTCGGCAAACTCATTGCCCACCTGACTGGGCTCCAGATTCAGTTCCACCGTGTGCGCGCCTTGCAGCTTTGCCTCATGGACAAAGCCCGCCGCGGGATACACGTGGCCTGAGGTGCCGATGGCGATAAACAGATCGGCCTGTTCCAGCGCCTGGTAGATGTCTTCCATACCCAGCGGCATTTCGCCAAACCAGACGACATGGGGGCGCAGGACAGAGGGAAACTGACAGCAGGTACACCGGTCGTTCTCCGTGACGTCTTCCTGCCAGTCGATCACCTGTCCGCTACTGGCACAGCGCACTTTTAACAATTCGCCGTGCATATGCAGCACACGGCTGTTGCCCGCGCGCTCGTGCAAGTTATCGATATTTTGCGTGACAAGGAAAAAGTTGTCGCCCAGCACCTGTTCCAGTTCTGCCAGCGCCAGATGCGCGGCATTGGGCTGGATCTCGGGCTGCTGAAGCTGCTGACGCCGCGCGTTATAAAAGCGCTGCACCAGCGCCGGATCGCGTCGGAAACCTTCTGGCGTGGCGACATCTTCAACCCGATGCTCTTCCCATAATCCGTCCGCGGCACGAAAGGTCCTGATACCGGATTCGGCGGATATCCCTGCCCCCGTTAACACGACGATGCGCGGCAACGGGTGCGCCGCCAGTTCGGCCTGACGATCGCGTTCGAAAATACGCTGGCGAAAGCGCTGATGCACTTTCCTGCGTGTTTTCTTCAGGCGGGCAAGTCGTATACGGCGACGAGGTGTACGCATAAAGTCTCCTGGTGCGGTGAGTAAAACGTCCGCAGGTCAATCAACAAAGTTTGGGCCAGTTGGCCCGACAATCTAAAGAACAGGGCCGACAGCGCAGCATGAACGGCGCTGTCTGGTACGACTACTGTCCACTCAGGACACGCGCCGGATCGATGCGGCTGGCGCGCCGTGCGGGATACCAACTTGCCAGCAGGCTTAGCACAATAGCGGTAATCAGTACTGAAAACACGTCCAGCCAGTGCAATTCAGACGGCAGGAAGTCGATGAAGTAGATATCGCCGGCTAACAAATGGTGACCGGTCAGCGTTTCAAGACCTTTCATCAGCGATGTCAGATTCAGCGCCACCAGTACACCGACCACCACGCCGCTCACGCTGCCCAGCAGGCCTGCCAGCAGGCCGTACCAGATAAAAATTGCCCGAATCAGGCCATCTTTTGCGCCCAGCGTCCGCAGAACGGCGATATCACTGCTCTTGTCTTTAACGGCCATCACCAGTGTCGACACAATGTTGAAACAGGCGACGCCGATCACCAGCACCATGGCCAGGTACATGATGGCGCGAATCATCTGGATATCACGGTACATATAACCGTAGGTGCCAATCCAGCTTTTGATATACACGTAAGCGTGCGTTACTTCACCCGCCGCGCGCACCAGTTTGGCCGCCTGGAAGGGATCGTTCATCTTCAGCGCGATGCCGGTCACGCTGTCACCCATATCCAGATACTGCTGCGCGTCCGCCAGCGGCACCAGAGCCAGGCTGTGATCCAGCATTCCGCTCAGCTGCAAAATACCGCTCACCTGCAGGCGAATACGTTTGGGTTGCAGGAGCTTATTCTCACCGTCGTTGTTCGGGATCATGATGGTGATCCAGTCGCCCTGCTTCACGTTGAGCGCCTTTGCGATACCACCACCGAGGATGATTTGTTGTTTCCCTGCCGCAAAGGATGACCAGGCATTGTCGGTGACAAAAGAAGGTAAGGCACTCAGCCGTGGCTCCTGTGCCGGATCCACGCCTTTCACCTGCAACGCTTCCATCTTCGCGCCACTTTCAATCAGGCCGGTAAAGTTGACATAGGGCGCGGCAGCCGCGATGCCAGGCACCCGCTCAATCGGCGCGATCAATGACTGCCAGCGCTGAAAAGGCTGATTAACGGCTTCGATTTCACCGTGCGGGACCACGGCAAGAATGCGTTTATTCAGCTCACGCTCGAAGCCGTTCATGGCGCTCAGGCCAATGATCAGCACCGCAACGCCGAGTGCAATGCCCACGGTGGAAATCACCGAGATCAGCGACACCATGCCGCCGCGACGACGGCCACGGCTAAAACGCAGCCCCAGTAACAGTGATAGCGACGATCCCATCAGACCGCTCCCGCCAGGATAATCTGATCGCTGAGCTGGCCGTCGCGCATTTCCATCTGACGCGTCATGCGTTTTGCCAGATGCAGATCGTGGGTGACCACCAGAAACGCCGTGCCCTGACGCACATTCAGCTCCCCCAGCAGTTCAAAAATGGCATCCGCATTGCGGGCATCCAGGTTACCGGTGGGCTCATCAGCCATGACCAGGCGGGGACGATTCACCAGCGCACGGGCAATCGCCACGCGCTGACGCTCACCACCAGACAGTTCAGACGGACGATGGGCGGCGCGGTGTTCCAGCCCGACGGCGGCCAGCATTTCCCGCGCGCGTGCCTGGGCTTCGCCTTTAGCGGTTTTGCCAATCAGCAGCGGCATCGCGACGTTTTCCAGCGCGCTAAAGTCGGGCAGCAGGTGGTGAAACTGGTAGATAAAGCCCAGTTCGCGGTTACGCAGTTCGGCCTTATCAGAAGAAGACATGCTGTTCAGCGAACGCCCGTCAAACACCACATCGCCCGCAGTGGGCGTATCCAGGCCGCCCAGCAGGTGCAGCAGGGTACTTTTTCCTGACCCTGAACTGCCGACAATCGCCATCAGTTCACCAGGTTGCACATCAAAATTCACGTTGCGCAGTACGTCGGTCTGTACGCTGCCTTCCTGATAGCGTTTGCACAGGTCGCGGCACTGCAACAAAGGAGAGTTACTCATAGCGTAAAGCCTCAGCGGGTTGTACGGCGGCAGCGCGCCATGAAGGGTAAAGCGTAGAAAGCAGCGCAATCACCATTGCGCTGAAGGCGATAGTCACCACCTGCCACAGATTAATATCCACAGGCAGCGCGGCACCGTCCAAAAACAGGCCAATTACCGGCATCAGATTATTAAGCTGGCTGGCTAACAGGACGCCAAGCAGCGCCCCGAGCAACGTGCCAATAATCCCGGCACTGGCACCCTGCACCATAAAAACGGCGACAATCTGACGACGGGTTAATCCCTGGGTTTGCAGAATGGCCACTTCACCCTGCTTCTCCATGATCAGCAGGCCCAGCGAGGTGATGATATTGAAGGCCGCAACGGCAATGATCAGGCTCAGCAGCAGCCCCATCATGTTTTTCTCCATACGCACGGCCTGGAATAAATCCCCTTTGCGTTCGCGCCAGTCTTTCCAGACCATGCCCGCGGGCAGAGCCTGTTGGCTCACGCTGTCAACCTCAAGCGGCTTATCCAGCCACAGACGCCAGCCGGTAATATTGCCCGCGGGATAGCGCATAATGCGCGACGCATCCTGCTGGTTAACCAGAATCTGATAGCCATCAACTTCGCTGTTAGCCGCATACGTGCCCGCCACGGTAAACAGGCGCTGGCTCGGCACGCGCCCCATGGGCGTGAACTGGCTGACGGACGGCACCATCAGGCGGATCTGATCACCCCGTTTCACGCCCAGCTGCGAGGCCAGTTGTTCGCCCAGGATGACGTTATACTGACCGGGCTGTAACACGCTTTGCGGCGTGTTAACGAGAAAAGGCGTCAGGGGATCCTTTTCGTCCGGCTGGATCCCCAGCATCACCCCGACTGAGACGTTGTGTGCACTTTGCAGCACCACATTACCGGTGGTCAGCGGCGCGATGCGGTCAACGCCATTGAGCTTGAGTGCAGAGGCAGGGAATTGCTGCGGATTGATGCTGCCCGTGTTGCTGGTGATCAGCGCCTGTGGCATCAGGCCCAGGATGTTGCCCTCAAGCTCGCGCTCGAAACCGTTCATCACAGACAGCACAGTAATCATGGCCAGCACGCCAAGCGTGATACCAATGGTGGAGAGCCAGGAGACAAAGCGACCGAAACGATCCGCTGCTCTTCCGCGCATGTAGCGCAGACCGATAAATAGCGCGACAGGTTGATACATGGTATCCAATGTGCAGTTGCTGGAAAATAAGTAGAGAGGATGATAAAGGAGCTGTGCACTTTATGAAACCTCTAACCCTCTGAGTCTGCTGCAAAGTTGTATCAGAATAGGTTAGCAGACGGTTTGATGCACAGGATTAAGCCACAAAGATGATGTTTATCGTACGATCATCCACGCCCCACATCGGTATACTTATTCGGGTAAAGCGGTGACGGCTATGACCGTGACTCTGATGTACCCGATTCACTTTCCTGCGAGCCCTGTTCGCAAAAAAGATTTACACACAGCAACCCTTCTGCATCGCCTGCTTCAGGCGAAGCGGCAGAAAAAATCTGCCGCAGAGGTGATCCCCATGGCGTATTATGGAATGATGACGCCCTGGTAAAAATGGAGCAACCTCGAGATCACATGTCCGAACCGACTCGCTATACCCTGCCCGTGAAATCAGGCGACCAACGCCTGCTCGGTCAGCTGACTGGCGCTGCGCACGCGGTTGAGTGTGCCAGCATCACTGAGCGCCATGCAGGTCCGGTGTTAATGATTACACCCGATACGCAAACCGCTCTGCGTCTGCTGGACGAGATTCGTCAGTTTACCGATTTACCTGTTACCCACCTTGCGGACTGGGAAACGCTGCCTTATGACAGCTTCTCACCCCACCAGGATATTATCTCGGCACGTCTGTCCACCCTGTATCAGTTACCCACGCTGCAACGCGGCATGCTGATTATGCCGGTCAACACGCTGATGCAGCGCGTTTGCCCTCACAGCTACCTGCACGGTCATGCGCTGGTGATGCAGCAGGGCCAGAAACTGTCACGCGACCGCCTGCGCGACCAGCTTGAACAGGCCGGCTATCGCCATGTCGATCAGGTAATGGAGCACGGCGAGTACGCCACACGCGGCGCCCTGCTCGATCTGTTCCCGATGGGCAGTGATCAGCCCTACCGTATCGATTTTTTTGATGACGAGATTGACAGCCTGCGCCTGTTTGATGTCGACAGCCAGCGAACGCTGGAAGCCGTTCCCGCCATTAATTTGCTGCCGGCCCATGAATTTCCCAGCGATAAAACAGCCATTGAACTGTTCCGTAGCCGCTGGCGTGAAAACTTTGATGTGCGCCGTGAGGCAGAGCATATTTATCAGCAGGTGAGCAAAGGCACCCTGCCGGCCGGTATTGAATACTGGCAACCGCTGTTCTTCGACCAGCCGTTACCGTCGCTGTTTAGCTATCTGCCTGACAACACGTTGATCGTGAACTGTGGCGATCTGGAAGGCAGTGCCGAGCGCTTCTGGCAGGATGCGAATGCGCGTTACGAAAACCGCCGTGTCGATCCCATGCGCCCGCTGCTGGAGCCGACCACGCTGTGGCTGCGCCCGGATGCCTTAATGGGGGAACTCAAAGCCTGGCCGCGTATCCGTATGACCCATGAGGTGCTGCCGGCCAGGGCCGCCAATACCAACCTGGGCTATGAATCCCTGCCCGATCTGTCCGTTCAGGCGCAGGCGAAAGCGCCGCTGGATCATTTACGTCAGTTCCTGGAACAGTTTACCGGCGACGTGGTGTTTTCTGTGGAAAGCGAAGGCCGCCGTGAAAGCCTGCAGGAGTTGCTGGCGCGCATTAAAGTACGGCCGAAACCCATTCGTCATCTGCGCGAGGCCCGTGAGGCACAGTATGGTCTGATGATCGGTGCCAGCGAGCGTGGCTTTGTGGATACGCAGGGGAAGCTGGCTTTCATCTGTGAAAGCGATTTGCTGGGCGAACGCATCAGCCGCCGCCGCCAGGATACGCGCCGCACCATTAATCCGGACATCCTGATTCGCAACCTGGCGGAACTGCATCCAGGCCAGCCTGTGGTGCACCTTGAACACGGCGTCGGACGCTACATCGGCCTGACCACGCTGGAAGCCGGCGGCATTCAGGCAGAGTATTTGATGCTCTCCTATGCCAATGACGCCAAGTTGTACGTCCCGGTTTCCTCCCTGCATCTTATCAGTCGTTATGCCGGCGGTGCCGACGAAAATGCACCGCTGCATAAACTGGGCAGCGATGCCTGGTCGCGCGCGCGGCAGAAAGCGGCGGAGAAAGTGCGCGACGTGGCCGCTGAACTGCTGGATATCTATGCTCAGCGTGCCGCCAAGGCCGGGTTTGCCTTCAAACATGACCGTGAGCAGTATCAACTGTTCTGCGAAAGTTTTCCGTTTGAAACCACACCCGATCAAACCCAGGCCATCAATGCCGTGTTAAGTGACATGTGCCAGCCGCTGGCCATGGATCGTCTGGTGTGCGGTGATGTGGGCTTTGGTAAAACCGAAGTTGCCATGCGCGCGGCCTTCCTGGCGGTGGAGAACAACAAGCAGGTGGCGGTGCTGGTTCCCACCACCCTGCTGGCTCAGCAGCATTACGATAATTTCCGTGACCGCTTCGCTAACTGGCCGGTGCGCATCGAAATGCTGTCACGCTTCCGTAGCGCCAAAGAGCAGAATCAGATTTTGCAGGAGGCCAGCGAAGGCAAAATTGATGTGCTGATTGGCACTCACAAGCTGTTGATGAGCGACATTAAGTGGCACGATCTGGGCTTACTGATCGTCGATGAAGAACACCGCTTTGGCGTGCGTCATAAAGAGCGCATTAAGGCGATGCGCGCCGATGTGGATATCCTTACGCTGACCGCCACGCCGATTCCCCGTACGCTGAATATGGCCATGAGCGGGATGCGCGACCTGTCCATCATCGCCACGCCACCCGCGCGTCGTCTGGCGGTAAAAACCTTTGTACGGGAATACGACGACTTAGTGATTCGCGAAGCCATTTTGCGCGAAATTTTGCGCGGTGGTCAGGTCTATTACCTGTATAACGATGTCGAAAATATCGAGAAAGCCTCGCAGCGGCTGGCGGAACTGGTGCCGGAAGCGCGCATTGCCATTGGTCACGGACAGATGCGCGAACGCGATCTGGAACGGGTGATGAATGACTTCCATCATCAGCGTTTCAATGTTCTGGTATGTACCACCATCATCGAAACCGGCATTGATATTCCGACGGCGAATACCATCATTATCGAACGGGCCGATCACTTCGGGCTGGCACAGCTACATCAGTTGCGTGGTCGCGTGGGCCGGTCGCACCATCAGGCTTATGCCTGGCTGCTGACCCCACATCCCAAAGCCATGACGACCGACGCGCAAAAACGTCTGGAAGCCATCGCCTCCCTGGAAGATCTGGGGGCAGGCTTTGCGCTGGCTACGCACGATCTCGAAATTCGGGGTGCCGGTGAACTGCTGGGTGAAGAGCAAAGTGGTCAGATGGAAACCCTGGGCTTCTCGCTGTACATGGAACTGCTGGAAAATGCGGTCGATGCATTGAAAGCCGGTCGCGAGCCTTCGCTGGAAGATCTCACCAGTAATCAGACCGAAGTAGAACTGCGCATGCCTGCCCTGCTGCCGGAAGACTTTATTCCGGACGTGAATACCCGTTTATCGCTGTATAAACGCGTAGCCAGTGCCGAAACGGAAGAGGAGTTGCAGGAGCTGAAGGTGGAAATGATCGATCGCTTCGGTCTGTTACCCGATCCGGCGCGTAATCTGCTGGACATCGCCGTGCTGCGCATGAAAGCGCGAGCGGTGGGCGTGCGCAAAATTGAAGCCAGCGACAAAGGCGGTTATTTTGATTTTGCTCCGCAGAACAGTGTCGATCCGGCCTGGCTGATTGGTCTGCTGCAGAAAGATGCAAAGCAGTGGAAACTGGAAGGTCCGACACGGTTACGCTTTACCCGTGAGCTGACGGAACGAAAGGTGCGCATGGACTGGGTGCAGTCATTTATGAACCAGTTACTGGAAAATCAGGTCGCGTCTTAACCGCGCTCATCGTTTTGCATTCATGCAGCTGACAAGCCGCCTTACGGCGGCTTTTTTTATGGTTGGCTGAGAAGTGCGTATCATGCGCCTGTTTCCGCTGCCACGCTTTTCATCAGGAGCGTGCATTCATGCCGTGGTGTCAGACAGGCTTTTTATGCGGATCACGCGGTGACTGACGTCGGCCAATCAACAGCGCGCCAAGGCAGGCACAGGACGTGACCAGCATCAGGGGCGTCAGCGCATAGGTAAAACTCCCCGTGCTGGTGCGAATTAAGCCAATTAGCCAGGTGCCCACAAACACGCCCAGATTATTAAGGGCATTGATTTGCCCGATGACCACAGCCGCCGCGCTGGCGGGGATCATCTCGGTTGCCATCGCCCAGAACGGGCCCTTAATCATCGACGCTGCGGTAATGGTCAGGCATAGCACCATCAGCATCGGCCAGAGATGGGTAACATACATGCTGGCCGCAAGACCAGTCGCTCCCAGCAATAACGGAAAAGCGGTGTGCAGACGACGCTCGCCTGTCTGGTCAGAGTGACGTCCCCACAGATACATCGCCAGGCTCGCCACCGCGAACGGAATGGCATTGACTAAGCCAATCTGCATAACGCTCAGGTTAAAGGTTTTAATGATTTGAGGTTGCCATAATGCCAGACCATTGGTAACGGCGGTTCCGCCCAGATAAATAAGCGTCAGCAGCAGCACGCGCGGACTGAACAACGTGGCGAACAGGCTGACGCGCGGGGTTGTCGGGGCGGTACTTTTCTGCTCTTCCGCCATCGTATGGCGTAACCAGCTGCTTTCCTGCGGGCTCAGCCATTTAGCCTCCAGAGGCTGCCTCGGCAACATCAGAAAAGTCAGGAATCCCAGCGCGACAGCCGGCGCACCTTCAAGGATAAATAACCAATGCCAGCCACGCAGGTTCATCAGGCCATCGAAATTAAGCAGTGCGGCGGACAGCGGTGAACCCAGCACGCTGGACACCGGCAGCGCCATCATCAGGATGGCCACCATTTGTCCACGATAACGTTTGGGAAAACAAAGCGTAAAGTAATAAATGACGCCCGGGAAAAAGCCGGCTTCCGCGATCCCCAGTAAAAACCGGAGAAGATAAAAAGATACCGGGCCCTGCGCCATTGACATGCCCGCCGCCAGCAATCCCCATGCAATCATGACGGCAGCCAGCCAGCGGGTTGCGCCCACTTTTGTCATCACCATATTGCAGGGCACGGCGAAAAGGCAGTAGGCAAAGAAAAACAGCCCTGCACCCAGGCCGTATGCGGCAGCGGATAAGCCGATGTCGCCATTCATTTGTAATGCCGCAAAGCCGACGTTGACGCGGTCCAGGGACGCCAGAAAATAGCCTACCGTAAACAGCGGCATCAGCCGCCATGCCATCTTGCGCACTGTGCTGTGCTCGACTGAGGTGTTATCACGCATTGAACTGTTCCCTTTTACTTTTGCACCGAAGCAAACCGGTTTTGTTATCAACGGTTAGCCTGCTTTCTCAATGCATTTGATAAGAAAGAGTAATTAAGCGTAATGCTCTTTCCCTGACTGTGCACTTTGTTCTAAATATGTAAAAATCCAGCAAGTAATGTGTTACAAAAACTGTCCTGACGTGACTGTCTGTGAATCGCGTGAATGAAAATGTCAGCCTGACGCCGCCGCTTTAACGCAATCATATTTACCGGGCAGCCGGGATCTGATGCATAAGGTCAGCCATGCACGGCGAGCAGCCTGGAAGAGGCTATCGTTCGGTTGCGCGCTTTAGCGTTCGGATAAGCAAAAAAAAAGCGCATCCGGAGATGCGCTTATCATTTTTGTTATGTGTGCTGTGTGACCGCAGTGCGGCAAGCTTTGCCCTTAAGCCTTGTCGCCGTTCAGGATCAATTGTCCGTTACGGTCAACCGGAATACGCGTACCCGGATCGTTTTCCATACGGATTTTACCCTGCTGGTCGCCGATCTTGTAGGTTACGTCATAACCCAGCATCTTTTCTTGTTTGTCGTATACGGTTCTGCAACGCTGTTCAGACGTCGTATAGGTATCACGATCCTGCAGGCCGCCCTGAACCTGGTTACCGGCATAACCGCCTGCCAGTGCACCGGCTACCGTTGCGACATCGCGTCCGCGACCACCGCCAAACTGATGACCCAGCACACCGCCCGCTACCGCACCCAGTACTGAACCGGCGATACGGTTTTCATCCTGAACCGGACGACGATGCGTCAGCGTCACGTTACGACATTCCTGACGCGGTTGTTTGATAGATTCTTTTATTGGTGTTGCTGACAGCACCTGTGCGTATTGAGGACCGCGGTCAAACACGTTAATGCTTGCTACGGCGGCAACACCCAGTGCCGCTGCCACGCCAATACCGATACCCGCTAACATTGATTTATTCACAGGAAGTTCCTCCTGAAAGTGTTACCGCGCATTCCTGCCGCTGGATATCCCTCACAGCACTGGCAGAACCGGCGTGCGCGACTCGCCGTTTGGTTGAGATAAGTTTTACAGATGTAAAGCTTTTGCAATATCGGAATTTGGGAAGAAAATCGCGCCAACAGTGGTACTACCACGTTTTCGGAGAGTTCTGAACAGAAATGACAGCGTAAAATCGTGCGCGGGTTTCGCCACCGGAACAGCACCGGTGGCGAAGTCAGGCGAATCCGCCCCGTACTCTTAGTGCAGTTTCAGCCGGGGGCGAATCACCCGGTTCAGGCTCCCCACCACCATCATCAGGCCAGTTTTGATATAGCCATGCAGGGCGACCTGATGCATGCGGTACAGGGAGATATAGACAACACGGGCGATGCGCCCTTCAATCATCATAGAGCCGCGCATCAGGTTGCCCATCAGGCTTCCCACCGTACTAAAGCGCGACAGCGACACCAGCGAGCCGTGGTCTTTATAGACGTAGGCTTTCAACGGCTTGCCCCGGTACTGCAGCAGGATGTTATCCAGCGCACAGGACGCCATCTGATGAGCTGACTGCGCACGCGGTGGCACGAATCCACCACCCGGCAAGGCACAGGAGGCGCAGTCGCCGATAGCGTAGATATCCTCATCCAGCGTGGTTTGCAGCGTGTCTTTGACCACCAGTTGATTAATGCGATTCGTTTCCAGTCCACCAATGCCTTTCATAAAATCAGGCGCTTTGATGCCCGCTGCCCAGACCATTAAATCGGCTTCGATAAATTCGCCGCTCTTCGTGTGCAGGCCCTGCTTATCTGCGCTGGTGACCATCGTTTGTGTCAGCACGCGAACACCCAGTTTTGACAGTTCCTGATGGGCCGCAGCCGAAATACGCGGTGGTAAGGCTGGCAGGATACGTTCGCCCGCTTCCACCAGCGTTACGTTCAGCGCTTCGCTGTCGAGCGCCTTATAGCCATAGCTGTGCAGTTGCTTCACGGCATTATGCAGCTCCGCCGACAGCTCAACGCCTGTTGCTCCGCCCCCGACGATGGCGATATTGACCTTCTCCAGCGCCCCTTCACTGGCCGAGAATTTCAGGAACAGGTTGAGCATTTCGTTATGGAAACGGCGAGCCTGGTGCGGGTTATCAAGAAAAATGCAGTGATCTTTGACGCCCGGCGTCCCAAAGTCGTTTGAGGTACTGCCCAGCGCCATCACCAGCGTGTCGTAGGCCAGTTCGCGCTCGGGCACTAATACGTCCCCCTGCGCATTGACCACTTCGGCCAGCTGAATCACTTTCTTTTCGCGGTTGATGTTAGTGAGCGAACCCAGTTGGAACTGGAAACCGTGATTACGGGCATGCGCCAGATAACTCAGCGCATCAATCCCCTCATCCATCGATCCGGTAGCGACTTCATGCAGCAGCGGCTTCCACAAGTGACTGTGGTTGCGATCGACCAGAATAATCTCGGCTTTCTTTTTACGCCCCAGCTTGTGGCCCAGTTGCGTGGCCATTTCCAGCCCGCCGGCACCGCCGCCAACAATAACAATTTTCTTAACAGATGCAGTCAACAAGGACCCCCTCAAATTGTGAACCAAAAGTTAATCAATGGTTAAATTAAACCTTAATAAACATAGGGTTGGCGACATAACATCGCTATCTGAAGGCAGAATACCATGACGGCCCCGGATGGGCCTCAGAAAATTGATGTACATCAAATTTAGCAGACTGTTCCTGGCATAAAGCCCGGCATCGTGCGGTTGCCGCGTTGTGTTAAACGGTGGTTTTGAAGGCGTTGATTCGCTGGAGATGGGGCGAGAGATTCCTGAACTTATGGCTTTCGCTTTCGTCCCAGATAAGGGGGTAATAAGGCTGGAGCAGCGTCGCGGTGCGCTGGCTGTCAAGCGCCTCATCATGACGCGCTAAAATGGTCAGGCAGCGGTCACGATTACGCTCGCGAAAATCGCTGACGCACTTGGTGGCTATATCCAGGTACTCTTCAGGACGATCAATCCTGCCTTCCATGGTCTCGAAGGGAAAAAGGTTGGGATTAAACAGGACCTGACGGATACCGCATAAAAAACCAATACGCTCGGACCAGTAGCCTCCTAAGCCGACCCCGCAGATCAGCGGATGGGGATCATCACTGAGGCCCAGCATTTTATCCGTTTCTTTCAGCAGAAATTGCATGTCATGTTTAGGATGACGGGTGCTGTAACTGATGAGTCTGACATCAGGATCGATAAACTGCAGTTGCAACACTTTTTCGTGGTTGCCCGGGCTCGTCGCGTCAAAACCGTGCAGATAAATAATCATGTTTATCCTCAATGGCTGTCGCGCCGGGCAACCTGATGGCTATAACGCGGCTTTATGTGCCAGCCAGCGCGCCTGTAGCGCACTGAGCTGCTGCGCATTGTCTTTCCAGCGGCGACTCGCTTTCAGGCTCTCCCGGCTCAGGGTTCCAAGATGATATAACTGCATGACAGGCTCCGCTTCGATCAGGGTCAAATTATCTATGACACTGACGGCGCCCTTGCGATCGTTACAAACCAGAACCATGTCACAACCGGCAGACAGTGACTGCTGCGCACGCTCCGCATAGCTGCCCATCACGGCGGCACCTTCCATGGAGAGATCGTCAGAGAAAATCACGCCCTTAAAGCCCAGTTCCTGGCGTAACACCGTTTTCAGCCAGTAGGGTGATCCGCTGGCAGGAAGCGGGTCCGCTTCGCTGTAGATCACATGGGCAGGCATAATGGCATCCAGCGCCTGTTCATGAATCAGCGTACGGAAAATGGCCATATCGTGCTCGCGCACCTCGGCTTCACGGCGATTGTCGCGCGGGGTTTCTTTATGGGAATCTGCGCTGACCGCACCATGACCGGGGAAATGCTTACCGGTCGTCTTCATTCCCGCCTCATGCATACCGGCAATAAAGCGGCGCGCTATCGCGAGGGCGATCTGCGGATCCGCGTGAAATGACCGGTCGCCAATGGCCGCACTGATGTGGCCGATATCCAGCACCGGCGCAAAGCTGATGTCGATATCCATCGCTATCATTTCGGCGGCCATCTGCCAGCCTGCCTGCTGGGCCAACTCCCCTGCCGTGCTCATATCGTGGAGCGCAGCAAATGACTGCATCGCCGGTAGTGTGGTGAAGCCGTCACGAAAACGCTGTACCCGACCACCTTCCTGATCGACGGCCACAACCAGACGAGTGTGCGACGCGGCGCGGATCTGACGGACCAGCTCGGCCAGTTGCGCCGGATCGTGGTAATTGCGGGCAAAAAGAATCACGCCACCCACCAGCGGATGGCGCAGTATGTCGCGCTCTTCGGCATCCAGCTCGAAACGCTCAACGTCCAGCATGAGTGGGCCGGGAAAACGTGTTGTCATAACCTGTATCCTGTCTCTCTGCGCCTCTGCGCAAAGCCGTTAAATCTGTGACCAGCTCTGTTGAGCCAGCTGTTGTAATTGGGCATCGCCACTCTGTTCTGCGCGCAGTTGATACCAGCTGGCCACTAGCAGGTGCAGCCATGGTTGCCAGCGACGAACCTGACGCTGAAGTGAAGCCAGCGGTAACTGCATCCGCTCAGCATAGTCGGTTAGCCAACCGGTTTGCTGATCCGGCACGGCTAAACAGACGGCGGCCAGCTCCAGCGCCACATCCCCGTCCGCGGCATATTCCCAGTCGATAAGATGCAGTCCCTGCGATGACTGGATCAGGTTGGCAGGATGAACATCCATATGCAGCGGGGCAAGGCGCAACGGACGCGGCTCCCCCTGCTCTGTCAGCCGTTTTAGCTGGCGCAGCCAGCAATACTGACGCTGCTGGCACTGCTGCCAGTATTGCCACAGCAGGGGTAACAGCACGACACGATAACCGGTCAGCGGCTGGTGATGAAGCCGCTGGAGGAGCGTAATCACCTCGTACCGCTGTGCACGAAAACCCGCCTCATCCAGCACCTCACCTTCCTGCCAGGGCATAATAAGGCCATGGCGGTTACCCGCCAGCGGCGCGTTCACCAGCCCGCTGGGCTGCAACTTGCGCAACACACGGTGCTCGCGCTGGCGATTAACGAACGGTATCGCGGGATGCGGTGCCGGGCGGAGAAGATAGCGTCCCTGTGCGGTCAGGATGCGACAACTCTGCCCGGTTAAGCCCGCGAGTGAGGTCAGGTTGACCGGCTGCTCACCCGTTGTAGCCTGAATCAGCTGTAAAAAAGCGGCATTAATTCTGGGCAACACCGTTGCCCGACCAGATAATTTCGCCCGTCTGCACCAGCATGAGCTGCATCTGGATGGTCGGCGTTTTGACGTCACCCTTCGCCGTGCTGTAAAGCACATACTGGGCGTTAACGTTACGCGCCAGGCCAATCGCTTTACTGCGTGAGTTAAGACTGTCGTCCGGCGAAAGCCCCAGCGCCTGTTTGGCCTGCGCCAGCTGCTCCGGCGACACCAGGCTGAACTTACCATTGTTGTTCAGCGCCGTCTGAATGGCACTGGTTGCCTTCTCCGACTGGAGTGAACCGTTGGTGTTGTTTTTGATACGATCCACCAACAGCACGCTGCCCGGCTGCACAGTTGCGGCACGCACCATTTGGGCGACCAGCGGCTGTACGGTGGCATCCCAGTTAATTGTCACCAGATTTGGCGGCTGCGGAACGGGTTGAGGCTGAGGAACCGGCTGCGGCTCAGGCTGAGGAATGGGCTGAGTCTGTTCCTCGGGCTGAGTTTGCTGTTCCACGGGGGCAGGCTGCTGCTGTTTCAACACACAGCCCGAAAGAATAAGCGCCATCATCAGTGCGCCAGTACGATTAACACTGCGAATCACGTAACAGTCCTCAGAGATAGATATAGAGACGAACCTTGCTGGCCGTCAGGTTACCCAGTTGCGACACCGCAGCGACGCTGCCGTCAGGCGGCACCGTGACAATCTGCGCGGGTTCACGCGGCGTTATTTCCAGCCCTTTATCGTCGTACCAGTAATAACGATAGTGCACCACAACCGGCGTTTCACGCTGATTGTAGAGTATGCTGCTGGCACGTTTCTGACCGTCGTGGTCATCCAGCGTGGGCTCATCGGTAATAATGCCCGCTGAAAGCACGGATGATTCCATCACCAGCGACTGAGACGTATTGATCATCGGTTTATCACTACTGCAACCGGTCAGACTCAGCAAAACGGCCAGTCCTGTCAGCCATGAACGCATAGCAAGGTCCCCTTCAGGGATCAATGTGACAGCATCGGACCAAGCGGTTTACCGCCTACCAGATGCATATGAATATGGTAAACTTCCTGACCACCGTGCTGATTGCAGTTGACGATCAGGCGATAACCCTCTTTATCAATCCCTTCTTCACGCGCAATCTTCGCCGCCGCCGTGAACATCCGGCCAAGCGCCTGCTCATGTGCCGCCTCAACATCGTTGGCGGTCGGGATAAGAATGTTAGGGACAATCAGGATGTGCGTGGGGGCTTTAGGCGAGATATCGCGAAAGGCCGTGACCAGTTCATCCTGATAAACCACGTCGGCGGGAATTTCGCGACGGATGATTTTACTGAAAATCGTTTCTTCAGCCATAGAGAGCAGTTCCTTTAGCCTGGGTAGATAATCTCTCAGTATGCGGGAGAAATTCGTTTTCTTTCAACCTCGCGCCGCTCTTTCTTACATTAAGTGGCGGTGTTTAACGCATTTCCGCCCTTGTAAGGGCACGAAACGGGCCTTTCCATTTTTATCACCCCACAGTCAGTATCGTCTCCTTTCCTGCGACCTGCCGGGTAATGAAACGATCACGTATCTCTGGTTTTCACGCGCAGCAGCCCTGTAAACGTTGGGTCGTTGCCACAGTCTCCGCTCCCCTGCTGTCCTGGCCGGGTTGACGGATATCACCCGCTGTCTTTCCGTGCAACAACAGCCCTTTCTGCTCTACGCACTGTTGACCTCAACAGTCGGCTCATCCACAGCGTGACGGGCGTTGCTTAAGTCCCTGCATTACTGAGCGGGGGTGACAGCAAAAGGTTGCAACATTTGATCATTAAAGCCCTATCATTTCTTGCCGAAACTATAAATAACGTGTCGGATTAGTTTGATCCCGAGCCCGTCGCGTTTTACACCGCCTCAGGCCGTTAAATCTTGATGCGCAATAACGTGCCTGAATGAAAACGATTACAATTAACCGTTAAACAGGATGTTAATTATGCGATTCTTACAACGCGTTAAACTGTCACACCGACTGATTTTTCTCACCGCTTTTTTTCTCATAGCCATGGTCATTATTGCCGTTATCTGTCTTCATTCCCTCAGAACACTGGCGGCGTCAGAACAGCAGTTATACACATCGCGACTTGAACCGGTTCAGATGATGAACGTGGCGGCCCGCGAAATGGCGACCCACTTTCGACGGGGCTATGCGTATGTTTTTCCGGGTGGCAACGTCACCGCGGCCGAATCCCGTCAAAATACGATAAAATTTAACCAAAAATCACAGCAGTCGGTCCAGACCGCAGTGGATTTTCTGAAACAGTCCCAGGATCCCGCGTTGGTCGCGATTACGCAAAAAGTGTTGCAGGCCTGGCCGGACTATCTGGCCTCTATGCAGCGGGTTTATGCGCTGGCGAACAATAACGACATTCCGGGCGCCCTGAAGGAAATTGCCACTCAGACTGACCGCCTGCACGTCGCTGTCAGAGATCCGCTGCTGGAGGCCGTGAAGATTTACAACGCCTCTGTGCATCAGGTCATTGATGACAATGTTTCCCACATAGACAGTACCTCGTTCACGCTCATTCTGTTAATCGGTCTGACCTTCCTCGCCGGCGGCGTACTGGGTACGCTGATTTTTATCTCCGTCATGAAGCAACTGGGGGCGGAACCGGAAGTGGCGGTCCACATGGCGGGACTGATTGCGCGCGGTGACCTTCACGGGCACAACGAAACAAAACCCGGTGATACCTCCAGCCTGATTTTTCAGTTGTCTGTGATGCGTCAGCACATCCGCGATCTGATCAGTGAAGTTCAGGACGCCGCTGAGCAGGTGGCAAAATCTTCCGCAGAAATCGCCAACGGCACGCAGGATTTGTCACGCCGTACCGAGTCTCAGGCATCTGCACTGGAAGAAACCAGCGCCTCAATGGAACAGCTCTCTTCGGCAGTACAGAGCAATGCAGATAATGCGCGGGTGGCCAATGATGTCGTCAAACACGCGTTTCAGATTGTGGCCAGCGGCGGCCAGTCCGTCTCGGATGTAGAAGAGACCATGCACGCTATCCAGGAAAGCAGCAGCCGGATAGGGGAAATCATTAGCGTGATTGACGGCATTGCTTTTCAGACCAATATCCTGGCGCTTAACGCGGCGGTCGAAGCGGCCCGGGCGGGCGATCAGGGACGGGGTTTTGCTGTGGTAGCCGGAGAGGTTCGCAGTCTGGCACAACGCAGCGCCGTGGCGGCTCAGGAAATCAAAGCGTTGATTACGGAGAGCCACTCGCGGGTAGCAACCGGGGTGAATAATGTCAGCGTGGCGGGCGAGACCATGAAGGCGGTGGTGAAAGAGATTCATCGCGTTAACGATCTGGTTGCCGAAATCAGCACCGGAAGCCATGAGCAGAGCACCGGCGTGAAACAGGTCGGCATTGCCGTGGCGCAGATGGACAGCGATACGCAGCAGAATGCGGCACTGGTTGAAGAAACGGCGGCGGCCACAGCTCAGCTGCAACGGTTGTCCGATCTGCTGTTGCAGACGACCTCTAAATTTGTGACGCGTCAGGCCAGCTAAAGCCAGCCCAAAACAGGTTATCGCCGTCATGCCGTTATGTCATGCCATAAAAAAACAGCGTTGAGTCGGAACTCAACGCTGTTTATGAAAGGCAAAAACGTACGCTACGGCCTGTTACATTTTACGGATGTAGTCATCCATATCGGTTTTCAGGTTATCAGATTTAGTGCCGAAAATGGCCTGAACTCCTGAACCTGCCACGACCACACCGCGTGCACCCAGGTTTTTCAGTTCTGTTTGATCGACCTTGCTGACATCCGCCACGCTGACGCGCAGACGAGTAATACAGGCATCCAGGTTGGTAATGTTATCTTTACCGCCAAACGCCGTAACCAGTTTGCCCGCCATTTCGGTGCCGGTTGCTGATGACGACTGCTCGCTGGCGCTGTCTTCACGGCCTGGCGTTTTCAGATCCAGCTTAACGATCAGCACACGGAACACGGTGTAGTAAACCGCCGCATAAATCATCCCGATGATCGGGAACAGCCAGATTTTGCTGCTGTTACCACTCAGAACGATAAAGTCGATCAGTCCGTGAGAGAAGCTGGTGCCATCACGCATGCCGAGCAGAATACAAATCGGGAACGCCAGACCGGCCAGGATCGCATGGATGACATACAGGACAGGCGCAACGAACATGAACGAGAATTCGATCGGCTCGGTAATCCCGGTCAGGAACGAGGTCAGTGCAGCCGAAATCATGATGCCGCCCACTTTCGCCCGGTTTTCTGGTTTTGCCGAATGCCAAATCGCAATGGCGGCCGCAGGTAAGCCATACATCTTAAACAGGAAGCCACCCGACAGTTTACCTGCGGTTGGGTCACCCGCCATATAGCGCGGAATATCGCCGTGGAAGACCTGACCTGCCGCATTGGTATATTCACCAATCTGCATCTGGAAAGGGACGTTCCAGATGTGGTGCAGACCAAATGGCACCAGCGCACGTTCAACCACGCCGTAAATACCAAAAGCGACCACAGGGTTCTGATAGGCTGCCCACTGTGAGAAATCCTGAATCGCGGAACCGACCGGCGGCCAGATAAATGACAGTACCAGGCCCATCGCGATAGCCGCCAGACCGGAAATAATCGGCACAAAGCGCTTGCCCGCAAAAAAGCCCAGATACTCAGGCAGCTTGATGCGATAGAAGCGGTTGAACATGTAAGCCGCGATGGAGCCGGCAATGATACCGCCCAGCACACCGGTGTCCGCCAGGTGTGTGGCCTCAATTTCTGCCGCAGGCAGATGCAGCACTAACGGTGCCACCACGGCCATGGTTTTCACCATGATGCCATAAGCCACTACCGCCGCCAGGGCCGAAACGCCATCGTTATTGGTAAAGCCCAGCGCAACACCGATGGCAAAAATCAACGGCATATTCGCAAAGACTGAGCCGCCCGCTTCCGCCATAACATGTGAGACGACCACAGGTAACCAGCTGAAATTGGCGGAACCTACTCCTAATAAAATACCGGCGATAGGCAGAACCGACACCGGCAGCATGAGCGATTTACCAACCTTTTGTAAGTTGGCAAAAGCGTTTTTGAACATAACGTGAAACTCCTGAGTATGAGTGCGTTTTTCGCGCAGTGCGCGTGGTAAAGAGGGAGGTTCTTTACCGGTTGGCGTTAGCCGCCATTTTGATTTATTACGAAGGGTAAAATAAATTACGCCTCGTTACTTTGACGGCTATCACGTTTCGCAAACCAGAGCGCTCAGACGGGTAAACATACGTGCATAACCGCCTATTTTTTCAGCGAAATCCCCTGACTCTGTTGGACAAAAACAGAGTCAGCAGCGGATATGTCGTATTTATTACAAAGCCTGAAATAAACTAACTGTCAGGCGCCGAGGCGGCTCATGGGGATATGGAAAAGCGTGGAGAAATTCTGCGTGGTGGTTGCTGCCAGCGTCTCGATATCCACGCCTTTCAGTACCGCCAGATAGTCCGCTACATCGCGTGTATAGGCCGGTTGATTCTCCTTGCCGCGATAAGGTACAGGTGCCAGATAGGGCGAATCGGTTTCAACCAGAATACGATCAAGGGGAACATAGCGTGCCGCCTCGCGTATCTGCTCAGCATTACGGAACGTCACGATCCCTGAGAAAGAAATGTAGAACCCCATATCCAGCAGCTTCGCCGCTGTCGCCTGATCTTCCGTAAAACAGTGTAGTACACCGCCGCAGCGTTCAACCTGTTCTTCACGCAGAATCGCCAGGGTATCTTCACGCGCATCACGCGTGTGCACGATGATCGGCTTGTTCAGCGCGATCCCGGTACGGATATGCTCGCGAAACGAGCGCTGCTGCTGCGCTTTGGTTTCCTGCTGGTAATAATAATCCAGTCCGGTTTCACCCAAGGCCACCACCTGTGGATCGGCGGCCAGCCGACGGAATTCGTCGACATCGTAAGGTTCCTCCTGGTTCAGCGGATGTACACCGCAGGAGAGTGCGATATTTTCGCGACCGCCTACCAGCGCCTTTAACGTGCTAAAGCCAGGTAACGTTGTGGCAATCGCCAGCATAAACCTGACGTCGCGCGCTGCCGCTTTGGCGATCACGTCATCAAGATCCTGATGGTTTTTTTCATAGTCAAGGCCATCAAGATGGCAGTGGGAATCAACAATAAACATAGTTTTCTCAGTCAGCCGGGTACTGCGGGCTTCAGGTTGTCCGCCCAGCTCAGTAGCCTGTCAGTTAACAAAAGTTCACGATTCACTGCCGCAACCTCTGACAGCGTTTCGCGGCAGCGCATCCAGTCCTGAGCGCTGTTGTTCAGCGCCGTTTGCGAGAAATGCTGCGCCAGCATCGCCACTACATCCTGACGATCCACATTGGTCAGCCACTGTGTCGCACCCTGCTGCCACTTGATGGCATCCAGTATCAACGCCAGCAGCCAGCCTATGCGCGTGCCTGGGTTATCAGTATTCAGTACTGGAAGCAGTTGCAGGATGTCCTGTTGCAGGGCGCTGGCAAGGGCATCACAGAGTGCCTGCCTTGCCTGCCATGCTCGCTCATCCAGCAGCGCCAGGGCGGCACCGGGCGCGCCCGCACTCAGGCGCAGCGCAGCCAGTAAGTGTGACTCGTCATACGCTCCCTGCTTTCTGAGCCATGCCAGACTGTGGGCTTCGTCTGGCGGTGCCAGCGTTAACACCATACAGCGGCTGCGCAGCGTCGCCAGCAAACGCGAAGGTTCACGACTGCTCAGAAAGAACCAGCTGTTTGCCGGCGGTTCTTCAAGGGTTTTCAGCAAGGCGTTCGCTGCCGCATCACTGAGCTGCGACGCATCGGGCAGCCAGACGACTTTAGCCCCGCCCTGCTGTGCATGGTGGTACATTTTTTCCGTCACCTGGCGCACGGCATCAATGCCGAGCGTGGCTTTGCCTTTTTCGGCTTCCAGCCGGTACCAGTCAGGATGCGTGTTTGCCTGCATCAGTTGACAGCCATGACAGTGACCGCAGCTTTTCAGTCCGTCGCGGCACTGACACATCAGCCAGCGGCTCATTCCCCACACCAGGGCATCATCGCCCATGCCTTCCATGGCATTCACCAGCAGCGCGTGATGCGCGCGATCCGCCTGGTGCTGTGCAATCACCTGCCGGTAAGGCTGGTTTAGCCAGGGATACCAGTTCATGCCCGCTGTTCCGCCAGCCAGGCAGACAATGTGGATTGCAGCGCGGTGGTCACCTGTTCCAGAGGCTGCGTCGCATCGATTGTCCGAATCGTCGCATCTTCCGCCGCCAGGGCCAGGTAGCGGTCACGCGTGCGTTCGAAAAAGCGCAGTGACTCCTGCTCGATGCGATCCAGCACACCACGAGCGCGGGCACGTTGTAATCCTGTTTCCGGTGTGACATCCAGATACAACGTCAGGTCAGGACGAAAATCCCCCAGCACCGTATCACGCAATGTACGCATCAGTTCGGCATCAACCCCACGGCCGCCGCCCTGGTAAGCCTGAGAGGAGAGATCATGCCGATCGCCCACCACCCAGGCGCCGCGCGCAAGGGCCGGTTTAATAACGGTTTCGACCAGCTGGACACGGGCGGCGTACAGCATTAACAGTTCCGCTTTATCGGTCACCTGCTCGCCCTCAATGCCCTGCTTCACCAGAATACGGAGCTGTTCAGCCAGCGGCGTACCGCCGGGTTCACGGGTAAAGACGATGTCTTCAATCCCGTGTGCCTGTAACGTTGCCACAATGGCCTCACGGGCCGTGGTTTTTCCCGCGCCTTCCAGGCCTTCAATCACAATAAACTTACTGTCCATTTTTTTCCTTTAACGCAAGCCGGTAAGCCTGGACGGCCTTGTTGTGGCTGGCAAGATTGGTCGTGAACGTATGTCCACCTTTGCCATCCGCCACAAAATAGAGGTAGTTGGTCTTTTCCGGATGGGCGGCGGCAATCAATGAGGCCTTACTCGGCATCGCAATCGGGCCTGGCGGCAAACCACTGATGATATAGGTATTGTACGGCGTCGCTGTTTCCAGATCTTTGCGCGTCAGCGTGCCATTGTAGGCTGCGCCCATACCGTAAATCACGGTCGGATCGGTCTGCAGGCGCATACCCGTCCGCAGTCGGTTAATAAACACAGAGGCCACTTTCGCCCGCTCTTCACTGACACCCGTCTCTTTTTCAATGATCGACGCCATCGTCACCATCTCCTGCTCATTCTTGTAGGGCAGGTTGTCCATGCGGCCTTGCCAGACTTCATCAACCATCTTTTGCATTCGCTGATGCGCACGCGTCAGCAACGCAATATCCGTTGTATTGGCGGTATACAGATAGGTATCCGGGCAGAAGCTCCCTTCCAGCTGATTTTCATCCAGCCTGAGCGCCTTTGCCACGGTGGCATACTTATCATCAGGCAACGTATGTTTTACATAGGGTGCCTGGCGTAATTCACTCAGCCACTCCTGCAGGCGTTGTCCTTCTACAAAGCGCAGCGGGAACTGGGCCTCTTTGCCGCTGGCCAGCAACGCCAGTAGCTCGCGCACCGTCATTGACGGTTCCAGACGATAGGTTCCGGCTTTGAATTTTGCCAGTTCAGGCTCAAACTTAAGCAACGCGCCAAACCAGATGCTGTGGGGAATAATATGCTGACTTTCCAGCTGGGCTTCTAACGCCACACGGCCCGTCCCGGCGGGCAGCGTGTAAATCGTTTCCTGGGAAAGGGTCAGACGGCTGGCAGCAAGTTGCTTCACCTGCCAGTAGCTGACGCCTGCGGCCGCCAGCAGCACTGCCAGCACACCCGCAATAATTTTTTTGCTTCGACTCATTCTGCTTCCATTATCGTTTTACAGCTTGCCTGTAGCTGGTTAAACAATGTGCGTTGATGAAAGGTCACCGCATCAAGTTGTCGAACGGGCAAGACGGGCATGAGCGTATTACAGATGACAATTTCGTCTGCGGCTAACAGCGCCGCCAGCGTCGCCTGCACCACCTGACAACTCTGTCCTGCTGCATGTATTTGCGCTATCAGATTCTGCCGCATAATGCCGTCAACGCCAGCCTGATCCAGCCGGGGCGTAAAGATCGTGTTGCCGCTCCGCCAGAATAAATTGGCCGCACAGCATTCCACCACCCAACCTTCGGTGTCAAGCACCAGGGCTTCATCCGCGTCTGTCTGCTCAAGATGGGCACGAATCATCACCTGTTCAAGCCGGTTGAGATGTTTTAGCCCGGCAAACTGGGGGTTGCGTGCCAGCCGGACCGGACTGACCACCAGCCTGACACCGGTATTTTCTAACGCAGCATAGTGCCCGGGCCAGTCAGAGACCGAGACAATGCGCGTCGGCCCGCTACAGCCCGCACGACTGTAACCGCGTCCCCCACTGCCTGCGCTGATAATGACTTTGAGCACCGCGCTGTCATGGCCCGAGGCCGCCTGCAGCATTTCCCCCGCCAGAGCCTGCCAGTCAACATTCTGTAACCACAGGCGTTCGCAGCTTTGCTTTAGCCGCTGAATATGCCAGTCAAACAGCGCGATATTGCCCTTGATGATAGCGGCCGTGGTAAAGCAGCCATCGCCAAATTGTACGGCGCGATCGCGGGCCGTGAGATGAGATTGTTCGATGCCGTTAATCCACATTACCGCGTCTCCCGTATCGATATCGTGGTTGTCATGACGGTGATTTTATCGGTTTCTCTTCGTCGCTGGACAGAAAAAAGGCCCGCATAGCGGGCCTTTTAAGCAATCATAAACGCCAGGTTTAGATTTTACGGAAAATCAGTGAACCGTTAGTGCCACCGAAACCGAAAGAGTTACACAGCGTATATTCCAGTCCAGACACCTGACGTGCAGTGTGAGGAACGAAATCAAGATCGCAACCTTCGTCCGGGTTATCCAGGTTCAGGGTCGGTGGAACCGCCTGATCGCGCAGCGCCAGAATCGAATAGATCGATTCAACCGCGCCTGCCGCACCCAGTAAATGGCCGGTCATTGATTTAGTTGAGCTGACCATAACCTTGCTGGCAGCCTCACCAAACACTGATTTCACCGCCTGCGCTTCGGCTTTATCGCCTGCTGGCGTTGACGTGCCATGCGCGTTGACGTAACCGATCCTGTCAGGCGTCATCTGTGCATCACGCAGCGCATTGATCATCGCTGCGGCTGCGCCAGAGCCGTCTTCCGGTGGCGAGGTCATGTGATAGGCATCGCTGCTCATCCCAAAGCCCACGATTTCCGCGTAGATTTTAGCGCCACGCTTCTTAGCATGCTCGTACTCTTCCAGTACGATAATGCCCGCGCCGTCGCCCAGTACAAAACCATCACGGTCTTTATCCCATGGGCGGCTTGCCGCCTGTGGGTTGTCGTTACGTGTAGACAGTGCACGCGCCGCGCCAAACCCACCTACACCCAATGGTGTACTGGCTTTTTCCGCGCCACCTGCCAGCATCACGTCAGCATCGTTATAAGCGATGATACGTGCCGCATGACCAATGTTGTGAACGCCAGAAGTACAGGCGGTCGCAATGGAAATGCTGGGGCCTTTCAGGCCATACATGATGGTGAGATGTCCCGCCACCATATTGACGATTGTGGAAGGCACGAAGAAAGGGCTGATTTTACGCGGACCGCCGTTCACCAGCGAGGTATGGTTTTCTTCAATCAGACCCAAACCACCAATGCCCGAACCAATTGCCGCGCCAATCCGGCCTGCATTTTCCTCGGTCACTTCAAGACCGCTGTCCTGCATGGCCTGAATGCCTGCCACGATGCCGTACTGAATGAAGTCATCCATCTTGCGTTGATCTTTACGGGAAATAAAGTCATCGCAATTGAAATCTCTTACCAGACCTGCAAAGCGTGTTGCATAGGCGCTGGTATCAAAATGGTCGATCAGGTTAATGCCGCTCTGACCGGCAAGGAGAGCACTCCAGGTAGACTCTACGGTATTGCCGACAGGAGACAACATGCCAAGACCAGTCACAACTACACGACGCTTAGACACGTTCGTCCTCCAGGGAGGGAAAAAAATGACTATTGTGGGGCAAACATAAAACTCAGGCGGTCAATTGACCGCCTGAAGATATTCATTAGCCTTTGTGGCTATTGATATAGTCGATCGCTGCCTGAACGGTAGTGATTTTCTCAGCTTCTTCGTCTGGAATTTCAGTATCAAACTCTTCTTCCAGAGCCATTACCAGCTCAACGGTATCAAGAGAATCGGCACCCAGGTCTTCTACGAAAGATGCAGAGTTGGTCACTTCTTCCTCTTTCACACCCAGCTGCTCACTGATGATTTTCTTAACGCGTTGTTCGATATCGCTCATACTATTTAATTTCCTATCAAAACTCGCTTTCGCGATGGTTTTCGTAGTGTATAAAATGTTGAAAAAGATGCAACAAAATCCCGGCTGGTCTAACCACGATTTACGCTATTGTGCGGTTTTATACGCAAATAATGCAAATGATTTCGTGATTATCAGACCATATACATGCCGCCATTGACGTGCAGCGTCTCACCCGTGATGTAGGCTGCTTCGTCAGAGGCTAAGAATGCAACAGCATTAGCAATTTCCTGCGCTTCGCCTAAGCGACCCGCAGGCACTTCTGCCAGAATACCGGAACGTTGATCTTCGTTCAGTGCCCGCGTCATGTCGGTCTCTATGAAGCCCGGAGCCACGACGTTGACGGTAATGCCACGTGACGCGATTTCCCGCGCCAGTGATTTGCTAAAGCCAATCAAACCCGCTTTTGCTGCAGCATAGTTTGCCTGACCCGCATTACCCATGGTTCCGACAACGGAACCAATAGTGATGATACGCCCCATGCGCTTTTTCATCATGGCACGCATCACCGCCTTAGAAAGACGGAAAACTGATGTGAGGTTGGTATCAAGGATATCCTGCCACTCATCGTCTTTCATACGCATCAGTAAATTATCACGCGTAATGCCTGCATTATTGACCAAAATGTCCACTTCGCCAAATTCAGCGCGAATTTTCTCTAAAACGCTGTCGATGGAAGCGGCATCTGTCACATTTAACAGCAGGCCCAGTCCCTTATCGCCAAGGTAAGCACTGATCGCATCGGCACCACTTTGGCTGGTTGCAGTTCCCACCACTTTTGCACCACGTGCAGCCAGGGTTTCTGCAATCGCACGGCCAATGCCGCGGCTCGCGCCCGTTACCAGCGCTACTTTACCTTCAAAGCTCATGATTTTCCTCTTATTCCTGTGCAAGTGCCGCAGTCAATGACGCAGTATCGTTCACCGCTGCCGCAGACAGGCCATCTACGATACGTTTGGTCAGGCCAGTGAGCACTTTACCCGGACCCATTTCAATCAGTTGCGTCACGCCCTGCGCAGCCATCGCCTCTACGCTTTCTGTCCAGCGTACCGGGCTGTAAAGCTGGCGAATCAGCGCCTGACGAATCGCGTCGGCATCCGTTTCGGCTTTCACGTCGACGTTGTTAATCACCGGCACCTGGGGTGCTTTAAAGGTGAGCGTTTCCAGCGTCAGTGCCAGTTTTTCCGCCGCAGGCTTCATCAGTGCACAATGCGAAGGTACGCTGACCGGCAGCGGCAACGCGCGCTTGGCGCCCGCCGCTTTGCAGGCCGCGCCTGCACGTTCTACCGCATCTTTGTTACCCGCGATAACGACCTGGCCTGGCGAATTGAAGTTCACCGGCGAAACGACTTCACCCTGCGCACTTTCTTCACAGGCTTTCGCAATGGCCGCATCATCAAGACCGATGATCGCCTGCATGGCACCGGTGCCTTCTGGCACGGCTTCCTGCATCAGTTTACCGCGCAGTTCAACCAGTTTGATTGCGTCCGCGAAATCCAGTACGCCCGCACAGACCAGCGCAGAATATTCGCCCAGGCTGTGGCCCGCCATCAGCACAGGCTGTTTGCCCCCCTGCTGCTGCCAGACACGGTAAATCGCCACAGAAGCGGCCAGCAGCGCAGGCTGCGTCTGCCAGGTTTTGTTCAACTCTTCCGCGGGCCCCTGGCTCACTAACTGCCACAGATCATAACCGAGGGCCTCAGAGGCTTCACGGAACGTCTCTTCAACCACCGGATAAGCGGCAGCGAGTTCTGTCAACATGCCCACAGACTGTGAGCCCTGACCTGGGAAAACAAAAGCAAGTTGCGTCATTTTCAGTTCCTGTCAATCAAAAGCGAACCAGCGCAGAACCCCAGGTGAATCCACCACCAAAGGCTTCCAGCAAAATAAGTTGTCCGGGTTTGATGCGGCCATCGCGCACGGCTTCATCCAGTGCGCTGGGCACCGATGCGGCTGAGGTATTTCCATGACGATCCAGCGTGACCACCACTTTTTCCATGGTCATGCCCAGTTTTTTCGCCGTGGCGCTGATAATGCGAAGGTTTGCCTGATGCGGCACCAGCCAGTCCAGCTCTTCACGCGCAATGTTGTTCGCCTGCAAGGTCTCATCAACGATGTGCGCCAGTTCTGTCACGGCCACTTTGAAGACTTCATTACCTGCCATTGTCAGGTAAGCGGGTTGATCCTGATGCGCGCGATCCTGATAAGGCAGCGTCAGCAATTTGGCGTAACGGCCATCAGCATGCAGATGGGTAGAAATGATGCCCTGCTCTTCACTTTGACCCAGTACCACTGCGCCCGCACCGTCACCGAACAGAATGATCGTGCCACGATCTTCAGGATCGAGCGTACGCGCCAGGACATCAGAACCGATGACCAGCGCATGTTTCACTGCACCATTTTTGATGTATTGATCGGCAACGCTTAACGCATAAGTAAAGCCTGCACAGGCCGCAGCCAGGTCAAACGCGGCACAATCTTTGATTTCAAGCATCTGCTGAATCAGGCAGGCAGAGCTGGGGAAGGCATGACTGGAAGACGTGGTCGCCACAATGATCAGGCCCACGTCATTGGCATCGACGCCCGCCATCTCCAGGGCACGTTGTGCTGCCTGGTGGCCCATACTTGCAACAGTCTCATCCGGCGCAGCAATACGGCGCTCACGGATGCCGGTACGGGTAACAATCCACTCGTCCGAGGTCTCCACCATTTTTTCCAGGTCGGCATTGGTGCGGACCTGGCTGGGCAAATAACTGCCCGTACCGATAATTTTGGTAAACATCTAGGCTTTGTCACTCCTGGCTAATACAGCGTCCAGACGGGCGGCAATGTGTTCAGGAACCTGCCGCCTCACCGCCTGCTCGGCCTGATTGATCGCCATGGCAAAGGCATGTTGATTTGCTGCGCCATGACTCTTGATCACTGTCCCGCGCAATCCTAACAGACAAGCGCCATTATACTGGTCGGGGTTGAGATGGCCGAAACGCCTGACCAAACGCTTTTTAACCCAGCGCCCCAGCAACGTCAGCCACCACGACCGCTTTTCACCTTCTCCCGATGATTTCAGCAGAGAAAGGAACATTCTTACCACGCCTTCCATTGTCTTCAGTGTGATGTTTCCAGCGAAACCATCACAAACCAGCACGTCCGTTTTGCCGGTCAGCAAATCATTACCTTCAAGGTAACCAATGTAATTAATTTGCGGTAATGCCTTCAGACTTAACGCCGCATCGCGAATGCTTTCAAGCCCTTTATGCTCTTCATGGCCAATATTGAGAAGTGCCACGCGGGGATGCGCTATGCCCAACACTTCTTCGGCCATGACCGCGCCCATTACCGCAAACTGCACCAGCATCGCACTGTCAGAATCGACGTTGGCACCTAAATCCAGAATGACCGTCTTTCCCTGATGTTGGTGGGGTAAAACGGTCATCAACGCCGGACGCTTAATGCCGTCCAGCGGCTTCAGTAATAATGTCGCCAGCCCCATCAGCGCGCCGGTATTGCCGCTGCTGACGCAGGCCTCTGCCCGCCCTTCTTTCACCAACTCTAACGCCACTCGCATTGAACTGCCGCGGCTGTTACGTATGGCTTGTGCGGGTCGCGCATCACTTGCAATAACGGATTCTGCAGGGACAACCTGCAAACGCGCCAGCAGGGCGGAATCGGCTTTGGCAAGCAATGGCGTGAGAATGTCGGGGTCTCCGACCAGAAGAAGGATAAGTTCCGAATGAGAGGCCAGTGCCTGCAATGCTGCAGGCACCGTCACGCAGGGACCGAAATCCCCGCCCATGGCATCGATAGCCAGGGTCAAACGTGTCAAGGTATCGCCTTGCTAAGCAAAGATCTTACTTAACGATAACCTTGCGACCGCGGTAGTAACCATCCGCAGTGATGTGGTGACGCAGATGAGTTTCACCAGAAACTTTATCTACTGACAGAGCAGCAGTGGTCAGCGCATCGTGCGAACGACGCATACCACGCTTAGAACGGGTGGGTTTATTCTGTTGTACGGCCATGGACCTTACTCCTATTACTTACGCTTTAAACTGGCTAATACGGCAAATGGGTTTGGTTTTTCTGCCTCTGCAGGCAATTGGCCAAAGACCATGTCCGCCTCGGACACTTCACAGTGTTCAGAATCGTGCACCGGAACCACAGGCAGCGCGAGAATAACTTCATCCTCGATAACCGCCAGCAAGTCGATCTCACCGAATTCGTTGACATCAACCGGCTCGTACGCTTCCGGCAACGCCTCGGCCTGCTCATCAGATGAAACAGGACTGAAGCAATAGCTTACGTGAACATGATGTGGAAAAACCTGGTTGCAGCGCTGACAACGAAGCGTAACCTCAACATCAGCAGTACCCGTCAGTACTGCCAGACGCTGGTTATCAACCGCGAACGACATGGCACATTCAACATCACTGTCCACACTGACGACCGACTCAGCCACACGCTCGACCTGTTGCGAGGTATAAACACCCTGGTAATCAAGGCGTTTTTGAGCGGTGCGGACGGGGTCCAGCGTCAGGGGTAATTTTACCTTTTGCATAGGGCGCGCATATTAACTTTGTAATCACATAGAGTCAAAGAAAAAGGCCGTTGGACAGCATCTTTCAACCACTATTCGCATCCAGTGCGGCGCACAGTTTAAAATGACTGCCACCAATTCGCTATCAATATTGAAAAAAAATGACAGCATCGATTCTTTTAGCATCAACCTCACCGTTTCGTCAGGCGCTGCTGAGCAAGCTTGGCCTGCCTTTTACAGTAGATTCACCCCAGACAGATGAAACGCCGTTAGAAAATGAACGCGCAGAGGATCTGGTTACGCGCCTGGCCATAGCCAAAGCTCAGGCGCTGGCTGAACGTTATCCACATCACTGGATCATTGGTTCCGATCAGGTCTGCGTCCTTAACGGCAGGATTACCGGAAAACCCCATACGGCGCAGAACGCAGAAGCACAGCTACGCGCTGCCAGTGGCAACCGCGTAACCTTTTACACCGGCCTCGCCCTCTACCACCCTGCCAGCCAGCGGCTGATGCAGTGCTGCGAACCTTTTACCGTGCATTTCCGCACGCTGAGTCAGGCCGACATCACCAACTATATAAAGAAAGAGCAACCGCTACAGTGCGCCGGCAGTTTCAAAAGTGAAGGACTGGGCATCTGCTTATTTGACCGGCTTGAAGGGCGCGATCCGAATGCGTTGGTGGGACTACCGCTTATCGCGCTCAGCGCGATGCTGCGTGAAGCGGGCATCAATCCCCTGGGAGCGTGATGCCGCCCTGCGTCAGTTTTTTTGCTGGCGCAGCTTCGTCAGGCACTGCTGTAACGTGTCATCCAGCGGCGCTTCCATACGCAGGGTTTCCCCTGTATTCGGGTGCGTAAATGTCAACGCAGCCGCGTGCAGGAAGAGCCGATCCAGCCCCGTAGAGGCCAGTTTGCTGTCAAAGTCGCGCTCGCCGTAACGATCGTCAAAGGCGATGGGATGACCGGCGTGCAAGGTGTGTACACGAATCTGGTGCGTACGCCCGGTTACCGGACTGGCTTTGACCAGCGTGGCAAACGCAAAACGTTCTTCCACTTTAAAGCGGGTTTCCGACGGTTTGCCGTCACTGCTGACACGCACCATACGTTCACCGCTTTGCAGGATATTTTTCAGCAGCGGCGCCTGAACCACTTTGATATGCGAGGGCCAGTTGCCCTGCACCAGCGCAAGATAATCTTTCTGCATGCCCTTCTCACGCAGCTGTTCATGCAGCGAACGCAATGCTGAGCGCTTTTTGGCCACCAGTAAAATGCCGGACGTATCGCGGTCAAGGCGATGTACCAGCTCCAGAAAGCGCGCTTCCGGACGCAGGGCGCGCAGTCCTTCAATCACACCAAAGCTTAAGCCGCTGCCGCCGTGTACGGCTGTACCGGACGGTTTGTTCATGACCAGCAAATGATCGTCTTCAAAGAGGATGGCGTTAGCCAGTGAGGCAACTTTGGCCAGTTTGGGCGAGACAGCGTCCTCATCACGCTCCGCCACACGTACTGGCGGAATGCGCACCTCATCGCCCTCTTCGAGTTTATATTCAGGCTTGATGCGTTTTTTATTCACGCGCACTTCACCTTTTCGCACGATGCGATAAATCATGCTCTTCGGCACGCCCTTTAACTGGGTGCGCAAAAAGTTATCAATACGTTGTCCGGCGTTTTCAGCCGTGATGGCGACAAACTGTACGCCGGGATTCTCTGTTTTCATGGCGGCGATTCTAAATAGTGTCCCCTGATAGCGCCACCCCTTTTTATGTGCTTAACTCTCTGCGTAGCGTCGGGATGAGCAATCAGATTGCTGGCATTTTCAACAGCCTGAATGCGCTTTCTGTCGCAGGGTTCTTAAAATGTAAAGAAAATTGATCAGTCAGTTAAAGTCACCTTGCTATATGAAGGTTAGCAGTGGAATAATGCTTAGGTTTCTTAGCTGAGGATTCAGATAAGAAAAAAAGCGAAATTAGTTATTTTGTCGGATTGAGCAGACACGCAGCAATGGCGTAAGACGTAATGCGAAATCAGGCACTTAGCGGGCTGCGGGTTGCGGCCTGGACATGAGATGGAGTGCACGGGTTTACAGAATTATCTCTCGCATTTCCACTATCTGGTGCTGTTGTTCCTTATGAAAAACAGGCCACCGACGTTATTTGCGCCCCTCGCGCGGTCGATAACCGTGAGGTTGACGACATTGCACTAAGTCACGGGGCCATCGGTTGATACTCGTCCAGGGTAACTATGCCCGCAGCTTTAATCACTCATGAAAGAATAACGAGTACGTTACGATGAAAAGAATGTTAATTAACGCAACTCAGCAGGAGGAGTTGCGCGTTGCCCTGGTTGATGGTCAACGTCTGTACGATCTGGATATCGAAAGTCCCGGACACGAACAGAAAAAAGCCAATATCTACAAAGGTAAAATCACCCGTATCGAACCCAGCCTTGAAGCGGCTTTCGTCGACTACGGTGCAGAACGTCACGGTTTCCTCCCTCTCAAAGAAATTTCTCGCGAATACTTCCCTGCTTCCTACAACGCTCACGGTCGTCCAAACATTAAGGATGTGCTGCGTGAAGGCCAGGAAGTTATTGTTCAGATCGATAAAGAAGAACGGGGTAATAAAGGCGCCGCGCTGACCACCTTTATCTCGCTGGCAGGAAGTTATCTGGTATTGATGCCGAACAACCCGCGCGCGGGCGGCATTTCTCGTCGAATTGAAGGTGACGACCGTACCGAACTGAAAGAAGCGCTTTCGGCACTGGAACTGCCTGATGGTATGGGGCTGATTGTCCGTACCGCAGGTGTAGGCAAATCAGCCGAATCGCTGCAGTGGGATCTCAGCTTCCGTCTGAAACACTGGGAAGCGATTAAGAAAGCCGCTGACAGCCGTCCTGCGCCCTTCCTGATTCATCAGGAAAGTAACGTAATCGTGCGCGCATTCCGCGATTACCTGCGCCAGGACATCGGCGAAATTCTTATCGATAACCCGAAGGTCCTGGAACTGGCGCGTCAGCATATTGCGGCTCTGGGCCGTCCGGACTTTACCAGCAAGATCAAGCTCTACACCGGCGAAATCCCGTTGTTCAGCCACTATCAAATCGAGTCGCAAATCGAGTCCGCTTTCCAGCGTGAAGTGCGCCTGCCTTCCGGTGGCTCGATTGTTATCGACAGCACCGAAGCACTGACCGCCATCGATATCAATTCGGCACGCGCTACGCGTGGTGGCGATATCGAAGAAACCGCGTTTAACACGAACCTCGAAGCAGCAGATGAAATCGCCCGCCAGTTACGCCTGCGCGACCTCGGCGGTTTGATCGTTATCGACTTTATCGATATGACGCCGGTTCGCCATCAGCGCGCGGTAGAAAACCGTCTGCGTGAGGCGGTCCGTCAGGATCGCGCCCGTATTCAGATCAGCCATATTTCACGTTTTGGCCTGCTGGAAATGTCCCGCCAGCGTCTCAGCCCGTCACTGGGCGAGTCGAGCCATCATGTCTGCCCGCGCTGTAGCGGTACCGGCACCATTCGTGATAACGAGTCGCTGTCACTGTCTATTCTGCGCCTGATCGAAGAAGAAGCCCTGAAGGACAACACCAAAGAAGTGCATGCTATTGTCCCGGTGCCTGTGGCCTCTTACCTGCTGAATGAAAAACGTGAAGCGGTCAATGCTATCGAAAAACGCCAGGGCGGCGTGCGTGCGGTTATCGTACCGGACGACCGGATGGAAACGCCGCACTACTCCGTGTTGCGCGTGCGGAAAGGTGAAGAAACGCAGACGCTGAGCTATCACCTGCCTAAGCTGCACGAAGCCGAAATGGCGATGCCTTCGGAAGAAGAACATGCCGAACGTCGTCGTCCAGAACAACCGGCCCTGGCGGCATTTGTGATGCCTGATGCGCCACCGGCACCGACGGAAGCAGCGCCGGAAGCGACCAAAGCGCGAACTGCGCCGGTTGCTGAAACCGCCCCTGCAACGCCATCCAACGGAACAGGCTTTGTTGGTCGCCTGCTGGCGGGCCTGAAAAAAATGTTCGCCGGTGAGCCTGCGCCTGCCACGGCAGAGCCCGTTGCTGAAGTGACCGAACCGCAGAAAACCAGCGGTGAGGAGAACGGCAATCAGCGTGGCGATCGTCGTAACAACCGCCGTAACAATAACCGCCGTGAGCGCACGCCACGTAATGGTGACACCACTCAGCAGCGTGAATCTCGGGACAACCGCGAAACCCGTGACAATCGTGAACCGCGTGAAGACAACCGTCGTAATAAGCGTCAGGGGCAGTCTAATGAGGCGCGTGATGAACGTCCGGCGCTGAGCGATGAAGCTCGCCAGCAACGCGATGAGCAACAGCAGCAGCGTCGTGAACAGCGTGCTGAACGTCAGCGTCGTCGTCAGGAAGAGAAACGTGCCCAGCAGGAAGCGAACAGCGCGGTTGAACAGGCCGTTGAAACCGCTGAGCCCGTTGCGGCTGAAGCACAGGACGATGAGCGCGTTCAGGCTATGCCACGCCGCAAACCGCGTCAGCTGACGCAAAAAGTGCGTGTTGGCGACAACAATGATCAGCCTCAGCATGCTGCCGTCGAGTCAGCAGAATCTGTTGAAGCCCGCAAGATTCAGCCGGTTGCAGAAGCCTCACAGGTCGACGACGCGGACGAAACCGAAGCGCGTGATAACGCCAACATGCCGCGTCGCTCTCGTCGTTCACCGCGCCATCTGCGCGTCAGTGGTCAGCGTCGCCGTCGTTACCGCGATGAGCGCTACCCAACACAGTCTGCTATGCCATTAGAAGCCGCTTCGGCCTCACCTGAGATGGCGTCAGGCAAAGTCTGGGTGCGCTATCCGGTCGCACAGACGAACGAAGAGCAGACCACACAGGATGCCGTGAAAACCGCACAGGACGACAGCCATGCAGACACAGCACCTGCTATCGCCCTGCCTGTGGCAGCGGCCGTAGACGAGGCGCCGGTTTCACAGCCCGATCCAGTACAGGTTGCTGAACCCCAGACAGACACGCCGGTTACTGTGGTGAATACGGATGACACGCAGGCGATTGATGCTCCTGTGCATCAGGAACCCTCTGTGATTCCTGCGGCTGCAGAAGCCCGCGCCGACGCCGTCGCGCAGCAGGCACAACCTGCCGATGTCACGGCTGAAGACGCGCATAAGTCCGACGTGACCGCCGCGCCCGAGGTCGCCCAACACGAGCACGTTGGGCCCGCAGAGCAGGCCGGTACGGCGGTGAGCCCGACAACCGAAGCTCAGGTTGACGCGGTGTTAAATGCACCGGTTGCTGCAGAGGAAACCGTTGCACCCATCACCGAACCGCATGCGCCTGTGGCTGCGCGCGACGTTGCTGTAGAAGCCCTCCAGGCCAATGCGGAAACGCGCTGGAAGCACTTTGCGTCAGCCCCAATGACCAAAGCGCCTGCGCCAGCATGGCAACCAGAGCCTGCGCGTCACAGCGACTGGCAGCGTCCTTCCTTCAATTTTGAAGGCAAAGGTTCTGCGGGCGGCCATAGTGCTACCCACCAGGCAACGGCCCCTGCGACCAAGCCATAAGCACGGTTCGCAGACGTGATAAACCCGGCTCCGGCCGGGTTTTTTATTGTCTGTTACGGACATTTCGGGTGAGGTATGCGGGCAGAAACACCACGGAGGGATCATCCTGAGGTATGTAATCAGGGCTACATTAGCCTGATCCGTGCAGCACAGCGTCAATCATGCAGCAAAGGTTCTCCGCACAGGTCGCCATGTTAATTGAGCAGCGAAAGAGGCATTACGCAGACAAAAAAAATCCCACCGTCCCTGTAGGACGATGGGAAAAACTAAGCGCACCCGGTTAAAGTACGCCTAAAATTTTTATGAATTTAACTGGAACAATGACATCTGAGACATATCAGTGAAGGTCTTATAAGAAGCCTGCAGCGCCTGTTGTTGCATGGTGTAGCTGGAAATCGCCTGGGTGTAATCCACATCCACCAGGCTACTCATCTGCGAGTCATAAATCACTTTGCGATCGTCACCCTGCGCATTCAACGTATCCAGCTCTTTCAGCTGTGTTCCGATTTCGGAACGCACGCTGAGCACGTTGTTAAGCGAGTTGCTCAGACCACGGTTGGTTTTATCCATTGCCGCTGAAAAGGTCGCTTTGGTGGCATCATCCGCGCCATTCTGGGGCACTTTTAGCGCACTAATAGCACTGTCCAGCATATTGAATAAATTCGTTTCACTGGTGCCACCGTTCGGTTCTTTCACCGCGTTGCTGGTGATCGACATTACGATGCTGTTGCCGGTATGACCGATCGTCATCGTACGGTCCGTATCGACTTTTTGCGTAATCGCGTCGGTTCCGCCCTGATAGGTCACGCCGCCGGCACCATCCACAAACGGTGGTGTATCGGTCTTATAGCCGGCAAAGATATAACGCCCGTTGGCGTCTTTGCTGTTGACCTGGTTCAGTAACTGCGCACGCAACCCTTCCAGCTGCGTCGCATACGAGGCGCGGTCATCGTCGCTCAATGAGCCGTTTGAGGCGGCCACAATCATCGACTGCGCGCTCATAATGCTGTTTGTCACACCGTCCAGCGTGTTTTCTTCCAGGGATAAGCCCTGGTCGGCGAAGGTACGGGCAACCGCATACTGGCTTGCCTGCGCCTGAGTTTGCGATAACACCACGGCACGGGAAGCGGCGATCGGATCGTCAGAGGGGTTAGATACTCTGTATCCGGTAGACAGCTGTTTGCCTGCACTCAACCAGGAGGATTGCGCATCACTTACGCCGCGAACCTGCTGGTCAAAAATCATATTTGTACTGAGTCGCATGATGTCCTCTGCTCTTAGTTAATGCTAAGCAGGGCGTCAAAAACGGTGCTGGCCGCTTTTAAAACCTGCGCATTCGCCATGTAATATTGCTGGTATTTGGTCAGGTTCGCATACTCTTCGTCCAGGTTAACGCCGGAGACAGACTGCTGACGGTTTGTTAACTGCGTCACCACGTTCTGCTGCGTTGTACTGGCCGTTTTCAGGGCCTGTGTTTTGTTACCAACGGTACTCACCATCGCGCCATAGGCCTGGGACAACGTAGAATTACCGTTGACGATTTTGGCATCCTGTAGCGCCAGCAAATTTTGGGCATTGCGGTTATCACTTTCACCGCCTGGTGCCGCCGCCGCCGCAATCTGCGAGCCGCTGGTAATCGCCACTGACATCCCGTTAACCACGTTTTGAACGGGTTTTACCAGGAAACTGTCTTTGGCGTTTGGTGTACCATTGACCGTCAGGCTCATCCCGTCCAGGCTGAGCGTGGTGACGCCGCCAGAAGTAGTGGGCGTGAGCGTCGTTTTGGTGTTGTCTGACAGACGCGTGGCTGACCAGTTTGTTCCGTCATAAGTCACGGTATAATTGGAAGCCTGCAGCGCATTGGTATTGCTCCACGCCGCGGTTAAGGTGGCGGAAGAGGTATTTTTGCTGTTGCCCTGCGCTGTTGGGCTGCCGATAGTAAAGAAGTCGACGCCCTGGTTACCGTTGCTGTCATAGCCTTGCTTGTGCACGGTATTGAAATTGGTGGTGAAGGCGGCGGCAAGCTGTCCCAGCTGGTTTTGTGCCAGGTCCAGATCCTGCGAGCGGAAGCTTAACATCCCGCCCAGTGAGCCGGTGGTAATGGAAGATTCCGGAATCTGCACATTGCCAGCCTGCGGATCAACATAGCCCACCGTGGTGCGCGTCAGATCGCTGCTGGATGGCATTGCCACCAGCTTGGTTGACTGGAAGCCACTGACCAGAGAAAGGCCGTTGGCCATGGAAACCGTGTAGCTTCCATCCTGCTGTGACACTGTCACACCGACGATATTATTCAGACCATTAACCAACTGATCACGTTGATCCAGTAAGTCATTGGGAGCGGCGCCATTACCGGTTGTCAGTTTGGCAATCTGCTGGTTAAGACTGGAGATCTGGCTGGTAAAGGTATTGATCTGATCTACGTCAGAGGTCACGTTGGTATTCACGCTGTCTTGCATGTTGGTCAGGTATTGCGCCTGGGTCTGAAACTGGTTGACCAGGCCCTGGGAGTTGCTGAGCAAAGACTGACGCGCTGCAGGATCGTTGGCATTACTGACCACGTTCTGCATGTTGCTAAAGAAGCCCTGAATCGCGCTCGACAGGTTTGTCGTCGAGGTTGACATCAGATCGTCGATATTGGAGACCTGCGAATACTGCGTATTTGCCGCATTGTAGGTGGCTGAAGACCCACGTAGTTGCGCTGCGATAAAACTGTCGTATTCACGCTGAACACCGGTTACGTTAACCCCGTTACCGTAATAACTTTTTCCCTGCAGGGTACTGTTGGCTTCTGCCAGAATCGTCGTCTGACGTGAATAGCCGGCAACGGTGTAATTGCTGATGTTATTACTGGTGGTGCTTAAGGCGGCCTGTGCGGCACTGAGCCCGCTCATTGCGGAGTTAATTATGCTGGACATCTCGGTTCCTTACATTCCCCGCTACACGGGTCGCTGTCATCAGTGTGGTCGCCAGCGTGCGCTGGCGCGCCTGGCTCTTGCTGCTATTATCGGCATGCTTAAGTGAAACTTGAGGCACAATTCTCAGAACAATGTGCTTAAATCCTGGCTATAAGCTTTCACCACTTTTTCACCCATGCTCTTGAATTGCTGAATCATTCCCATCAGTTTTTGCGCATATTTCGGATCGGTGGCATAGCCCGCAGCCTGCAATGCCTGGGCGCCCTGCTCCGCGCTCTGTGCATTGGTGACAGCCGCATAACGTGGGTTATTTGAAAGCAGTTTGACGTAGTCGTTTAACGCTTCGAAATAAGAACTGTAAACCCGGAATGTCGCACGCACCTTTTTAGCTTCACCGTGCTCATATTCTGTGGTCATGATATCGGTCGTTTCGCCTTTCCAGTTCCCGCTGGCTTTGATGCCAAAGACGTTATAACTCGGCTTTCCATCACGGGTCAGGATTTGACGTTGCCCCCAGCCTGACTCCAGTGCAGCCTGCGCCAGAATCAGGTGATGAGGGATACCACTCTGCTGACTGGCGGCCTGAGCGGGCTGAGTCAGTTGGGCAATAAAGTCACGACTGTCGCTTGGCAGGCCGGTGGGCGAAGGCGCGGGCAGGCGCGGCATAGCTTTGCGCACCATTTGCTCCAGCGGCGTGGCGCCGCTGGTGCTCATGATGAAGCTGTTATCCAGCTTCATCGGCACCGTACCGGCGCGCTCGTCCGGGGCTTTGGCGGGTTCCATCTGTTTAACGATGATATCCGCCAGGCCCAAGCCACGTTTACCGATGTCCTGCGCAATCTGCTGATCGTACATTGACGTGAAAAGCTTGGTCTGTTCATTGCTGAGAATGCCGTCCTGCGGTAACGCTTCACGCATACTCTTCAGCATCATCTGAACAAACATCCCTTCAACCTGCTGCGCGACCTGCAGTGCTTTCCCTTTGGGATCGGCAGTGACATCGCGTTTCAGGTCGTTCAACGAGCGGCTGTCAAAAGCCGCATTCATCAGCGATTGCGTATCGTTCATCAGATAATTTCCAGTTTTGCGCGCAGGCAACCCGCGCTCTGCATTGACTGCAAAATAGACATCAGTTCGATAGGCGATGCACCCAGCGCATTCAGCGCACGCACCACGCTGTTCAGGTTGGCGCTGGAGTTAACCCGTTGCAACGCACCGCCGCTCTGACGCAGATCGATCTGCGTATTGGTAGTAGCGACAGTCTGTCCACCCGCCAGCGGCGTGTTCGGCTGACTCACGTTTTGCTGCTGATTGACCGTGACAGACAGGTTGCCCTGAGCGACCGCACAGGTGTTCAGTTTCACTTCACGATTCATCACAACAGAGCCGGTGCGTGAGTTAATGATGACTTTGGCATCCTCAACCGGCACGGAGACATCAATGTTCTGAATCTCTGCCAGTAAACGAACCTGCGCACCATTATTCGGGGACACGCGGACCTGGACCGTACGGGCGTCCAGCGGCTGGGCCGAACCGTATCCGCCACGGGCGTTGATCGCATCAGCAATTCGTTGCGCCATGGAGAAATCTTCGGTGTTCAGCTGCAGGTTAATCGTATTCTGCGAACCAAAGTTGCTCTGCAGTTCACGTTCAACCGTTGCTCCATCGGTAATCCGTCCACCGTTAAGCTGGTTGACCTGAACGCTGCTGCCGCCTGCTGCGGCACCCGCGCCGCCGACCAGAATGTTACCCTGGGCCAGCGCATAAACCTGGTTATCCACGCCTTTCAGTGGCGTCATTAACAGCGTGCCGCCGCGCAGGCTTTTCGCGTTACCCATGGACGACACCACCACATCCAGCGTCTGGCCCTGGCGGGCAAACGAAGGCAGCCTGGCGGTAACCATCACGGCGGCGACGTTTTTGAGCTGCATGTTGGTGCCCGGCGGCACGGTAATGCCCAGTTGCGACAGCATGTTGCTGACGGTTTGGGTCGTGAACGGCGTCTGCGTTGTCTGATCGCCTGTTCCGTCCAGGCCCACGACAAGGCCATAACCCAGCAGTTGGTTATCACGCACACCCTGTACGGTGGTTAAGTCGCGGATCAGATCGGCACGCGCCATCAGGCTTACGCCTAACAGTAATCCCAGACCGACACGCCATAATGTTAGCTTTTTCATTACAACCTCTTAGAACGGCGAGATATTCAGGAAGAAGCGCTGCAACCAGCCCATATTTTGCGCTTCATTGATATAACCATTTCCGACGTACTCAATACGTGCATCGGCCACGGCTGTAGACAACACGGCGTTACTCGCACTGATGGTGCGTGGGTTAACCACGCCCGAGAAACGAATAAACTCGGTGCCCTGGTTGATCTCAATTTGTTTTTCTCCGACCACGTGCAGGTTGCCGTTCGACAGAACCTGATCCACCGTGACGGTGATGGTGCCGGTAAAGGTGTTGTTAGCAGATGCCCCACCTTTGCCTGCGAAATCATTTTTGCCACCCGCCGCAAAGTTGGCTTTTTCGCCCGTTGCGCCGGCTAAACCTTCTAAACCGGTAGGCACTGCAGTGATACCCAGACTGCCGCTGCCGTTACGGCTGGCATTCGAGGTCGAACTTTTGCTGGCACTGACGTTTTCCTGCAAGGTGATAGTCAGCGTATCGCCGATATTACGTGGGCGGCGATCTTCAAACAGCGGCTGATAGCCGTAGTTGAGCGGCGCAACACCCTGAAAAATGGACCCATTTACCACAGGTGGCGCAGAGGGCAACGGCTGAGCCGTGGTCGCTCCTTGCACCAGTGGCGTGCGTGGCACCAACGCACAACCGTTAAGCGTCAGCAGTGCGGTGACTACTAACCAATGTCCAGGCTTAATAATATGTTGCATCGCCACGGAGTTACGACCTTATTCATGACTAGTCTTCAGGCCAGCCTTAGCTGGCCCTGTTCGTGTTACAGCTGTGTCAACTTCGCCAGCATTTGATCGGAGGTGCTGATCGCTTTGCTGTTAATTTCGTAAGCACGCTGCGTCTGGATCATCGTAACCAGTTCTTCCGCGACGTTTACGTTAGAGGTTTCGGTATAACCCTGATACAGCAAACCGGCACCGTTCTGCCCAGGCGTACTGTCCGTCGGCGCACCCGATGCCTGCGTTTCCTTGTAGAGGTTTTCACCCACGCTATCGAGACCCGCATTGTTCATGAAGGTGCTCAGCGTTAACTGTCCGACCTGGGCGGCCTGCGTCTGCCCCTGCTGGGTTACGCTCACCACACCATCACGCGACACGGTGATACTTGTGGCGTTGGCTGGAATGGTAATACCAGGCTGCACAGGGAAACCCGCGTTGGTCACCAGTTGGCCGTTCTGGTCAACCTGAAATGAACCATCACGTGTATACGCAGAAGTTCCATCTGGCATCTGGATTTGGAAAAAACCCTGGCCGTTAATGGCGATATCTTTTGAGTTGTTGGTTTGCGACAGGTTGCCCTGCGTATGCAAACGCTCGGTCGTCACCGGACGTACACCAGTACCGATTTGCAAACCTGACGGCAGCGTCGTCTGCTCAGATGACTGCGTGCCCGGCTGACGCATGGTCTGGTACATCAGATCTTCAAACACGGCACGTGAGCGCTTAAACCCGTTAGTACTGACGTTGGCCAGGTTGTTGGCGATCACGTCCATGTTCATCTGCTGTGCATCAAGACCGGTTTTGGCGATCCATAAAGAACGAATCATGTATTTATCCTCGCGCCTTAGCTGCCGATGCTGAGCAACTGGTTGGCTTTCTGTTCGTTTTGGTCAACGTTGTTAATGACCTTCATCTGCATCTCGAAACGGCGGGCATTGGCGATCATATCGACCATCGTTTCCACCGGCTTCACGTTACTGCCCTCAAGCACACCCGGCATGACCTGCATAGTCGGATCGGCCTGCAGGGCTGCGCCACGTGTCGCCTGCGTCGCGGCGGTGGGACGGAACATGCCATCGTCCCCACGCTCTAACTCTTTACCGGTTGCCTGGACGAGCTTCAGACGGCCCAGTTGTACAGTCGCATTGGGTGAGTCGCCAGCGTTCAGCCCGGTAATAGAGCCATCAGCCGCGATGGTGATCTCAGAACCTTGAGGGATCACAATCGGACCACCTTCGCCCATTACGGGATTGCCCTGCACCGTCAGCGTACCGTCCGAACGAATTTGCATGTTGCCGTTGCGGGTATAGGCTTCGCTGCCGTCGGCGGTGCGTACAGCCAGCCAGCCATCCTGCTGCATTGCCACGTCCAGTGGGCGCTGGGTGTAATCCATGGCCCCCTGACTCATGTCGGCACCCGGCGTGGACGCCGTGACCAACGTGCGCGTGGGCAGTGACCAACCAGTGACCGGTACAGCACGCAACGCGTTCAGCTGCGCCCGGAAACCGGGCGTTGAGGCGTTGGCGAGGTTGCTGGCGGTAACCGCCTGCTGATCCAGTGTCTGACTGGCCGCGCCCATCGCGGTATATATCGCGTGATCCATAGAGCAATCCCGTTAGCGAATTAACGTAAGTTGACCAGAGTGTTAAGGATCTGATCCTGCGTTTTGATGGTCTGCGCGTTCGCCTGGTAGTTGCGTTGCGCGACGATCATATTGACCAGCTCTTTACTCATATCGACGTTCGAGGACTCCAGCGCGCCCGCGGTCAGTGAACCAAAGGTGCCGGTGTTTGCCAGGCCAACCGCTGCCTGACCAGACGCATTGGTTTCCGCCCAGACGTTATCGCCCTGCGATTTCAGGCCTTCGGGGTTAGAGAAACTGGCCAGGACGATCTGTCCCAGTAACTGCGTGCGTTGGTTTGAGTAACTGCCGGTGATGGTGCCGTCGTTGTTGATGGCATAGCTGGTCAAATCGCCAGGCGCATAACCGTTTTGCGTGGCGTTACCAAAGGTGGTCGCCCCGGTATTTTGCTGCAGACTGCCCACAAAGTTTAACGCGACAGTCGTGCCGTTCGCGCCATTTACGCCAGGAATCGTGACGGTCGCGGTGCTGGCTGTTGTTGAGCCTGCCACCACGTTGCCGTTTGCATCCAGTGAGGATACGCCAGTCAGCTGACCGTTGGCGTTATAGCTCATCTGGTAATTCCCTACGTTTGAACCCGCAGTGGAGTCAATGCCGTGAATTTTCCAGGTGTTGTCTGCGGTCTTAACGAAATACAGGTCAAGCGAGTGCGCATTACCCTGCGTATCGTACATAGTGATGGTGTTCTTCGCGCTGTACGTCGTCGGATCGGTGGCAGAAAACTTGGTGTCGTCTAATACCGCTGAAGTCGAGTTCAGTTTCGCCACCTGGTTTGCCGTGGTAGTGGCATTAGCAGGCATCTGCGTGGTAGGAATTTTCAGCGCAACCGGGTTCGCACCCGTCTGGATAGTCGGAGGCACGCCTGAAGCCGGGTAACCGGTTACGTTCAGACCCTGGGTATTCACCAGATTACGGTTCTGGTCCAGAGTGAACTGGCCATTACGTGAATAGGACACCGCACCCGCCGAGTTGGTCAAACGGAAAAAACCGTTACCGCTCAGTGCCACATCCAGCCCACGGCTGGTGGTGGTGGTAGAACCATCGTTGAAGTTCTGGATCACGGCAGCGACTTTAGTCCCCAGACCCACGTTTGAACCGGCAAACATGTCGGCAAACGCGATGGTGCTGGACTTAAAGCCCGCTGTGGCGGAGTTAGCGATGTTGTTACCGATAACGTCCAGGTTACTTGAGGCAGCGCCGAGACCGCTGACCGCTTGTGAAAATGACATTTAAATCTCTCCTGTCTACAGGTGAATCAGAGAATCTGACGTACGTCGTCAAGGGTGGCGGAGCCCATGGTGCCGAGATCCAGTTTTGCGGTATTACCCGCTGTGCTTACGCCATTGACGTAGGCATAGTTAAGTGGCTGAGCCACCTGTTGACCGCTGCTGTTACTGGCAGCAATCGCAACTTTGTATTTTCCATCTGGCGCGACGCTGCCATCCGGTAATTTGCCGTCCCACGAGAACGTGTGAACGCCGGCGGTCAGTGCGCCCAGGTCCTGGGTGCTGACCACATTGCCCTGTGCATCGGTAATTGTCGCCGTGGCGGTGGTGGCTGCGTTAGTCAGCTCCACGCCAAACGGCGTTGTCGTGCCTTTACCGACCAGAATCTGTGAACCATTCACCATCACGCCATGACCAATCAGCGTCGAACTTTGCAGTGACTGGCTGGTGCTGATCTGACCCGAAATCGATCCCAGTGTGGTGTTCAGTTTTTCAATACCGCTCAGGGTGTTGATCTGTGCCAGCTGTGTTGTCAGCTGACTGTTATCCATCGGATTGGTGGGATCCTGGTTTTGCAGCTGCGTCACCAGCATGGTCAGGAACTGGTTTTGCAGATCCTGGGCGCTGTTACTTGTGCCGGTGCTGGATGAGCTAAGGACCGTGGGGTCCAGCTTTTCATTAACGCCTACCGCGATAGTCATTATTTTTCTCCGTTACTGACCCAGGGTCAGCGTTTTCATCATCATCGACTTCACGGTATTCAGCACCTCGACGTTCGCCTGGTAGCTGCGTGATGCCGACATGGTGTTGACCGTTTCCGCTACCACATCCACGTTAGGCATCTTCACGTAGCCTTTGGCATCCGCCATCGGGTTACCCGGGTCATACACCAGTTTCGCGGGCGTAGGATCATCAACAACCTGCGCCACTTTTACGCCACCGGTGGCCGCACCCGGCGCAGCATCGGTCTGAAAAACGACCTGCTTTGCCACATAAGGCTGCCCGTCCGGGCCGGTCACGCTGTCGGCGTTTGCCAGGTTACTGGCACTGACGTTTAATCGCTGTGATTGCGCGGTCATCGCTGAGCCGGCAATGTCAAAAATATTCAGCAATGCCATGATTATTGCCCTTGTAACACGCTCATCATGCCTTTGATTTGGCTACTGATAAGTGTGAGATCGGTTTGATATTTCAGGCTGTTATCCGCGAACTGAGTACGTTCGCGGTCCATATCGACGGTGTTACCGTCCGCAGATGGCTGATCCGGAATGCGATACAGCAAATCCATCGACGGTGCCGTGTTCGTCTGCGCTTCGATGTGACGCGACGAGGTAACTTTGAGCGCCAGGCTACTGCCTTCAGCACGTCCATTCGCCATTGCCCGATTCAGCTCGCTGGCAAAGTCGATATCCCTGGCCTGATAGCCTGGGGTGTCGGCGTTGGCAATGTTGGATGCCAGAATCTCCTGACGTTGAGCTCGCAGGTTGAGGGCTTCGGTACCGAAATGTAGCGCCGCATCGAGTTTGTCGAGCATGCTTCCTCCGCAAATGAGAATTTCGAGCTGGCAGCATAATTGGGAAAAAGCAAGAGCCATCGTCTGAATAACGCCTCAAATCGTCGCTATTTTAACTCTTGAGTTTTTTTTCAAACGCGTACACTCATTGCCATCATCAGTGAGGAAAAGCACATGCGTGGATATCCAGCCCTGTTAGCCAGCCTGCTGGCCCTGTTTGCCTTACCCGTTATGGCAGGCGATTTCAGCGCCCAACTGAACCAGTTTTTTAAAGCCCGTGATCCTGAGCATGCCACGGGCATGAACGTCGTCATTCGCACGCCACAGGCACAGTGGCCCTTATGTGATACGCCGCAATTTACGCTGCCCGGCAACAGCCGCCCGTGGGGCAATATGAGCGTGGCAGCCAACTGCGGAGAAAATCGACGTTATATTCAGGTCCAGGTTCAGGTCACTGGCCGTTATCTGGTGGCGAAAAATTTAATCGCCCGCGGCGCAACCGTGAGCAAAGACGATTTCCGTATCGAAGAGGGACGTCTGGATACGCTGCCGCCGCGCACCCTGCTTAACGATGAGACCGTCGCCGATTCTGTGGTGCTGCGAGACATTCAGCCGGGACAGCCGGTGAGTCAGTCGATGCTGCGCCAGCCGTGGCGTGTAAAAGCAGGTCAGGATGTCATGGTGGTTGCCAGTGGCGACGGATTTGATGCCAGCGGCGAGGGGAAAGCCTTAAGCAATGGCACTATCGCGCAATGGGTTCGTGTACGTATGGGGAACGGTCAGGTTGTGAGCGGTCGGGTCAGTGATGATGGGAAAATTCTTATAACACTATAAAACATTAAAGAAGCCTGTTTATTTGCCGATAGAAGAATCAGCAAAGCGATTACGCTATTATGATTCAGGTGGCAGACCCCCTGACCTTACAGGAGCCCGAATATGAGCATCGAAAGAACACAACCGTTAAAGCCCGCCAGCACCGTGCAAACACGTGACAGCAGCGAGCCGCAAACTGCGCGTGTGCGCCAGAGTGACAGCGCAACAGCGACCACGCCAGCCGCCGCTCAGGTGAGCCTGAGCAGCGCCCAGGCGCAGCTGATGAAGCCAGGCAGCCAGGACATTAACGTCCAACGCGTTGAACAATTGAAAACCGCTATTCGTAATGGCGAGTTGAAGATGGATACCGGCAAGATCGCCGATGCGCTGATTGCCGACACTAAGGCGTATTTAGAGGGTAAATAATCCCCATGAGTAATTTGCTGACCACATTAGATAAGATGCAGGAAGTGCTGGTGTCTCTGGCGACCGTTCTGGATGAAGAAGAACAACAGTTGTCGTCCGGAATGATTGACAGCAACAATTTGCAGCGCATTACCGAAGATAAAAGCGCGCTGCTGACGACGCTGAACTATCTGGATGAGATGCGCCGTAGCAACGAGAAAAGTCTGGGGACATCTGCACCTTATCGTGGTCAGAGTGACATGGCGCGCCGCTGGGAAGGTATTCAGCAGCATACACGCCGGTTACACCGTGCCAACACGCACAACGGCATCCTGTTACAGCACCAGATTACCTTCACGCATGATGCGTTAGACGTGCTTAAGCCGCATCAGACGCAAGCGTTCTACGGACCGGATGGAAAAGGTCAGGGCCAGGCGACGCTGAGCCGTAAAATCTGATAACGTCAGTCTGGTGATCACGCTGTCCATTTTTGAAGAATCCGTCATCACGCGTGGATGACGGATTTTTTCATGCTGTCGTCACAGGGCGGCGGGTCTGTTATGCAGAATATCTGTCCCCTTCGCCCAACAGATGCAGTGTCCAACGCGCTATACATCCTGCACCTCCGGCATCCCGGATAACGTCTCTGCTCCAGCGCATCCCTGCGCATACTGCCTGTTCTGATAAGAAGCGGACGCCGATTTAGCCTGCCACGATCTGGCAGGCATTCGTCTTAAAACGCTTCCCAGTTGTCATGACCTTTCTTCGGTGCCGCTGCTGCAAAAGCAGGAACGGCGGGAGCAACGACTACAGTGGGGGCGTCAGACGGTGTTAACGGGGCTCGTTCAAGTTTAAAGACGGCCACGGCTTTCGTCAGTTTATCCGCCTGATCCTCAAGGGAGGCCGCAGCGGCTGAAGCCTCTTCAACCAGTGACGCATTTTGCTGGGTTACTGCATCCATTTCTGTGATCGCGTGGCTGACCTGCTGAATGCCTCGGTTCTGCTCGTCTGAAGAGACGGCAATTTCAGAAATGATGTCATTCACACGCTGGAATGCGTCTACCGTTTTCATCATGGTGGTACCGGCATCGCTAACCAGTTCCGTGCCGTTGTTAACCAGTCCGACAGAAGTGGCGATAAGCCCTTCGATTTCTTTTGCAGCCTGCGCGCTGCGCTGAGCAAGGCTGCGCACTTCGCTGGCGACCACCGCAAATCCGCGTCCCTGCTCCCCTGCCCGCGCGGCTTCGACCGCGGCATTCAATGCCAGAATATTCGTCTGAAAGGCGATGCTGTTAATGACGCTGGTAATTTCAGCGATCTTTTTCGAACTGCCGGAGATATCGTCCATGGTTTTGACGACGCGATTAACAATCTCTCCACCCGACTGGGCTTTTTCGGACGCATCGGACGCCAGCTGGCAGGCGTGATGCGCATTGTCGGCATTCTGTTTAACCGTCGCGGTCAGTTGTTCCATACTGGCAGCCGTCTGTTCCAGCGACGCGGCCTGCTGTTCCGTTCGGGAGGAGAGATCGGTGTTGCCGGAGGCAATTTCCCCCGCGCTCTGAAAGATAGCAATGGCCCCATCGCGGACAGCGCCGACAGTTTGGGCAAGCGATGACTGCATACGTTGCAGGTTCGACAGTAACATACCCGGCTCGTTACGACCGCAGGCCGAGGGTGGTACGGTCAAATCGCCGTGGGCAATCAGATCGATACGGTGAAGTGACTGTCTTAAAGGCTTAATTACCACTTTTCTCAGCAGAGCAAAAGCCAGTAGCACAATCACTACGGATGCGATAAAGGCCACTAACATCGTGGTATAGCCTGTTTTAACCTGTTCAACCGCCTGCTGTTTAATGTCCATCGAGCGCTGATTGCGCATCTGAATGGCTTTCATCAACACGTCTTTATACGCTTTGTCGAGTTTGTCAGCCGCCGTTTCATCCGCAATGATCTCTTCAAAACTGTTCTGTTTGGCTGCCTCAATCATCGGCATCAACCCTTTTTGCAGGTAATCCTTAAATCGCGCCTGCAGTTGTTTATCGAGTTCGATGCCGACTGGCGTCCTGACCGGACGGTTAAGGTAAATATTCAGCCCATTTTCTGCCTTTTTAATGCTGCCCTCTGTGGCGCTGAGGAAAGCGGCGTAGTTATCCGTGTCGGCAATACGTGCCGCTGCGCCGGCCTGAATAATATTGAGCCTGGCAGAGCGCATATGCGTTGAGCTGTCGAGTAATCCCTGCCTTACCGAAATTTCATCCGTTGACACGTCAAGGGAATGTTGCCCCTGCGTCAGAAACCAGGCGGATATCGTGCTACTGCACACGAACAGAAATAAGATGCCGCCAAAAATCAGGCTGAATAAGGGAATAAGATTGAGGTTGTACCAGAAACCTGGCATCGCGTTTTCATGAGCGCGGGTATGCATTTTGATCTTCCTCTCAATGATGGACTAAAGGTACTCATCGGCAGGAAGAGGACAGGATTTACGCCAAAACGGACTTTTGAATCAGTTTCTTACAACATTATGGGCTTACCGCCCGAAGCGATGTCAGACGCTAAATAGCAATGAAAAAAACATGAATTTTTTATGACAATACGCTGTAGACAGGCTTTTCGACGCGCCGTATTAACGCCTTGCGCCTGATGAGTCAGTAACGGCGTGCCCCATCCATTATCGGGTATCGTCTCTTTGGCAACCCGCTGAGCGGATTATTCACCTGAAGATGCCTACAGGTCTGCTGCGATAGCTGTTCCAGGCCAGCAAAAGGGATGACAGAGGTTCGTGGCATCGCCGGGCGTGATGAAATGACCGGTCTGGCACAGAATCCATTGTTAGTCCGGCCAGCACTGCGCAGGTTTATGACAAAAAGGCCGTAATGTTATCCATTACGGCCTGGATTACGGCATTAACCATTGGAGGGTTTCATGGTCAGACGGCGGTACGGCGGGCATAATCCCGCAGTCGGAAGCCCATCATGCCCAGGGCCAGGAAATAAGCGCCGCCGCCTACCGCACAGACGAGAGCCAGCCGCAACAGGCGCCATAGCATGTTGCCCTGCTCCCAGTCAGGCATCCAGTACAGCATGCCTGACAGCGCGGCCGCCATGACGATTACCGCCACCAGTAAGCGAATCAGAAAACCGACCCAGCCAGGCTGAGGTTGAAAGATTTTCTTTTTACGCAGTTGCCAGTAGAGCAACCCAGCATTGAGGCAGGCACCCAGACCAATGGAGAGTGACAGTCCGGCGTGCTTCAGCGGGCCAATAAAGGCCAGATTCATCAGTTGGGTCGCGATCAGCGTAACAATCGCAATTTTTACCGGCGTTTTAATGTCCTGACGGGAATAGAAGCCCGGCGCCAGGACTTTCACGACGATCAGTCCCATCAATCCCACCGAGTAGGCAATCAGCGCACGCTGCGTCATAGCGGCATCAAAGGCAGTAAATTTTCCGTACTGGAACAGCGCGACAGTCAGTGGACCGGATAACATACCCAGCGCCACCGCACTGGGCAACGCCAGTAAAAAGCACAAACGCAGGCCCCAGTCCATTAAGCGCGAGTACTCTTCATGGTGGCCACTGGCGAAACTTTTTGCCAGAGAAGGCAATAAAATCGTGCCCAGCGCCACGCCTAACACGCCGGACGGAAACTCCATCAGGCGGTCAGCGTAATACATCCATGAGACAGAGCCCGAGACCAGGAACGAGGCAAAAATTGTATTGATGATCAGTGAGATCTGACTCACTGAAACCCCAAGAATTGCCGGCCCCATCTGGCGCATCACGCGCCAGACGCCAGCATCACGCAGGTTGAACCGCGGCAGGACCAGCATGCCCAGCTTTTTCAGATGCGGTAACTGATAGCCCAGTTGCAGCAGTCCGCCGACCACCACCGCCCACGCCAGCGCCATGATGGGCGGATGGAAGTGCGGTGCGGCGAACAGCGCAAAGCCGATCATGCTGATATTCAATAGCGTGGGGGCAAACGCCGGCACCGAAAAACGGTTCCAGGTGTTTAATATGGCCCCAGCCAGCGAAGCCAGCGAAATCAGGAGAATATAGGGGAAAGTGACGCGCAGCAGCGCGCTGGTCAGGGCAAATTTATCAGCTGTATCGGCGAAACCCGGCGCCGTCACCAGGATGACCCAGGGAGCGGCAACCATGCCTGCGACGGTCACGAGCGCCAGCGCCAGGGTCAGCAGACCGGAAACGTAGGACACAAAAAGCCGCGTAGCCTCTTCGCCCTGCTTACTTTTATACTCGGCCAGAATAGGAACAAATGCCTGCGAGAAGGCTCCTTCAGCAAAAATACGCCGCAGAAGATTAGGTAGTTTAAACGCAACAAAGAACGCATCGGTCGCCATGCCGGCACCAAACACCCGTGCCACGATGGCATCCCGGGCAAAACCCAGCACGCGGGAAAACAGGGTCATTGAACTGACCGCTGCCAGCGATTTCAACAAATTCATAATTGACGGGGCATCCTGAAAAGAATCGGCAAAATGAGTGACTTAGCACGGGTCCTGTCACACGTCGGGCGATAGTCTACTGCGATCGCGTGAAATGACCAGCACTGAGTGTTACAAGGCGTTATTCCCGTTCCGCGTCGCGCCACATGGATTCGACGATACGTTGCGCCAGCAGTGCCTGCTCACCACTCGTTTCCGGCTTTGTCTGATTTTCGATGCAGTGAACAAAATGTTCTGCCACGCCCACAAATCCGCGCTGAGCCAGATGGCTCTGCCAGGCGGCAGGCGGCGTGAGCACTACGCCTGCACCGCACTCTTCCTGCCAGTCGCGCATGTCATGAATATCAATGCACTTGCCATCACAGATGGCGCTGATACGTTCGCGCTGGCTGCCTGCCCGACGATGCATACTGGTGGTTACCTGCAATCCACCCGCATTGAAATGGTGCTCGGCGTAAAGCATCTGTCCCTGTTCATTGGTCGCAATATGGCCCTGACGGGGCAGCGCACGGCCTCCTGCCAGCCACAGAGCCGTATCAACGACATGCAGGTAATCATCTAACAGTGTAAAGCGCAGATCCTGTGGACCCACGCTGTCGCTGCGGTGTTTTTCGATACGCAGCGCAGCGGCGGAGTGCATTTGTGTTTTCAGTTGCTGATAGCAGGGCGCGAAACGCCGGTTAAACGCCACCATTAGCTTTCGTTGTTTCTTTTCGGCCAGCGCGACCAGCGCCTCTGCCTGATTCAGGGTTTCTGCCAGCGGTTTGTCGACACAGACATCCTTGCCAGCCTGAAGCAGTGCTTTGACCACGTCGTAATGGCTGGCCGTACTGCTGTGCACAAATACGGCGTCACAGGCGGCAGCCAGATCGGTCAGTGAAGGGAAGCAGGTGATACGGTAGCGGTCACAGACGATGCGGGCGTTGGCCTGATTCGGCGAAAATGCGCCGACTAACTGCCAGTTATTTGCCTGCGATAACACAGGCAACCAGGCCTTTTGCGCAATACCGCCCAACCCAACAACACCAATGCGAATCGTCATTTATTGTTCTCTTTCCAGTAATTGCGCCAGTTGTGCCTGAAGATCGGCAACCTGTTGCTCAAGCGCCTCAACCCGATCCCGCAGCGCGGCATCGTCCGCCGTGGCTGGGTGTTGCTCCAGCGCCCCGAGTTCGGCCTCATCAGCAAACATGTGCATAAAACGGCTTTCACGTTTACCCGGCTCCCGCGCCAGGCGCATGACCATGGGCCCCTCAGCGCGCGACATCAACGTGTCCAGCGTCTGTTCAACGTCGCTGACGTCGGCAAACTCATGCAAACGCCCACTCCGGGTCCGCAGTTCACCAGGGGTTTGTGCGCCACGCAGGAACAGCAATGTGAGAACGGCAACTTCTGCGCTACTGAGCTGTAAATTACCGAAGGCGGAATTGCAGAAGCGTTGCTCGTATTTCACCACACGCTGGCCGAACCCGCTGTTGGCGGTCACCAGATGCTTTTTAATCAGGAGATCGAGCTGATCCTGCACGTCGCTTTCGCTCAGCGTCATCACGGGCTCGCGATTAGATTTTTGATTACAGGCGGTAAGCACGCCATTTAATGAAAGAGGATACTGTTCCGGTGTGGTGATTTGCTTTTCCAGCAGGCAACCCAGCACGCGCAACGCATGCGCCGACAAAGTCATCTTCATTGCGAACTCCTCATTTTACCCACGACGATTGGGTGTCCATTCCTTGCTGGTCAGCGCAGTCAGGACATGATCCTGCCACTGACCGTTAATCATCAGGTAGTTTTTAGCATAGCCCTCTTTTTCGAATCCCAGGCGGGCCAGCAGGTCACCACTGCGCTGGTTATGCGGCATGTAGTTTGCCATGATGCGGTGGATATATTGCTGGCGCTGCATATAGCGAATCGCCGACTGCAGCGCTTCAAACATCAGGCCCTGCCCTTGCCACTTCTCGCCAAGCGAATAGCCAAGATAGCAGGCATGAAAGGCACCGCGCAGGACATTGCTAAAATTCGCCACGCCACGCACTTCCGTTTCATTGCTGTCCATTAAAATAAAATAGAACGCCGAGCCCTGTTTATGCATATCAGCGATCAGGCCCAGCCGGGCTTGCCAGCCAGAGGGATAACAGTGGCTGTCATCACGCACCGGTTCCCAGGGTTTAAGGAAGTCACGGTTTTCCGCGTAATAGTCGGCTAAACGCCATGCATCGCGTTCATGAACCAGTCTTACCACCAGCCGCTCGGTCGTGAGTCGCACCCTTGGTGCGGCAGAACGATAGCCAAACATCATCTCTCCTGAAGTCCATGGCGGGAAGGAAATGCCAGTCATTGATAACTTTCACTATAACCGCCGCCAGGTCTGCGGTAAAACGTTACGCATACCACAACAGCCAGGTCGCTGAATTATCGTCCGGCCCACCGTGCAGCGCAGACGCGTCAAAAGACCTGTTCATATCTCCGATCCAGAAAACTGGTTCGGTAACCACATCGGTTTCTTAACCCTGTGCGCTGTCACTGCCCCGCCGCGTAAGAAGCCGTGGGTGCCGCAAGCCTCCCGTTTTAACAGCGGAAGATCGGGACACTTTCTTCCGGAAGGCATTTTCGGCAAATCCATATCATCCCATTCCTGATGACAGACGGTTTGCATTCAGGCAGGCTATGCCACGAGCGAGTTTTTCAGTTAAACGAGGGAAGTATGAAGACGGTTTTTCACGGGCTGGTTGCCCTGTTTTTAGCGGTTTTACTGAGTGGCTGTAATCAGTTAACGCAATACACAATTAGCGAACAGGAAGTCAATCAGGCCCTGCAAAAACATAATAACTTCGAAAAAGACATTGGCGTATCAGGTCTGGTCAATGCCCATATTGTGTTAACTAACCTGAATAGCCAGATTGGTCGGGACGTGCCAGGCAAAGTCACCTTATCGGGCGATGCCAAAATTAATGTCTCCTCACTCTTTGGTCCGCAACAGGCCGATATGCAGCTCAAAATGCGTGCGCAGCCAGTGTTTGATCAGCAGCAAGGAGCCATATATTTGCGCGATATGGAAATCGTCGATGCGCAGGTTCAGCCCGAGAAAATGGCCTCTATTATGAAAACCCTGACGCCTTATCTGAATCAGTCGTTAAAAAGCTACTTTGATCAGCACCCGGCCTACGTGCTGAGCGCCGATCGCAGTAAAGCGGAATCGCTGGCGAAAAAATTCGCGAAAGGGCTGGAAGTGAAGCCTGGTGAACTGGTCATCCCCTTCACCGAATAACCGCCTGACAGGCAGCTTTACCGTCATCTTATCCGCGCCTTCAGGCGCGGATTTTTTTAAAAAAAGAAAAACAGGTGCAAACGGTTGCCTGAGTCCTTATGCTTATAACCCGGCCTAAACACGCCTTTCGTTTATTCTACTTGCCGGAGCCGCATTCATGACCGCACACCCTCAGCAACTTACTATCCGCCGTCCAGATGACTGGCATATCCATCTTCGTGATGATGATATGCTCAACACTGTGCTGCCCTATACCAGCGCAGTCAATGGTCGTGCTATCGTCATGCCCAATCTGGTTCCGCCGGTAGTCAGCGTCGCGGCGGGCGAAGCTTATCGCAATCGCATTCTGGCTGCCTTACCTGATGGGCACGCTTTTACCCCCCTGATGACCTGCTACCTGACCGACTCGTTAGAGGCCGATGAGCTGGCCCGCGGTTTTCAGTCGGGATTGTTCACGGCCGCCAAACTGTATCCCGCTCATGCCACGACCAATTCAAGCCATGGTGTCACCAATATTGCTTCGATTGCCTCAGTGCTGGAGCGGATGCAAACGCTGGGAATGCCGCTGCTGGTGCACGGTGAAGTGACGGACTCGCACATCGATATTTTTGACCGCGAAGCCCGCTTTATTGAAACGGTGATGGAACCGCTACGCAAACAGTTCCCCGCGCTGAAAGTGGTGATGGAACACATCACGACCAAAGATGCAGCTGACTATGTGGAAAGCGCCAATGAAAACCTGGCGGCAACGATTACGCCGCAGCATCTGATGTTCAACCGCAACCATATGCTGGTCGGGGGTATCCGCCCTCACCTGTACTGTCTGCCGATCCTGAAACGCAATACGCATCAGCAGGCGCTGCGCAGGATTGTCGCCTCCGGTCATCCCCGTTTCTTTCTGGGTACCGACACCGCGCCTCATTTGCGCCATCTGAAAGAGAGCAGCTGCGGCTGTGCGGGTGTGTTCAACGCCCCTACCTCCCTGCCCGCGTACGCTACCGTATTTGAAGAGCTCAATGCCCTGCAGCATTTTGAGGCATTTTGTTCTGAAAATGGTCCGCGTTTCTATGGCCTGCCGCTGAACGAAGGCACCCTTACGCTGGTGCGTGAGCCATGGACGGTAGAAGAAAGCATTGCAATGGGCTCTCATACGCTGGTGCCTTTCCTGGCCGGGGAAACCCTCAACTGGCGTATAAAATAATTTCGCTTGCCTCCGCTATATTTATACTGTAATTATATACAGTATCTTATACGGAGGCTTTTATGCGTGTTGAAATTACCGTTGCCAAAACCCAACCTCTTCCCGCTGGTGCGATGGAAGCTCTGAGCCAGGAGCTGTCGCGCCGGATCGATGAACAATTTCCGCAATTCACCAATCAGGTCAAAGTGCGTTACGCCACGGCGAATCAGCTGAGCGTAATGGGCGGTGACAAAGACACGCGTGAACAAATCAGTGAAATCCTGCAGCAAACGTGGGAAAGCGCTGACGACTGGTTCATTACCGATTAACCGCCACTGTGCTGTTTTTACCGGGTTTCGCCACCCGGTTTTTTTATCTTCATTTATGCCTGACTAACCGCTCGCCCATCTGGACTCCGAATGACCAATGCCCTATGCTGGCGCTGATCATGCATAAAAGGAGTTTCATCCCATGACTACAGATAAACCCGAAGAAGCCATGACCTTTGGCGAGCTGCTGACGCTCATCGGTGAACAGCAACGCCGCTTGACGGTGCTGGAAAACGCCTTTTCCAGCCTGATTTTCTGTCTTGATGACCGGGCCAGTCAGTTGCTGGTGCATAATCTTTCGCTTGAAGCGCAAAATCAAAACCATGATGAGCAATTGCAGCAGCAGTTTGCGCGCCTTGCAGAGACATTACAAAAACGTAGCGGTTCAGCAGGCGTTGAAACTTCCCCTCTTTAACCCTGTTTAACGACCTTAATAAGCCTTTTTTATTGTTCAATTAGGACAATTGCACGCCCGGTATTCAGGTATTATATCTTCTCAGCCTGACTGTTTTAGAGATAATCATTCTGCATTCAGGCTTTCCATGATACGTTTTAATCAGTGAATCGCCATTTTGCTGTTATAATTGTTTCGCAGTGGAAATTAAAAGCCGCATTGAACCTCATCATGCACTTCGTTTAACGAGTAATAAGGAGGTTATAATGGACAGTCGGAAAGATGTAATTCAGACCCATCCTCTGGTGGGCTGGGATATCAGTACTGTTGACAGCTATGATGCGATGATGATCCGTCTGCACTCCCTTTCGTCGCAGGATCAAACTGAAGAAGACGCGGACGTCGGCCCGACCTACTGGCTGACGACAGATGTAGCCAGGCAATTTATCTCTATTCTCGAAGCGGGTATCGCTAAGATTGAATCTGCCGAGCAAGTAGAACGACTACGAAAGAAGCATTAATACTGCTGCATCAGCGAGGCACCCACCCGGGTGCCTTTTTTCATGGACTTTCTGGTATGCTATTGATTATGTAACCCTTTCAGGAGTTCCATTTTCATGATTTACGATCTCATTGTGGTCGGTAGCGGTTCAGTGGGTGCAGCGGCTGGCTATTATGCGACCCAGGCTGGCCTTTCCGTGCTGATGATTGACAGCGCACATCCTCCCCATCATCAGGGTGCTCATCACGGAGAAAGCCGTTTGATTCGTCATGCCTATGGCGAGGGCGAACGCTATGTACCGCTGGTATTGCGTGCGCAAACGTTGTGGGATGAACTGGAACAGCAGGCGGGCGAGCGCATTATGCATCGTTGCGGTGTCCTGAATCTTGCGCCTGTCCAGTCTGAATTTATTCAAAACGTCGTAAGCAGCGCCCAAACCTGGCAGCTCCCTGTCGAGGTGCTGCAGGCGGCTGACGTGCGCAAGCGCTGGCCACAGCTGGCGGTTCCTGACGGATATCTGGGCGTTTTCGAACCAAACTCTGGCTTTTTAAAAAGTGAACAGGCGGTTCGAAGCTGGATACAGCTGGCAGAAAAACAGGGCTGCGCGCAGTTGTTTAACTGCCCGGTTACTCAGATCCGGCGTGACGGCGAATTGCAACAGGTTACCACGCTCGATGGCCTTTACCGCGGGCGCAAACTGTTGGTCAGTACGGGCACCTGGGTGAGTAAACTGGTCCCCGATTTGCCCATCGCCCCTACGCGTAAAGTGTTTGCCTGGTATCAGGCTGATGGCCGCTACAGTGAAAACAATGCGTTTCCTGGCTTCACCTGCGAAATGCCGGATGGCAGTCAGTATTATGGTTTCCCGGCGGACAACAATGCTTTAAAAGTTGGTCGTCATGATGGTGGTCAGCTAATGACAACACCTGAAGACCGCAAGCCGTTCGGCAGCCTTTCCGCCGATGGCAGTGAAGCCTTCCGGTTTCTCCGTCAGTTTTTACCGGGCGTTGGGGTTTGCCTGCACGGTGAAGCCTGTAGCTATGACGTGAGTCCTGATGAGGATTTCATCATTGATACACTGCCGGGCGAACCGAATCGTCTGATCATCACCGGTTTAAGCGGGCATGGCTTTAAATTTGCCAGCGTGTTGGGTGAACTCGCCAGTCAGTTTGCACAGAATAAACCGTTCAGTTTCGATCTTACCCCTTTCCGTTTATCGCGTTTTCACGCCTGACCGTACGGCGCGCGTGCAGTGCACCGCGCCGCATTGACACAGATTTACACGCCAGCCCGTTTTACCGCTTTTTCTTCTGCCATCCAGGTGTTTCAGAGATGTTTTCTCCATCAGTCACATCATGCCGCCGCCAGACAAGGGCGTTTATTCAATAATCCTGCGCTTAGTCAAATCGGTTCACCAAACCCATTGCACCAGCAACAATAAATTTATAGAAAAGTAAGCATCATTGATTTTGTATTTCATTCTGTAGATTCTTGTTTCCACGTATTCCTTTGGTGCTTTAGCACAATGTCGCTGACAAATTCCTCCACCCGTTACGGTTTACTCACGATTTTTCTGCACTGGTCAATGGCCGTGGTTATTTACGCCATGTTCGCGCTGGGCCTGTGGATGGTTGGCCTGAGCTATTACGACAGCTGGTACCATAACGCGCCTGACATTCATAAAAGCATCGGCGTGTTATTAATGCTGGCGCTGGTCATCCGACTGGTATGGCGTGTGCTTTCGCCGCCCCCTGAACCGCTGCGTAGCTATTCTCCTGCGGTGCGCTTCGCGGCAGTGTTCGTGCACTGGCTGCTTTACAGCCTGCTTATTGCCCTTCTGCTGAGTGGCTATCTGATCTCGACTGCGGATGGCAAACCCGTGTCTGTTTTCGGTTGGTTCTCGTTACCGGCGTTATTCAGTGGCGCGGGTGAACAGGCGGATTTAGCAGGAAATATTCATCTGTGGCTGGCCTGGAGCATCGTGGTGCTGTCGGTGTTGCATGGTCTTGCCGCGTTAAAACATCACTTTATTGACCGCGATATCACCCTGAAAAGGATGCTGGGACGGCGCATCCACTCTCCCTCTGAAAAGGAAAAATGATATGTTCAAAAAAACGCTTCTGGCTGTTACCGCTACTGGCCTGCTGCTGGGATCACTGACCGCTAATGCCGCCGATTACAAAATCGATAAAGAAGGCCAGCACGCCTTTGTTCAGTTCCGTATTCAGCATCTGGGCTACAGCTGGCTGTATGGGACGTTTAAAGATTTTGATGGCTCATTCACCTTCGATGCAGACAATCCCACCGCCGATAAAGTCGATGTCACGATTAAAACCAACAGCGTGGATACCAACCACGCCGAGCGTGACAAACATATTCGTGGCCCTGAATTTCTGAACGTGGCGAAACATCCCACCGCGACGTTCAAATCGACTTCCGTGAAAAAAGACGGTGACAAACTGGCGGTCACCGGGGATTTAACGCTGAATGGCGTGACAAAACCGGTGACGCTGGAAGCCAAAATGATGGGCGAAGGAAAAGATCCGTGGGGCGGTTATCGTGCCGGTTTTGAAGCTGAAGGCGAGATTGCGCTGAAAGACTTTAATATCACCCATGACCTGGGCCCTGCCTCGCAGAACGTCGAGTTAATTATCTCTGTTGAAGGCGTCCGTCAGTAACAAAACACCCGCCTGAAGTCGACCTTCAGGCGGGGTCGGTTATTTCCGCGTCGGTGCCGGAATGGTCATATTCAGCAAGCCACGCGACTTGTTAAAGATTTTATTGCCATTCTCACGTCCCGCCCGACGGGCACGCTGTTCTTCGGGCGACAGACGGGCTTCTTCCTGGCACAACGGGCTACAGCAGTGCTCATACTTCTCGGCACAACTTTCGCACTGTATAAACAGTAAGTGACAACCATCATTGACGCAGTTGACGTGCGTATCGCAGGGCTCACCACACTGATGACAATGCGCCAGAACATCATCTGATATACGCTCGCCCATGCGTTCATCAAAAACAAAGTTTTTACCTTTAAAACGCACCGGTAAATTTTGTTCCCGCGCCCGACGAGCATATTCAATAATCCCACCCTCGACATGATAAACATCCTGAAAACCGTTGTGTCGCATCCAGGCGCTGGCTTTTTCACAGCGAATCCCTCCGGTGCAGTACATCACGATTTTTTTGTCTTTCTTGTCTTTAAGCATATCCACGGCCATGGGCAGCTGATCGCGGAACGTGTCGGCAGGCACCTCTAATGCGTTATCGAAACGCCCGACTTCATACTCATAATGATTGCGCATATCGACAAAGACCGCATCAGGATCGTCGAGCATGGCGTTAACTTCGGCCGCTTTCAGGTAGTTGCCGACATTACTGGCATCAAAGCTGTCGTCCTCAATCCCGTCAGCCACAATGCGATCGCGCACTTTCAGGCGCAGCACCCAAAACGACTTGCCATCATCATCCAGCGCAATATTCATGCGCAGATTGTCCAGCGCGGGATCAAAGCCGTACAAAAAGGCTTTCATAGCCTCGTACTGGCTGGCTGGCACGCTGATCTGCGCATTGATGCCCTCATGGGCAACGTAGATGCGACCAAACACCTTTAATGCGGTTAACCCGACATAGAGCGCATCGCGAAAGGCTTTGGGATCGGCAATGGTGAAGTACTTGTAAAAAGAGACTGTGGTGCGCGGTTCGGTTTCGGCCAACATACGCGCCTTCAGCTCTTTATTGGAAACAAGGTTGTGTAACACTGGCATGGTGTTCGTTCCTGTTATCAATAGAAGAAATTTAGCGCGCACATGATACCTGAAATGAAAAAAATGCGAAGCGTATAAGAAAAATTGATAGGTAAAACGGTAAATTTCGTTGCGCGATGGTGTTGTGCCCTCATTTTCATCTTCTGCAACACCCGGAGAAATGCTCTAACATTTCAGCCGCGGGGAAAAAAATGGCACAATAACCGCAACTGACGAATAACAGCACCGCAGGTGCACGACGCAGGATAACAGTATTCAAGATGACCCAATTGCCTCAATTTTCACGTGCACTTTTTCATCCCCGCTATTGGTTGACCTGGTTGGGTATCATTTTTCTTTATATTTTGGTCCTGTTACCTTATCCCCTGCTCTACGCGCTGGGTAGCGGTATTGGCCGTATCGCTATGCGGTTTATGAAGCGACGTGTGGCCATTGCTCGCCGCAACCTGGAACTGAGCTTTCCGGATATGCCGACCAACGATCGTGAAGCCATGATTAAGCATAATTTTGAATCTGTGGGCATGGGTCTGATTGAAACCGGCATGGCGTGGTTCTGGCCCGACTGGCGGATTCATAAATGGCACACACCTTCCGGTCTGGAACATATTCAGCAGGCCCATGATACCCAGCGCGGCGTGTTACTTATCGGTATGCATTTCCTGACGCTGGAAATTGGCGCGCGTATGTTTGGCATTCATAATCCCGGTATTGGCGTTTACCGGCCGAATGACAATAAATTAATCGACTGGTTACAAACCCGCGGTCGTATGCGCTCCAATAAAGGCATGCTGGATCGTAAGGACCTGAAAGGCATGATCCGGGCCTTAAAACGTGGGGATATCATCTGGTATGCGCCCGATCATGATTATGGTCCCCGCAGCAGCGTGTTCGTGCCCTTCTTTGGCGTCGACAAAGCCGCCACCACCGTAGGGACACATATGTTAATGCGTACCGGAAAACCGGCGGTTATCCCGTTTGTGCCGCGCCGTCTGCCGGAAGGACGCGGTTACGAGTTGATCATTTTGCCTGATGTCAGCGCTGATTTTCCGCTGACCAGCGAAGAAGACACCGCCGCGCGCATGAATAAAGTGGTGGAAGAAGGCGTACTGCTGGCGCCTGAGCAGTACATGTGGCTGCATCGCCGCTTTAAAACCCGCCCTGAAGGCGAACCTTCGCGCTATTAACCTCACCGCTGCCCGACACCGATGCGGGCAGCGCTTTTCCCTTACGGGGTGATAAACCGTTTGTTCTGCGCCCGACGTGGCGGTGCGACCTCGCCCTGCTCCCATTCCACCGTCAGGCACGCCCTTCATGTTAAGCTGGGTGACGCGTTGCGGTTGAACAGGAGAAAACGATGCTCTGGCTGCTTTCAAAATATGCAATAACGGCTCTGATGGTGGTGGTGATCTCGGAAGCGGCAAAACGCAGCGATCGTCTTGGCGGCCTGCTTGCGGCGCTGCCACTGGTCACGATTCTGGTGCTTGTCTGGATGAAACTGGAAGGACAAGCGCAGACCAAAATTGCCGCCCACGCCTGGTACACCTTCTGGTATGTGGTGCCGACCTTGCCCATGTTTATCCTGTTTCCTTTTCTGTATCAGCGTACAGGCTTCTGGCTTACCCTGGGACTGAGCTGCGTCCTGACGCTTATCGTATTCGTTCTCTGGGCCGTTCTGCTGAAACGCTGGGGCATCGAACTGCTGTGATGACCTTCTCCGCGAGACAAGCCAGCACGATGTACCGCCTGATTTCATCACATCATTTTGCCTGCCGAACCGCCAGACATATTCGTCCTCTGACGCACTGACTTTCTCTCCTGCGATTTTGGTCTATCCTTCACTGAAATCACGTTAATCAGGCAAGGAGAGAAGCATGAGTATGTTCACTACACTGGAAGAAGCGATTGACGCTGCGCGTGAAGAGTTTCTCGCCAACCATCCAGACCTTGAGCAAGATGATGCAGCTATCAATCAGTTCGGTCTGCAAAAATATGTTATGCAGGATGGCGATATCATGTGGCAGGCAGAGTTCTTCGAAGACGAAGGGGATTCAGGCGAATGTTTACCGATTCGCAGTGGTGAAGCCGCTCAGGCAATTTTTGACGGTGACTTCGATGAGATTGAGTTGCGTCAGGAGTGGTTAGCGGAAAACACGCTGCATGAATGGGACGATGGCGAATTTCAGCTTGAGCCTCCACTGGACAGTGAAGAAGGTAAGGCTGCCGCCGAAGAGTGGGAAGACGATAACAGCGATTCCGATCGCGGTTACGTGTAAGGTCCATGGCTGGCGTCGACCGGAATAAGCAACGTATCGACGACCAGTGATAACGGCAGGTCGAGAATGGTGATAATCCGCCATGCCCCCTCCCTGACGTCCCACTTTACGCCGGGATAAAACTGGTTACCGTGTCCCTGTCCGGGCACGGTACGGCTGATAATACTGCCACAGCCGCTCAGCGTAACGATAGCGAGGGACAGCAGCGTTAACATAACGAGTTTATTCACAATAGCGACTCAGGTTAGACAGCCGTCATTTTAATCACGACTCAGGTGGCGTTACCATCCTGTTTACGTAAAACTGCAAAATAATGTTGCTGTCTGTGTCGGGCCAGGGGCAAAAAAAAGCGGCATCTCTGCCGCTTTTTTCATTATGCCTGATGCGGAAGCGCGTCAGGATTGAGCGAAAGTTTTTGATAACTCTCTACCCACTGATGGTATTTCTCGCCACTTTCCCACAAACGGGTGTGAACGCGCGCCAGTACCACCGGATCGCTGATCAACTGCAAACGTTGTTCACGACCCAGCTTCTCGGGCGCATCGCTCAGTGCCTGATCAACCCGCCGATCGCGCGCATGATCTAACAACTGGCTGTGCTTGTGCCGTGAGGCCGCCAGCGCTGTCGCCAGTGCGTTAAACGCCGGGTTAAACAATGCGTGCATAAAGCCGTTTTTCAGGACGCGCTGGCGGTTCAGCTCGACGTAACGGTCAGTATCGATCAGCTCTTTTGGCGGATCATACTCTTCCGGAATCAGGAACAGCTTCGCCTTCTTGGTCTTCAGGCCCAGCCCCGAACGGCTCGACATCACCGAGACAAACGGTGACAGAATCAGTGAGAAGACAATAGGCGCCAGCCACCACAGGAAGTTGAGATCCAGCCAGCCCATTCCGGCTGCCCATACGATACCCAATGCCATCTGCGAGCCATGACGTTTAAAGGCCTCGCTCCAGGGCGTTGCATCATCATCACGCTGCGGTGAGTTCCAGACGACTTCCCAGCCCAGGAACGCGCTGACCACAAATACGGTGTGGAACAGCATGCGCACCGGTGCCAGCAGAACCGAGAACAGCATTTCCAGCAGCAGCGACACAAACAGACGCAGTGCGCCACCGTAAGGTTTCGCGCCTTTACACCAGATCAGCACCACACTCAGCAGCTTCGGCAGGAACAGCAGCACCAGCGTGGTGGAGAACAGCGCAATCGCCAGTTCAGGACGCCATTGCGGCCAGACCGGGAACAGCTGTCGAGGCTGCAGGAAGTAGGTCGGTTCCATCAGCGTGTGGACCACCTGTAGGGCGGTGGACAGCGCCAGGAACATAAACCACAGCGGGGCTGAAAGGTATGACATCACGCCCGTCAGAAAGACCGCACGGTGGACCGGATGCATCCCTTTAACGAGGAACAGCCGGAAGTTCATCAGGTTACCATGACACCAGCGGCGATCGCGTTTAAGCTCATCCAGCAGATTCGGCGGCAATTCCTCGTACGAGCCAGGCAGATCATAGGCAATCCATACGCCCCAACCCGCACGGCGCATCAGTGCCGCTTCCACAAAGTCGTGAGACAAAATGGATCCCGCAAAAGACCCTTCACCGGGCAGCGGTGCCAGCGCACAGTGCTCAATAAACGGTTTCACACGGATGATGGCGTTATGGCCCCAGTAATGCGATTCCCCTAACTGCCAGAAATGCAGACCCGCGGTAAACAACGGCCCATAAACACGCGTCGCAAACTGCTGGCAGCGCGCATACAGCGTATCCATTCCGGACGCTTTTGGTGACGACTGAATGATCCCGGCATTCGGGTTCGCTTCCATCATGCGCACCAGACCGGTCAGACATTCCCCGCTCATGACGCTGTCCGCATCCAGTACGACCATGTAGCTATAGTTGCTGCCCCAGCGACGACAGAAGTCATCAATGTTGCCGCTCTTACGCTTCACACGACGACGGCGACGGCGGTAGAAGATCTTTCCTGCCCCACCGACATCACGCACCAGCTCCATCCAGGCCTTTTGCTCAGCAATAGCAATATCGGCATCGTAGCTGTCACTCAGGATATAGACATCGAAGTGCTCAGCGTTGCCTGTACGCACAACGGATTCCCAGGTGGCGCGCAAGCCTGCGAACACACGGCCCACATCTTCATTACAGATGGGCATGATCAGCGCGGTACGGTGCTCTGGATTCAGCGCCTCATCCCCGACTGTCGAGTAAGAGATGCTGTATTTATCCCGACCGATCAGCAGTTGTAAAAAGCCCATCAGTGCTGTCCAGAAGCCCGCCGACACCCAGCAGAACAGAATCGCAAACAGGAACAAAATCCCCGTCTGCAACACATAAGGCAGAATCTGCATGACAGACTGCTGCCAGTTCTGGTTGATCATGTCCATCGGATCCAGCAGCGTCCAGCCCTGGTAAGGCAGAATGGTCTTCATGTACCACGTTGCCACCACGGTTTGAAACACCGTAAGAATCAGGAGGATATAGCGGCGAACAGAACCGACATGGCGCCATTTTTCTTCTGCGCGCTGCTCTTCCGCCGTGGCATAACGCGGAACCGCCTTATGACCCCGTAATGAGTCCCAGGCACGTGCCAGCGGATTAGTGCGCCAGGCTTCCGGAAACATCAGTGAACGCTTCACCTTTGGCATCGCTTTCAGGGTGGTACGTTCCAGATAGTCTTTGCCTAGCTGTGCACCACCCGCGAGGGAATCAGGCCAGGCCATTTCAACACGTGATGAAACGGACTTAAGCGGTGCATCGTCAGGACGATCGCTGGCGGCCACATCCTGACCCAGCGATTCGTGCAGTTGATGGAACGTCTGGGCATTCTGTAAAGACGCCGCCAGACGCGCTTTTCCTGCCGCATCCAGCGGCAGGGCTTCTACATAGCGTTGAGGTGTAAAAGTCAGATTATTCATTGGCAGGTAACTGATAGCTCCAGGTTTCCGTCAATGTTTTGTCACCGCTTACCAGCGCGGCACGCATTTCAGTCGCCTGCTTGTTATCTTTAACCCGGATACGCAGAACCAGGCGCCAGCCTTTGGTAACCGGATTGTAGCGAACGCTCTGTTCCACCACTTCCCCGTTTTTACCTACGCTGACCTGAGGCGCAACCTGGCTGTCGGCCGGCATTTCACTCATGTCTTTTCCTACGAAATCGATGGTGAAGGCCACGGTGCCATCTGGCTGACGAACCAGGTTTGACTGCTTCACGTCGCCCGCCGAGCGCAGCGTATCTTTGACCCAGGCAACATCATCTGAATGCAGCTTGTTTTCATTACGGCCAAAGTGCAGACGGTAGTCAAAGTCCATGGCTTTGCCGGGTTCCGGCAGGTTTTCCGGTGTCCAGAACGCCACGATGTTATCGTTGGTTTCGTCAGCGGTGGGGATTTCCACCAGCTCAACATGGCCTTTGCCCCACTCGCCTAATGGCTCAACCCAGCCGCTTGGGCGCAGATCGTAACGATCGTCCAGATCCTGATAATTATTGAAATCACGTCCGCGCTGTAGTAGCCCGAAGCCTTTCGGATTTTCAATCGTGTAGGTGCTGACCGCCAGATGGCGCGGGTTGTTGAGTGGACGCCAGATCCATTCACCATTGCCGCTGTGGATCGACAAACCGTCCGAATCATGCAGTTCAGGGCGGAAATTCGAGACCGTCGATGGCTGATTGCGGCCAAACAGGAACATGCTGGTTAACGGCGCGATGCCCAGTTTACCAACCTTGTCACGCAAATAGACCTGCGTCTTAACATCGACGGTAGTCTCCTGGCCTGGGTGAATCGTGAACCGGTAGGCACCGGTGGCACGTGGAGAATCCAGCAGCGCATAAATCACTAACTGCTTGTCCTGGGGTTTTGGACGTTCAATCCAGAACTCTTTGAAACGCGGGAACTCTTCACCTGACGGCAGCGCGGTATCGATCGCCAGACCACGGGCAGACAGACCATAAACCTGGCCTGCACCAATCACACGAAAATAACTGGCTCCCAGGAAGCTGGCGATTTCGTCATCTTTCTTATTCTTGCTGTTCAACGGATACAGGACTTTAAAACCGGCAAAGCCAAGGTTTTTAACCGCATCAGCATCGTGCTTCACGTTGCCAAAGTTGAAATAGTCAGGATTGTATTTGATCTCACGTACGGTATTGGCGGTGATTTCATTGATCTTCACCGGCAAATCAAAGTACATGCCCTGATGGTAAAACTCGAGCTTAAACGGCGTACGCAGTTTGCCCCAATACGCTTTATCGTGGTTGAACTGAATCTGCTGATAATCAGCAAATTTCATGTCACGAAACTGAGAGGGTAAATTACTTTTTGGCGCTTCAAAGCTTTTTCCAGACAACTCTTTCGCTTGTTTCGCGACATCATCAAAGTTAAACGCCCAACTGTTGTTGGCATACAAAGCCAGCAGGACCGCTGCGCCAATCCAGCGCATTTTCGTCAGCCCCACATTATTTTTTACATTAGTCAGCACATCCCCCCCTTTCGTGTGCTTAATACAAACCCGCTTATCTTAATGGATAATTCGGCTTTCCGACAGCATATGCACAACAATGTTCCCGATAATCATCTACTCGCGAGGTGATTTTAGGACAATTAAACGTTACGGGCTCAACTGAGATTCAACTGATAGTATACTCTGTTATCTCCAGCTAGAATTTCCCTCCAACATAAAACGGTTTCAGGGCGAAACCGCCTAAAACGTACTAACGAACTGGAACTTTATGAGTACAAAAAAACCTGAGCGTGAATATTTTCTCGACTCCATTCGGGCCTGTTTGATGTTGTTAGGCGTGCCGTTTCACGTCTCCCTGATCTATTCGTCTCAGTCATGGGCCGTCAACAGCCACGATGCCTCACTGTGGCTCACTACCCTCAATGATTTTATTCATTCGTTTCGTATGCAGGTGTTCTTTGTTATCTCGGGCTACTTCTCTTATATGCTCTATCTGCGCTATCAGCCTCAGCGCTTTCTGAAAGTCCGCTTAGAGCGCGTCGGGATTCCGATGCTCACCGCGGTTCCGCTGATCACGCTGCCGCAGTTCTTTATGCTGAAAGCCTGGACACCAAAGCTGTCGAACTGGAACAATTTGTCGCTGTATGACAAGTACAATACGCTGATGTGGGAGTTGATCTCGCACCTGTGGTTTTTGCTGGTGCTGGTATTGCTTACCACACTGGGCATGCTCACCTTCCGCTGGCTACGCGATCAGCAGCGCAATATTGACTACCAACGTGTCGGCTGGACAAAGCTGGCTCTGGGGCTGTTGTTGTGGGCCGTGCTCTGGGGAGCGGTACGGCGGGCGATTTTTTATGCCCACCCTTCCCTGTTGGGCGATGCGCTGTTTAACTTTGCCGTTATGCAGTGTCTGTTCTTCCTGCCGTTTTTTATGCTGGGTGCCCTCAGCTGGAAACATCAGGCGCTGAAAACGCTGTTTGTCCGGGCAAACCCGCTGCTGTACGTTGGGGCCGTCGTGATGCTGGTCGCCTACATTGCAAACCAACGGCTGAACAGTGGCGAAGGCTGGCTGTATGAAACCGACGCGCTGATCAGCAGCATGATGGGGCTTTGCATGCTGAACGTTTGTTACAGCCTGGGTCATAAATGGCTGAATTCTCACTCTCCTCAGATCATGTACCTGGTCAATGCCTCCCTGTTCATTTACCTGGTGCATCACCCTTTGACCCTGCTGTACGGAATTTTTATGACGCCGCATCTGCACAACAACACGTTTGGCTTTTTTCTGGGCCTCTTAATGGTGTTTGGTGCCTCCTTCATTTTGTATGAGTTGCACCTGCGCATTCCTCTGCTGCGCTTTCTGTTCTCCGGTAAACCGCAAAAGCGTTAAGGTAAAGGCGACCATCCGGGTCGCCTTTTTTATTACAGTAGCCACTCAATAGGCAGCCGCCAGACCAGCCGGACCTGCAGACGTTGCCACCAGTTACAGCCGGGCTCATGCTTATGCACAACCTGCTGCGCTTCGCCCGGATATTCCAGCCAGTTTACCCGGCCCCACTTATCCAGTTGCAATGTCCAGGCTCTGTCACGCATGGATTCACTAAAGCGCCGGTGGGTTTCCGTGGCCAGGGTTTCACTTTCGATCACCAGTCCCATCTCCGTGTTCAACACGGCGGAACGCGGATCAAAGTTAAACGAGCCAATAAACAGGATGGCTTCGTCTACCGAGAAGGTTTTCGCATGCAGGCTTGAGCCAGAATTCCCGGTTAACCCGCGATCGTGCGGCGCATCGTTTACGCCCGCCTGCGGCTTTAACTCATACAGCGCGATGCCATGACGCAGGAGCTTTTTGCGCCACTTGGCATAACCGGCATGCACAACAGAAACATCGTTCGCTGCCAGAGAGTTCGTCAGAATCGCAATTTTCACGCCTTTACGCTTTAGCGACAATAACTGCGCCACGCCCGCGCGGGTGGGAACAAAGTAGGCGGAAATGATATCAAACTGACGCTGGGGTGAACCGATAACCTCCAGCATGCGCTGGGGCAGAAGCGATTTGCGACGGGCTTTACCCAGCCCCTTGCGCGGATCGTCACTCAACAGCCGGGCTTTTGCCCAGACAAACGGTAAGCTGTCCTGCGTCAGTTGCTGAATCAGTGGCGAATGGCTCAGTCGCTTCAGATAGTGCTGAACGCCCTCGTTCTCACGCCATTCGGGAGGCAGAACGACTTCAGGATGTGCCGTCACGTCCTGTTCCAGCACATCGTCCAAAGGGGAAACCGGTTTACTGTGCCAGTAGCGTTCAAAATCCTCCGCCACTTCCTTGACCACGGTTCCAATTGCCAGCACGTCGAGATCGGCAAACAGCGGTTCGTTACCTGTCCCAAAGTATTCATCGCCAATATTGCGCCCACCCACCACCGTGGTGATGCCATCGGCGGTAAAGCTTTTATTGTGCATACGACGATTGAGGCGTGCAAAATCAGTGAGGTAACCTAAGGCGCGCAACGTGCGAAAGGAAAAGGGGTTGAACAGTCTGACGGTAATATTTGGATGATGATTAAGCTGCGCCAGCGTATCGTCCAGCCCTGGCGTATTGTTATCATCGAGCAGGAGCCGGACTTTCACGCCGCGATTAGCTGCATCCAGCATGGCGCTGAACAGGAGCCGACCAGACATGTCGTTTTGCCAGATATAGTATTGAATATCCAGCGTCTTTGTCGCTTTTTCCATCAGCAGGTAACGGGCAGCAAAGGCATCCAGCCCGTCACTCAGCGGATGAATACCGCTTAGCCCCGGATGACGCAGCCCGGGCGGAACAAGCCGTTGCTCAAGCCAACTCTGGCTCGGTGCAGGCTGGGGAAGATTAAACGCTTCGGTCATGGAGAGTCCCTGAATCTTACGGTCATTTATTATTATTCCTTCGCGCGGCACGGGATGCCAGTCGCGGTTGCTCAGCTGCAAGACTGAAGGCAATGTTTTTTAGTCTAGACTTACTCCAACGATCTGTGACCGACATTTGTCCGGCAGGAGAGGAATATGCGCAACCAGCCTATCACTGACGATCACGTACACCATCAACCCCGTCTGTTTCAAAGCTTTTTTCAGGGCAGTTTTCCCTGCTCTACCGCCTGCCGCACGCCAGGTAAGCGCCTGGATATGGTGATCAGCAGTGGCCACGATATGTTGTTCAGAAAAGACTATGCCGCGCTGGTCGATTTGCATCTGTTGACCGCACGTGACGGTGCGCGCTGGCATCTGATTGAGAAAACGCCAGGCCAGTACGACTGGCGTAGCTTTTTACCCATGGTCGATGCGGCGCGGGATCAACAGTTGCAGGTCATCTGGGAGCTGGCCCATTTTGGCTATCCGGACCATCTCACTATCTGGAAAGCCAGCTTTGTCGATCATTTTGAACGTTATGCCCGTGCGATGGCGACATTGCTGCGCGATCGGGGAATCGAACAGCCCTTTTTTACCCCGATTAACCAAATATCGTTCTGGTCCTGGGCGGGTGCGGAGGTGGCCTGGTTTAATCCTCACGTCAGTCAGCGCGGAAAAGAGTTAAAACGGCAACTGGTCCGTGCCTCTCTGGCGGCGATACAGGCGATTCGCGACGTGATTCCCGCGGCGCGATTTGTCCTTACCGATCCGCTGGTACAGATTGCCCATCATCCTGATAACCCTGACAGTAAACCCGGGGCCGATGCCCAACATCAGGCTCAGTTTGAGGCCTGGGATATGCTGGCCGGTCGCCTTGATAAGGAACTGGGCGGGCGCGAAGAGTATCTGGATATTCTGGGTCTGAATTATTACCCCGATAACCACTGGTATTTTCCCGATCAGCCCATGGACAGAGACGATCCCGTACGGGCCCCACTCCACCTGTTACTGGCCCAGTACTGGCAACGCTATCAGCGCCCCATGTTAATCGCTGAGACGGGCGCAGAAGGCGAGGCACGGGCCCCCTGGCTGCAGGAAGTCAGTGAAAATGTTATGGTCGCGCTGGATCAGGGTATCGCGATGGAAGGGATTTCTCTGTACCCGGTGGTTGAGTATCCGGCCTGGGCCGATGACAGACGGTCGCCAGGCTCACTGTTAGGGCTGGCCGATCCGAACGGCAACCGAACGGTACACGAGAATCTGGCACTGGTACTACGAAGCCAGCAGATTAAATTCAGTCAGCGCGTTCAGCGTTGACCGGTGGGCGGTTTAGGATAGCAGGTTTGTGCATCGACATGGTCGACGGGCGTGGTAAGACGGCTGTCGTTAAACCATGTCATCAGAAACAGAAAGGTGACACCAATCAGGCAAGCCGTCAGCAGCCCAATAATCGCAATCAGTTTATCATCGCGCGATTCCATCCCTCACTCCTTTCAGGTCCGGTTGATAAACACTAGCTCATCCAAAGCGTGACGATCAGAACGAAAATTATAAGCGTTACCGACGTCACTGCAAGCACCACAATCGCGAAGTGCGCATCGGCAAGCGGCTGAGCCACGGGTTCCTCATGCTCTTCTGGTGGGTGGGGTAAGAACATGCTCTTCCTGGTCAAAACGGCATAATGGGGCGATAGTGCGCGACAGTGTAAAACAGCCCCGTCGCGTTAGCCGTGATTTTACAAAACAGACCGCTGGCAAACTGATGGGCGACGATTACGGCCCCCTGGCGTCAGCCTGATGCCGTGCCCCACTCTGATTTTCGCCCGACCAGCCCCCGCCGAGTGCACTGTATAACGCGATTTGGGCCTGCAACAGATTATTCTTTACCGTTACCAGATTTAGCTGCGTGGCAAACAGGGTGCGTTGCGCATCCAGTTCGTCCAGATAAGAAGCATAGCCATTTTGATAGCGATTCGTTGCAATACGCAGTGCCTCGGCGACAAACTGCTCTTGCTTCTGGAGCGCTTCACGCTGTGCTTCGCCCTGGCGAATGGCATCCAGCGCGTTATTGACTTCGGAGAACGCGTTTCTTACCACTTTCTCATAGGTGTAAAGTGCCTGATTGCGAGAAGCCATAGCGACATCGACCTGGGCAGTCAATGCTTCACGGTTCAGCAACGGTGCCAGAATACTGCCTCCTACGCTCCAGAGGCGGAACGGATCGTCCACCAGCTGATGCAAAACGGAACGCTGTAACGTGCCCGACGCTGTCAGATTAATTCCCGGCAGTAACTTCGCCTTTGACGCAGCCAGGCTGGCATCGGCGGCCAGCAGTTGGCGCTGCGCCTGGACGATATCCGGGCGACGATTCAGTAAGGCTGACGGCAAAATGCCCGGTATCGTCTGTGGCATCAGGACAGTAAAGGCGCGGTGACGGGCTACCTCCCGAGGGTTCATGCCGACTAAAATACTGAGCGCGTTTTCCTGCTGAGCAATCTGATGCTGTAACTGCGGCACCTGGGCTTGCGCGGACTGATACTCCGATGAGGCCTGCATCCACTCCAGCCGGGACGTATAACCTGTTTCAAACTGACGCTGCGCCAGTCGGAGCGAGTTACGCCGTATGGCCAGCGTCGCTTCGGTCACGCGCAGTTGTTCATCCAGCGCGCAGAGCGTCATATAACCCGATGCAACGGAACTGGCGATGGTCAGTTCTGCGGCCGACGCGGCCGCCTGCTGCGCCTCCAGCGTGGCGCGGGTGGCATCAATCGTATCGGCCCGTGCGCCCCACAAATCGACATTGTAACTGGCCTGAAGCTGCCCCTGAAAAACGGAGGTTTCATAAGGCTGCCCGGTCACAGCCGACAGGGCACGTTGACGCGTTGCCGCAACCCCGCCACTGAGCGTGGGAAAGTTATCGCCCTCAGCGCCACGCAGTTGCGCACGATATTGATCCACCCGCGAACGGGCTATCAAAATATCGGGATTATGCTGTAATGCCTGCTCCACCAGTCGGTTCAGATCCCGATCGCCAAACGCCTGCCACCAGGCCGCCTCTGGCGGCGCGGAAGGCCCAACCTGTTCGCGCCATTGTGACGGAATGGGTAACGAGGCCGGGGCTTTCTCAACCTGGGTGCTGCACCCTGCTAACAGGGCGGCCAGCATGCCTGCCACTAACCGAGCGCCCTTCATGGTGCGGTCTCACTGACTGGTGAGGCCGCCGTATCAATACTGACCTCGACTGACATGCCGGGCCGTAACTGTTGCTGCACCTCCGGCGCGACGTCAATGCGTACGGGAATACGCTGGGCGATTTTCACAAAGTTACCGGTCGCGTTATCCGGTGAGATAGCGCTGAATTCTGAGCCTGCCGCTGGCGAGATATCGGCAACGCGACCGTCGAAACGTTTACCATCCAGCGCATCGACACGAATCGTCACCGGCAACCCCACGCGGATATGCGCAAGCTGGGTTTCTTTATAGTTTGCGATGATCCACTTATGTGCAGGCACCACGGAGGTCAGGCGCGTCCCGGCCGTCACATAGGCGCCTTTACGCACCGATAACTGCCCTAACTGACCCGCATCGGGTGATATGATACGGGTGTTTGCCAGGTCGATTTCAGCCAGCTCCAGCGCCGCCTGCGCACTGGCAACGTCCGCCTCCAGCGACGCACGGTTTACGATCACCGTTTGCAGATTTTGCTGAGCGACTGCAACCTGGGCTTCCGCCTGATGAAGCTGAGCCAGCCCCTGCGCGTTCGCTGCGCGTGCGGCATCCCGCTCACGCACGGAGAGCGAACCATCCGCGGCCAGATTCTCTACCCGCTTCAGATCCAGGCCACTTTTCACCGCCTGCGCTCTGGCGTTTTCCAGAGCGGCTTTGTTGCTCTGGATCGTGGCCTGCGCGCTGAGACGCTGCTGTTGGTTGTTGCTCAGAGCGGCCTGCTTCATGGCCAGTTGTGCCTGCGCCTGATGTACTCGCTGGCGATAAATACGATCGTCAATCGTCATCAGCACCTGACCTTTTTTGACCGGCTGCAGATCGGCCACGTTCACAGCAGTCAGATATCCGCTCACCTGCGGGCTGATAAAGGTGACCTGGCCGCGTACATAGGCGTTTTCCGTGCTCTGGACCGGACTGGTAAAAGGCCATAGCTGCCAGGCATACAGAATAACCAGCACACCAATGACCGCAATGCCGCTCCCCAGGGCGATGGAGAGAATACGACGACGATTGGCCCGATCGCGTTCTGCTGCCTGAAGTTCATCCTGCTGACTCATACTTACTCCGTTCGTTCTTGTGCGGCGGCGAGCTGACGCTGCTCTGCCAGATGAAATTTGGCCTGTCGCCAGTCAAGGTAGCGTCGACGTGTTAAACGCCATAACACCCACATCAGCGTAACCAGCGCCAGAGTTGCGGTCAGCAGATAGGTGTCGTTGTAGGCCAGGACGTTCGCCTGCAGGGTGGCGACGGACTGAAGCTGGCTGGTGCTTTGGGCACTCAATAACGCGCTATCGCCAATCTGGCTGCTAAAGAGCCCACCATATTGTGTAAGCCGGTCGCTGACGTTGGGATTCAGTAACGATAATTGATCGCCGAGCAGGCTGGAGTGGTATTTTTCACGCCAGACCTGAAAGGTCCCCAGAATCGCGGATCCGATTAAACCGCCCAGGTTTTGGCTCATGCCGAACAGGACCACGAAACTGACCAGATTTTTAGGCTGCGTGACGACGCTGCCAATTCCCATCAGCATGGCCGGCGCCATGAAAAAGGCACTGCCGAACCCCAGCAGAAACTGACTCAGGTACATATTGTTCGCGCGCGTGACCGGGCTGGATTGCGCATCCATCAGTGAGGCGATAATCATGACGACCAGCGATGCGACGATTGGCCAGTTAAGATGGGTTGGCTTGATCGTCAGCGCGCTGGCGGCAATGCCCGCCACCACACCGGCCATGATGGCAAGCGCCAGGCCGTGCATTTGATCATTCTGTAATCCAATCTGCTGCAGGAAGCCGACTGCCCCCGTATTCTGCTCTGCCAGTACGATGCGAATCATGATCATCACAATGCCTAAACGTACGATCATTCCACTGCTGAGCCAGCGCGTGTTAATGAGTGGATTGCGGCGATTGTGCTCAATCACAAAGGCACTGACGATCAGCACCAGCGCCAGGGCTGAACAGATCCCCAGCCAGGGCGTACTGAACCACCACTCAATACGGCCCAGCGACAGCACGCCACACAGCAACGCCATGCCCGGAGCCAGCAGGATAAACGTCAGGAAATCCATCTTTTCAAAAGCTTTAATACGATCGCCCGGCGGCAGCTTAACCACCAGCACCGCTCCTAATGCAATCAGCGCTAACCCCAGCTCAAACAGATACAGCCCTCGCCACTCGTCCAGTTGTAGCAACTCACTGGAGAACAGGCGCGCCAGCGGAATAGCGAGCTGTGAGGCGGTGAGACCAATGACCAGCGCTTTTAAGCGATGCCTGGCAGGCCAGGCCTGAACCTGGTAATAAATGCCCAGCGAGCTTAGCGCCGCACCGACCATGCCATGGGCCGTGCGCACGATAATCGCTGAACTCAGATCGTTGGCAAACAGATGGAAAAAGGCGACCAGGACGTACAGCACCAAAAACGCTTCGGTAAATACGCGTAAACCAAACTGCTGGCGAAATTTTACCAACAGCAGGTTGATGGAGATGTTCCCCATCACATACACCGCGGGCAGCCAGGCAATTTCGTTGGAATAAGCCGCGAAGGTGCCTTGCAGATTGGTCAGATTAGCCGTAACCAGCGCATTACTTAACGCGCCGGTCAGCGAGATCAGCAACCCTATCAGCCCAAAGGCAACACGCTTGGGTGGGGAATGGATTGGCGTCGAAGGCGAGCCCGGCAGCATGGGTTTTTCATGAGGCAACCATTCACGCGCAGCGTAGGGATTGCGCCGGGCCATACTTACATACTTCCCATTCGGGTCAGCAGCGTTTGTAAAACGCGCTCTACCAGGGCGATTTCCTGAGGATCAATATCCGCCAGCAGTTGCGTGCGCAGCGCATCGGCCTGCGTCTTTACTTTTGCGAACGCTTCATTGCCCTTCTCGGTCAGCACCAGATGACGCTTGCGGCGATCTTCGGCGGGCTGGACCCGGGATAACAGGTCCTGTTTCACCAGGCGATCCACCAACGGCACCATACTCGCATCTTCCAGGCCCATTAACTGCGCCAGTTCGGTTTGCGTGAGGCGTTGAGGTTCACTGGCGATAAGCCCTATCGCCATCCAGCTACTGGTGCTCAGACCGCTGTCTTTAAGATGGCGGTCAACGGCCAGGCGCCAGGCATGGGCGGTCAGGTGCAGCAGGTGGGTAAAGGTACGGTTAGATGACATTTATAAGTAGCTGCCTAATGATTAGAGTTCTAATTAATTGATTAAGTTATTATACGCAAAGCAAAATGCGAAAGAAAAGCATCTGTACTGTTAAATACTGGATAACAACGTCAAAATGTCCAGTCATGATCCTGCTGTCAACACCTCGGGGAGGACAAAAGCGTGAACACCTCCACCCATAACTGGGTCGATCTGCGCCGCGACGCGCGTAGCGGCATCGAAGCGATACGGGCGCATTTTACCGGACATGCTTACGATCCTCACTGGCATGACAGTTACTTAATTGGCGTGACGGAGCAAGGCGTGCAGCAGTTCCACTCCCGTCAGAAACGTCATCGGAGCCGACCGGGCACGGTCTTTATGTTGGAACCTGAAGAGCTTCACGATGGCGATGCCATTGATGCACAGGGCTTTACCTACCGCATGCTCTATCTGTCACCTCATCATCTGCACCAGCAGTTTGCACCTGGCTGTCTGGACAGTGCGCCCGGCAGTGAACTGCGTTTTGCCACCACGCTTCAGGATGAGAAATGGCTCTCCTGGGCGGTCTGGCACGCCTTCGACGCGCTCTGGCACAATCACCCGCAGTTAATCAAAGATGCGGCGCTGGAGCGGCTATTCCGCCATCTTCGTCACTTGCCTGTCTGGCGCAATACGCGGCCGGATGTGGCACCGACACTGGCCCATCAGGCACGAGACTGGCTTATTGCTTACCACGTCGATAACCCCGGCATTGCCCAGATGGCACAGGCGCTGAACGTGGATCGTTTTCGGCTTTCCCGCCTGTTCCAGCAGCAGTGGGGCCTGCCGCCCCACGCCTGGTTGGTACAGTGGCGGCTCAGTCAGGCACGCCGACGGCTGGCTATGGGCCATTTACCCGCTGAGGTGGCTGCCGATCTTGGCTTTGCAGACCAGAGTCATCTGGGGCGCTGGTTTAAACGCGCCTGCCAGCTGACGCCTGCACGTTACCAGCAACTGTGCACAAATCTTCCAGACGCTGATCACTAGCCTTGCCACAATGGCATTTTGTGTCAGGAGAAGATAATGAGCGACTTACGATGTGTCATGATTTTGAACAGTGCGTTACCGGCCGGCAAAGCCACCAATGCTGCCGCCGTTATCGCTCTGACGCTGGGACAACGTCATCCCAGTCTGGTCGGTGAAGATCTGGAAGATGCGACAACGCAGCGCTATCCGGGACTCATCCCCGTTGGCATTCCTGTCCTGGGGGCCGATAGTGCGCAACTCAGCACCGTGTGGCGTCAGAGTGAACAGACAGACTGTGACATTGTGGTCTTTCCCGAGCAGGGTCAGTCAACCACCGACTACCAGGCCTTCAGTGACACGATGAAGACGCTGCCCGCCCCGGAATGGCGCCTGCTTGGGATGGCGATAGTGGGCGACAAAAAAGCGGTTCGCAAACTCACTGCAAAACTCAACCTGTTTAGTTAACCCTCCCGGGAAAGCACGCTGCTTTCCCGTCGGCCTGGCCCGCTTGTACACATTTCCTGTACAGGAAAGCGACAAACAAAATTCTTAACATCCTAATTGTTAAGGATTAGCATTTTATGCTTAATAATCTACTTGTACAAATAAACTTTAATTGTATAACTTTACATACAACGAGTTGCGATCACGACTCTGTAACGAATGATGCATCTGCGTCGCCTCTGAAGGTGTAATGGATTTCCACCCTCAGAGGTTTCTTTTTTGATTTTGATGACCTGCTTGTTGAGTTTGGCGCCATTGTATTTTTATGCGATGGCTTTTAGGTCTGTTTGTCGCGCACTCTACCGGGTAGCCGACTTTTTCAAAGGCTGACACATGCAAAACACACTGCCCCAAACGGATAAAGAGATCGCGGATTACTTCACCGCTGCGGCGAATAAACCCGACAGCGATATGGAGATTCTTGGTCTCGTTGTCGCGGAAATCTTACAGTCAGGTATGGCCGTCAATAATAAAGCCATTATTTCGAAACTGATTCATCGCCTCGAGCTGGAGCGCGACGAAGTCTCACTGGACGTTTATCGTCATCTGCTTGAGATGGTGGTGTATAAAACGCCAGACGACCTGACGGTATAATCCTTTCTCCATGGATGGAGTCATTTCGCTTTTTCTGGCTTCTTCTCTGAGCTGTCGGTAACATTCGCCCTTCACCAAATCCTGTCTTCCTTGCCTTTCGCGCAAGCTTAAAATAAAAGAGCTGTTTACACTATGAATCAACAACATGATGTCGCCACAACAGCCGTTGTGGAAAACGATGTCAGTGTCGGCCGCGTCTTACGCTCGCCTGCACTGCTGACGCGAGAATGCCTGGCCGGCGTGATCACGGCGCTGGCGCTTATTCCGGAAGTGATCTCGTTTTCGGTTATCGCCGGTGTCGATCCGAAGGTCAGCCTGGTGGCCTCTGTCGTACTCTGCCTGACGCTGTCTTTGCTTGGCGGCCGCCCTGCCATGGTAACCGCCGCAGCGGGTTCGGTTGCGCTGGTGATTGGGCCTATGGTCCATGCGCATGGCGTGGCCTATATTCTTCCTGCCGTTGTGATGGCCGGGATCATTCAGATTCTGTTCGGCGTGACAGGTATGTCACGTGCGATGCGTTATATTCCCCGTTCGGTCATGATCGGCTTTGTGAATGCGCTTGGCGTTTTAATTTTCTTTGCTCAGGTCCCGCATGTCTGGGGTCAATCGCCGCTGGTGTGGGCACTCTTCGCCGTGACGCTGGCCATCGTGCTGCTCCTGCCCCGCGTGCTGAAAAGTGTGCCCTCTCCCTTAGTGGCCATCGTGGTCGTGACCGCCGTGGCGCTGGCGATGGGCTATCGCGTCCCGACGGTGGGTGATGAAGGCCCCATGAGCGCAGGTCTGCCAGACTTTACGGCACTGACAGTTCCGCTCAACTGGCAGACCTTATCCATCGTCTGGCCCACCGCGCTGAGCGTGGCGTTTGTAGGACTAATGGAATCGCTGCTGACCGCCAAGCTGGTGGATGACCTTACAGATACGCCGTCCAGCAAACGTCGCGAATCCTGGGGGCTGGGTATAGGTAATATTTTGGCCGGTTTTTACGGTGGTATCGCCGGATGCGCCATGATCGGACAGACCATTGTCAACGTGGAACTGGGTAAAGCACGTAGCCGGGTTTCAACGGTTGCCGCCGCCCTCGTGCTGTTACTGCTGGTGACGGGCCTGAGCCACATCATGGCGCAGATCCCGATGGTGGTGCTGGCCGGCATCATGATGATTGTCGCCGTCAAGACGGTCAACTGGCACAGTTTGCAGCCCGCGACGCTGAAACGGATGCCCTGGTCAGAAACGCTGGTCATGCTGTTAACGGTAGGTATTACCGTGTTAACCAGTAACCTGGCGCTGGGGGTGCTGGCGGGTGTAGTGGTGGCAATGATGTTGTTTGCCCGGCGCGTCGCGCATGTGATTCATGCGGAAAGAACGTTGAGTGAGGACGGACAGTCTGTGAGCTACGATGTTCGCGGACCGCTATTTTTTGCCAGCAGCAACGATTTGTTTGAGCACTTCGATTACGCACATGACCCTAAATCTGTCACCATTGATTTAACGCACGCACAGATATGGGATGCCTCCACCGTCGCTGCACTGGATGGTATCGAATACCGTTATCAGCGTCATGGTGCCAGCGTCACCATTGAAGGTCTGGATATGCGCAGCAGCGATTTTCATCGCCGCCTGAGCGGTAATCTGAGCTGAGACACTGGCCTGCTGCGGCACGCAGCAGGCCCCTCTTACGCCTGCTGTCGCCGTGCCCGATAGCGCGCGACCATCGTAATTAATGCCTGGTATAACAGGCCAGCATAAAGACTCATCAAAACAGCCAGGCCAATTTCTTTGCCCTGCGCCTGCCATGACATAAACCACATGAAGACGCCCCATAACACTGAAAAAATCAGCCAGCCGCGGACGAATTTCAAAATGCCATTCATAAACGCCACTCCTCTTTTGTGATGCGCTACTTTAGCTGGCGTTGAAACAAAAAACCGGATTATACGCGCGAGATGAGAAGTATCTCAAAAAACGGATAGAGGGCGGAATCGCTTCGCTTTTCTGCTTTACCCCCGTTATGTTTAGTAACAGCTAACTACAATTAGCTTACTGTTAATTTCACAAGGGAAATAGCATGAATCGTCGTCTGACTTTTTTCGCTGCTGTTGTCGCTGCCTCAACATTGACCGCGTGCGCACCGCCGCCACCGGGCCCCGGCTGTGCGCCACCCCCACCGCCACACGATCATCGCCCGCCGGCGCCTCCGCCGCCACCACCGGGTCAGGCACTGGCCCCACCACCGGCAGGCACCGTTGCACCACCGCCGCCTGCAACCGGGCAGCAACCGCCACCACCGCCCGCCCGCACCTGGTGATCTCCTGAAATCGCCTCACCTTTCATTTAGCCTGCCTGAGTCGTTCATATATCAGGCAGGCTGAATGCGTTTAGCTGTCCGTGATACAGGGGTAAAGGACTACTGAGGTTTTTGTGGATGTTGATCGATGCGCTTTACGTGTACCAGTTCTGCCAGGGTGATTGCCGGGCGAAGTAATAACTGAAGGCTCCCCACGACAAATAACCATGTTCCACCTGTCATCAGCGAGTCGAAGAAAAACAGGATGCTGCCCGTCAGGAACCATACTGCGATAAAGAGATCGTTGAGCGCGCCAAGAGCGCGGTAACGTCGAGCGATGATGATATGATCTGAACCCACAGTGATTTCTGCTTTGTTTCCCGGCACGGCTTGCCCTTCTCTGAATAATGAAATGACTGCAGACAAGATTAGTACACAGAGAAGAAAGGTAACTTACTGGCCTCAGCCTGTCCGCCACAGTAACCCCGCCGCGGGGGAAAAAAGTCGTATCCGACCGTAAGAACATATCGTTTAACGCCTGCCAAAACATCTCCACGCCATTTTTATGTTGATTGTCAGGGAACACACTGCCATTGCTCAAACGACGGATAAGCGCTAACGGCACCATTAAGTCTTAGGGACACCTGGTCTGAATCTGACTCTGCCGCTTCTGCCAGCACGATCAATCTCGCAAAACCGAATAGCGACACGCTGTAAAAGTCAGTCAACGGGATAAGAACAGAGCACGTTGCCCGCCTTCCGCACCGAAGGCTGTCGGCAATATAAAAGGTTTATTTTTTACAGCGGCTAAAGCCTGCCGCGGGATTGCCGATAGTAAGGAAGTAATTGTTAGAACCTTACATTAATAGCCAATTTTGCTATGCCCACATCCGAGTGGGCTTTTTTATGCCTGCAACATACACATCGTGCCTTTTACTGATCAAAAGTTATTCACTTGTATCTAAAAACCCCATTCGCTGTATGCTTGCCGGGTCAGCGCATGCTGACAACTGGATTTTCCCTTGTAACGATTTCTGCCTGTGTAACGCAGGCTTTTTTAATGAACGGATTGAACCGCTTAAAATCCGCAGCCTTCTCAATCTGCCCCCTTTTCCTCGCGTTTATTTTGGCCCTGAATGTATTGATCAAAGGTAATCCATTCCGTTTTGATTGAGAAACGGCAATGATGCGTGACAGGACTGCCCGTAGCCAAAGGCGAAAATACCAGGCAATGCCGTCTGTCACCGTCATATCTGTCAAAACGGGGATAGAGAGCATAGTCAAAACTGTTACTGGTTTTGCTACTGTCACCCACATTCAGGACGAGCGCTTTCGGTAATCGATATCATGCTGCCTGTACCCGTAAAGTGTCTCTTTCTCAGTCTACCGGGCTTGTTTCCACTCATCGTGCAGACGTCATCTTGATGCCTTTGCTGGATTGCTGGATTGCCAGACGTGGCATGTTATAAAAAACAGCGTCAGGTCAGCACAGGAGGAGACAAACGGCAAAGGGAGAAAGGGGTTTAACAAGAGCCGGAGACGAGAATCAGAAATGACATAGCAGGAAGGGCTTATAAAAACAAAAAACCGCCCAAAGAGGCGGCTTAAACGACATTGCTACGACTTGATTTTATGGGTGTTTCAATATGGTGCCCGGGGCGGGACTTGAACCCGCACGACCTTACGATCGAGGGATTTTAAATCCCTTGTGTCTACCGATTTCACCACCCGGGCGAGGTATAACTGGAGGCGCGTCCCGGAGTCGAACCGAGGTACACGGATTTGCAATCCGCTGCATAGCCACTCTGCCAACGCGCCTAAAACCGATTTGCCGCCAGGATTGCCTGGCCTGCGAATTTGGAGCGGGAAACGAGACTCGAACTCGCGACCCCGACCTTGGCAAGGTCGTGCTCTACCAACTGAGCTATTCCCGCATCATCTTACCGTTCAGATAACTCGCTGCTGAAGGGTCAGACTTTACTACGCTTTATCGAACTTACTGATTTTTCTTAGCTTCTGCAGCTGTGCTGCCGTTCGATGCGATGCATTCTACTGAGATGACGCGGTGAGTCAATAAAATTATCCCCACATTGCGTCCGTTTGCTGCTTTTTGAATCGCATCGATCACGGTTCGAGCAAATCGCCTCTGGCAGCGCTTAAATACTGGAACATGGACCAGAACGTCAGCACCGCAGCAATGTACAGCGCGACCACGCCAACACCGACCACCATACTGTCCGGACGCCACAGCAGAGCAAAAAGCGAAAACATCTGCGCGGTGGTTTTCACTTTACCGATCCAGGAAACCGCAACGCTGCTCCGTTTACCTATCTCTGCCATCCACTCGCGCAGGGCTGAAATAATAATTTCACGGGCGATCATCGTGGCAGCGGGCAGCGTGATCCACCAGGCATGGAAATATTCCGCAACCAGTACCAAAGCAATGGCCACCATCACCTTATCCGCCACCGGATCGAGAAACGCACCAAAGCGGGTTGTCTGCTTCCAGCGGCGAGCCAGGAAGCCATCGAACCAGTCGGTCACGGCGGCAACAACGAAAATCAACGCGGTAACAAAGGGCGCCCAGTGGAAAGGCAGATAGAAAGCCAGCACAAAGAACGGAATAAGAACGACGCGAAACAGGGTAAGACAGGTCGGAATGTTAAATTGCATATGCTGGTAACTGTCTGGATTGGGTGGTGTTTAACGTATGTTCCTACATTGCCCCCCCTGTTTCAATGCTAGTGTTTCAACGAGTAGTAGATTTTTTCCGCCAGCGCATGCGATATACCGGGCACATTGGCGATCTCCTCGACCGACGCATTCATCAACGGTTGCAGGCCGCCCATGTACTTGAGCAACTGCTGTCGCCGTTTTGGTCCCACGCCCTCGATACTTTCCAGTGCGCTGGTGTTTTTGACTTTGGCCCGTTTTTTACGGTGCCCTGAAATTGCATGATTGTGAGCGTCATCACGAATATGCTGAATGACATGAAGCGCTGGCGCATCGGGTGACAGAGAAACACCCTCGCCTTCTGGCTCGAAAAATAAGGTTTCCAGACCGGCTTTACGATCGGTGCCCTTTGCAACGCCCAGCAAAATGGGGCGGGATTTATCCCAGGGCACGTCCAGCTCTGCAAACACCTGTTTTGCCTGTGCCAGCTGACCTTTGCCTCCATCTATCAGGATCACATCGGGAATTTTTTCTTCTTCAATCGCTTTGCCATAACGGCGGCGTAGCACCTGGTTCATGGCCGCATAGTCATCGCCGGGTGTGATGCCGGTGATGTTATAACGACGGTAGTCAGCACGAAGCGGGCCGTTTTGATCAAACACGACGCAGGAAGCGATGGTTTGTTCACCCATAGTATGACTGATGTCAAAACACTCCATGCGGCCAATCTTCTCCAGTTTGAGAAATTCGGCCAACGCGGTGAGGCGCTGATGAATCGTGGAATGCTGCGACAGACGCGTTTTTAATGCCGAACCGGCATTGGTCCGAGCCAGCTTGAGGTAACGCGCGCGATCGCCGCGGGGTTTACTTTGAATGTTTACCCGTCGACCGGCTAATTCTGTCAATGAGTCTGCTAGCAACTCACGTTCGGGCAAAGTGAAATCGAGTAAAATCTCGCTGGGCAAGGTGCGCATTTCGCTGCCCTGCAAATAGAACTGTCCGACGAAGGTCTGGACGACTTCAGCCAGGTCCGTATCCGCAGGCACTTTGGGAAAATAGCTTCGGCTTCCCAGTACTTTCCCCTGGCGGATAAACAGAACGTGCAAACACGCCATTCCGGCGTCATAGGCAACGCCAATCACATCCAGATCGTCGCCCTGATTAGAGACAAACTGCTTCTCGGTAATGCGTCTGACGGCCTGAATCTGATCGCGCAGCCGGGCCGCGTCTTCGAAGCGCAGTGACTGACTGGCTTCTTCCATGCGCGTCACCAGCAGATTCAGCACCTGATCGTCTTTGCCTGCTAAAAACAGTCTGACGTAATCTGTCTGCTGGGCGTATTCCTCCTCACTGACCAACCCTGCCACGCAAGGGCCAAGACAGCGGCCAATCTGGTACTGCAAACAGGGGCGCGTGCGGTTGCGGTAAACGCTGTTTTCACATTGCCGTATCGGAAAGACCTTTTGCAGCAACGCCAGCGTTTCTCTTACCGCATAACCATTAGGAAACGGACCGAAATACTCCCCTTTGGCGTGCTTAGCGCCCCGGTGCATTGCCAGACGCGGGTGTGTGTCGCCACTCAGAAAAATGTAGGGGTAGGATTTATCGTCACGCAACAGAACGTTATAGCGCGGTTGATAAAGCTTGATGTAATTATGCTCAAGCAACAACGCTTCGGTTTCAGTGTGGGTTACGGTGACATCAATGTGATGGATGTTACTTACCAGCGCTTCGGTTTTTCGGCTACCCACCTGGGTGCGAAAGTAGCTTGTCAGTCGCTTTTTCAGATCTTTCGCTTTGCCGACATAGATAACCGTTCCGGACACATCGTACATCCGGTAAACACCTGGCTCGCTGGTGACCGTACTGAGAAAATTTTTGGGATTAAAGAGGTCACTCACTACTGATTAACGGCTCCGCATTGAACAGGCCATGTCTGATGGCCAGATGCGTTAACTCTACGTCGCCACTGATATTCAGCTTACTGAACATTCTGTAGCGGTAGCTGTTAACGGTTTTAGGACTGAGATTCAGCTGCTCGGAAATTTCCGTCACCTTTTGTCCTTTGGTGATCATCAGCATAATCTGCAATTCCCTTTCCGACAAACAGCTGAAGGGAGATTCGGCTTTTTGCGGCTCAATCTGGCTTAACGCCATTTGCTGAGCAATGTCCGAGGCAATGTAGCGTTGGCCGGCCTTAACCGAACGAATCGCGTTCACCACTTCCTGCGGCGCGGCACCTTTACTCAGATAACCTGCCGCACCGGCCTGCATCACTTTGGCAGGCAGCGGGTTTTCAGTGTGAATCGTCAGCATAATAATTTTGATATCCGGGTTGTAGCGCACGATTTTGCGCGTGGCTTCCAGCCCACCGATACCCGGCATATTCATGTCCATTAAGATGACGTCAACCTGATTAGCCCGACACCACTTAACTGCATCTTCGCCACAACACGCTTCGCCAGCGATCACCAGACCTTTGATATCTTCAAGAATACGGCGGATGCCGGCACGTACCAGCTCATGGTCATCGACAAGAAGGACAGTGATCAACGCGAAGCACTCCGCAGCTAATAAAGAGGTAGCATTTAACGATTGCAAGCGGCAATCATACCTGTTTTTGCATTAAAAGCACAGATACAAAGTGGCAGGTCAGATCGCGTCAGTGTTTTATCTTCATGCAACCTGGCTCTGTTCTTGTTTACGCCTGCAGGAACAGACATGACAGCCTGTATAATGTAAAAAAAATGTTTTATCAAACAGTTACAACAATCAGACGATATTGTATTTATGAGATTTTTACCAAACTGCGACGCTCTCGTCAGCTACTATTCACATCCGTGATTAATTAATATGACTGAACTGACATAATTAAACAGCCTGCGTTGCCCACGCTAACAGCAAGTGGTCTTTCGTGTGATATACTCACCGATTGCTGCGCGTAAAGATTGTAGAGACGATGTTAATCACCAAGGAGAAATTCATGAGCGATGAAGATTTCGCTACCTCGCAGGAAACGCAAAAATTATCTGATGAAGTGGCTTGCCTTAAGATGATGATTACTTTGATCCTGAAAGGGATGGGCCAGGCTGATGCCGGAAAAGTAATCATTAATATGGAACGTTATGTGAAAACACTGGGCGAAAAGCCGCAGGCAGACGTGTTCAGTAACACCATTAAACAAATCAAAGCGGCTTATCGCCAGTAATGGCTTGTGCTGCCCCCGCCCGGGGGCAGCGCGCTAACCGTTCGAATGCCAGTTAACGGAAACGCCGAGTGAAGGCAGCACCTCTTCCGGGCTGAAACGCCGCGTACCACGGTATTTCTCTGCCAGCGCAGGTTGACTGACGGGGATACGGATGGCAAAGAGATTATCCTCTGACAGAATTAAACCCGGCGTCAGAGGTTCATAGACGACCTGATGTTCCTCAAACATTTTTTCCAGCATCGGCGTAGCCGAACTGATAATGCATTCAATGCCGTTCAGCTCCGCCAGCTGTACCGCATGCCACAGAATATTGAGCGGTAGCTCAGGATCCACTTCCAGTCGTGCAGAGAAGCGGGACATTTCCCAGACCTTTTCATGATCGAACGGCAAAACAATGCCTTCCGTTTGCTCGGGTTCCGTCCAGGGCATCAGGCGGGCGCAGCCGCTAATGCCGCTTCGCACGCTCCAGGCGATTAACCAGGTCACATCAGAGCGGTCATACCGGTCATATTCTTGCCCTGGTGTACTCAGACGCGGTGGAATCGACCAGCCTTCACCCCGCGCAAACACGCTGTAACGGTAGCTGCCAAGTTCGGCAAGCAAAGAGGATGGCATATCCTTTAACTGCGTTTGAACTATTTTCATCATGCGCCTCTGACATCCCCATGTTTGCAATGATTTCTATGCGCCTGCCAAAAGCGCACCCGCGCAGGGTAGAGAAGTCCCTTCAGGTAAGGAACTACTAAAGTTGGCAGTTGCTTTTCTTTTAAATCACACCAATTGCTGCGGCATAGCAGGCAATCTGCGTTTTATTGGAAACATTAAAACGTTTTTTCATATTTTTTTGGTAAAAATTTACGGTGTGTTCAGAAATCGACAAAATAAGTGAAATTTCCTGAGAGGTTTTTCCCTCTGCGGTCCATTTCAAAATTTCCAGCTCACGCTGGCTGAAATCATTTCCCTGAACCATCAGCGCTTCATCATTGAGGCGTTCAAGTAAGCACAAGCTTTGCTCGGCGAGGAAGTGCAACTTTACCTCCAGCTCCACTTGCCGACAGTCAGTAATAAAGGGACGATGCGAACCTATAGATAATATACCAACGGCTCGATTTGACGCCATTGCAGAACAAGAAAATCCGCTCAGCAGCCCAAAATTACCCGCTTCTTGCCACATTTCCTTCGCCGAGCAAAAGAGTTCAGGTGTCCATTCCACCCCTTTTCCAGCACGCAGGCAGCGCTGCAACACGGGGTCAATGGCATAATAATTCCGTTCCTTATAACGTTTAATCCACGCTTCGGGGTAAGTATCATGCAAATAAACTCGCGGACGCGTAAAAGGAACGCGATGCTGGATAAAAAAAGCGAAAAAATCGAAGCCCAGTGACTGGATATAATCCTGTAAAAGCCCCTTTAATTGCGGAGCTGCCGTTAATACCTGAAAGTGCTGTTCGACATTTTCACGCCAGGAAAAATAATCTTCACCTATCATATTGCCTCAAATTCAACAACTTGCCGGGTATTTCTGATTAACACGTTATGTAATTAATTTACTCTTTGTTGCGACGTCATAAAAAGCATTATTTTCATTCTGGCGACAACGACCTGCAGAGAAAAGGATAAAAATACAGGGTAAGCAAACGCTTCGGGATAACTCAGGCGAGTGCAACAGAGGAAATAATAAGATTTTTCTTATATTTTTTCAATCATTTAACATAGCCATGATCAACAAATCTCACTCGATAAGTTGCGCTCGGCAACCTATTATGCTGAAAAAAAACGCAGATCATATCTTGTAAAACACGATGTCTTTTTCAGGCAATCACCGCCGCATGTTTTCTGCAGTCAGGCAGGGAAAGCACCCCTTTTCTGGTACGCGTTTTACCCGGATCTTTTGGTCCTACAAAAGATGGCTTATGGCTCTGCGTCGTAGGGCAGACGGCCGTACAAGGCCTGTTGAACGGCCTGCATAACGGCACTGCCCGTCTTTACAGGCAAGACGCCTGGCGGATGGCGCAGACCTGTGACCGCTGTCATTTTGGCCTGGTGCGGGCTTGTACAGATAACTTATTTAATAAATAACGCATCTGAAAAGAGAAAAATAATTATTTAACGACACTGTCATCCTCCTTTATTTATGTACAGATAACTCAAATTTATCGCCCTGCTAAAACGGCATCATTCACCCAGTCAGGTAATAATAATGCAGTATACTCTCTCAATTTGGTCATTTAGCAGGCAATGAACGGTGATAACACCGGGTGAATGATTTAAATAACACTGACGCCATGAGAAAAAATAAGCAGATGTGACACCCTTTTTAAAACAGTAAAAAAGCAGAACAGAAGAAAATAATATTAAACCCACGACACAGTTTTACGGTGAAAGTAAAGGTTAATCTCACCTGCAATAACCCGCCCCCCGCATGCCCAGATGAAAATGTGTAGCATGCGCGCGATTATAATCAGGCCCAAGCGCATTACCAAAAAAGTTACAACCCGATCGCCATAATGCATGAAGTAATAGTGATTTCTGGCCAGGTTGTTGCCAGTTTTTTCCTGGCACCAACCACTCGCCGTTAGCAAGCTGGTAGGCGGTAATATCCCAGGCATCCGCGCTGGCATGTTCACTCAGCCGTCCGGTGGCCTGATGGTAGATGTTGCGGCAGGCATAACTTCCGACATGTTCAATTCGGGTCAGATCACTGCCAGACAGATGTAACATTTGCTCGCGGCTGTAAGCCACGTACATTGTAGCCGCAACGGCCATTGGGCAACTGGCGAGGAAACTGCTGCTGAGCGAGACGGGCCCAAAATTTTGCAGCCTGAGGGGGCCGGACAACGGGCAGGCCCCTGTCACCGCCGGCCGTTGACTGAAACGTACAACGCCGGCCTGCTGTGCACGCTGCATCACGTCAAGACAGGCGGCGGGATCAGTTTGCAGTCTTTTGAGTTTTAATCGCGTCATCCAGCCCGGCGGATCCGTTACAGAGAGTGGCGTAAAGGGATTAAATTGCGCAGGAAGGTGCTGTTTTAACCATGGCAAACTCATCCACCCCACTCCGGTCATGATGATAAGCAGAACAAGTGTGCGCATAGAACCTCTGTAGCTGAAAGAAGCTGTACGGAGGTAGTGTAGAAGCACACGGCAGGATACGCTTAAAAGATGACACAGGGTGATGAAATATTACTTAATCTGACGTAAAAATCGCCAACGTTAAGTGAAAGCGCCGTTTTAATGCCAGCGTTGTCCGATATTGTTAAAAAACAATTACCGTTTTCATTAACACTTCCACTATCTTATGCCAAATTGCTCCCGGCAATCCGGTATTCTCAACAGCCACCAGAGCTGACACAACATCAAGACAGGAAAGACACTTTCATGGTTGATCAATCTACTCAAACGCAGGCGAGCTCACAGGGCGATGACACGCTGCGACGTAATCTTCATAACCGACACATCCAGCTCATCGCTATTGGCGGTGCGATTGGCACCGGTTTGTTCATGGGCTCGGGTAAAACAATTAGTCTGGCAGGGCCTTCGATCATTTTCGTTTACATGATCATCGGCTTCATGCTGTTTTTTGTCATGCGGGCAATGGGCGAATTACTGCTGTCGAATCTTGAGTATAAATCCTTTAGCGACTTTGCGGCTGACTTACTGGGTCCCTGGGCCGGCTACTTCACCGGCTGGACATACTGGTTCTGTTGGGTTGTTACCGGCATTGCCGACGTGGTGGCTATAAGCGCCTACTTCCAGCTCTGGTTTCCCGGCTTTTCGATCTGGATGAGCGCACTGCTATGTGTTTTTGTTTTCCTGGCCTTAAACATTGCCACGGTGAAATTATTTGGCGAGATGGAGTTCTGGTTTGCCATCATCAAGATCGTGGCGATTGTCGCGCTGATCATTACCGGCATTGTGTTGGTGTCCATTCATTACCCGTCGCCGGGTGGTGGCACCGCTGCACTGAGTAATATCTGGGATCACGGGGGGCTTTTCCCGAAAGGACTGAGCGGATTTTTTGCCGGATTCCAGATCGCCGTCTTTGCGTTTGTCGGTATCGAGCTGGTGGGAACAGCGGCGGCCGAAACGCATGACCCGCACAGGGTTTTACCGCGGGCCATTAATGCCATTCCGCTGCGCGTCATTATGTTCTATGTTCTGGCGCTGCTGGTGATTATGTCCGTTACCCCGTGGACCGAAGTGATGGCCGATCGCAGTCCGTTTGTGGAAATGTTCGTGCTCATTGGCCTGCCAGCTGCGGCCAGCATTGTTAACTTCGTGGTCCTGACGTCGGCGGCATCCTCAGCCAACAGCGGTATTTTCTCCACCAGCCGCATGCTGTATGGTCTGTCGCAGCAGGGCGTTGCCAGCCGTGCTTTTGGTCGTTTATCGTCACGCGCGGTGCCCACGACCGGCTTGTTCTTTTCCTGCTTCTGCCTGCTGTGTGGTGTGGCTCTGATTTACCTGATCCCGAATGTGATGACGGTCTTTACGCTGGTGACCACCGTGTCTGCCATTCTGTTTATGTTTGTGTGGACAATTATCCTGTGCAGTTACCTTGCATATCGCAAAAAATTTCCGGAACGTCATGCCGCCTCGACATTTAAAATGCCTTTAGGCAAATTCATGTGCTGGGCATGTATGGCGTTTTTTGTCTTTATACTGGTGCTGCTAACACTGCAGGAAGACACGCGACAGGCACTCATGGTCACGCCGTTGTGGTTTATCCTGCTCGCCGCAGGCTGGCAACTGCGTCGACGCACGCGTCGTTGATATAGAGACTGAAAAAAGCCCGACGCACGTCGGGCTTTTTTATAACCGCTCAAGTATACGATTGACGCCGCGGCGCAGGGCCCGTTCACCAGACGGCAGGCGCTGTGGCTGCAAATCAGGGCTTTCCGCCGTGCCCAAACCAAACGTAAACGTGTAATGGCTCCCTTCTCCCATACGCAAATCTGCAATGGTGACCTGCCCGTCACGCTCATCCATGGCATAAAAGCCATGGCTGAACCAGGCAACACGTTCTGCCAGCCAGTTTCCTTTAAACGGGACGAATAGCTCAGGATGACGCGGCCGCCACGTTACCGTGACAGGACGAGCAGGCGACAGCAAAGACCAGTAAGCCTCGCCATAGCGGTCAGGCGTGATGATGACGCTGCGCCAGACCAGCGTATTGAATGCCGTTGGGGTGACCAACACCTTGTCAGTCGCCACCCCCTGCTGTTCGAATGAGTGTTTAATGTGTTCATCAGCCACCTGCTGAATGACCATACTCCAGGCAAGGTAGCCGGTACTGAGTGCCAGCCCCGCGTGATTCCAGCGTAATCCCCGTCTGTTACGCCGCCACAAAGCGACACAGAGCCCGATGATAAGCGGCAACGTATAAAGCGGATCGACGATGTACATGCTGCCAATCGCATAAGGATGATCGGTGAGAGGCAGCCCAAGCTGAGTGCCATAGACTGTCATCAAATCAAGAAGGGGATGCGTGATCAGCGCCAGCCAAATAGCAGGCCACCAGGCGATCCATGTCACGCCGGATTTGAAAAGCCGCGCGACCAGCGCGGCGAGCAACGGTGAACACAACGTCAGATAGAGTAAGGCATGGCTTTCAGTCCGGTGCAGCGTCATGTTGCGGATAGCATCACCGTGGTCGATAAACACATCCAGATCGGGCAATGTGCCACTGATTGCGCCTACCGCCGCGGCTTGCCAGGCAGGTACGCGCCGCCCCATAACAGCCAGCGCCACGGATGCGCCCAGAACACATTGTGAAACAGAATCCATCACGCCACTCCCTTGTCTGTTACAGGGCTGAGTTTGATCGCGTTTTATTAACGAACGCGAATGCCTTCAATAATAATGCGCTGAACGTTCTCCACCGTTTCCTCGAAGAAAACAGGATTGCTGAGCTGATTCCCCGTGATCGCTTCGACCTGGCTGGCAAAGTCAGCATAATGCTGTGTCGTCGCCCACAGCATAAAGATCAGATGCTGAGGCGCAATCGCCGCCAGCCGTCCTTCAGCTATCCAGCGCTCAATTATCGCTGTTTTGTCGTCCATCAACGTCTTCAGATCGCCGGCCAGTTCACCTTTCAGCAAGGGCGCACCCTGCAGCATTTCCAGGCAAAACAACTTTGATGCCTGTGGATAATCGCGAGAAACCTCCAGCTTAAGGCGAATATACTGACGCACGGCGCGCAACGGCTCCTGCTCGTAAGTCAGGGCACGTAGCGGTGCCAGCCAGACATCCAGGATCTCTTTTAATACGGCAATATAAAGCGCTTCTTTAGAGGGATAGTAGTACAGCAAATTGGTTTTGGAGACGCCAGCCTGCTCCGCGACTTTCTCCAGCCGCGTCCCGTGAATACCAAACTGGGAAAAACAGGTCAGGGCAGCCTGCAGAATTGCCGCACGTTTCGCTGCAACGGCGACCGCACGACGCGTTGGCCCGGGCGTAGCCTTTTTCATACGTTTCTCCTTCACGTTACCGTTACGCATCACGGCAACAGACTGTTTTCAGGCGGTAACGTGCCGACAGCTGTGATGTACGGCGCAGGGAAAGGGCCACACTGACAGGGCCATAAGCACTTATTCTCGCGCCACTATTCATCGGAAGAGGCCGATGGCATGCTATGTTTCCAGCGCAACTCGCTGACAATGACCCCGCAGACAATCAGGATACCGCCAAGAATAGCAGCGGCCGGCAGACGCTCGCCTGCTAAACGCCCCACCACACCCGCCCAGACCGGTTCACCGGCATAAATGACCGTGGCGCGTGTCGGTGATACGCTGCGTTGAGCCCAGTTCATTGTTACCTGTATCAGCGCACTGGCTGCGCCGAGCCCGACCGCGCTGACTAACAGCGGGGTCGATAACGCAGGCACGGATTCACCATTCGGGATCATAAAGCAGAAGGCACACAGTGAAGCGACAGTCAGTTGAATGAAGGTCACCCGACGCACATCAACCTGACCGGCATAACGACTGATAAGAATGATTTCTCCGGCAATAGCCAGCGTGCTGAGTAACGTCGCGGCTTCCCCTTGATTCAGCGCAATTCGGCCATCCTGCGGCCCCGCGACCAGAATCAATCCGCAGAACGCCAGTGAAATACCCAACCACGCCATCAGTTTTGGCGGACGGCGCAGAAACAGCCACTGCAACAGCGGCACCACAGGAACATAAAGCGCGGTGAGAAACGCTGACTGACTGCTGGATATCGTCTGCATGCCCCAGGTTTGTAAGCCGTAGCCCCCCGCAATCGTGAGGCCGATCATCGTGCCCGCTTTGACTTCGCGCCAACAGACAGCAGCAAGATAGCGGCGGAAAAAAAACGCCAGTAACAGCGCAGCGGTAGCAAAGCGTAAACCGACAAAGAAGAACGGACCTGAATAATGCATCGCCTGATGCACGATCAGAAACGTTCCCCCCCAGATTACCGTAATAAAAATAAGGACCAGTTCCTGACGCGTAATACCGACGGTCAGTTTGCGAGTCGTATCCGACATAATTCACCTGTATCTGTTTTCAGGCGCTATTGTGATCAGTGATTCGGGCGAATGCAATTCCGTTTCCTGCCGCGTGACTGTCGCCTCGCATCAGGCGGCACCCCGTCGCCTGACACGGTCTGGGCTGGAGCGATAACAGGTGAACATACCTGCACCGGTTTGCGATCTTCTGATGCATGAACGTTCAGTGCCACATCGCTTCACGTGAGGCGGCTTGATGTTCATCGAAGGACATGTGCGTGAAAGCCTGTGTGACATTCCACCTTTTAGGTCTCTGGATCGCTGAAAATTACATTTAGAAACATACTCTACGCTAAGAATTGACTTAAAAGACGACGATTAATCCTTAAAAAAACCCATTCTCAGCATTTTCAGTGCCGTTACGCTGACTGTCTGACCGGTGATTTCTCACAGTCAGGTAAAGCTCTTCTATACTTTTCGATGTGTTGACTAACTCCCGGAGAGATCAATGGCTAAGATTCTGGTGCTTTACTATTCAATGTATGGACACGTTGAAACCATGGCGAACGCTGTCGCAGAAGGCGCACGCAAGGTGCCTGGCGCCCAGGTAGATGTGATGCGCGTCCCCGAAACCATGGATGCACAACGCTTTGCGGAAGTTGGCGGTAAAACTCAGCAATCCGCGCCTGAAGCGACGCCAGAGATACTGCCTGACTACGATGCCATCATCGTGGGCACCCCTACCCGTTTCGGCAACATGTCAGGGCAGATGCGAACATTCTGGGACCGGACAGGCGGCCTGTGGGCCTCTGGCGCGCTCTACGGCAAAATTGCCAGCGTCTTTACCTCCACCGGTACCGGAGGAGGACAGGAACAAACCATTACGTCTGTCTGGACCACCCTCGCCCACCACGGCATGGTCATCGTGCCTATCGGCTATGGTACCAAAGAGATGTTTGACATTTCTGAGGTCCGCGGCGGTACGCCTTATGGTGCCACTACGCTGGCCGGTGGTGACGGTTCACGTCAGCCAACCCAGGAAGAATTGATTATTGCCCGTTTCCAGGGCGAACACGTTGCCGGGCTGGCAGCAAAACTTAAGGACTAACCTTTCAGAAGGAGATCAGTATGTCGACGAATCAGTCAAAAGCACATCACGTAGGTGAATGGGCCAGTTTGCGTCACACCTCGCCCGAAATTGCCGAGGCCATTTTTGAAGTCGCAAACTATGACGAGCGCCTGGCGGAAGAGATCTGGCGTCAACAGGGAAGCGATGACGTATTAATCCGCGCGTTTGAAAAAACCGATCAGGACGTCCTCACGTGGGACGACAAAACGGTTGAGCGAAAGAACGTCTGACGGCATGGCGGGCCTGGCCCCGCCCTTTTTTTTATCGTTGACCACGGAGAATTCTATGTCTTCCTATCAAAGCATCAACCCGGCAAACAATCAGTTAATGAAAAGCTGGCCTTCCCATGACAGCGCGGCCGTGACGCAAGCGCTGGAAACGGCGGATCGGCTGTTCCACTCTGCCTGGAGTAAAGGCGCTATTCAGCCACGACTTCAGGTATTGAAAAAACTGGCTGATCTGATTGATGACCGTGCGGAAGAACTGGCGACTATTGCCAGTAAAGAGATGGGCAAGCTGATTGGCCAAAGCCGTGGCGAAGTCAAAATCTGCGCGCAAATCGCCCGCTATTACGCTGAGCATGCAGAACGTATCCTGAAGCCACAACCTTATGAAAGTGAGTTGGGCGACGCCTGGGTTGAGTATCATCCCATTGGTGTGCTGGTTGCGGTCGAACCGTGGAACTTCCCCTACTACCAACTGATGCGCGTGCTGGCACCAAATCTGGCACTGGGTAATCCGGTACTGGCTAAACACGCCAACATCGTGCCGCATTGTGCCGATGTCTTCGAAAAGCTGGTGAAGGAAGCGGGCGCGCCTGAGGGTGCCTGGACCAACCTGTTTATCTCTACCGATCAGGTTGCGGAACTGATTGCCGATGACCGGGTACAGGGCGTGGCTCTGACAGGATCCGAACGGGCGGGAAGCGCCGTTGCTGAACAGGCTGGTAAGCATTTGAAAAAATCCACGCTGGAGTTGGGCGGGAATGACGTCTTTGTGGTCACGGAGGATGCCGATCTGGATGAAGCCGTTCGTCAGGGCGTGCAGGCGCGACTGAGCAACTGCGGTCAGGTCTGTACAGCAGCCAAGCGTTTTATTCTGAACGAGAAGATTGCGGATACCTTTATCGATAAATTCAGTGCGGCGCTTAATGCAGCGGTGTTGGGCGATCCGCTGGATGAGAAAACTACTCTGGGACCGCTTTCGTCGGCTGATGCGCGCGATCGTCTGGTTAAACAGGTTGATGAAGCCGTCGCAAACGGCGCTAAGCTGGTCACAGGTGGTAAAGCGGTGGCGGGCGTAGGATGCTATTACCAGCCCACGCTGCTTACTCATATCACCCGCGATAACCCTGCCTATTTTCAGGAGTTTTTTGGCCCGGTGGCGCAGGTTTATGTGGTCGCCAGTGATGACGAGGCGGTGGCCCTGGCCAATGATTCACACTATGGGCTGGGCGGTTCCGTGTGGACACGTGATATTGCGCGTGGCCGTAAACTGGCCTCCGCCATTGAAACGGGCATGGTGTTCATCAACTCGCAGAGCGACACCTCTGCGGAGCTGCCTTTCGGCGGTGTGAAGCGTTCTGGCTACGGACGCGAACTTTCGGATCTGGGTATCAAAGAGTTTGCGAACCAGAAACTGGTGGTTGTGGCCGGATAAGCGCAGCCTGAAGCGTAAAAAAACCCCGTCTTAACGGGGTTTTTTGTTTTCAGTGACCGAAAGCTATTAGTTGGCTGCAGCGGGCTGCTTCGCAGGACTGTTATCTGTTTTATTTTGCGCGTTGGCGGCGTTTTCCGCTTTGGCTTTGTCATCCGCTGCTTTCTGGGCAGCAGCCTTATCAGCGCTGGCCTTCTCATCCGCCGCCTTTTGCGCAGCGGCTTTATCCGCGGCTGCTTTATCAGCTTTCGCTTTCTCGTCAGCCGCTTTGTCCGCCTTTACCTTATCGTCAGCCGCTTTCTGGGCAGCAGCGCTATCAGCCGTCGCCTTATCGGCGCTGGCTTTATCGTCAGCTTTTGACTCCGCAGGATTCGCCGCGCCCGCGTTGGCACTGGCCGCTGGCTGCTCTGCCGCCGCCGGTTGCAACGCGGTCCCCTGCAGCGCGCTGTTCAGCACCTGGGTAAACTGCTCCCAGCTGCAGTAACCGTTCGCGTCAGTCGGGCAACCCGCCAGTTGCAGGGTGACGCGCTTCGGTGGCGTTTTCAGACTTAACACCTGGGCATCGCGCAACTGATCGGCGGTCTGATACACGTATTCCATCTTCAGCAGGTCTTTGTTGTTTTTGGCATCATGCCAGCGTTCAAACACCACCTGTCCACCGATGGGCGTTTTCTCATAGGTCTCTGGCAGATCATAAGGTTTGACCTGTAAGGCGCTCAACAATGACGCTATGTTGGAGTCATGCCCTACCATCAGGGTCACTTTGGGTGAGTCAGCTTTATCCTGATCGATGAGCTGGCTGCGGATATAGTCCACCAGCGGAGCCGCGACGTTGCGTGCCACATCTGGTGTGGTAAACAGCGTGTCCTGATAACCGTTTTTGATCGCTGACAGTGACTGCCACTGCTCAGGGGTTTTAATTTGCCCCCAGGCAACCTGATCCAGCGGGAAGCCTTCGTAATATTGCAGCGTAAAGGCATCCATAAGGGAATTCCCCACTTTCAGCGGTCCGTTCACGCCAGGCTCTTTGCCGTTTTCAACAATAAAGGTATTTTGCCCACTGCTCAGATCGCACTGCTTTTTGTTATTACAGGCCGGAGAAGACTTGTAGTCGACAATTTTGTCCAGACGCTGATACGCTGGCTTCAGGGCCAGCTTCTCATTAGCGGCAGTCATGTCCGCCAGCGCTTTTTTGATGAATTCTTCATTGCCGTCGGTGATCACGGGATTAAATACCGGATCCATGCTGCCCATTTCATCCTGATGGGTCACCGTAATATCACAGCCCGGGAAGGCACCATTTACAAAAAACTGGGCCGTCGCTACGGTACGTTGCAGGCTGTTTGCGTAGACAAACACACTGTTGCTGTCCGGACAGGCGCCGTTCTTCACCAGGCCCTGCTGCGCAAGCCACTGGCGCGTGTAGTTACCCATATAGACTTCCAGCACGCCACCTTTGGTGGTCAGTTGCCCGCCGGGCACCTCCCACTCTGGCCAGCTTTTTTTGGTGGACTGTGCCAGTACGCTACCGTTATCCGCAAGCGGCGCACGCAGATTATGGCGGCTAAACATCAGTACCTGCTGGAGCTGCATCTCGTTATCCGCGGCGTGGGCCAGCGTCCCGATCGGTAATGCAGCGAGTACCGACAATGCGCAAAGACTCAGTTTCTTGATCATTGTGCCTATTCCATTCATTCAGTAAAAAAACACTCTGGCTATCAACCGATTAGCTCGCCATAGAGCGACGTGACGGATAGTGTAACTCAGCTTGCCCCTGAAAAGCGCCAGGTGACAGTAAAAACAATTACTGGACTATAGCAGAGATACCGGACGCGGGTAAAAACAGTCCAGTTTACTGAAAAGGCAGGGATAATAATGAAGAAATGTGTCAGGCACGTAAAACGAAACAGGCCAGCACGCTGTGCTGGCCTGTGAATGTGGCGGAGGAAGAGAGATTCGAACTCTCGGATGGTTTCCCATCGGCGGTTTTCAAGACCGCTGCCTTAAGCCGCTCGGCCATCCCTCCGGGTTGTCATACTACTGCAAAGGCAAGATGCGATAACGCTGTCTTGCCACTTCACTCTTTAAGAGATGAAGTGGCGGAGGAGGAGAGATTCGAACTCTCGGATGGTTTCCCATCGGCGGTTTTCAAGACCGCTGCCTTAAGCCGCTCGGCCACCCCTCCGCAATGACGCGCACTATAAACATCCCCTATGGAGATGTAAAGCCTGTGATAATCCGTTCGCCTGAAAAACAGTCAAAAAAGCGTTATTCGTTGTCAAAATCGCCAGTGTGCTCAAAGAATTAGCGTTTTTTTCGCGTAAAGAAGGGTAAAACCTCTTTTCCCGCTTTATCGCGCTGCGTATTCTCAACGCATATTTGGTGTTCTGCCTTACAGGAGCGCAACATGGACAGAATAGTTTCATCATCATCGCGACAGTCATTACTGAGTACGCACAAGGTCCTGCGTAACACCTATTTTCTGCTGGGCCTGACCCTCGCCTTTTCCGCGCTGACCGCAACAGCGAGTACACTGCTGGCCCTGCCCGCCCCGGGTTTGATCCTGATGCTGGTGGGCTTCTATGGTCTGATGTTCCTGACCTACCGTCTGGCTGACAGCCCGGCGGGAATTTTAGCTGCTTTCGCATTTACGGGCTTCCTGGGCTACTGTCTGGGTCCTATCCTGAGCACCTATCTGGCCGCAGGGATGGGTGACGTGATCGCCCTGGCGCTCGGCGGAACGGCACTGGTGTTTTTCTGCTGCTCTGCCTATGTGCTGACGACAGGACGGGATATGTCCTTCCTTGGCGGCATGATGATGGCGGGCTTTGTCGTGTTACTGGTCGCCGTGGTGGCGAACCTGTTCCTGCACTTGCCAGCGCTGCAACTGGCGATTAGCGCCCTGTTCATTCTGTTCTCGGCGGGGGCTATTTTGTGGGAAACCAGCAACATCATTCATGGCGGCGAAACCAACTATATTCGTGCAACGGTCAGCCTGTATGTTTCCCTCTATAACATCTTCGTGAGCCTGTTAAGCATCCTGGGTTTCTCACGCAGTAACTAACGCACTGCAGGTAAACTGAAAAACCCCGCTCAGGCGGGGTTTTTGCTTTTTCTGTGGGGCCAGTTTGGTAAACTGCAGCCCGAACGAATCTGAGGATGCACTATGAATTACAACGGTGACGAAATTGCTGTCGATGCCGAAGGTTATCTGAAAAACCATCAGGACTGGAGCGAAGGCCTGGCGCTGCAGATTGCGGCAGAAGAAGCCATCACCATGACAGATGCCCATTGGGAAGTCGTGCGCTTCGTACGCGACTTTTATCTGGAATTTAATACTTCCCCCGCCGTAAGAATGCTGGTGAAGGCGATGGCAAAAAAGTATGGCGAAGAAAAAGGAAACAGCCGTTACCTGTTTCGCCTTTTCCCCGAGGGCCCTGCTAAGCAGGCAACCAAAATTGCCGGTCTGCCAAAACCGGCAAAATGCCTGTAATCAACCCGTGGTGAAGCCGTGCGGCATGTCAGCGACATGATGCGGCTCCACCAGGACCTTTTCTACACGGGCTGTGCGCGGCCCGCCCGCTTTTAACCAGTCAAGTAATGCATTGACCTGTTCGGCATCGCCGCAGGCCAGGACTTCCACACGACCATCTTCAAGGTTCCGTGCGTAACCCTGCACGTTAAGTGTGTTTGCTTTCGCCTGGGTGCTGTAACGGAAACCCACGCCCTGCACCGTGCCCTGTACCCAGGCTTTGTAACAGACCTTCGCCATGGCCTTCTCCTGCCTTTCGTTGCAATTTGCCGTTATCCACTGGACAATAGCGCCTCATTTTTTCAGGTAAGCATAGCAAATATGACCGTTCGATTGATTCTCGCGAAGGGACGTGAAAAGTCCCTGCTCCGTCGCCATCCCTGGGTTTTCTCTGGGGCCGTTGCTCGTCTGGAAGGCAAAGCGCAACAAGGTGAAACCATTGATGTCTGTGACAGTAATGGCAAATGGCTGGCTCGCGCCGCCTATTCACCGCAGTCACAGATTCGCGCCCGCGTCTGGAGCTGGCAGCAGGACGAATCCATCGATATCGCCTTTTTCGTGCGGCGTTTTCAGCACGCGCTGATATGGCGTGAATGGCTGGCTGAGCGCGATGGGCTGGACAGCTATCGCCTGATCGCTGGCGAGTCGGATGGTCTGCCTGGCGTGACTATTGACCGTTTCGGACGCTTTCTGGTGCTGCAGTTATTATCCGCCGGCGCAGAATACCAACGCCCGGCTATCATTTCAGCGCTGCAGCAGTGCTTTCCGGATTGTGCTATCTACGATCGATCTGATGTCGCTGTCCGTAAAAAAGAAGGGCTGGAACTGGCGCAGGGCACCGTTACCGGTGAGTATCCTCCCGCACTCTTGCCGATCACCGAACACGATATGAAACTGCTGGTGGATATTCAGGGTGGGCATAAAACAGGCTATTACCTTGACCAGCGCGACAGCCGTTATGCCACACGGCGCTATGCCAAAGATGCTCGCGTGCTTAACTGTTTCTCCTACACCGGTGGCTTTGCCGTATCAGCGCTAATCGGCGGTTGTCAGGAAGTTATCAGCGTAGATACGTCTCAGGACGCGCTGGATGTTGCACGACAAAACGTTGAGCTGAATAAGCTGGATCTCGCGCGTGCTAAATTTCAGCGCGATGATGTCTTTAAACTGCTGCGCCGCTACCGTGATGAGGGTGAAAAATTTGATCTCATCATTATGGATCCGCCTAAGTTCGTGGAGAATAAAAGCCAGCTCATGGGAGCCTGCCGGGGCTATAAAGACATTAACATGCTGGCCATTCAGTTACTGAATCCCGGCGGAATATTGATGACCTTCTCCTGTTCGGGCTTAATGGCTACCGACCTTTTCCAGAAAATCATCGCAGATGCCGCACTGGATGCCGGCCGTGACGTGCAGTTTGTTGAACAGTTCCGCCAGGCGGCCGATCATCCCGTGATTGCAACCTATCCTGAAGGACTTTACCTGAAAGGCTTCGCCTGCCGCGTCATGTGACTTGAAATGACTGTCCCTGCCCCCATATAACAGGCAGGACAGTTTTTTTCGGAGGTCATCATGATTGCCAGTAAATTTGGTATTGGTCAGCAGGTTCGTCATCGCCTCTCCGGCGTGCTGGGTGTCATTGTCGATGTCGATCCTGAATACGCGTTAGATGAGCCGCACCTGGATGAAATTGGTGCCGCCGATACCATGCGCAGTGCGCCCTGGTATCATGTGGTGATGGAAGATGAACAAGGCAGTCAGGTTCATACCTATGTGGCTGAAATTCAGTTGGCCGGTGAAACCAGCCCGGAACATCCTGAGCAGCCCTCAATGGATGAACTGGCCGCCTCGGTACGTAAACAGCTTCAGGCTCCTCATCTGCGCCATTAACAGCGGGCGGCAACGGTGTTGCCGCGCCTGATATTAGTGTCCCAGCCCTAGTCTCGGGATCTCGATTTTGGGGCAACGATCCATAATCACCGTCATTCCCGCATCCTGGGCCAGCACGGCGGCCTGCTCATTGATTACCCCAATTTGTAACCAGAGCGAATCGGCTCCGGCAGCGATGGCTTCCTGAGCCACTTCCCATGCCGCCTCTGAATTGCGGAACACATCCACCATATCGATTTTTCCCGGCACCTCTGCCAGCGATCCATAGGCTGTCTGCCCTAACAGGGTTTTGCCTGCCAGCTTCGGACTCACCGGAATAACCTCATAGCCTTGATCAAGCAGATACTTCATTACGCCATAACTGGGGCGTTCCGGACGATCACTCGCCCCCACCAACGCGATGCGTTTTGTCCGGGTCAGTACGTCACGAATAGTCTGATCATTCATGTCCATCTCCTTTCACTTTAATCTTTAGTGTAGATGAGGCGTTACAGAGTTCGCACCTGGCGTAAAGACATATTGTGCCGCTTCGCTCGAATATATATGTATAATTGTAAACTTAATGCCATAATGTAAAAAATTGCTACATCCACCCACTTTTGACCGGAGTCGAAATGAAGCTGTCAATGGCTGTAACGGGGTTTATTGCCCTCCTCGTTTCGGCGTCCTGTTCTGCAATTACGTTAAAACTTGATCCGCAGATTACGCTAATGGTACTGGACGGGCGTAAGATATCAGGCTCTCTCTTGAAAGGGGCCGACAGCCTGGAGCTTGAACGGGGTCAACATCAATTTTTATTTCGGGTAGAACAACCGGCAGATCCGCGTAAGACGGCGCTACCGGGCTACCAGTCCGTGCCCATGATCGTGGCATTCACTGCGGCGGCAAAAACCATCACGATTCGCCTGCCACCGCTGACCAGTGCGCGCGAGCGACATAACTTCGACCGAACGCTGGCCTTCAGGCTGGTGGACGAGAAGGGCAAAGAAATATTCAGCGTGCGCGATCGTCTGCCCACCAGCCCGGGCGTGGACATCGAAAAAGCCATGGTTAAGTATAATCGCATGGGCCTGGCGGCCTCTGTGCCGCAATTCGCGAATCTTACCGCGCCCTCTCCTTCCGCCCAACTGACGGCGGACCTCGCCTGGTCCGTTCAGAGCACAACGCCTTCAATTCAGCGCTGGTTTGAACGTTTTGATGAAGCAACCCGCCAGCAATTTATCAATCTGGTCAAAATGCTGCGGGCAAGTTGATAGACAGAAAGCGTACAAGGTAAACTGCGGCAACGGGCTGTTGGGCTCACTGGCATCAGGATGCTGTTATGGACTACACCGTACGAACGCTTGGTCAACAAAAACATATCGCGCTGGTCGCCCATGACCATTGCAAAGCTTCTCTGCTGGACTGGGTTACACGAAACCAATCCGCACTTGAACCCCATATTCTTTACGCAACCGGGACGACCGGTAATCTCATCAACCGTCACACCGGTCTGAACGTGAACGCGATGCTCAGTGGCCCGATGGGCGGCGATCAACAGGTCGGTGCGCTCATTGCCGAAGGCAAAATAGATGCGCTGATGTTTTTCTGGGATCCGCTTAATGCCGTGCCTCACGATCCTGACGTTAAGGCCCTGCTTCGTCTGGCGACAGTGTGGAATATTCCGGTCGCCACCAATCGGGCAACGGCCGATTTTATTATTCAGTCACCGCTTTTTTCGCAGACAGTGGACGTGCGAATCCCGGATTACGCGCGCTACCTTGCCGAACGCCTGAACTGATTCAGGCTTTACGTAATACGGGTACATCCAGTGCCCGGAACGCATCGACAAAGACTGAGGGTTGCTGTTTATCGAACAGCAACCAGACCTGTTGCCGCGCGCGCGTCAGGGCAACATACGCCAGCCGGCGCTCCTCTGCATCGGGGAAGTCTTCGGGCTGCGGCAGCAGCCCCTGCTCCATAATGGACTCACGCTGCGGCGCGGGAAACCCTTCTTTGCCTTGCTGCAGACCCAGCACAATGACGTAATCGGCCTGCTGACCTTTACTGGCATGAATGGTCATAAAATCGATACGCATTTTTGGCCAGCGGGTTTTTGCTTTATCCAGCAGTTCAGGACGCAAATAGTGATAGCGAGCCAACAGCAGTACGCGCTCATCCGCTTTAACATAACCGCTTAGCTTGTTAAGAAGTGCCTCAAGCTGATCGTGCGGGAGCAAAGCAATCGACTTTTTATTCCCTTTCGTCAGACTGTTTAAGGGCTTACGCAGTTGATGCGGATTTTGCTGGATAAACCGATTCGCCACTTCACCAATACGATCATTGAAACGATAGGTCGTATCCAGCACACAACGATCGCCCTCACCAAAATAGTGATGGAATGCCGTTGTCAGACTCATCTCTGCGCCGCTGAACCGGTAAATTGCCTGCCAGTCATCGCCCACCGCAAACAATGTCGTGCGTGTGTTTTGCTGACGCAGCGCGCTGAGTAAAGCCGCGCGTTGTGGCGAGATATCCTGAAATTCGTCAACCAGAATATGCTTCCAGGGGCTGACAAAGCGGCCCTTTTCAAGGATCGCGATGGCCTGATGAATCAGCCCGGAGAAGTCGACTGCGCCCTCGTCCTTAAGCGCACTTTTCCAGGCCTTCAGAAGGGGTGCCATCAATTTAATCCGCTTACTGAATACGTCGCGCAGCGCGTCAGGTACATCCTCAATCATGGCGGCCTGCGCGCCGCCATGCATCCGCATCAGGCCAAGCCAGCGTTCAAGACGAGACGCCAGGCGCTGTGCTAAACGATCATCCTGCCAGAAAGGGCCTTCGCTGACCTCCCACTCCAGTTCATCACGCAACCATTGCCGCCAGCCATTCGCCTGGGCTTTCTTTTCATTACACTGCTGGCGCCAGTGGTCGATCAGCCATGTCCGACGCGCGTCGGCATCGCTTTCGAGTTTACTGATGATCGGCTGTTTATGACTTCCTTCCCGAATGATATGCAGGGCCAGCGCATGAAACGTACGCGCCTGGATATCCCCGGCCCCTAAGCGGCGTTGAATACGGTCATTCATCTCTTCCGCCGCATGACGACCAAATGCCAGCAACAAAATCTGATCGGCAGCGGCCAGTCTGCGCTGTAACAGCCACCCCGCGCGGGCCACTAATACTGACGTTTTGCCGCTGCCAGCGCCCGCCAGCACCAGCACAGCGTCTTCGCCGTTAACCACCGCTTCTGCCTGTGACTCGTTCAGCGGGGTGGATTCCACCGTGGCGAAAAAATCCCGGTAGCGGGTCAACATGGCCGCCGTCCAGTCACGATTGCGCTGCGTCATCGCCGTCTCGCCTTGCTGCAGCCAGTATTGGCAAAATGCCCAGTTTTCACGGCAGGAATCAAACTGCTCAATGCGGGAAAGCGGCAAAGGTAACGCGTCAAACTGTTTGCGGATCTTATCTTTGATCGCCTGAAGTTCGCTGCGCTTCAGCCAACGCTCCTGTTCGCTGAATCCCTGAATGTCGTCGCGCAGCGCCTGTAAAACCGCCGCGCATACTTCACTCATTTCCTGACTCCAGCTTTGCCACGACTGCATGAGGTAGTGGAAAAAACGCTGCGTCTCCTGCCATTCCGTACCGTGCAAACGCACAACCTTGTTGTCCGCCAGTAAGAATTCCAGTTCACCCCACACCATTCCCCGTTTACAGGTGATGTCGGACAACTGATTGAAGGGGATCAAATATTCGTGTTTGTCGCCGCTGACCTCAACGCCCGCGGATAACAGGCGAACACGATGATAAGGATGCTGGGCAAGCCGTTTGCCCATGGATGTTGCTTTAAGTTCCACGCCGACACCAACGACCGAGATAGAGAGTAATCGGAGTTTACCTGTCAGACTCTTGACGCTCCAGCCTTAAAACACGCTAAACTTGGCGGCACAGATTGCGGAGTGCAAAAGGAAAAGCCTGTTATGCGTACTGTTTTAAATATTCTTAATTTTGTCCTGGGTGGATTTTTCACCACGCTGAGTTGGTTATTCGCCACGCTCATCAGTATCGTCCTGATCTTTACCCTGCCCTTAACGCGCTCCTGCTGGGAGATCACTAAGCTGTCATTTCTGCCGTTTGGCAATGAAGCGGTCCATGTTGACGTTCTGCGCCCGGAGAATAAAAGCTCTATCATGAACACCGGCGGCACGTTTCTGAACATTTTCTGGTTTATCTTTTTCGGTTGGTGGTTATGCCTGTCGCACATTTCTGTCGGCATCGTGCAATGCATCAGCATTATTGGTATTCCGGTGGGCCTCGCCAATTTCAAGATTGCCGCCATTGCACTCTGGCCGGTAGGACGTCGGGTCGTCTCTGTGGAAGAGGCGCGTGCCGCGCGTGATGCCAATGCCCGCCGCCGCTATTAGTATGCTGTCCGGGTGGCGAAAGTATCTTTTTAACAGCACCTGGCGTTATCTGCTGCGCATTCTGTTTGCCTTATCAGGATGTGCGGCTGTGCCCTGGATACTGCAGCAAATTGAGTGGACGATTCCGTTAACCCTCGGCGTGGTTGCCGCCGCGCTGGCCGATCTGGATGACAGGCTGGCCGGGCGGCTTAAAAACCTGCTGATTACCTTACTTTGTTTTTGCATCGCTTCGGTTTCAGTAGAGCTGCTGTTCCCGCATCCGTTGGTATTTATTATCGGCCTGGCAGGTTCAACATGGGGATTCATTCTGTTAGGCGCGCTGGGACAGCGCTATGCCACCATTGCATTTGGCGCCTTACTGATTGCCGTTTACACCATGCTGGGCATTGGGTTGTTCTCACAATGGTATATGCAGCCCATGCTGCTGTTGGTTGGGGCACTGTGGTATAACCTGCTGACGCTGCTGGGCCATTTAATGTTTCCGGTTCGTCCGGTGCAGGAACAACTGGCAGCCAGTTTTTCACAGCTGGCCCACTATCTGGATGCCAAAGCCAATCTGTTTGATCCTGACGCGGGTGAACAGGATGATGCTGCATTTGTTAAAGCCGCGATGGTAAACAGCCAGCTTGTTGCACAGCTCAATCTGACCAAGACCACCTTGCAAAGCCGTTTACGAGGTGACAGAGGCTCACGCGGTACCCGACGCAGCCTGCACTATTACTTCGTGGCTCAGGATATCCATGAACGCGCCAGCTCTTCGCATCTGCAGTACCATCTTCTGCGTGGCGACTGGCGTTACAACGAGATCCTGTTTCGCTTTCAGCGTTTACTGAATATGCAGGCACAGGCCTGTCGCCAGCTTGCCCGGGCGATTCTGCTGCGCGAACGCTGGGAACATGATGGCCGCTTTGAGCGTGTTTTTGAACGTCTGGAAAATGCGATTCACCGGCTGGCGCAGAGCGAGCCGGATGCCGCCCACACCGGTGCACTGCTTTGGCTGCTTCGCAACCTGCAGGCCATCGATGCACAACTGGCCTCAATCGAAACCGAGCAGGCGCAGGCAGTTGATCCGCAGCACAGCGACAACCTGCTGTCACGCGAAGAACTGAGTGGCTGGAGTGATATTAAACTGCGCCTCAGCCTTCACCTTAGTCCGGCCTCTGCCCTGTTTCGCCACGCCGTACGCATGTCGATTGTGATGTGTGTGGGATACGGATTTATTCAGATTACCGGGCTGGAGCGCGGCTACTGGATCCTGCTGACCAGTCTGTTTGTTTGCCAGCCTAACTATAGCGCAACCCAACGCCGACTGGCGCTACGCATTGGCGGCACGCTCGCGGGCATTGCGCTTGGACTGCCCCTGCTCTGGCTGGTCCCTTCCATTGAAGGCCAACTGGTCTTGATTGTGGTCACGGGCGTCATGTTCTTTGCGTTTCGTCAGGTGCAGTATGCTCATGCAACCTTGTTCATTACTCTGCTGGTGTTGTTCTGTTTTAATTTGTTAGGCGAAGGCTTTGAGGTGGCCCTGCCCCGGGTAGTGGACACGTTACTGGGCTGTGCGCTGGCCTGGCTGGCCGTCACCTTTATCTGGCCAGACTGGCGTTTTCGCCAGCTTCCGGCGGTGGCGACGCGCACACTCAATGCCAATTGCCGTTATCTGGATGCCATTATGGAACAATACCATCAGGGCAAAGATAATCGCCTCGCTTACCGTATTGCCCGCCGCGATGCACACAATGCTGACGCGGAACTGGCCTCCGTCGTGTCGAACATGAGCAGTGAAACCCGTACCAACCCTAAGCTGCGGGAATCGGCCTTTCAGCTACTTTGCCTGAACCACTCGTTGCTCAGCTATATCTCCGCGCTGGGGGCGCACCGCGATAAAGTCACTGATCCAGCGCTGCTGGCGCTTCTCGACGACACGGTGTGCTATGTCGAAGATGTGCTGCAAACCGACATCGTCAGTGACAGCCGGGCTGAGGAAATGCGTCGGGAACTGGAACAACGCCTTACCCGGTTTACCGCCGGGTCTGATTCGCCTACGCCACTGGTACTGCAGCAACTTGGGTTACTGGTTGCCTTGCTGCCGGAAATCGCTCGCCTGCGGCGTGCTTTAGGTTCTCACTAAGGCCCTTTCTTCGCCTCTTCCACTGTTTTGAGCGCAGCCTGGTACCATTCACCCAGCTCCGCTTTAACCGTTGGCGGGAGAGCGGCTTCATGATGACCCGAAATAGCACCCTGAAGCGCCAGCAAGGTTTTGAAACCGAGGTGCTGGTTATAACGTTTTAGTTTTAACCAGCACGCCCTGGCTCCGACCTCGTGCAGGTGTTTAACGCTGCAAATGCCTATCTCATGCAACATCATTTCCAGCCGTAAGCTGACATTAGGCAGATCTTTTAAACGCACCCGGCCTTGTCGGTCATCCTGTTCCCGACGGGCGGTCTGTAGTGAGGCCGCTGAGAGCGCAACCAGATGCTCCGGGTCACACCATAAATTTTCATCGACCCTGAAATAATTCAGGCTGACCGGCATACCGCGTTTGCGAAAAATAAGCGGCTCCAAGGGGCGTTTAGCCACATATTCCCGCAGGGCTTCGCTGGCGCGCAGATAAAGCTGATCGTCTTTTATCAAGGCAAACACGACGCGCTCAACAGCTAAGGCGTAACCGCCAAACTGAGTACGGGATTCGACATTACCTAAAGATGCCAGTTGTTGTTTTGATCGCAAAACGACCCGCTGTTCTTTCTTCATATCATCACCTCCTTGTAACAAAAACCTGTTAAAAACGTTACTATTCAGTCGGTTAGAAGATAAGAAAATTCAGTTGCAGGTTCAATGAATAAATCACTTTGGCGTCAACATTATGCGAATTTTGCGAGGCATTTTCAGAAATTCAGGTTGATCTTTATCCAGGATGTCATTACTGTATATCCATACAGTCAACTGCTGAGTGATTAATTTATGCGCACCCAACATCCCCGTAATGTATGCCCGACTCACCGTTACGCTTCGCCTTCTGACCCCGCTTCTCAGAGCGGCTGGATTACTGAATTGCGCTATAGCGAAAAACCGGGAATGATGCAGATGCTGCTGTTACCGTTGCTTCAGCAACTGAGCCAGCAATCCCGCTGGCAGCTTTGGTTAACACCGGCGCATAAGTTGAGTCGGGTCTGGATGCAGGAAGCAGGCTTGCCCCTGGAGAAAAGTATGCATATCGCCGACGCTGAACGTTACAACGCCGTCGAGGCCATGATTAAGGCCCTGCGTACGGGAAATTACAGTGTCGTTTTAGCCTGGATTCCCTACGATCTGGATGAAGATGAGCGTCGGGAACTAGAGCTCGCTGCGGCTGAAGGTGAAGCGTTAGGACTCATCCTGCGCTCGGGTGAGTCCTCTAAAACGCCAGTCAGACCAGAAAGTCGGCTAAAAATTCAGTCTGATTTGTTTCATTAAGTAAAAAATGAGATTTATCTCAAGAAATTTTTTCTCTCGCGTTGGGCTAAGACACTGATTCTGCTCCTGCCAGTAATGACAATGGCTTAGCCCCCATTTTGCGGGTTACCCCCATCACAGAAGTTCACCCTAAATTGTTAGAATTTATGTATAAAACACTGTTTTTTTACATAAGTGCCTCACATCACACTTGTAAGTTTCCAATCTCGTTGTAGACTTTATCTCGCCAGGGTGCTCAATAACCTCCGTTTTTTGCGGTAGAGTCATAAGCGAGCGTTTTGACCCGGCGAAGGATTAAACCAAGAGCAACCTTTATGCTCATTGCCTATTTGGATGATAACGAGGCGCAAAATGAAAAAGACAGCTATCGCAATTGCAGTGGCACTGGCTGGCTTCGCTACCGTAGCGCAGGCCGCCCCTAAAGATAACACCTGGTACACCGGTGCTAAACTGGGCTGGTCTCAGTATCACGACACTGGCTACTACGGTCACGGTTACCAAAATAACGACGGCCCAACTCACGAAAGCCAACTGGGTGCTGGCGCATTCGCCGGTTACCAGGCTAACCCATACCTGGGTTTTGAGCTGGGTTATGACTGGTTAGGCCGTATGCCTAACAAAGGCAACCAGGTTAACGGCGCTTTCAAAGCACAGGGCATCCAACTGGCTGCTAAACTGAGCTACCCAATCGCTGACGATCTCGACGTTTATACCCGCCTGGGTGGTATGGTATGGCGTGCAGATTCTACCCAGCAAGTAGTTGGCGGCAACCGCATCAGCGACCACGACACCGGTGTTTCTCCACTGGCAGCGGTTGGTGTTGAGTATGCTCTGACCAAAAACTGGGCAACCCGTCTGGATTACCAGTGGGTGAACAACATCGGTGACGCACAGACCGTTGGTGCTCGTCCAGACAACGGCATGCTGAGCCTGGGTGTTTCTTACCGTTTCGGTCAGGATGATGTTGCTGCGCCAGCTCCGGCTCCAGCTCCAGCACCAGCGCCAGTTGTTCAGACTAAGCGCTTTACTCTGAAATCAGACGTTCTGTTCACCTTCAACAAGTCAACTCTGAAGCCAGAAGGTCAGCAGGCTCTGGATCAGCTGTACAGCCAGCTGAGCTCAATGGATCCTAAAGACGGTTCAGTCGTTGTTCTGGGCTTCACCGATCGCATCGGTTCAGAGCAGTACAACCAGAAACTGTCTGAGAAACGTGCTCAGTCTGTAGTAGATTACCTGGTATCTAAAGGTATCCCTGCTAACAAGATCTCTGCTCGCGGCATGGGTGAATCTAACCCAGTGACTGGCAACACCTGTGACAGCGTGAAAGGCCGTAAAGCCCTGATCGATTGCCTGGCGCCAGACCGTCGTGTAGAAATCGACGTTAAAGGTATCAAAGACGTGGTAACTCAGCCTCAGGCTTAAGTTATACGTGATAAAAAACCCCGCGCATGCGGGGTTTTTTTTGTCCTTTAATCCGGAGCAGGCCTGAATATTGCTCCGTAAACTACCCGTTGTCAGTATCCGACTTGCCCAGTATAGCCTGCAAATCCTGCTTCAGCGTCGACATCTGGCTGGCGTACTTTTCTTTGCGTTCGGCATCTTCAATTAGCTGCACAATCGTTTCAGACAGGGTGCAGTTGCGCCGTTGCGCCAGGCCGGCCAGCCGCTGCCAGACCAGATATTCCAGATCGATGGATTTTTTTCGTGTGTGCTGATGCTCGGCATTGAAATGCCGTTTTCGCCGCGCACGGATCGTTTGTTTAAGCCGGTTGTCCAGTTCGGGATGAATGTGTTGGCTAATCCAGTCGTTAACGTCGACGGGATTATTCTCCATCATTAACAGCTTATCGACTGCCGCCTGTGCCGCGCTGAGTTCAAGGTGACGCGTGATCAGTTCACCTTCCCGATGTTTTTTCACCAGGTATTTCCACTTCCATCCACATTCAAGATTTTCGAGCTGCTGGTATTTCATCGGAATCTCATCGTGATCACGTAACGAACTAAGAATAACAGCTTTTTTACTGGATGCAGCAACGAAAAACATGTCGTCAGTGTCACAACTTCTGATTGAACTCCGCAGTGCTTAAGCACAGTGAATCCTGTATAATCTCGCTTTTCTCAAAACAGACAAATGCGATTATTTTGACCAGCACTCAACTCACGTGGCAAACCTTACAGCCGGATAGCGCGCAATATCAATCCGTTTTCTCCCGAATTGCTGATGAAGAAACCGATGCTTTAGCAACGGTGCAGCCCCGATTGCTGAATGCGCTGGCCCACTTGCACCATCAGAGTCAGGGTTTTCCTTTGCTGCTGGTTCGCAGCCAGGAAAACCGCGATTATCTCTCGCTGATCGCCAGTGCGGCACGGCGCGTAATGGGCACCGCTTCGTCCCTGGCGGGCGGGGATTATCATATCCTGGCCGACAACGTCACGTTGCAGCCGCCCACTGACAGTCAGCGTCCTTTTACCAGCCAGGGTGGTGTGCATTTTGCCGACTGGATTGAGCAGGAGCAGCTGTTTGGCTGTGTCCGGGTACATAAAGATCGTATTCAGCTGGAACCTGGTCTGATCCATCGTGCCAATGGCGGAACGCTGGTGCTTTCACTCCGTGCGCTCCTCGCTCAGCCCCTGCTCTGGCTGCGGCTGAAAAGAAGCATTGAGCAAGGCTACCTCGAATGGCTGTCGCAGGATGAGCGCCGCCCTTTGCCTGTCTCTGTCCCGCCGCTTCCGCTGAAGTTAAATCTGGTGCTCTGTGGCGAACGCGATACGCTCGCTGATTTTCAGGAGCTGGATGCCGAAGCGCATGAGATGGCGATTTACACTGAATTTGAAGAAAACCTTCAAATTGTGGATGAAGATGATGTGCTGGCATGGTGCCGCTGGACAGTAGATTTGGCCGCACAGGCTGATATCGCTGCGCCAGATGAGGACTTTTGGCCTGAGCTCATCAAAGAAGGCGTTCGCTATAGTGGCGATCAGGAAACCTATCCCCTTTGTCCACGTTGGCTGCTGCGTCAGCTGCGTGAGACCGCGTTGATGGGTGAAACACTAAACGCTGAAGCCTTGCGTGACGCGCTGGAAGCACGTCTGTGGCGCGAAAATTATCTGAATGAACGCATGCGTGATGAGATTTTGCTGCGCCAGATTTTGGTCGAAACGGAAGGCGAAGTGGTGGGCCAGATCAACGGTCTTTCCGTCGTGGAATATCCCGGTCACCCGCGGGCCTGGGGCGATCCCTGCCGTATCACCTGCGTGGTTCATCCTGGCGACGGTGAATTTACCGACGTCGAACGCAAAGCGGAGCTGGGCGGCAATATTCATGCTAAAGGCATGATGATTATGCAGGCCTATCTTATTGCGGAGCTGGAGTTAGATCAGCAACTGCCTTTTTCTGCTTCGCTGGTGTTTGAACAATCCTATTCGGAAGTTGACGGCGACAGCGCGTCGCTGGCAGAACTGTGTGCTCTGATCAGTGCCCTTGCCGATACACCGCTAAATCAGCAAATTGCGGTCACGGGCTCGGTCGATCAGTTTGGTAACGTCCAGCCGGTCGGTGGCCTGAATGAGAAAATTGAAGGCTTCTTCGACATCTGCCATCAGCGTGAGCTCACGGGTCAGCAAGGTGTGATTATTCCTGCCTGCAATGTGCGCCACCTGAGTCTGAATCAGCAGGTTGTGAGTGCAGTCGAAGCCGGTCGTTTCCATATCTGGGCAATCGATACGGCTGATGAAGCGTTGCCCTTACTGACCGGAAAAGTCTGGAACACGGAAGACGGCGAAGGCGAATGCCTGCTGCGTACGATTCAGGAGCGCATCAGTCAGATGAATCAGCCTGAGCCCACCCCTCGGGCATGGCCGTTGAGATGGCTTAACTGGTTCAACCACCGTTAATCTCATTTGCTCAGTGTACAACTGTTCGCTAATATTCGTGATTCACTAAAAGAAGGCTTAATAAGAACATGGTAGATAAACGCGAATCCTATACCAAAGAAGACCTGATCCTGTCTGGTCGCGGTGAACTGTTCGGCGAAAATGGTCCGCCACTCCCTTCCGGCAATATGCTGATGATGGACCGCGTAGTCAAAATGACCGAGGACGGCGGGAAATATGATAAAGGCTTCGTGGAAGCTGAACTGGATATCAATCCAGATCTGTGGTTCTTTGGCTGCCATTTCATTGGTGATCCGGTGATGCCTGGCTGTCTGGGCCTGGATGCGATGTGGCAACTGGTTGGCTTCTATCTCGGCTGGCTGGGTGGCGAAGGAAAAGGCCGCGCGCTGGGCGTGGGTGAAGTTAAATTCACCGGTCAGGTTCTGCCAGACGCGAAAAAAGTCACCTACCGCATTCACTTTAAACGCGTGATTAACCGTAAACTGGTTATGGGCGTGGCAGATGGTGAAGTGTTTGTTGACGGGAATTTGATCTATACAGCCAGCGATCTGAAAGTTGGCCTGTTCAAAGATACTGCTGCATTCTGACGTTTCATTCCACAGAAACGAAAACCTCCGCACAGTGCGGAGGTTATATCCCTTTTCAGTGACATCCGGCTAAGCCGCAGCCGACCTGTCCTCCATGGCTTGTCGCCAACCTCCCAACCAGTGAGACTTAGCGTCTATCATTTGATACGGACACATCTCTTTAGAGCGTCCTGTAATGCCAGCTTGATAACCACGTGAATGGGCGCGCTCAAGGCGGTCTCGTTTCTGTCTCTTCATACTCCGTGTCCCTCATGTAAGGTCTGTGGAATCTGGTGGAAAGAAAAAGGTGGCGAATTAATGTTCAGCCACCCTTTTGTTTTACTCGCTCTGTATGAAAAGATCAATGCGCAATATTCACGCCAGTGTCACAAATATGACCTGCTCCAGACATATACTTTCTGTTTCACCCTATGAAACTGTGACGATATCCGTATGATTTATAAAGAAAGCCTGGAAAACGTCAGAAAAATTATATGTGCTGAAACAACACGTTAACTAAAGCCCTGTTGCGGTTGACTCTGCCGTGGTTGCACCGCGTGCAATCTGCTGTGCGATTTGCTGCCAGCCCTGTGCCAGCGTTTTAACCAGCGAATCATAGCCATCTTCCCGCTGCGGTAGCACCAGATTAAAAGCCTGCTTTGTGAAGCGCCCCTGATGTTCCAGTGTCCACTGACCGCTGATAACCGCCTTGCCATCATAACGGCCCTGGAAATCATTCACCGTTACGCTCAGCGTATCGTGCTCCTGACCGATAAGCGTCTGGGTAACCAGACGGCCGGGTAACGCTTTCGTCAGATTAGTGATCAACGTTTGTTGCAATTGCTGATCGAGCGGGCTGGCCCACAGATTATTAGCGGCAATGACATATTTTACGTCGCTGGTCTGATAGACCAGCCCATTGCCCGCCAGATAGTCGGGGACCGTAATTTGCTGCACCCATAATGTCGGCTGCGCATTCGCCTCGCTGCTTATCACCTGCATTGAGGCTGCCCCCGAGGGCAGCTGATAATAGGTGGTATTGACCGTACTGCTACAGGCACTCAGTGCGAGAGCGGCAAAAAGCATTAATCCTTTTTTCATTGTTTCGCCCTCTTTGGCTGGGGATCCTGTCCCGGTTTGGCCTCAAACACTAACGCATTACTTTTCGCATTTAACGTTTTTAACACGGGCTGAAGTTCACGCAGCACCTGATCAAGCCGTTGCATATCGCCCACCAGCTTGCTGTAAGCCGGGGAGCCTGGCTGTAACCCTTTCATGCTACGGTTCAGCTCACGAAGCGTCTGCTGCGTTTCTTCTGGCAAGGTCTTCATCGCCGGACTGCTGGTCACCACATTGATGTTATCAATAGTACGCTGCAGATCCCTGAGCGTCTTCTGACTCTCTTTCAGTGTGCCCGTGGCTTCCGTCACCATGTTGTTCAGCGGTAAACTGTTAATCTTATCCAGCGCCGCCATCAGTTTTTGCTGGATCTGACTGAGGCCGCCGCTTACTGTTGGAATTACTTCGTATCCCGCGACCTTATCCGGACCGGTATACGGCGGTGCGTTATTATAGAAGTCGATATCCACATACAGCGCACCGGACAGCAAATTGCCCGTTTTCAACGTTGCGCGCAGGCCACGTTTCTTACCATCCTGCAGATGCTGCTCAAGATCGAAGTTTTGCCCTAAACGGTTAATAAAGCGATCGGGTTCAATACGAATTAACACCGGCACGCGATAATCATTATTTAACGCCTGAGCGGTGCCCGCATTCATGAACGGCACTTCCGCAACGGTACCCAGACGAATGCCGCGGAATTCAACCGGCGCGCCCACCTGCAAGCCACGAATCGAATCCGAGAAGAACATCAGATAGTCGATATGATTGGTGTACAGCGAATCCTGAATACTGCGTTGATCGTCGAACAAATGATATTCAGCCTGATTCTGCGCCGCTTTGCCTAAATCCCACCCGTCCGGGACGTCAAAACTCACTCCGCCGCTAAACAGCGTGGTCAGGGATCCCATTTCGACGCGCATCCCTGAGGCCGACATATCGACCGCGATGCCGCTGTCTTTCCAGAAGCGCACATTGGTCGTCACCAGGCGATCGTAAGGCGCGGCGATAAACAGCTGATAGGTCATCAGGCGTTTATCCGTGTCGAACGTGCTGGTTTCAACGGTGCCGACACGGAAACCGCGGAACAGAACCGGATCGCCCGGATTCAGTTGGCCTGCTTTATTACTGTCGAGCGTAATCCGGATACCTTTGGCATCCGGCGGGGCAAGCGGCGGTGAATCCATCAGGGTGTACTGCTCCAGAGGCGCTTTTTTGGTGCCGGGCTGCAGCTCAATATAGGCCCCGGAAAGTAACGTGCCCAGACCGGTGATCCCTTCACGGCCCACCTGCGGTTTAACTACCCAGAAGACGCTGTCGCTGTGCAACAGTTTTTCCATACCGGCATTCAGTCGGGCTTTAATTTCCACATGATGAAGATCGTCTGTCAGCACCGCACTTTCCACCACGCCAACGTTCACGCTGCGACTTTTAATCGTGGTTTTGCCCGCTTCGATCCCTTCTGCACTCTCGGTGATCAGGGTCACTTCGGGCCCCTGATGGCTGAAGTGATAAAACAGAATCCAGCCGCCTATTAATAACGTGACAATAGGGACGATCCATACCGGTGACCAGCGCTTGATCTGGTCCACTTTGGCATAACCGTGATTATTTTCCGTCAAGATGCGGCTCCTTCATGTTTTTCTCACCAGCACGATCCCAGGTTAAGCGCGGGTCAAACGTCATTGCTGCAATCATGGTCAGAATCACCACCAACGCAAACAACACCGCTCCCCATGCCGGATAAATTTTCATTAATTGCCCCATGCGCACCAGCGCAGAGAGCACGGCAATCACAAAGACGTCAATCATTGACCAGCGCCCCACAAACTCAACGACTTCATAAATCCGGTGCATTTTGTGGCTGTCGCGCTGCCCTCGCCCGCTGGCATCCCAGCACAGCCAGCCAATCGCCAGCATTTTCAGAGACGGCACCATAATACTGGCGATGAAAATCACCAGCGCGACCGGATAAGAACCATCGCCCCACAGCAAAATGACGCCAGCCATAATGTTGGACGGCATCGCGGAGCCCAGGGTTTCCGTAATCATGATGGGCAGCAGATTGGCCGGCACGTAGAGCATAAAGGAGGTGATCAGCAGTGCCATGGTCCACTGCAGGCTGTGCTTACGTCGGGCATGGGCGACTACGCCACAACGGGGGCATTCCTGCTGCGCCACGGGCAAGATCGCCGTACAGCAAGGACAGGAGCGCAGCCCCTGCCTGAGCCCGCTAATGCCGGGCTGTGGTGCATGCGGCAAAGGCGGCGGTGCCTCAATTTGCAGCCAGAGCCAGCGACGGTCCAGGCACTGAAACGCCCGCAGTTGTAAAAGACAAAACAGACACCAGGGCCAGAAACTGGTTTCAAGGCTGATTTCGCCATAGGCCATGAGCTTCACAAAACTTACCAGCACACCGGCCATAAAAATTTCGGCCATGCCCCAGCTCCGCATATGAAACAGAATACGCGCCAGCCCCAGTTTCAGGCTAAGGGGCATCTTGACCTGGTTGACCAGCAGGACCAGCGTGACCATGCAAAACGCCGGAATCGCCTGAACAAACAGCAGAAACAGGGTGGCCAGGCTGGCATAGTCATCGGCCACCATGACACCAGGAATTTGCATCAGGCTAATCTGGCTGGAGAGCCCAGCCACTTTCATGGTGATAAACGGGAACAGATTGGCCAGGACTAACATAAACAGTGCCGCCAGCGCATAGCCGGTGGGACGTTTGCGTGGCTCTGACCAGTTGACTGTCAGGGACGAGTGGCAGCGCGGGCATGACGCGCGGCTGCCAACAGGGATATCCGGCAGTTTGACCATCAGGTCGCATTGTGGACAAAGCATCCACGCACTGGTTTTGTCTGCAGAACACATTCCCTGACCCTTATCGCTAGCCGCCGTTTTTCATTGATTCCAGTTCTTCCCAACGCGCAAACGCGGTTTCCAGCTGCGCTTCCACCTGAGCCAGTTCATCCAGCACCGGCTGCGTTTTATCGTGCGGCTGGCTGAAGAAATCCGGGTGGCTCATGCTTGCCTGCAGTTCGCCGATACGCGCCTCTAACTGTTCCAGTTTTTGCGGTAACTGCTCCAGCTCACGCGTCAGGTTATAGCTTAGTTTGTTCGCGCTGCGTTTGGCAGATTCATTTTTCGGTTCAGCAGACTGAGCGGCACGATTTGCCTCTTTCGCTTTCGCGGTCACCTGCGTTTTTTGCTGCTTATAGGCCGCACGCTGCTGTTGGGCATCGTGATAACCCCCGACGAAGGTGCCAATCTCACCATTGCCTTCAAAGATCCAGCACTCCGTCACGGTGTTATCCACAAACTGACGATCGTGGCTGACCAGCAGCACGGTGCCCTGATAGCCGTCGATAAGCTCTTCCAACAGTTCCAGTGTTTCCACATCAAGGTCGTTGGTCGGTTCATCGAGGATCATCAGGTTACTTGGGCGCAGAAACAAACGCGCCAGCAGCAGGCGGTTACGTTCGCCACCGGACAGCGCTCTGACAGGTGTCATCGCCCGCTTGGGATGGAACAGGAAGTCCTGCAGATAACCCAGCACATGGCGGGGCTTACCGTTCACCAGCACTTCCTGCTTCCCTTCGGCGAGGTTATCCATCACCGTTTTGTCGGGATCGAGTTCTGCACGATGCTGATCGAAATAGGCCACTTCAAGCTTGGTGCCTGAATGCACGCGGCCATGGTCGGCCTTAAGCTGTTGCAGCATCAGGCGCAGTAAGGTGGTTTTGCCACAGCCATTTGGGCCAATCAGGGCAATCTTGTCGCCGCGCTGAACCTGCGCCGAGAAATCGTTGACCAGTTGCTTGCCGTCTACCGCGTAATCGACATTCTCCAGCTCAAAGACAATTTTGCCGGAACGGGACGCTTCGCCGACCTGCATATTGGCTTTACCCATCACCTCACGGCGCTCTGAGCGCTCGCGACGCAGGGCTTTTAACGCGCGAACGCGGCCTTCATTACGGGTACGGCGCGCCTTAATCCCCTGACGTATCCACACTTCTTCTTGTGCCAGCTTGCGATCAAACTCGGCGTTTTGCATTTCTTCAACGCGCAAGGCTTCTTCTTTGCCTTCCAGATAGGCGTCGTAGTTACCCGGCCACGAAACCAGTTTGCCACGATCCAGATCCACGATACGGGTGGCCATATTGCGAATAAACGAACGGTCATGAGAGATAAACACGATGCTGCCGCTGAAACTTTTCAGGAAGGTTTCCAGCCAGTCAATCGTTTCAATATCCAGGTGGTTCGTTGGCTCATCCAGCATCAGTACGCGTGGATTACTGACCAGCGCGCGTCCGAGCGCGGCTTTACGTAACCAGCCGCCCGATAACGACGACAGCTCCGTATCCGGCGACAGGCCAATCTGCTGCAACACATCATTGATGCGACTTTCCAGTTGCCACAGATTGTGGTGATCCAGAATGCCCTGCAAGCGTGCCATCTCATTGAGGTTCCTGTCGCTCGGATCCTCCATGACCTGATGGGAAATCGCGTGGTAGGCTTTCAGATGCTCCGCCTGTTCCTGTACGCCTTCTGCCACAAAGTCGTAAACCGAGCCGGTAATATTTCGCGGCGGATCCTGTTGCAGACGTGCGACGACCAGATCGGTCTCATAAATGATGCGACCATCATCCAGCGGTTGCTCGCCGTTGATGATTTTCATCAATGTGGATTTACCCGCACCGTTACGACCAACCAGACACACGCGCTCATTCTCTTCGATGTGCAGCTCGGTATTATCTAACAGCGGCGCATCGCTGAAGGAGAGATAAGCGCCGTGGATACTAATTAATGACATGTAGCTTATTCCTTACCGGCATGTGTAATCAGCCAGCAGTTGTGAATTTGGCGATTACGCGCAAAATCCTGTGACAGGGTTTTCTGTGTGATGTCCTGCGCCTGGAGGCCTAATGCCTTAAGGCCGTCCAGATCCATTTTGAAACCACGTTTGTTGTTCGAGAACATGATGGTGCCGCCTTTGCGCAGCAGACGCTTCAGATTGCGCATCAGCATCATATGGTCGCGCTGCACATCGAAACTCTCTTCCATACGTTTAGAGTTTGAGAACGTAGGCGGATCGATAAAGATCAGATCGAAATTTTCATCAGTTTCATTCAGCCAGCTCAGGCAGTCCGCATGCAATAAGCGATGCTGACGGCCTGTCAGGCCATTCAGCCGCAGGTTCCGTTCCGCCCATTCCAGATAGGTGCGCGACATATCCACTGTGGTCGTAGAACGCGCGCCGCCCAGCCCCGCATGGACGCTGGCGGTGCCGGTGTAGGCAAACAAATTCAGGAAATCTTTGCCCTGGCTCATCTGGCCCAGCATTTTGCGCGCGATACGGTGATCGAGGAACAACCCGGTGTCCAGGTAATCGGTCAGATTCACCAGGAAGCGGGCATTGAATTCCTGCACCTCGAAATAATCGCCCTTCTCGCTCAGTTTCTGATACTGCGCTTTGCCCTTTTGGCGTTCGCGGGTTTTCAGGATGAGGCGGCTGGACGGCAGCTCCAGCACGCTGAGCGTCGCGCTGATAACATCGAACAGGCGCTGACGGGCTTTATTTGCGTCGATAGTTTTCGGTGGCGCATATTCCTGTACCACTACCCAGTCCGCATAGCGATCCACCGCCACGTTGTAGTCAGGCAGATCGGCATCATAAATGCGATAGCACTCAATCCCTTCCTGGCGCGCCCATTTATCGAGCTTCTTCAGGTTTTTACGCAAGCGGTTAGCGTAATCTTCGGCAATCTGGCTGGCGCGCTCACCACTGGCGGCAGATAACTGATAATTCTTCTGTACGCAGTCCAGTGGTCCGTTTTTCGCCTTGAACTGTCGATCGGCGCGCAGTTGCAGGCAACTAAGCAGCTCGGGTGAGGCGCTGAACAGCGATAAGTTCCAGCCCGCAAAATGCTGCTTCATCAGCCGCCCCAACTGACTGTGCAGGGCAATAAGCGCAGGCTCGCTTTCCAGACGCTCACCGTACGGTGGGTTACTCAGTACCGTGCCCGTTACGCCGTTCTCAAGCGGATTGTTCAGCTTCAGCAGGTCCTGTTGCCCAAAGGTGAACAACTCGAAAACGCCTGCGCGGCGGGCGTTGGCTTTCGCCCATTCCAGCACCCGGCCATTATTATCGAAACCATAAAAACGTGCCTGACAGGCCGCCGTGCCCGCACGGGCCCGCGCCTGCGCATCGCGTTTAACGTCCAGCCACAGGCTTTCGTTAAAGCCGGCCCAGGCCGTAAAGCCCCACTGGCTCCGGAGTAAACCTGGCGCACGATCGCAGGCCATCAGTGCCGCTTCAATCAGCAGCGTACCGGAACCACACATCGGGTCGATGAGCGACGTAGTCGTTTGCCAGCCTGAACGCATCACAATGGCTGCGGCCAGGTTCTCTTTCAACGGCGCCTGACCGGTTTGCTGGCGATAACCACGCTGATGTAATGCGCTGCCGCTGAGGTCCAGTGCAATGCTGGCGCGATCGTCGTCGAGCCAGACGTTAATGCGGATATCCGCCTGTTCACGATCCACATCCGGTCGTGGCAGATTGCGGCGGGTAAAGCTGTCAACAATCGCGTCTTTGACACGCAACGCGCCAAACTGACTGTTACGGATCGCCTCGTTAGTTCCGTTAAAATGCACCACAAAGGTTTTATCGCTGCCAAAGGTAGCAGGCCAGTCAATGCCCTGCACACCAAGATAAAGATCGAGATCGCTGTACACGCCCACCTCCGTCAGCGGAAGCAGAATGCGCGACGCCAGACGGCTCCACATCAGGCTTTGATACATGACGCGATCGTCAGCTTTGAAGTGAACGCCTCCCTGTACCACTTGCAGGTCCTGCGCGCCCAGCGCGTCCAGCTCATTTTTTAACAGCTCTTCGAGCCCACGCGCCGTGCTGGCAAACAGAGAATTCATATCGTCACTTTTTACTCTTGAGAAAATTGTTGCGCATTATAGCGAATCGCAGACCTATGTCATAAAGTTAGCTTCTTTTGTCTTGCGCGCCTGCTTCAGGAGACTGTCATGATTACGCTTTCCCGCTTGTTTATTCATCCTGTTAAATCAATGCGGGGGTTGCAGGTTTCCCATGCCTGGGCTGCCAACAGCGGATTGACCTTCGATCGCATTTTTATGGTGACCGAACCCGATGGCACTTTTATTACTGCGCGCCAGTTCCCGGAAATGGTGCAGTTTACGCCCGCCGTCACCCCTGAGGGATTATTTTTACAGGCGCCCGACGGCAGTCAGTCGCTGATTCGCTTCGCCGATTTTACGCAAACGGAAGCGCCAACAGAGGTATGGGGAAACACCTTTACCGCCCGTATCGCGCCGGAGGCGATCAACCAGTGGCTGAGTGCCTTTTTCCCAAGACCGGTCCAACTGCGCTGGACTGGACCACAGCCGTCACGCCGCGTGAAGCGCTTCACCGAGGTGCCGCTGGGGTTTGCCGATGGCTATCCTTATCTGTTAGTGAATAATGCCTCTCTGCGGGATCTGCAGCAGCGCTGTCCGGCCAGCGTGCGCGTTGAGCAATTTCGTCCTAACCTGGTGGTCAGCGGTGCGCCTGCCTGGGATGAAGACAACTGGGCGGAGATTACGGTAGGTCAGGTACATTTTGCCGTCCCTAAGCCCTGCAGTCGTTGCGTGTTCACTACGGTTAGCGTTGAAAATGGCCAGAAACATCCTGACGGACAACCTCTCGCCACACTTCAGGGTTTTCGCACCGCACAGGACGGCAGTGGTGACATTGATTTTGGCCTGAACCTTATTGCGCTAAACAGCGGGATTATTCGTGTCGGTGATGACGTCAAGGTCGTCAAACGCCAGCCGCCACGCGCCTATGGTGCGGGAGAGGTTGTGGAAACCCTCAAGCCGCAGCAGCAATCCCCCAATGCGGTGACGATTTCGTATCAGGGCCAGACATTCAGCGGCGATAACCAGCAAATTTTGCTTGAGCAGCTCGAAGCCCAGGGGTTCCGCATTCCCTACTCGTGTCGGGCAGGTTTGTGTGGCAGTTGCAAAATCACCCTGGTGGCGGGAAAAGTGAAGCCCTTAAAACAGAGTGCCATCCGTGAGGATGGCACAATATTGAGTTGCAGTTGTATTCCTGCCGGGGATATTGATGTGAAGTAAGTTACACCGCGCGTGCATAACGCGTGGTTTTTTCCTGCTGATGCGGTTGAAGACGGTCGTTCATCACTTTAATCGCATCCCCTAACACCATTCCTTTGCCCGCCAGCGTTAACGCGGGCTGCGCCAGCAGGCAGAGCGCGGCGTTATCGCCATTTTCAACCACCAGCAAACGTGCCTGCTCGCCATTCTCGGCCAGCGTGACCTCAACCATCTCGCCGACCGCAGGTTGCATTGGCTGGCGATGTGCGGAGAAATGCCAGCTTTTGGGCATCAGGGGTTTTAGAAAGCGGGCGGCCACCAGCGCATTTAACACCAGTTCGGCGCACTGATTACTGCTTAACGGGCTCTGGCGGCACTTCTCTTCAAAGGTGAAATAGAGCGCGGCGTCATCAACACAAAATCCGGATTCCGTGAAAGCATCCGGTGTCAGCATTTTGCGTGCATAGCGGGAACGAAAAAGCATACCGTCAGCCAGATCGAGCATCATCCGGTCGTGCTCGGCGTCATAATACCAACGCCAGTTGTCATCGGGTTTAATTTTCATCGTGTGCCCTGTATTTACCGCTGTGCTAAAGGCAAAATATCTGTCGAAGAATAATGAATGCTGAAAAATCGTGCAACAGGACAAAATATAAACGAGCCGGAGAGAGAAATAAACCCCCCGGCGCATTAATAGATCGATTCTCTTAGATGTGGGTCACGATATCTTTAATTAAGCCCGGACCTTTATAAATAAAACCAGAATAAATTTGAACGAGCGTGGCGCCGGCAGCGATTTTTTCTCGTGCCGCGGTCAGTGAATCAATTCCGCCCACGCCAATAATGGGCAAACGCCCCTGCAGCTCTTGTGACAGACGCTGAATGACGGCGGTGCTGCGCGACTGAACCGGACGTCCACTTAATCCCCCGGCTTCCTCGCTATATTTCAGTCCATTCACCAGGGTACGATCCAGCGTAGTATTTGTGGCAATGACGCCATCAATTTGGTGGCGAACTAAACTGTCAGCCACCTGGATCAACTCGTCTTCAGAAAGATCCGGCGCGATCTTTACAGCGACAGGCACATATTTGAGATGCCGCTTTTCCAGTTCTTTTTGTTTTGCTTTGATGGAACTGAGCAGATCGTCAAGCGCCTCACCATATTGCAGAGAACGTAAACCTGGCGTATTCGGTGACGAAATATTGATGGCAATATAACCGGCATGGGCATAAATTTTCTCCATGCACAGCAGATAATCGTCTTTGCCCTGCTCCACTGGCGTATCTTTATTTTTGCCAATATTGATGCCCAGCACGCCCTTGAATCGGGATTTTTTGACATTTTCCACCAGATTATCCACGCCGAGATTATTGAATCCCATGCGGTTAATAATCCCTTCGGCTTCAACTAAGCGAAACATGCGCGGCTTATCGTTACCTGGCTGAGCCCGTGGCGTGACCGTTCCCACTTCAACAAAACCAAATCCCATTGCGCCAAACGCATCAATGCACTCGGCATTTTTATCCAGCCCGGCCGCAAGGCCCAGCGCATTATCAAACGTCAGCCCCATACAGGTCACGGGGCGCGAGGGTAAACGCTGGCGGATAAGGGCTTCCAGCGGCGTGCCGCTCATAAAGCGTAACTGCTGAAAGGTGAGATGGTGCGCGCGCTCAGGATCGAGCCTGAATAACGCCGGTCGGACGATTGAGTAAAACATGCACTCTCCTGGAAGACGGAAGCGACGGTGGAAATCAGTGCACAGGAAATTGTGCGCCAGAATGGTAAGGTGCTCTGGCGCAAAAGTAAATCGTGGGGCGTTAAGCGAGGAAACTGTTTGACGCAGATTTGATCTTACACAACGGAATCGTTTGCCGTGCGCGAATTCATCCTGTCCGGAAACGCATAGTCACGCCAGATATTGTGGCGAACCATAATGCCAAAAATACCGATACAGACCAGCACTTCCGCCAGCACCATTGACCATGCTGCGCCGATCGCGCCAAATTTCCACGCCAGCAAACAGCAAACAGGTACGTTGACGACGCCCGCGACCATCATCACCATCATGCGCTGACGCGCCAGCCCATGCGGAATCAGAATCTGCAGTCCGGCGGGATAGGCGATATTGCCGAACAGGAAGCACAGCACAAAGACGCGGAGAACATCGGCTGACGGCAGGAAGTCTTTGCCTAACAGCAATGACACCACCTGATCGGCAAACAGCCAAGTAAAGATCACAATAGACAGACTGAGGCCAAAAGACAGCATCAGGCTTTTACGTGTGGCAGCAACCGCAGCCGCTTTATCGCGACCAAACAGATGGCTGACGCGCGGGAAAAACGCGCTGCCAATCTGCTCCGGTACAGAATTCGCGGCTTTGCGCAGCCTGTCCGCACCGTTGTAGATCCCCACCATGTAGTGGGAGGTAAAGCTGGCGAGAATCACGACGTTTACGCTGTTAAACAGGTTAGCACCGGCAATGGCGATAAACACATCTGCACTGTCGGTAATGCGCTGTTTGATCTCTTTCGGTTCGAAGCGATACGCGCCAATCACCTTCATTTCCAGCACAAACTTCAGCGTAATAATGGCGTTAATAATGGATACCGCGCCCGGTATCAGCGCCGCCAGCCAGGTATCGTCCGGTGTTTTCACCAGTAAAAACGTCAGCGGGATGGCACAAAAATTGCCAAAGGTGGCGATCATCGCCGTTTTACCCAGCTTCTCAAAACCCTGCATCAGCCAGCCAAAGGAAAACAGTGAACCGACTAATGTGGTGCAGTTAGCCAGAATAATAAAAAACAATGAATGCCAGGACGGATTAAACCAGGTCGCCGTGAGCAATGTGCCGCTGGTCAGCAGCAGCAGCATCAGTTTGGCATTGAATGTTGACCAGAAGAGTTGCGTCACGCGCGCCTTATCATCACGGTGGTGGGCAATGTCTTTAGTCGTAAAAACATTGAACCCCCAGTCAGAAATCGTACTGCAGTAAAGTACGCAGGCGATGGCCAACGCCAGAATCCCCATATGATCGACACCCAGCACGCGCGCCAGGTAGGGTAAGGTCGCCAGCGGAAACAGGAAAGAAGCTCCCCGGTACGCCAGCAAAGATAAGATATTGACTACTAAACTTTTATCGAGCACTTTTGCCATGTCGCAACAACCTTATACACATTGCATGCCTCACCTTCTCATTTCGCTCAGGTGCAAACAATATCACTTGCCATTTTTCGGAATTACGGAACGCGTTTGAGTTCTTTTTTCACTTTATGGCTTTGCAATAAAATGAAGGTTTCCGGACTGTTGAACAGCAGCCACTCTTTCAGACTACTGGCTTTAACTCTGCGCCCGAAATAACGAATCGCATTAAGCACATAGTCAGGAACGGGCGTCTGGTTGTAGAGCGACAAATAAATCATCAACCGGAAGGAATGAAACAGGTAGGCTTTTTCTAAATCCTTTTTCAATTCACTTTTATGCAGTGAACGGCACAATGTGTTGAAGGTTGTAATAAATGCATTGTAGCGTTGAATAAAAAAGGTCGGGTTTTTGCTACTGTTGGTCAGTGAGCCGCCACGGATGCGCTGTTTGTAATAGGTTTGACGGCTTACCCAGACCTGATTGCATTTCATAAACACCGATAACGTAAAATTATGGTCTTCATGAACACGATCGATAAAACGTAACTGATGCTGCTGGATGACGCTTTTTTTCACGACATAATTCCAGGCGGCGGAAGTATACGAACCGTTTTGTAACAATCCCAACAGGACATCCTGCGGGCGCTGAATGCCAAACAGGCCGTGCCTGACTTTCGGCCACGTAATTTCCGGTTTGTCTTCACGGTAAGCACTGGAATTAAAACAAAACAAATCCGTATCCGGATAATACTCAATGACCTGAGCCAGTTCGCTGACAAGGCCGTCCACCACCACATCATCAGGATCGCAGAAAAAAACAAAGTGTCCTTTAGCGGCCTCTACGCCTTTGTCACGCGCATTGCCTGCTCCTCCATTCGGAATCGTGATCACCTTGACATGGGGCAGGTGCGCATAATGCTGTTCAATTAACGCCACTGTCCCGTCAGTCGAACTGTCGTTAACAATGATAATTTCATTCGGCGCGCGAATTTGACTTACCAGGGAGTCAACGCATTCAACAATATATTTCTCAACGTTGTACGTTGGAATAATGACCGATAACAGGATGTCAGACATACATGATTTCTCTGCTGTTAGAAAATGAAAAATAAAATCCACCAGCCTGAGACAGGCACTGACTAAGGGCGAATAGTTATATTTAAAATAACAGGCGCTTACATTGAGCAGCGTTATTTTAATGCCTGATGCCGCAAAATTCCTGCCTCAATATCGTGCGGAGGCAGCACAGGCAAAAACCATCGTAAGAAAAACTAAAGTTTAATCACTTACCTTTCGTCACTTTGTTGAGAAATCATTTAATAAATACATCAGTCCCCTTTTCACTTTCGCCCTGCGGCCTGTAACCAGTTGTGAAATTCCATTAAAATTTTTATAAATGCTGGCCCTGTTTATCTGACACTTTTGTGGAACCCGTCTTAAACCCAGGCTTACTGCATCACAAAACCCCGTTGAAACATCGAATCTTTTTCGCTTTGTCCATTTTGATAACCCACAGTCAGAGAAGACCATTCTTTTCTTTCATGGATTTATTTCAATCTTGCGATATTCAAGTAACCAAATGTACGAAATCCATCTGCGACAGAGAATTCATTCATCCGGATTAATGTATCCCGTTGCGTACCAGGCCGTTTTTAAGATTTGTCGTAGCGGTTTTCTCCTGGATTCCAGATGCCAAGCCTTATCTTCCTTTTGCGCTTTTCACCTTTAGATTGTCAGAAAAATCATTTAAGCCCTGCCGTGGCCTCTGCCAGGATGAAAGCCTGAGTTCTCAACAACAGATAATCAATAACTTTCAGTTATAAGGAGTAGTGAATGCGAGTGCTTACCCTGGCAGGCAGTCCACGGTTTCCTTCACGGTCCACCTCGTTACTGGCGCTGTGCCAGCACAAACTGGAAGCGCGCGGTGTGGAAGTTATTCCGTGGAATATTCATAACTTTCAGCCGGAAGACCTTATTAACGCCCGCTTTGATTCCCCGGCGATTCTGGCGCTGAGTGAGGATTTATCTGCCGCCGATGGTCTGGTGATTGCTACGCCCGTTTACAAGGCGTCTTTCTCGGGTGCGCTGAAAACGGTGCTGGATCTGTTGCCCGAACGCGCACTGGCCCACAAAGTCGTACTGCCGCTTGCCAGTGGTGGCAGCGCAGGCCACATGCTGGCGCTGGATTACGCGCTCAAGCCCGTTTTAAACGCGCTGAAAGCGGAAGAAGTGCTTCATGGGGTTTATGCCGAAGATAAACAGATCACGCATTACGATCGTCAGCCAGAACTGGATCCCCTTCTGGCCACCCGCCTGGATGAGGCGGTGGATTCTTTCTCACTGGCGTTGTCACGCCGTCATCAACCGGTTGCCTGGGCAGTATAAGGATTAAGCATGAAACGGATAGTAAGCGCGTGGTTACTGGCAGGGATGTTGATAACGGGAACTCAGGTTTATGCTGCTGAGCCAGCCCCCGAACAGGTGCGTATCGGCTACCAGAAAGGATCGGTCAGTATGGTGCTGGCAAAAGCTCACCGGTTACTGGAAACGCGTTTCCCTCAGACCAAAATACAGTGGGTTGAATTTCCAGCCGGGCCGCAAATGCTGGAAGCCCTGAACGTTAACAGTATTGATATTGCCAGTACCGGCGATATTCCACCCATTTTTGCCCAGGCGGCGGGGGCAGATTTACTCTATATCGGCTCGGAGCCGCCTAAGCCCAAAGCCGAGGTGATTCTGGTCAGCCAGGACAGCCCGCTGAAATCGGTGGCCGACCTGAAGGGCAAAAAAGTGGCCTTTCAGAAAGGCTCCAGCTCGCACAACCTGTTACTGCGCGCACTGGAGGAGGCCGGCCTGTCAATCAAAGATATACAGCCGGTTTATCTTACGCCTGCCGATGCCCGCGCGGCCTTTCAGCAGGGTAACGTTGATGCCTGGGCGATATGGGATCCCTATTATTCCGCAGTGCTGCTTCAGGGGCACGTTCGCGTTTTAAAAGACGGTACCACACTCAATCAGACCGGTCCGTTCTACCTTGCGACGCGCGCATTCGCCCAGAACCATAATGACTTTGTCTTAGCAACGCTCAAAACCTTTAGCGATGCGGAAGCGCTGACGCGCAGCGAACGTGACCAGAGCATTCATCTGCTTGCCACCTCCATTGGCCTGCCTGAGGCGGTCATTGCCAGTAATCTGGATCATCGTCCCCCTAGCCCGGTCAGTCCGGTCAGCGCGCACACTGTTGCGTTACAACAGAAAACCGCCGATCTGTTTTATGCCAATCACCTGATTCCCGTGAAAGTATCAATTGCCGATCGCATCTGGCATCCCCGTAGCGTGACGCAATAAGGAGAGAAAAATGAGTGTTTCCGTATTCTGGTTCCTGCCCACCCATGGTGACGGTCACTACCTTGGCACGGCCGAAGGTGCGCGCCCGGTCGATCATGCGTATCTGCAGCAGGTCGCGCAGGCAGCCGATCGCCTGGGTTTTGGTGGCGTGCTGATCCCGACCGGCCGCTCGTGTGAAGATGCCTGGCTGGTGGCCGCCTCATTAATTCCGGTCACTCAGCGCCTGCGTTTTCTGGTTGCCCTGCGCCCTGGCGTGATTTCACCGACTCAGGCCGCCCGCCAGGCCGCGACGCTCGATCGCCTGTCTAACGGACGTGCACTGTTTAATCTGGTAACGGGCGGCGATCCCGAAGAGCTGGCAGGTGATGGCGTTTTCCTCGACCATCGTGAACGCTATGCCGAATCGGCCGAGTTCACCCGCGTCTGGCGCCGGGTGCTGGAAGGTGAAACAGTAGACTACGAGGGCAAGCATGTGCATGTGCGCGGGGCGCGCCTGATGTTTAAGCCGGTGCAGCAGCCTCGTCCACCGCTGTGGTTTGGCGGGTCATCAGAGCCCGCTCAGGATCTGGCCGCTGAACAGGTTGATGTGTACCTCACCTGGGGCGAGCCGCCTGAACTGGTAAAAGAAAAAATTGAACAGGTGCGCGCGAAAGCCGCTGCTCAGGGCCGCCAGGTTCGTTTTGGTATCCGCCTGCATGTCATCGTCCGTGAAACCAATGAAGAAGCCTGGCAGGCCGCCGACAAACTGATTGCTAACGTCGATGACGCCACTATTGCCAGAGCACAAAGCGCCTTCCAGCGCACCGATTCCGTTGGGCAGCAACGCATGGCCGCCCTGCACGGAGGTCGCCGTGACAAACTGGAGATTAGCCCCAATCTCTGGGCTGGCGTTGGGCTGGTTCGCAGCGGTGCCGGTACCGCGCTGGTGGGCGATGCCCCAACCGTAGCGGCGCGAATGAAAGAGTACGAAGCGCTGGGCATTGAAACCTTTATTCTTTCCGGCTATCCGCACCTGGAAGAAGCCTATCGCGTGGGCGAGCTGCTGTTTCCCCATCTGGATCTGAAGATACCTGAAGTGCCTCAACCTCGGGTCGTTCAGGCGCACGGTGAAGCAGTTGCGAACGATTTTACCCCCGAGAAAAAAGCCGCACGGGCCTGAGGAGATCGCCATGATCAGATTACGTCAATCCTTCTCAGCGGCGCTTGTGCCCTGGCTGTTACCGGTGTTACTGGTCGTGGTCTGGCAGATTGCGTCGCAGACCGGCTGGCTCTCCAGCCGTATCCTGCCGGCACCGGAGAAGATCGTCACCACCTTCTGGCAACTGGCCGCCAGCGGCGAGCTGTGGCGGAATCTGGCTATCAGCAGCTGGCGCGCGCTGCTGGGCTTTAGCATCGGCGGTTCGATCGGGTTAGTGCTGGGATTGATTACCGGCACCTCACGTCTGGGCGAGCGCCTGCTGGATACCTCGGTACAAATGTTACGTAACGTGCCTCATCTGGCGCTTATCCCGCTGGTCATCCTGTGGTTTGGTATCGATGAAACCGCCAAAATTTTTCTGGTGGCGCTGGGCACACTGTTCCCGATTTATCTGAATACGTATCACGGCATTCGCAACGTGGATCGGGGACTGGTTGAAATGGCTCGCAGCTATGGCTTATCGGGCTGGAGCCTGTTTGTGCAGGTGATATTGCCGGGTGCGTTACCGAGCATCATGGTCGGCGTGCGTTTTGGTCTGGGATTAATGTGGCTCACGCTGATTGTGGCTGAAACCATTTCCGCTAACGCCGGGATTGGCTACCTGGCCATGAATGCCCGTGAATTTCTGCAAACCGATGTGGTGATGGTCGCCATTATTCTTTATGCCCTGCTGGGGAAACTGGCCGATGTCAGTGCGCTACTGCTGGAACGTGTCTGGTTACGCTGGCATCCGGCTTATCAACATAAGGAGGAAGCAGCATGATTAACTCCACTATCCCGGCACGTCTGACGGCCGGTACGCCGGTTGGTGTAAAGGGCGTCAGCAAAAAATATGGCGAGCGTACGATTCTTAATAACCTCGACCTGCACATACCGTCTGGACAATTTGTGGCCGTCGTGGGTCGCAGTGGCTGCGGCAAAAGTACCCTGCTGCGTTTGCTGGCCGGGCTGGAAAACAGCACTGAGGGCCAGCTACTGGCCGGCACTGCGCCATTGCACACGGCGCGCGACGAAACCCGTCTGATGTTCCAGGATGCGCGACTGCTGCCCTGGAAAAAAGTGATTGATAACGTGGCACTTGGTCTGCGGGGCAATGCCTGGCGGGAAGCCGCACACGAGGCGCTGGCGGCCGTTGGGCTGGCCGATCGCGCCAGTGACTGGCCTGCCGCCCTGTCTGGCGGTCAGAAACAGCGCGTAGCATTGGCTCGCGCCCTGATTCATCGTCCCGGTCTGCTCCTTCTGGATGAGCCACTCGGCGCGCTCGATGCGTTAACCCGAATTGAGATGCAGGAGCTGATTGAATCACTGTGGCAGCAACACAATTTTACGGTGCTGTTGGTCACCCATGATGTCAGTGAGGCGGTTGCAATGGCGGATCGGGTTCTGCTGATTGAGGAAGGTCGGATTGGGCTGGATTTGCAGGTTGATTTGCCGCGTCCCCGGCGGCGGGGTTCCGCCCGTCTGGCCGAGCTGGAAGCGGAGGTGCTGGATCGGGTGATGCGTCGCAGTGCGGCAGATAACCCGCCGCGCTATGCGCAACAGCGCTGATGAAACGGCGGGCCATGGCCCGCCGTTTTTTATCAGGCGTTAAGCGCCTTGGTAATTTTCTCGTACAGATCGCCCGACAGTTTCTCCAGACCCTGTAGCTGCTCCAGCGCCTGGCGCATCAGCGCCTGACGGCGAGTATCGTAACGTTTCAGACGAATCAATGGCTCAATCATGCGCGACGCAACCTGCGGATTTCGGGTATTTAAATCCGTCAACATCTCGACCAGGAAGCGATAGCCGCTGCCATCTTCGGCATGGAAGGCCGAGGGGTTCCCCGATGCGAAGGCACCGATCAATGAACGAATACGGTTGGGGTTCCCCATGCTGAACGAACGGTGCGACAGCAACCGGCGCACGTTAAGTAACGCATTCTGCGCCGGGCTGGTGGCCTGCAACATAAACCATTTGTCCATCACCAGGCCATCGCGATGCCAGCGATCGTCATAGTCAGCCAGTAAGGCGTCACGGCACGGCAACTGCGCCGCCACTGCGGCCGAGAGTGCCGCCAGGGAATCGGTCATATTATTCGCGCGCTGATACTGTGCCTGAACCAGTTTATCGGCCAGATCCATGTCACCAAACGCCAGATAATACAGGCAGATGTTTTTCAGTGACCGTTTGCCTGTTTCCGCATGATCAACGTGATAGTCCGCCTGCTGATTGGCGTTATACACGGCAAAGAATTCATCCGCCAGTTCACGCGCCAGCGTACGGACCAACGCTTCGCGCACCAGCGCAATGGCCTGCGGATCGATAATCTCAAACAGCTCGGCAATTTCGTTCTCACTCGGCAACGTCAAAATCAGCGCCGTCAATGCCGGGTCGCTGTCTGCGTCAAGCAACACGGTGCGGAAAGCATCGGCAACGTGCAGCGGCAGTGACAAATGCTGCCCCTGCTGATGACGCGCAACATTGAGACGTAAATAGGTTGCCAGCAGACTTTGCGCCGCATCCCAGCGGGAAAAATCGTTACTGGCATGGCGCATCAGGAAGGTGAGCTGGGCATCGCTCCACTTATAATCAAGTTTCACAGGTGCGGAGAATTCACGCAGCAGTGATGGCACCGGCTGGAAATAGACGTTATCAAACGTAAACGTCTGGAACTCTTCCGTCACGTTCAGGACGTGATGCACAGGATGGCCATCGCGCTGCAACGGAATCACCTTGCCCTGGCCGTCATACAGTTCGATATCCAGCGGGATGTGTAGCGGCAGTTTTTCTTTCTGATCGGCTGTCGGTGGCGTGTGTTGCGTAACGTGCAACGTGTACTGCTCCAGTTCCGGATTGTAGTCGTCGCGTACCGTGACGGTTGGTGTACCTGACTGGCTGTACCAGCGGCGGAACTGAGACAGATCAACGCCAGACGCGTCTTCCATCGCCTGAACAAAATCATCGCAGGTGGCGGCGCTGCCGTCATGCCGTTTGAAGTACAGTTGCATCCCTTTCTGAAAGTTCTCCTCTCCCAGCAAGGTATGCAACATGCGGATCACTTCCGATCCTTTTTCATACACGGTTAAGGTGTAGAAATTATTCATTTCGATCACCTGATCCGGCCGGATCGGGTGCGCCATCGGACTGGCATCCTCAGCAAACTGCGCGCCGCGCATGATACGGACATTATCGATACGATTAACGGCGCGCGATCCCAGGTCTGAACTGAACTCCTGATCGCGGAAGACGGTCAGGCCCTCCTTGAGGCTCAACTGGAACCAGTCACGACAGGTGACGCGGTTGCCGGTCCAGTTGTGGAAATATTCATGGCCTATCACGGCCTCAATCCCCAGGTAATCCTTATCGGTTGCGGTTTCGGCTTTTGCCAGCACATATTTGGAGTTAAAGATGTTAAGCCCTTTATTCTCCATCGCGCCCATATTAAAGAAGTCCACCGCGACAATCATAAAGATGTCGAGGTCATACTCCAGGCCAAAGCGCTCTTCATCCCACTTCATGCTGTTTTTCAGCGAGGTCATTGCCCAGTCGGCGCGGTCCAGATTGCCTCTGTCAACAAAGATCTCCAGTGCGACATCACGCCCCGAACGCGTGGTAAAGCTGTCGCGCAGCACGTCAAAATCACCTGCCACCAGCGCAAACAGATAGCAGGGCTTCGGGAACGGATCCTGCCATTTCACCCAGTGACGTCCCTGCTCGTCATGACCACTGTCGATACGGTTGCCGTTCGACAACAGGAAAGGATAGCGGTTGCCATCGGCAATGATGGTGGTCGTGAAACGCGCCAGCACATCCGGCCGATCCAGATACCAGGTAATATGACGGAAGCCTTCGGCTTCACATTGCGTACAAAGTGCCTCACCGGACTTGTACAATCCTTCAAGCGCGCTGTTGCGGTCAGGATGAATGTCATTCACGATTTTCAGCGTGAAACTGTCTGGCAACTGGCTGAGTACCAGTGCGCCTTCTTCCTCTTTATAAGCCGTCCAGGCCTGGCCATTAACTTCCAGCGAGATCAGGGTCAGATCTTCACCGTCCAGACGCAATTCAGCCCCGTTATCACCCTGGCGTTTAACCTGACTGATGGCCGTGACGCGCGTAGTCGACTCATCCAGTTCAAAGGTTAAATCAATATCGGTGATGGTATAATCGGGAGCCCGGTAATCGTGGCGATATTTTATTTTTGGCTGCTGCGTCATATTTCGTCTCGCAATGAATAGTTTACCCGTCAAAGTCTAAGCCTGATGCGTTAAGCTTGCCATGCGTAATGCATGTCGTGGGCAAAATGGCTACACTTTCTTAACAATGACACAATTCGGCCTCGACTCGCTATCCTGAAATATGCTGTGATCGCCGTCTGTTAGTGATTTATACTTTTGCGTCTTTGTGACGTTTAATACACCGGGCTCTGCGCCACCGAACAGGATGCCGAAACGCGCCATGACAGGACATGCTTCCCCGATACTGACTTCGCTGCTGGATACTGACGCGTATAAGCTTCATATGCAGCAAGCCGTCTTCCATCGCTACTATGATGTTACGGTAGCGGCGGAGTTTCGCTGCCGCAGCGATGAGTTACTGGGTTTTTATGCTGACGAAATCCGTGCAGCGATCAATGCCATGCAGACGCTGGCGCTGACCGACGCCGAATATGCCTGGTTATCTGACCTCCCCTTCTTTGCTGACGACTACCTTAACTGGCTGCGCAATTTTCGCTATGACCCCCAGCAGGTCGACGTGCAAAATCACAACGGCAAGCTGGCCATCCGAATTCAGGGGCCCTGGCGTGAGGTCATCATGTGGGAAGTTCCCCTGTTGGCCTTGATCAGCGAAGTGGTGCATCGCCATCGTACACCACACACCGGCAGTCAGCAGGCCGTGGACTTTCTGCACCAGAAACTGGCGACGTTTAAAACGCAAATTGCGGATACCGATATGTCACGTTTTCGGTTGATGGATTTTGGTACCCGTCGCCGCTATTCCCGGTCGGTGCAGGAAGCCATTGTCAGTACGCTGAAGCAGGACTTTCCCTGGCTGATGGGCACCAGCAACTATGATCTGGCCCGCCGTCTTGAACTGACGCCTGTCGGCACGCAGGCGCACGAATGGTTTCAGGCTTTTCAGCAAATCAGTCCGGTGCTGGCGAACAGCCAGCGGGCCGCGTTACAGGCCTGGCTGGATGAATATGATGACAAACTGGGTATTGCGTTAACGGACTGCATCGCTATGGACGCCTTCCTGCGCGACTTCGGCCCGGTCTTCGCCCGCCGTTACCAGGGTTTACGCCATGATTCGGGCGACCCGGTTGAATGGGGTGAAAAAGCCCTGGCGCATTATCAGCAACTGGGCATAGATCCACAGAGTAAAACCCTGGTGTTCTCCGACAACCTGAATCTGGATAAAGCGCTGGCGCTCTATCGCCACTTTGGTCAGCGTACTCACGTGGTGTTTGGCATTGGCACCCGACTGACCTGCGATATTCCCGGCGTGACGCCACTCAATATTGTCATTAAGCTGGTGCAGTGTAACGGGAAGCCGGTTGCCAAGCTGTCAGACAGTCCGGGCAAAACCATTTGTCAGGATAAAGCCTTCGTCAGAGCCTTGAGAAAAGCCTTTGACCTGCCACTGGTAAAAAAAGCCAGCTAAGCGCTATGTGACTGGGGCGCGCTGCGCCCCGCTTTTCTGGCAATAAATCTGCCCTTCCCCCTGAATTTTGCTTGTTTCCTGTTGACTCGCAAGTAACATAGCAACACCCCAGTCTGGGGAATTCATTCACACACTTCTTCTATATAGAGAGATATTTATGAGCGTAGTGCCTGTAGCGGATGTACTGCACGGTCGCGTCGCGGTTGACAGTGAAGTCACCGTACGTGGTTGGGTACGTACCCGAAGAGATTCAAAAGCCGGTCTGTCCTTTATCGCCGTGTATGACGGCTCCTGCTTTAATCCCGTTCAGGCCGTCGTCAATAATTCTCTGAATAATTACCAGGACGAAGTGCTGCGCCTGACTACCGGCTGCTCCGTCATTGTCACGGGTACCGTTGTGGCATCGCCGGGCCAGGGGCAGGCGTTTGAAATCCAGGCGACAAAGCTGGAGGTGGTAGGCTGGGTGGAAGATCCCGACAGCTATCCTATGGCGGCCAAACGTCACAGCATTGAGTATTTGCGTGAAGTGGCCCACCTGCGTCCACGCACGAACCTGATTGGTGCCGTAGCCCGTGTTCGTCACACGCTGGCGCAGGCGCTGCACCGTTTCTTCCATGAGAACGGCTATTTCTGGGTTTCTACGCCGCTGATTACCGCTTCCGATACCGAAGGTGCGGGTGAAATGTTCCGCGTATCAACGCTGGATCTGGAAAACCTGCCGCGTGACGATCAGGGCAAAGTCGACTTTTCAGAAGACTTCTTTGGTAAGGAAGCTTTCCTGACGGTATCCGGCCAGCTCAACGGCGAAACCTACGCCAGTGCGCTGTCAAAAATTTATACCTTTGGCCCCACCTTCCGGGCCGAAAACTCCAACACCAGCCGTCATCTCGCCGAATTCTGGATGCTGGAGCCGGAAATAGCCTTCGCCTCCCTGGATGATGCGGCCGATCTGGCGGAAGCCATGCTGAAGTATGTATTTAAAGCCGTCCTGGAAGAACGTGCAGACGACATGGCGTTCTTTGCCGAGCGCGTTGATAACGACGCCATCGCTCGTCTGGAGCGCTTTGTTACCACAGACTTTGCGCAGGTCGACTATACCGATGCCGTCGAGATTCTGATGAACTGCGGCCAGACGTTTGAGAACCCTGTCTCCTGGGGCATTGATTTGTCTTCTGAGCATGAGCGTTACCTGGCGGAGAAACACTTTAAAGCGCCTGTCGTTGTGAAAAACTACCCGAAAGACATCAAAGCGTTCTACATGCGCCTTAACGAAGACGGTAAAACCGTGGCCGCGATGGATGTGTTAGCGCCTGGCATTGGTGAAATTATCGGCGGTTCACAGCGTGAAGAGCGTCTGGATGTACTGGATGCGCGTCTGGAAGAGATGGGGCTGAAAAAAGAGGATTACTGGTGGTATCGTGATCTGCGTCGCTATGGCACCGTTCCCCATTCCGGATTCGGATTAGGTTTCGAACGTTTAATCGCCTATGTCACAGGCGTACAAAATGTAAGAGATGTTATTCCATTCCCACGTACGCCACGTAATGCGAGCTTCTGATTTTCAGCATTTAATATAAGAAATTCATATATATAAAGAGGTCGGCTTCGCCGGCCTTTTTTTATTTTTGTAAATTTTGATATGACTCACAAAGTTCCGTTATTTTTACATTTAGAAATGCATTTTTTATCTTTGAAACAAGATTACGACTTTTGTAGCATTTTCGCAGTAGAATTACCCGATGGGGGATGGAAAGATGCGTGCAGACACAGGAGACACCAAACTTCTTTCAAGGTTCATGTAAAGATTTCTTGACGGCAGTGGCAGGTGTCCAAATAACTCCAATGAGGGTAATAAATAATGATGAAGCGCAACATTCTGGCAGTGGTTATCCCTGCTCTGCTCGCCGCTGGCGCAGCCAATGCAGCAGAAGTTTATAACAAAGACGGCAATAAGCTGGACCTGTACGGTAAAGTGGATGCACGTCACCAGTTCTCTGATAACTCAGGTGATGACGGCGATCAGACTTATATTCGCTTCGGCTTCAAAGGCGAAACCAAGATCAATGACCAGATGACTGGTTACGGTCAGTGGGAATACAACATCCAGGGTAATAACTCTGAAGGTTCTGACGCGCAGAGCGGTAACAAAACCCGTCTGGGCTTTGCGGGTCTGAAATTCGGCGATGCCGGCTCAATCGACTACGGCCGTAATTACGGTGTGGTTTATGATGCAATCGGCTGGACCGATATGCTGCCAGTATTTGGTGGCGACTCAGGCTACACAGATAATTTCATGAACGGTCGTAACGGCGGTCTGCTGACCTACCGCAACACCAATTTCTTTGGTCTGGTAGATGGCTGGAATTTTGCGCTTCAGTATCAAGGCAAAAACGATCGTACCGATCCTCGTCGTGCTAATGGCGACGGCTACGGTATTTCAACCTCGTACACCTCTCCGATCGGCGTGGGTATCGTAGGTGCCTATAGCAGCAGCGATCGTACCAATACCCAGTCTGACGGTTCCGTAAGTAACAACAACGCAGTAACCGCTCGTGGCGCTGGCGTTGGTGCTGGTAAGCATGCAGAAAACTGGGCAACTGCGCTGAAATATGACGCTAACAATGTATACCTGGCAGCGATGTACGGTGAAACCCGCAACTCTACACCAATCAGCGGTGTGTTCAACGTAAACGGCCAGACATTTAGCGGTGATGCATTCGCTAACAAAACTCAAGAAATCGAGCTGGTTGCACAGTACCAGTTTGACTTCGGTCTGCGTCCTTCACTGGCTTACGTTCAGTCTAAAGGCAAAGACATTGAAGGTATCGGCGATGCGGATATCTACAAATACTTCGATGTGGGCGCAACCTACTACTTCAACAAAAACATGGCCACCTACGTTGATTATAAAATCAACCAGCTGGACAAAAACAACCCACTGGGCATTCCTAACGACGACGTAGTCGGCCTGGGTGTGGTTTACCAGTTCTAAGTTTGTTGATGCAGTACAAAAAACGGAGCTTCGGCTCCGTTTTTTATTGCCTTTATTCAGCGCAGCCGATACGTGGCCCCCTTCTCCCTATAAGTACCGGTAATTCTGCCGACCGGACAATGAATTTTATCGCAAACGGTTGGCATTTCGCCGTGCTGACGTTAACCTGATGCTTCATTTGCTAAAGTTCACGCTACTGGACCCGACTCATGTTTGAATCGATCTCTGCTGCACCTGCCGATCCTATCCTTGGCCTGGCCGATCTGTTTCGTGCCGATGACCGCCCGAATAAAATTAATCTCGGTATTGGCGTTTATAAAGATGAAACCGGGAAAACCCCGGTGCTCACCAGCGTTAAAAAAGCAGAGCAATATCTGCTGGAAAACGAGACCAGCAAAAATTACCTGAGCATTGACGGTCTGCCGGATTTCGCACACTGCACTCAGGAATTGTTATTTGGTAAAGGCAACGCCCTGATTTCGGCGGGCCGCGTACGTTCCGCGCAGACGCCAGGCGGGACAGGTGCACTGCGTGTCGCTGCGGATTTTCTGGCCACGCAGACGTCGGTGAAGCGCGTATGGGTCAGCAACCCGAGCTGGCCGAACCATAAAAACGTGTTTAACGCCGCGGGTCTCGAGGTGTGTGAATACTCGTATTATGATGCGGTCAACCATACGCTGGACTTTGACAGCATGCTGGCCTCGCTGAAAGAGGTTAAAGCCGGTGATGTGGTGCTGTTCCACGGCTGCTGCCATAACCCAACCGGTATCGATCCGACAGCAGAGCAGTGGCAACAGCTGGCTGCGCTTTCCAAAGCCAATGGCTGGTTGCCGCTGTTTGACTTCGCCTATCAGGGCTTTGCCCGTGGGCTGGAAGAAGATGCAGCAGGTCTGCGCCTGTTTGCGGCCAGCCATCAGGAGCTGATTGTGGCCAGTTCCTATTCCAAAAACTTTGGTCTGTATAATGAACGCGTGGGTGCGATTACGCTGGTGGCGAGCGATGCAGCCACGGCCGATACCGCCTTCAGTCAGGTGAAGTACACGATTCGCGCGAACTACTCTAACCCACCGTCACACGGTGCGGCAGTGGTGGCAACCATCCTGGGAAATGACGCGCTCCGTACCATCTGGCAGCAGGAGTTGTCCGATATGCGTCAGCGTATCCAGCGCATGCGTCAGCTGTTTGTGAATACGCTGGCGGAAAAAGGGGCGCAGCAGGATTTCAGCTTTATCATTAAGCAGAACGGTATGTTCTCGTTCAGCGGGCTGACCAAAGATCAGGTCATTCGTCTGCGTGAAGAGTTTGGCGTATATGCGGTGAACTCAGGCCGGGTGAACGTGGCCGGGATGACGCCCGATAATATGTCTGCCCTGTGTGAAGCGATTGTCGCCGTGCTGTAATCCTGTCCTTATGAAAAAAATGGGCCTGACTGGCCCATTTTTTATTGCAGAAAAGGATTCGTCAGACGTTCACGACCTAAAGTGGATAGCGGACCGTGACCGGGCAAAAACGTCACATCATCTCCCAGCGGCAACACTTTGTTTTTGATGGCATCAATCAGATGCTGATGGTTACCCTGCGGAAAGTCGGTGCGTCCTACACCACCGTTAAAGATCACATCACCGGAAACCAGTAAACGCCCCTGTCGGTCAAAAAACACGATATGACCTGGCGTATGACCAGGACAGTGCAGAACCTCAAGATTAACCTGACCAACCTGAACAGTGTCCCCCTCTTCCAGCCAGCGATCGGGCGTAAGCGGCGCGCAGTACTCAAGTCCAAACATCTGGCTCTGCGTGGGCAATGCCTCAAGCCAGAACGCATCCTGTTTGTGCGGGCCTACCAGTGGTATGTTCCAGCAGGCCGCCAGTTCCGCCGCGGCCCCGACATGATCAAGATGACCATGCGTCAGCAGGATCTGGCCAGGCGTTAAATCAAGCTGTTTCAGCGTTTGCCTGATTGTATCGGCGTCACCACCCGGATCCACAATCGCAGATTCACGTGTGGTGTCGCACCAGATAACCGAACAGTTCTGCGCGAAGGCGGTAACGGGGATAATGTGATAATTCATAACGCTCCATGGTCGGCACCCGCAGCGTTGCCGACGTTACGACCAGTGCCTGACCGGACCGGTATCAATATGTACAAAGTTGCTGCTGGGGTAATATCCTACACCACCCGCCCGCATTTTTAACGCGGCTTTCCGGACATTCGCCAGACTAATCCCCTCAATATGGAAATCCATCGCCTGACCTTTGGTGTGGTAGCTGTGTTTTGCGACACCAGGACCAGATTCGCGCAGCATATTATTGGTGGCCAGAGTACGGTAGCCCGAGATCAGCTGAACGGGCTTACGCGTTTCCAGCAGCGCCTGGAGGCGGTAGAGCTGATCGAAAAGGTGGGGATCGATACTTTTGATTTTATTGGCGCGGTAGTCACGGAAAAAATGGTTAAGACGCGATAACTCGCTCTTGTCGTAACTTTTACCGTTGAAGAATTCTGTTTTGAGGGTTTCACCCGTGTGAAGGTTATTCAGCGTTAAGACGCGCGGTCGTGACGTAGAGAGTGAAGCCATCGCTGACGTCGGCAACAAAGCCAGTCCCGCAGCGGCACTTCCGCAAAACAACAGTTTGCGACGGACAGAATCAATTGTAGACATGAAGCGTTTTACCTGAGAACAGAGCCAATGACACGTGCAAAAAACGCACTGGCGGAACCATAACTTTCTCGCGGTAGCACGTCAACCCATGTCTGGCAAGTTTGGAAGACGGCGCCTCATCGGAGACACCGCCTTTCTCAGGTCATCTTCCCGTGCGCAATGCGCACTTACGGTTAAAAATCAACCGTTAGAGGAGCAACTGCTGCGCGCGACTCAGCACCAGACTCCCGGAACGGGCAGTATTATCATAATTGTAAATATCTGTACGAAACTGCGTTTTACCATCATCCGCGACCCAGGCGGTTAAATAATACAGGTTAACCGGTATCCGATGGCGAATAGGCACATAGCGCGTATCACCCTGTTTTAACGTCCCTGAGATACGGGCATCATTCCAGCCTACATCCTGCAGCAGAATGCCCGCCAGTTCTGACGCTTTGTTGACCCGCACGCAGCCCGAGCTGAGTGCGCGAATATCACGCTGGAACAGATTATGATTGGGCGTGTCGTGCAAATAGATAGCATCTGAACTGGGCATATTAAATTTGAAACGGCCCAGTGAATTGGTCTGCCCCGGCGCCTGACGAATTCGGTACGGGAACGACGAGGCAGACACCATGCTCCAGTCGATCATGGTGGGATCGATCACCTCCGCATCCGCACTCCAGCCCGACAGCAGGGTATATCCGTGCTTATACAGGTACGTCGGGTCCTGTTTCACTTTTGGAATGATGTCCTGGCGCACCAGCGTGGTAGGCACATTCCAGGGCGGATTCAGCACCACGTTGTTGAGCGCGCTGCGCATCAGTGGCGTTTTACGGTCTGGCCGGCCCACAATCACCCGCGATGTCAGCACCCGGGTGCCGTTGTTGTAATAATTCAACGAGTAATTGGGAATGTTGACCATAATGCCGTTGTGCATATCATCCGGCAGCAAACGCAGGCGTTGAATGTTCAGCGCCAGCAGGGCGGCACGTTGCTGAGGTGACACATTCAGCCATTCACGTGTACGCGGACCAATGGCTCCATCCGCGTCCAGCCCCTGCCACTGTTGAAAGCGTTTTACCGCTGCGACCAGATTATCGTCATAGACATTGACGCCACTTGTCGCCGTAGGTGCCACTTGTACGTTGTCCGGCGCGCCTGGCGGTGGCGGCGGAATAGCGTTCACGGCAACGGCAGACGGGCTGACCGCGACAGGTTCACTGTGGCTGACCGTAACTGGCGCCGTAGGAACCGCATCGTCATTCGGTGCAGGTGCCGTCGTCTGTGCACTTAACATACCGCTGCGCCGCAGGATTTCCCGCAGTGCCGGTACATCATCACTGACCTGACCGGGCCTTACCGTGTCGCGATTTTTGATTTGCGGCCACGGCTGTTTATCGTTAAGCAGGTTTATTAACGCTTTGTGCATTAAGGGATACTGCGGATGTTGCGGTTCCAGCGAATTCACAAAGGCCGCTGCCCGCCCCGCATTCACGGCGTTTTGCCAGGCATTAATGACGGACACCGACGGCACCGCCAACTTATAGGGCACCGTACTGTAGAGCCACGTTTCCCCCTGGGCGGGAACCGATGAGACAAACTGCAGATAACCCAGCATGGCATCGGACAGTGTCACATCGCGGGCGAATCCGGTAATGGATGGATCGGTCAAACGCTCCACCCACCGGGTAAATTGTGGCTGGACGCCGGATAACGCTACCTCAGCCAGCTGCTGCTGAAACTTCTGCACGGCGTCATGATCCTGCCAGATCGGTTGCATATTTCGCGCGGCATACAGGGCGGCCAGTGAAGCACCGTAAAAAGGCTGACTGTCACTGGCAAACGCCTGGCGAATTTTTTGCTGACTGGCAGAAACAGAGGTGCTGGCCTGGGTCGAATGGACACCGGGCATGGCCGCGATGATAGCCGCCTGGGACGACACGCACGGACTCAGGGCAAGTGCCAGCACCAGCCATGAACTAACCTGATGAATTGTTAAGCCTTTATTCAGTAACATCCCTGCCCCCTTCATTAATCTACCGCGCAGCCTGAGAGGAAAAAGCTGCAATCGGGCTGTTACTCATATGACTGAGTATACAAACAAAAACGGCATTTGCCTCCTGCGACAAATGCCGTTACCAGATTAACCAATGGCGCTGTTTTTGACTATCTTTGCCGCACGAATATTATGTCGTCGTTTCACTGGCCGAATCGGCTTCACTGCCGCGTTTGGCAGGCAGCGGATCGGCGGCGAAACCCCGTAATCCCACGACATGAACGTGTTCCGTGTTGTTAAACACCTTACGCATCAGTTTGTAGGTCGTGCCCTTCTCAGGACTGATGTTCTCAGGTGCAGCGATGACCAGTTGCATCTCCAGGCGCTCACAGAGTTCAAACAGCGTGGCGATTGAACGCGCATCCAGACGGGCGGCTTCATCCAGGAACAGCAAGCGGCAGGGTGAGATATCTTTCCCACGCAGACGGCGTGATTCCTCTTCCCAGCTCTGCACGACCATGACCAGGATCGACATACCGGTACCAATCGCTTCACCGGTAGAGAGCGCACCACTTTCTGCACGCAGCCAGCCATCGGAGCCACGATTCACCTCGACTTCCATCTCCAGGTAGTTACGGTAATCCAGCAGTTCTTCACCAATTGTCTGCGGCGTGCGCTGTCCCATATCGATCTGTGGATTGAGGCGTTGATACAGTTTTGCCAGCGCTTCCGAGAAGGTCAGTCGGTTGCTGTTAAACAGATCCTGATGCTGTTCATGCTCTTCGGACAAGGTATCGAGCAGCATCGCGTGTGTTTCCCGCACGTTCACGTTGAGCCGCACGCTGCGTACCTGTCCAAAGCTGACGGTCTGTAACCCCTGGTTCAGCTGGCGAATACGGTTCTGTTCACGCTGAATCGTTTTGCGAATAATGTTCGCCACGCTGCGTGAACTGATGGCCAGCGTTTGCTCGCGGGCAGTCAGCTCTTCCGTCAGACGGTTCAGCTCGATTTCCATCTGTTCGATGGCTTCAACCGGATCGTCGGTACGGATAATGTCCTGACGGATACGTTCGCGCAGATGCTGATACACGGCGATAAAGAACTGAATTTTACGCTCTGGCCGTTTGGGATCTTCCGACAGGCGCAGCACATCGCGCAGGTGTTCGTTATCCGCCACCGCCAGGCGCAGCGCACCGAGTGCCTTATCCGACATTGAACGCAGCTCATCCGCACTCAGGTAAGCCAGCTCCCGACGATGCAGACGCCGCTCCACGCCATTGTCCTTCACCAGACGCAGCACCATGCACCAGCCTGCTTTGGCACTGACCACCTGTTCGCGGATCTGATGATAGTTGCGCTCAAGCTGGCGCAGCTTCTTCTGCAGATTGTCCATTTCGGCTTCGCAGAAGGTGAGCTGTTTCTCCAGCTGGTTACGACGGGCACGATTGTGACTAAGCGCGGTATAAAGCTCGTCACGGCGGATACGGGCGCGTTCTTCCGCGCTGGCATCGGCCTGCACACCGATATCCTGCATCTCCTGCTGCAACTCTTTCAGCATGTCGCGTTTGGCGTCATAAGCGCTTTTCAGCGATGCCAGCACCTGAGAATACTGGGTCAGCTGCGACTGATGGGCGCGCAGGCGCTCACGGCAGCGGCTGCGCTCCGCTTCCGCCTGCTCCAGACGCTGGCGCAGCTTATCACTCAGATCGGTGTTGCCACCGAGCATACTGGCCGAGTCGTCATAGCTGAAGTGGGCGCGACGCTGTACCACCTCGGTCAGCGCAAAAGCCTGCTGACGCGCGCGCTGCTGCTGCTGCTGTGCATGCTGGTAATCTGCCTGCAACTGATCGTGCTGTTCCGGATCGCTCTGCAGCACCGCCAGCATCGGTTCAAGTTTGGCCAGCTTTGCCCCATGCTGATGGAGGAAGCGTGCGGCTTCCTGCGCGTCTTCCACCTGCTCACGGATCTCTTCACAACGGTCTGCCAGCGTGTCGTCCAGTAACAGATTCACGCGCGGCAACAGGCGGTTAAGCTGCGCAACGCCCTCTTTGGCCAGGTCAAACTGCTGACGTTGCTGCTGATTGTTGCTTTCATGCTGGTTGAGCGCACGTTCCAGCTCACCCCGACGGACGCCAAGCTGACGAATCTGCGCTTCGGGATCGTCATCAAAGGCGACCGCCAGATGGCTACCGATAAAACGGCTGAATGACTGATGAAGCCGCTGCGTCTTTTGAACGTCAAACGACAGGGTGGCATACCGTTCCGCCAGACGATCGCGTTCGTTATTGAGCAACTCCAGCTGGTTTTCGCGTGCCGCCCGGCCGAAAAGCGGGATTTTAGGGAAGCGGGAATAGCGCCACTGGCGCTCGGCCACCTTGACCACGACGGCATTTTGTAACTCGTCGACGCTGAACACGCTGTCATCAAAAGATTGCGGATCGCCCTCGATCAAATAGAGATCTTCCGGGCACTCTTCCAGGCCATCCAGTTGCTCACGCACCAGCGAAAGATCGGGCACCACAATGGCGTGACGTGACGGGCCGTACAGGGCGGAGAAGTAAGGCGCATCGTCGAGCGTGACATCGTCATAAATTTCAGACAGCAGCACACCGCCAAAGCGTTCGGCCAGCTGGTTCAGTCGCGGATCTTCCGCACCGCCCGGCTGGCTCAAGCGCTCAATCTGCTGCTCAATTTCACGTTTCCTTGCGGCCACTTCATCACGTTCAACAGTGGTTTCACGTTCCCGCTCCAGCAGCTGCTGCATGTATTCCGTAACGTCCTGGCTGCTGGTCAACGCCTGACCGGTTTGCTCGCTGAGCTGCGTCAGGATTTCTTGCGCAGCCAGCCAGTGCGGCGCACGCGCGGTCAACGTCGCGATGCGCTGACGGAGCTGTTCCAGCTCCTGACGCATCAACATACGCTGTTCGCCCGCATCGGCAACGCTGCTGTTCAGCTGCTCGATTTGGGCTTCCAGTTCACGCTGCAATCCTTCCAGCGCATCAGGCTCATATTGCTGCCCCTGACGCTTGCAGAATTCCGCCAGCAGACGTTCTGCCTCCTGCTGCTCGCGCAGGCGCTGTTCAAGTTCGCTCAGACGCAGGCGCAGTGAAGCAAGCTGATCGGCGTGGTGACGCTGATTGCTGGCATCACGCAGGAGATCGCGCCCGACTTGCCAGGCCTCTTTACGGCTGACCTCACCGGCAATGCTGGTCACCAGCGATAAGGCCTGTTCAAACTGACTGTGCGCCGCTTCGGCCACACTCAGTTTCTGCTCCAGGCGCAACAACTGCCCGGTTGCTTCTTCTTCTTTGGCCTGGAAGCTGGCCTGCCATTCCGCCGCGTTGTCAATGTTCAGCTCAGGCAATTCACACAGCGAACGCGCACGTTCCAGAGCCTGTAACGCCTGCTGATACTGAATGGCACGGGTTTGCTGCACGTCCAGCGCCTGCTGAAAATCGGCCAGCTGACTTTTCAGCTCATCCACTTCCAGTTCGGCCGCTTCAGCACGGGCTTCATTTTCTTCCTGGATTTCACGCGCTTCGGCCACGACTTCACTCTGTTCTTCCAGGCGAAGTGTCAGATCCTCGATATCACTGTCATAACGGGTAATTTTTTCCTGCTGGCGCATTGCCGTCTGCACCAGATTCAGGTGATCGCTGGCCGCCTGATAATCGATTTCAAGATCGTTCTCTGCCCCGCTGTGTTCAGCCAGCTCTCGTGCCATTTCCACGTGGCGATACTGCTCCGACGCCAGCTGCTTGCGGCTGGTGAACAGTTCATTGCGCAGCTGTAGTGCGCTATCCAGGTGGATGCGTCGTTCATTGGCATGACGCATATAGTCGGCCGATACATAGCTGGTGGCTTCAGAAATCAGGTGCTTAAACAGATCGCGATCAGACTGGGTTACGCGGATCGCTTCCAGCGTCATACGGTTCTCGCGCAGCGCAGCTTCCATGTCCTGGAACGCTTTACGCACGCCACTGTTTTCAGGCAACAGATAATCGCGCAGAGAACGGGTGATGGCGCTGGAGATACCGCCGTACAGAGAGGCTTCAATCAGGCGATAAAACTTACTGCGGTCGCTGGCGGTACGCAGACGACGCGGCACAATCCCCAGATCAAACATCATCGCGTGATAGTCCGTTACCGAGCTGTACTGCCGATACTGGACACCTTCCAGCGCCTCGACGCGTTCTTTGACCTCATTAAGCGGTAACACGCGCGCCTGACGGCTGTTCAGAATTTCCGTGAGCATGTCTGTGGGCAGCGTATCCGTGGGCAGGCCATGGATACTAAAGGGCTTGATATCAACCTTTTTGTCACGTCCTGCCACCTGCTGTAACCGGACCCCGACCACCACACGTTGATGGCGTGAGTTCACTACGTCCAGCATCGCGTAGCAGACGCCTGCCCGCAGTTTACCGTGCAGGCCTTTATCGCGTGAGCCTGAGGTTGCGCCCGCTTCGGTGGTGTTACGGAAATGCAGCAGGGTTAAGTCAGGAATCAGCGCCGTGACAAAGGCTGCCATTGTGGTGGACTTACCTGCCCCGTTCCCGCCCGACAGCGTGGTGACCAGTTCATCCAGATCAAAGGTTCGGGCAAAAAACCCGTTCCAGTTGATCAGGGTTAGCGAACGAAATTTGCCGCGTTCAATCATGCCTGCTCTTCCTCCGCGATATCACCCGCATCGCTGTCATTCTCTTCACTGTCATCAGCCTCTGTGGCTGCCGTCGTGTTGTCCAGCAACATCGCTTCGCCATCGCGGATCAGGCGCAGTTGCGCTTCACGCGCATCATCACCGCTACGGACATCGGCACCAAAGCGGAAGACAGACTCGGTAATACGAAACTTGCTGCTGTCGTTGCCAAAAAACCACACCATGCCCAGACGGCGCAGGCGGCTTAAGGACGCACGCATTTTTTCCTGTAACTTAGCCCGATCGAGATCCGACCCGGTTGAACGCTGGTTAACCAGCTTCAGCAGCTTGCTTTCGTCCGCCAGGGACAGCAGTTCATCATAGAGTTCCTGTTGCGTGAAAATGCCTTCATTCGCCAGGCGTTCCGGGCTGAGATACAGATAGCAGAGGATTTTCCCGACCATCATGTCCAGTTCGGAAAGCACGGAACGGGGAATCAGCGTGGTTGAGCGTGGACGCAGATAGAAAAAGCCCTCTGGAGCACGAATCAGCTCAACGTTGTAGCGCGTGTAAAACTCTTCCAGATACTGCTGGTAATCCATCAGAAAAGCGTGGTTATCCAGCTCTTCAATGCCAATATGGCGACCGGCACGTAACTGGCTGTCCAGCGCCGGAAAAATCGGATTTGCCAGTGCCTGTGCCAGCTTAACCGGCATCACTTGTTCAATATTTGTCGATGACATGTGCCTGCACCTTGGCTCCGTAATCATTAATGGCTTGCCATTCCACAGGCAAACCGGCTAAATCGGCTTCCGCTACACCTAATCGCACCGCCTGGTCCACGACAATGCGCGCAAGGTCGAAGTGACGCGCGCGCGGGTACTGGGCCAGATAGTCGCGCATGACGGCGGCGAGGTTAAGCGGTTTTTGCTGCGTTTTATAAATCGTTAAGGCTTCTTCGATCATGGCCGCCAGCTGCTCGCGAATTTCATTAAATTCTTCGAACTCCAGTTCAGCAGGTAATTCGCCCATCACTTCGTCATTACGCAGCGTCAGCTCATCGTCACGCATATCGTAAAGACGTTCGGCATTGGCATAAGTCAGCGCCCAGGGTGAGTCAAAATAGTTCTGTACGGATACGCGCAGGCGCTGGGCAAAAACACGGTTTTTGTCCATGTCGATAGCGGTGCGGATAAATTTATGCACGTGGCGGTCATAACCAATCCACAGGTCAATGGCCTGCTGTCCCCAACTGGTGATGCGGTCGAGTTTACTTTGCAGATCGAACACCAGTTTATCGACGAAGCCCAAATCCGGGCTGTCCAGCGTCGCATCCTGAATACGCAGCAGATTTTCCTGGAGTTTGTCACCAGCCGCTTCCAGCGTATCCTGCAATTCACGCAGCGTACCGGAAGTTTCCGACAGTAACATTTCACAGCTTGAAATCGCGGCGCGCCAGTCTTTATTCAGTAGCTCCGCAATATCCGCTTTCACCGCCTGCTGCTGCTCATCCATCAGGCGTTGCGTCATATCAATGCTGTCGAAGATTTCGGCTACGGAGTATTTCAGCGGCGCGAATACGTTACGATGCCAGTGAAATTCATCGCCATTCTCCTGCGCCGCGTCGGCGGCACGCTTAAGTTCAGCGGCAACGATGGAAAGCTGCATGGAAAGCCGCAGCGTGGAGAACTCGCGCTGGCGGATATAGTAATCCGTGATGCCGATGGCCAGCGGCGTCAGACGATAAATTGCATTGCCTTCAGTTAATTCACTGGTGAAACGGTTCAACAGGCGCTGACGCACCATATCATTGATGGCGTTGTTGGCCCGCACCAGTACGGTTTCGCTGGTTTGTTCAAACGCTTTGCTGACATGACGAAACGCATCGACCAGGTCACCTTCACTCATTTCTCCGTCCATGCGCTCGCCATTCAGCGTGGCGATGGCCAGCAAAAAAGCCAGACGTTCAACGGGCAGCGCAAGGGAGAAGTCGTTCTTGCGCGCCCAGGATACCAGCTCCGGTACCGTCTGGGAAAATTCACTCATAATTCGTCCTTCTGCCCGGGTTTGCGCGCGGTCACGTGGATGTAACGCCCTAAGCTTAAAAAGGGTTCCTGACGGCAAAAACGCCGCTCCATCTCAATGATTTCGTCGTCGCTTTTTTGCTCGCCTTTAGGCGGCTTCATATAGTCGCTGAACACCCGAATCCCGGCACGCTGTTCAATCTGGAAACCGCAGGCCTGTAACCAGCGTGACACATCGTCAGGATCGCGCGGAAAGTCCGGTGACAGCGTGCGCTTCTTACGCTTGGTTAAGTTGGTACGAAGGTAACCAAAATTGCCCAGCGTCAGGGTGCGTAATGTTAACCCATGCAGGTTATAAAACATCAATGACAGCACGCCTCCCGGCCGCAATGTATCAAACAGGGCTTTCAGCACGGTTTCCGGTTCAGCGACCCATTCAAGCACAGCGTGAAACAATACCAGATCCACCGGCTTATCCAAATGTTCACCGACCTGCTGCGCGCTAATTTGTTTGAATTGCATGTTATGGCTCACACCCAGCGCATCCGCATTTTCCTGGGCACGCCGCAACATTTCACCTGAGAGGTCGCACAGCAGAATCTGATGGCCCCGCGCGGCCAGTCCACTGGAAATTTGCCCAATGCCACCGCCCGCATCCAGCACGTTCAGTGAGGGAGACGAGGACGTCAGGCTGGGAAGCAAGGCTTCAAGCTCATCCCAGACGATTGCCTGACGCACCCGGCCTTTGGTGGTGCCGTAAATATTTTGCGAAAATTTATCCGCGAGATCGTCAAAGTTACGATCCTGCATGGCATGGACTCCGGTATGCTGCGGTAAAACGTATGCTATTTTGTCACAGGTGCCGTAAGAATGAAGCTTTCATGCTCTTCTTCTGCTCTGGCTGCTGTTTTTTCGGACAACAAGAGGGATTTTACATGTTTTTTATGCTGAAAAAGGCATTTGGCAACCTGTTACTGCCCCTGCCTTTTCTGCTTCTTTTGATGGCTGTCGGCATTTTGCTGCTTTGGTTCAGCCGCTGGCAGAAAAGCGGTAAAATCTTTATCTCAGTGAGTTGGCTGATGTTATTACTGATAAGCCTACAGCCGGTCGCCGATCGCTTACTGTTGCCCGTCGAATCGCATTACCCGACGTGGAATGGGACTGAAAAAGTCGATTACATCGTGGTGTTAGGGGGCGGCTATACCTATAACCCGGCCTGGGCGCCCAGCTCGAACCTGCTGAACAACAGTTTGCCTCGCGTGACAGAAGGTGTGCGTCAGTGGCAGCGCCATCCGGATGCTACCCTGGTCTTTACCGGTGCTGCGGCAGGGCAAAATCCCAAAAGTAATGCCTGGGTCGCCGCACAGGTTGCCGAAAGCCTGGGCGTACCTTCATCGCACATTCGTCTGCTGGATCAGCCAAAAGATACCGCACAGGAGGCGCAGGCTGTCAGCACGCTCATCGGGCACCACCCTTTCCTGCTGATTACCTCAGCTAATCATATGCCGCGCGCGATGCGGTTTTTCACTCAGGCAGGACTCAAGCCGATTGCAGCGCCCGCCAATCAGCTGGCGATTACTTCACCACTTAACTGGTGGGAGCGTTTTTATCCTTCCCCGCTGTGGATGAGTCACAGCGAACGCGCGATCTACGAAACGCTGGGGAGCGCATTGCAACGCTTCTCATCCGCCTCACCCTCTGCCGCACGATCTGATGGATAGACGCAAAGGCGCACATCCGTCATGGCGCAGGCTGAGTGGACCGGAACCCGGCGCCTCAGCCGCGTGCGCAGACGGTCATCTCACAAGAAGCGGAACAGGTCAGCGAAGCATCGCGGCGCGGACCCGGGTGAGATCCTCTGGCGTATCCACGCCAACGCCCGGAATCGTTTTTGCCACCGCAACGTGGATCTTTTCGCCATACCACAGCACGCGCAACTGCTCCAGCAGTTCGATCTGCTCAAGCGGACAGGGTTCCCAGCTGATATAGCGACGAATAAACCCGGCACGATAAGCATAAATGCCGATATGGCGCAGCAGCGTGTCACCGATCTGTTCCCGGGACTGCGCATAACGTTCACGATCCCAGGGAATCGTCGCGCGTGAAAAATACAACGCGTAGCCTCTGGCATCCATGACCACCTTGACGGCGTTGGGATTGAACGCCTCTTCCGCATCCGTAATCGGCACCGCCAGCGTCGCCATGCCGGCGTCAGCCTGAGCCAGATTGGTCGCCACCTGATGGACGATATCAGCGGGGATCATGGGTTCGTCGCCCTGAACATTGACGATGATCTGGTCATCCGCGAACTGATATTTTTCAATCACTTCTGCAAGGCGTTCCGTACCGGAATGATGGTCGGCGCGTGTCATACACACCTCGCCACCGGCAGCCTCGACAGCGCGGGCCACCTCAGGATGATCGGTCGCGACAATCACACGGCTGGCACCCGATTCCCGGGCGCGCTCCATCACATGCACCACCATTGGCTTGCCATGAATATCAACCAGGGGTTTACCCGGTAAACGGGTGGAAGCATAACGCGCAGGAATGATGGCAATAAAACTCATGGATGGATCTCTTCAACCGATAACGTACGGGCTTCGTTTTCCAGCAGTACCGGAATACCGTCACGCACAGGGAAAGCCAGCGCGTCGGGCTTGCAGATCAGCTCTTGCTGTTCTTTGTTAAAGTACAATTTGCCATTACAAACCGGGCAGGCAACGATTTCGAGTAAACGGTGATCCATATGTCCTCCATCTCGGACCGAGAGCGTAAGGACTAAAGCATATCACAGCGCTGATGAGAGCGGGTAAATCACACCCGCGCTGCATCAGGAATTGTTAAGCTGCCAGCGCGTTGGCCAGTGTGTCAGTAACGCCGAAGGCGCATTCTTTAGCAAGACCGTTTCGGCCCCCTGCCAACGGGCGAAGCGTTCAATAGCACGTTGCACGTCATTGAGAAAGGAAACGGTTACCGCGACGTCAGGTTCAAGCCAGATGTTGTTAATTTCCAGCAAGGCTGTTGAGCGCACCATCCGTGCATCCAGGCGGGCTTTGAGTTGGCCCCGATGCAGCACCGGTAAGACAAAATAGCCATATTTACGTTTGGCCGCAGGCGTGTAACATTCAATGCGGTAGTCAAAGTCAAACAACGCAAGCGCACGTTTCCTGTCCCATACCAGCGGATCGAAAGGGGATAACAGCGTGGTATGTGTTGCGATCAACGGCGTGGCTAATGCGGCCTGAGCGTCCCGATGCAGCCACATCTCTCCCATGCCGTCGACCTCAACCGGCATGATTTCGCCGGCCGCCTGTGCCCATAAGATAAAGTCTTTAATGGGCGCGCGCTTTAGCCGGTAATAGTCTGCCAGCCACTCACGGCGAAAAATGCCCAGACTGCGTGCGCTGTTCACTAACATCAGGCGGACAGCGTCATCCTCACTGATAGCATGCAGCGCATCCTGCCAGTCAGGCATGACACGTGAGCGTAAATCATAGACGCGCTGAAAATTATGGCGCGCTGACACCATTAACTCCCCTGAACTGAACAGGTTTTCGAGATGCCGCTTGTGGGGTTTCCATGCCCACCATCCTGGCTTATGATTTTTTCCACTGGCGAAATCAGCCGATCTGACGGGCCCGTTGTCGCGTATATAGGTAAGTAGATCAGCGATTTCCTGCTGATGTTCCGTTGCCCAGTCTGCACTGTACTTCCAGCCCAGGCGCTCTGGCGACAGCATGCGGTGCCGCAGTAACCGGTAATCTGCGCGGGGAATAAAACAGGCTTCATGCGCCCAGTATTCGAAAATCTCCCCCTGCGCCAGCGACTCGTCCAGCCAGACGGGCGGATAGTCGCCTAAGCCACTGAATAAGACAAGATACTGACTGCGGGCCACCACATTGATGGTGTCGATTTGCAACAGCGACATGCGGCTAATGCAGGCTGAAATATCCTGAAAACGTGCCCGACGTTTCACCGGACGCAATAACCCCTGCGCCGCGAGCTGAATATTACGTGCCTGCTGTCGTGAAAGTGAATGCGTGCCCATTCTCTTCCTTCTCAGTGGAAATTAGTGCGGCTCTCGTGGTGAATACATGCCACACAGGCGTTGTATATCGTCTAAGAGTAGCGTCGCTGCCTCAGCCTGCAGATGGGCATCGACGGGAAGATACCACCATGAGGATTGCGCGAATGCGCGGCATTTAACGGCATCTTTCTCCGTCATCAACAGCGTTTGGCCGGGCGTGACCAGACGCGACAGTTCCTCTTCGCTGTAAGCATGATGATCGGCAAAGGCGATCTCCGCAACGGGCGTCAGACCGTGCTGTTTTAAGGTATGAAAAAAGCGCGGCGGATGACCAATGCCGGCCATGGCGACGACATCGTGCAACGTGTTGAGCGGTCGTTGTTCACCGCTGAGCAGATGGGTTGCCATCCCCGCCTGCAGTTGCATGGCAATTTCGCCCTGCTGCGCTTCACCACCGTTAACGATCACCGCGTCTACCGTCTTAATGCGGGATGCCCGTTCCCGCATGGGTCCGGCAGGTAACCACCAGCCGTTGCCAAAACGTCGCACGCCATCCACCACCACAATTTCCCGATCGCGCTGGAGCGCATAATGTTGCAGGCCATCATCAGTCACGATGAGATCCAGTGAATGATGTTGCAGAAGGGCTTCAATCGCCTCACGGCGTCGCGGTGCCACTGCAACGGGTGCAGCTGTGCGCTGCGCAATCAGCACCGGCTCGTCACCCGCCTGATCGGTGGCGGTTTCCGCAGTGACACGCAGCGGATAGCGGTCTGCTTTCCCCCCGTAGCCGCGGGAAATCACACCTACCCGTAATCCTCGCTGCTGCAGGGCGTCAACCAGCCAGATGACCACGGGTGTTTTACCATTCCCGCCCGCGGTCAGATTCCCCACCACGACAACAGGCAAGGGCGCACGCCAGCTTTTACGCCAGCCACGCCGGAAACTGAGGCGGATCAGCGCCGTAATGGCGCCATAAAGCACACTGAGTGGCCACAGGACTAACCATAATGGCGATCGGCCACTCCAGATGCGCTCAATCATTGGCCGAACTGCATTTTATGGAGTTGGGCATAAGCACCTTTTTCCGCCAGCAGGTCGGCGTGCGTACCGCGTTCGATGATATTGCCCTCTTCCACCACCACAATTTCATCCGCTTTTTCAATAGTAGAAAGGCGATGCGCAATCACCAGTGAGGTGCGGTTTTTCTGCAGCTCATCCAGGGCAGACTGGATAGCACGCTCGGACTCGGTGTCCAGCGCAGAGGTGGCTTCATCGAGAATCAGGATAGGACAGTCACGCAGCAGAGCGCGGGCGATGGCGATACGCTGGCGTTGACCGCCTGATAGCAGCACACCATTTTCCCCGATGACGGTATCCAGCCCCTTGTCCATTTTATTAATAAAGTCCATCGCGTGTGCCATCGTCGCCGCCTTTTCGATTTCCTCGCGGCTATACTGTTCACTGCGCGCATAGGCAATGTTATTGGCAACGGTATCGTTGAACAGATGCACATTTTGCGACACAAGTGCGACCTGATTACGCAACGACGCTAAGGTGTATTCACGCAGGTCATGGCCATCCAGTAAAATCTCGCCCTGCTGAATATCATAAAAACGCGTCAGCAAACTGGCGATAGTCGATTTACCTGAGCCGGAGCGCCCGACTAAGGCAACGGTTTTTCCGGCAGGCAGCATCAGGTTAATGTTTTTCAACGCAGGTGTTTCACGGCCGGGATAGGTGAAGGTCACCCCACGGAATTCGACATCACCTTTTGCGCGCGTGATTTCACGCGTACCGGTGTCGTTCTCCTGCTCACTGTCGAGAATGGAGAACAGCGTCTGACAGGCCGCCATACCACGCTGAAACTGCGCATTCACATTTGTCAGCGATTTCAGCGGACGCATCAGAGCGATCATAGATGAGAAGACCACCGTAATGGTCCCCGCAGTCAGCGTATCCATCACGCTGGGGAAACTGGCGGCGTACAGAACGAATGCCAGAGCCAGAGAAGCAATGAGCTGAATAACCGGATCGGAGATTGAAGAGGCTGAAACCAGCTTCATCCCCTGCTGACGCATGCGGTTACTGACCTTGGCAAAACGCTCGGATTCAATGTCCTGGCCACCAAAAATCAGCACTTCTTTGTGCCCTTTCAGCATCTGCTCGGCACTGGTCGTCACCTGTCCCATGGTGTTTTGCATCGATTTGCTGATGTTGCGGAAGCGCTTTGATACGGTACGAATCGCGAAGGATACGATTGGAGCCAGAACAATCAGAATCAACGACAGCTGCCAGCTGTAATAAAACATCATGATAAACAGGCCAATTATCGAAGCGCCTTCACGCACCACGGTGACCAGCGCCCCCGATGACGACGAGGCGACCTGTTCCGAATCATAGGTGATGCGAGAGAGTAACGTACCCGTGGATTGCTGATCGAAGAACGCAACCGGCATGCCCATCATATGGCTGAACAGACGACGGCGCATATTCATCACCACATTGCCTGACACCCATGAGATGCAGTAGCTGGAGATATAGCTGCTTACGCCACGAACCAGCATCAAGCCGATGACTGCCAACGGCATCCACAGCATCACGGATCTGTCCGCTTTACCAAAGCCGTCATCCAGCAAAGGCTTCAACAGGGAGAGCATTAACGTATCGCCTGCGGCATTAATAATCAGGGCAGTAGCCGCCACAATTAAGCCAGCTTTGTTGGGTGCGATCATCGGCCAGAGTCGACGGAATGTCTGCCACGTTGAGAGATCTTTATCTTGATGCATTATTTATTCACGTTGTTGGAAATAGCCGGTCATTCTACCTGGATTCGCGTTTGACGCCAAACCACTGATGATACCAACGGGGCACTAATTGTTCTCTGAAGGAAAAAACCTGCACGGTGTTTGCCTCTATTTTGATACTAATTTGTCCGGACTGACCGGTATCACGCCAGTCATAAGCGTGTTCACGGTAATTTCGCAGCACGGACTTCGCGGGCATTCGCCACGCATTATAGCGTGCTACAGAGGTGATGGCGGTATGGCCGGCGATGCTGCGCAGCAGTAAGCGCGATGAGGATGTCCGGCTGCCATGATGAGGTACCTGCAGAATATCCGCCTTTAACTGCTGCTTTTCCAGCCGCACTAACTGCCGCTCCGCCTCGGTTTCCAGATCGCCCGTGAGTAACAAACGGACGCTTCCATCATCCACACTCACCACGCATGAATCGTTGTTTTTCCCCTGGTTGGGAGACGTTGCTGGCCAGAGCACCCGGAAATGTAGCCGTTTCCAGCGCCATGTGGTACCGCGTACACAGGGTAAATGCCCGCTTTCTGTAAGTCCGCTGCGCAACCGTACAGTAGGGACATGTTGCAGAATAGCCGACAGCCCGCCGGTATGGTCAAGATGCCGGTGGCTGAGAATAACCTCCCGCAGTCTGAGTCCTTTACGTTCAAGCCAGGGCAGAATAACGCGGCTCCCTGCATCGCTGTATTTCCAGCGTGGACCGGTATCGTAGAGCACCGCTTCATCGCCCTGGCTGATGACGACGCTCAATCCATGCCCCACGTCCAGCATATCAATGCGCCATAGCGCTTCCGGCTTAGCATGGCGGGAAAACAGGATTGCCAGTGCGACAGCGCTACAACTGAACGGCATGGAGAACAGTACGCCGGAACGCCACAGGAGTAGCCCTCCCCATATGACTATTATCAGGAAAGGTGCGCCTTGCAGCGGCCACCAGCCTGCCGGTAGCAGGGCAAGGCCGGAGAACAGAAACCGCAGGGACAGATCGGCCGCCTGCCACCCCCACACTGATAATGCCGGGAAAGGTAGCAACAGGGTGATGAGTATCAATGGCACCGTAATAAACGACACGACAGGAATCGCAAACAGATTAGCGAACAGCGCGGTCAGGCTGATGCCATTAAATAATGCGGCCTGAAGCGGCACCATCAGGATCATCATCCCCAGTTGCAGATGAAGGAGTTGCAGTAAAAACCAGCGCCGCCTGTCACGAAAGCGCTCGGCCAGAGGAAACCAGCGATACCAGGTCAGCAACATCCCCACCGCCAGCACCGACAGCCAGAAGCTGTCCGAGAGGACGGTAAGCGGATCCAGTGCCAGCAACAACCCTACGCAGAGCGTCCAGATTTGCCAGGGGCTGAGCTGTATACCTGTTATACGTGTTATTGCCCATAGCGTCAGTGCCAGTAATGCCCGCTGCGCTGGCGCCTGGGCCCCTGAAAGCCACGTATAGAGTGCGGCACAGAGCCAACTGACAATGAGCGGATACAGATAGCTAATGCAGCGTGCCGGTAACAAAAACTGGCTGCCCCGCGCCAGTAGCCATCCGGTGCCCGCGGCCAGGCCAATGTGCATACCTGAAATGGCCATAAGATGCGCCGTTCCGGTATCACGTAACAGCTGACGGGTTGCCTCACTCAGATTGTCGCGAATGCCAAAAGCCAGTGCCTCCAGCGTAGCCGAAGCGGGTAAATGTTCGTAATGTTGCCTGTGGCCACGAATATGCTGCCAACGCCAGCTGCATTCAGACTGCACAGGATGTTGCTTGATAATGCGCCCCTGCACCGGGGTATGATTCGCCATGGCAAAGCGTTGTGCGTCGAATTCTCCCTCATTGAGTCTGGCATGAACAGCGCGTAACCTGAGCCGCATTTGCCAGCGCTGCCCCGGACAATAGGCTGTAGCGTTATCCTGCAGTGACAGCCAGGCAAAACGGGGAGGAAAGAAAATCCGGTTTCCCGCTTTCAACATTCTGACCCGAATACGTGACGCGTCTTGTTTTACCTCTTCAATTTGCACGACAAACCAGGCGGGTCGGGTACTCATCCATTCCGTGTCGTTGACCAGGGATTGCGCATTAACCAGCCCCCAGGCGGCCAGCAAAAGCGTATAGCCTGCGATGCGGACATAACGTACGGACATCCCTACCAGACAAGTGCCACACAGCAGCATCACGACAATAAACGTTCGCGAAGGGAGCTGAGGCACGATCAGTAAGGGTAACGCGGTCAGCGAGGCCAGTCTCGCCAGTCCAATCCATGTCAACATACCGTATCCCGCTGATGAACTGGCGTAAGTATGTCCTTCAGACTTTCAGGGTAAAGCGCGTAAAGAGTGAATTAAGAAAGGGTTTCCAGAGAGGATAATTCGTTGCAGCGCAGACGCATTTTTTTGCGGGAGAGCGAACATAATCACGCGGGCAAAAAAAAAACGACATCCGGAGATGTCGTTTAGGCGTTTCGGTATCGGCTTAGCCGTAGATGTTAGCACGGTCACGCAGTTCTTTGCCCGGCTTGAAGTGGGGAACGTATTTACCTTCCAGATCCACTTTGTCACCCGTTTTCGGGTTACGGCCAGTGCGCGGTGCGCGATAGTGCAACGAAAAGCTGCCGAATCCCCGGATTTCAATGCGTTCGCCCTGTGCCAGCGTTGTGGCCATGTGCTCAAGCATCTCTTTGACTGCATCCTCAACGACTTTCGCCGGTATATGAGTATGCTGTCCCGCCAGCCTTTCAATCAATTCTGACTTGGTCATGTAACCTCCGGTTAATCCCTACAGGAATGTATGACAGCCTTTACCGAAACCGGGCGGATGAATCCGCCCGGTGCAAGGTCGATTACTCGCCTTTAGCCGCTTTGAACGCTTCAGCCATTGCGCTTGAGAAGTTGCCTTCTTCCTGTTTGGTGTTAACAGTGTTGATAGCTTCTTTCTCGTCAGCCTGGTCTTTCGCACGAACAGACAGGCTCACTACGCGGTTTTTACGGTCAACGCCGGTAAATTTAGCTTCAACGTCGTCACCGACGTTCAGAACCAGTGTAGCGTCTTCGATACGGTCCATTGAAGCCTCAGAAGCGCGCAGGTAACCCTCAACGCCGTCTGCCAATTCAACTGTAGCACCTTTCGCATCAACTGCAGTCACTTTACCGGTGACGATAGCACCTTTCTTGTTCAAAGTGATGTAGTTGTTGAACGGATCTTCTGCCAGCTGTTTCACGCCCAGAGAGATACGCTCGCGCTCTGCATCAACCTGCAGTACAACGGCAGCGATTTCGTCGCCTTTTTTGTACTCACGAACGGCTTCTTCGCCAGTCGCGTTCCAGGAGATGTCAGACAGGTGAACCAGACCGTCGATGCCACCGTCCAGGCCGATGAAGATACCGAAGTCAGTGATTGACTTGATTTTACCTTCAACGCGATCGCCTTTGTTGTGGGTCTCAGCGAACTGCTGCCATGGGTTAGATTTGCACTGCTTCAGACCCAGGGAGATACGACGACGCTCTTCATCGATGTCCAGAACCATCACTTCAACCACATCGCCTACGTTTACAACTTTAGACGGATGGATGTTTTTGTTGGTCCAGTCCATTTCTGAAACGTGTACCAAGCCTTCAACGCCTTCTTCGATTTCAACAAAGCAGCCGTAGTCAGTCAGATTGGTTACACGCCCAGTCAGCTTGGTGCCTTCTGGATAGCGCTTAGCGATAGCCACCCATGGATCTTCGCCCAGTTGCTTCAGACCCAGAGATACACGGGTACGCTCGCGGTCGAATTTCAGGACTTTAACGTTGATTTCATCGCCAACATTCACGATCTCGCTTGGATGCTTAACGCGCTTCCAGGCCATGTCAGTGATGTGCAGCAGGCCGTCAACACCGCCCAGATCAACGAATGCACCGTAGTCAGTGAGGTTCTTAACGATACCTTTAACTTCCATGCCTTCCTGCAGGTTTTCCAGCAGCTGATCGCGCTCTGCGCTGTTCTCAGATTCGATAACCGCACGACGTGAAACCACGACGTTGTTGCGTTTCTGATCAAGCTTGATCACTTTGAATTCAAGCTCTTTGCCTTCCAGGTGCAGTGTGTCGCGTACTGGACGCACATCAACCAGTGAACCTGGCAGGAACGCACGGATACCGTTCAGCTCAACTGTGAAGCCACCTTTGACTTTGCCGTTGATAATACCGGTAACAGTTTCAGCTTCTTCGTAAGCTTTTTCCAGCGTGATCCAAGCTTCGTGACGCTTAGCTTTCTCACGTGACAGCAGAGTTTCACCGAAGCCATCTTCCACTGCGTCCAGAGCAACGTCAACTTCGTCACCAACCTGGATTTCCAGTTCGCCGGCTGCGTTTTTGAACTGCTCTGCAGGGATTGCAGATTCAGATTTCAGGCCCGCATCAACCAGAACAACGTCTTTGTCGATAGAGACAACAACGCCACGAACGATGGAACCCGGGCGGGTTTCGATTTCTTTCAGGGATTCTTCAAATAGTTGAGCAAAAGATTCAGTCATATTGATAATCTTAGGATTCTTCAATTTAACGTCCATCTGACATCATGTCGGATGGGGTTGTTTCACATGCCCTGCACCGGATCCGTGGCACAGGGTTAATACATTCGTTTAAGCCGGAAGATTACACACCAAGCGTTTTGCGGGCATAATTTAACGCGTTATCAATAACCTGCTCGATGGACATCTGGGTTGAATCCAACACCAAAGCATCAGCGGCAGGGACTAACGGTGCGATAGCGCGGTTGCGATCGCGGTCGTCGCGTTCTTTTATCTCGGCTAAAAGGCGATCAAAGTTAACATTAAAGCCATTCTCCTGCAACTGTAGCATACGTCGCTGAGCACGTTCTTCCGGGCTGGCATCAAGGAAAATCTTTACAGGCGCATCGGGGAAAACGACGGTGCCCATATCCCGCCCGTCTGCAATCAAACCGGGTTCCTCGCGAAACGCGCGTTGACGACGTAACAGCGCTTCCCGAACGCGAGGAAAAGCCGCGACGCGTGAGGCGGTATTACTGACTTCCTGGGTACGAATTTCGCTGGTGACGTCTTCCCCTTCCAGGATGACCTGCATTTCGCCATGATGAGAAAGGAAACGCACATCAAGATGGGCGGCGATAGGGACTAACGCCTCTTCAGACTCAATATCGACCTGATGATGTAATGCGGCTAAGGCCAGTACACGATAAATTGCGCCGGAATCCAGTAAATGCCACTGTAATGCTTCCGCCATCGCCTTGCACAGGGTGCCCTTTCCCGCGCCACTTGGCCCATCAATTGTTATGACCGGGGCAGTTGCTGTCATCATTCCCTCCTGTTGCTGCGCGCATTTTGGCCGGTTGGCCGTCACAAATGTCGGGCATTATACGCTGCCCGGCGACGCTTAGTTACCTTTTGAGAAGAGGCAATGAGAAATTTAGCCAGGAAAAAGGCCTCTGGCGTGGAAAAGCGTCCTGAAGATGATGAGCCCGATGCACGACATCGGGCGAGGGGATTAGGCGTTTTCGCTAATTTTTTGCAGCTGTTCAAAATAATCAGGGAAGGTTTTTGCCGTACAGCCTGGATCAAGAATGGTAACGGGCGTATCGGACAGCGCAACCAGCGAGAAACACATCGCCATACGGTGATCGTTATACGTGCCGATGTCGGCATGCTTCAACGTCTCAGGCGGCGTGATGCGAATAAAATCGTGCCCTTCTTCCACCTTGGCACCGACTTTACGCAACTCGGTTGCCATAGCCGTCAGACGATCCGTTTCTTTAACTCGCCAGTTATAAATATTGCGCAGTTGCGTCGTACCTTCTGCAAACAATGCCGCAGTGGCAATGGTCATGGCAGCATCAGGAATATGGTTCATATCCATATCAATGGCGCGTAATGTCCTGGCCGTGCAGGCAATATAGTCATCGCCCCACTCAATTGATGCACCCATCTTTTCGAGTACATCCGCAAAGCGAATATCGCCTTGCACGCTGTTGCGACCAATGCCGGTGACACGCACGGTACCGCCTTTGATTGCGGCTGCGGCAAGAAAATAGGAGGCAGAAGACGCATCCCCCTCCACCAGATATTCACCTGGTGACTTGTAGTGCTGTTTACCCTTAATCAGGAAGTGTTGATACTGCTGATTCTCAACCTCGACACCAAAGCAGCGCATCAGGTGCAGAGTAATGTCGATGTAAGGTTTGGAAACCAGCTCACCTTTAATGCTGATACGGGTAGGATTTTCAGCTAACGGAGCCATCATCAGAAGCGCGGTCAAAAACTGGCTGGATACGCTGCCATCTACTGTAACGTCGCCGCCAGTAAACCCACCCCGCAGGCGGACTGGGGGATAATCTGTATTTTCGAGATAGTCTATAGTAGCCCCACCTTGCCGTAGTGCATCGACCAGGTGCCCGATAGGGCGTTCTTTCATGCGTGGTTCGCCCGTCAGGACGACATCCTGCACACCCAGGCAAAGCGCTGCCGCAAGCGGCCGCATGGCAGTGCCGGCGTTGCCCAGAAACAGCTCTGTGGGCTGTGATGCATGCAGCGGCCCACCCTTTCCTGTCACCTCGCACACCGTACGATCGCTGGAAAGCGTGAACTCAACACCCAGTGCATCAAGCGCATTAAGCATGTGCTTAACATCGTCGCTGTCCAGCAGATTAGTTAATCGGGTTTTACCTTTCGCCAGTGCAGCAAGCAGAAGCGCACGGTTTGACACGCTTTTGGAACCGGGCAAATTAACCGTACCATTAACGCGAGCGATGGGCTGAAGGGTCAGGGAATCTTGCATGTGAAACGTAATCCTTAAAAAACGATGACTCCGCCAGAGGGCGGAGTCGGGTGTCAGTCATTCCACTGACAGTGAAAGACTTAGCCGTGGCGGCGTTCGAAATCAATCATGAAATCGGTCAGCGCTTTAACGCCTTCCAATGGCATCGCATTGTAGATTGAGGCACGCATGCCGCCCACAACACGGTGACCTTTTAATGCGTGCAGACCTGCCTTAAATGACTCTTCCAGGAAGAGGCTGTCCAGCGAGGCATCAGCCAGTTGGAAAGGAATGTTCATTCGGGAACGGTTTTGCAGTGCCACATCGTTACGGTAAAAATCGCTGTTATCGATGAGACCATAGAGTAATCCGGCTTTTGCCTGATTAATTTTTTCCATCTCAGCGACACCACCCTTCTGCTTCAGCCACTTAAAGACCAGGCCACTCAGATACCAGGCAAACGTAGGTGGCGTGTTAAACATGGAATCATTTTCAGCCAGAACGGTGTAGTCAAGGATGGAAGGCACGCTTTGATGCGCGTTGCCGAGAAGATCGTCCCGTACGATAACCAGGGTAAGGCCAGCCGGACCAATATTTTTCTGCGCACCTGCGTAAATCACACCATAGCGCTTGATATCAATTGGGCGTGACAGAATGGTGGAGGAAAGATCGGCGACCACAACCTTGTCACCAAAGTCAGGCTCTTCGTCAATAGCCAGACCGTCAATGGTTTCATTTGGGCAAAAATGCAAATAGGCGGCCGTGTCGCTGACATCCCATTCGCGCATCGGCAGGATGGCGCGCTTACCTTCTTGGGTCGTTTTGACATCCAGCGTCCGCGGTGAGCAATATTTTTCCGCTTCTTTAATGGCACTGTGAGCCCAGTAGCCTCCATCTGCATAGTCCGCACTGGTCGCACTGCCGAGTAAATTGCCCGGTACAGCAGCAAACTGCGCACGTGCGCCGCCATGACAGAATAATACTTTGTAATTGGAAGGAATTTTCAGCAGATCGCGGAAGTCCGCTTCAGCCTCTTCTGCCACCTGAATAAATTCTTTACTGCGGTGGCTGATCTCCATTACTGAAGTTCCCAGACCATGCCAGTTTGTCAGTTCTTGTTCTGCACGGCGGAGTACTTCGCTCGGCAGCATCGCTGGCCCAGAGCTAAAATTATAAATTTGCGTCATTTCCCTCACCACTGTCATATCGAACGGTTATGAATAACGATTCGGTTTTATCACTGCCTTCTGGTGGCTGCAATCATAAATCGAACTGCGGTCACATTTTTTCGGCATGACGCACCGAAGGTTATATTACCAATGTAATCCGGCACGAAATATTGTGAGGCGGCTTCCTTTCATGCAGTCCCGGCTTTGGCTCAGATGACAAAGCATGAGAAAAACGACGGTAAAATTGCGGCGTCTTGATAGCGAACAGACGGTAAAAAACGTATCATTGCGCGCTTTATGTCTCCCCATTTACAGAGAGAGCGGCACCATGACGCAAACTTTTATCCCGGGCAAAGATGCCGCCCTGGAAGACTCCATTTCACGCTTCCAGACCAAATTACAGGATCTGGGTTTTAATATTGAAGAAGCCTCCTGGCTGAATCCTGTGCCACACGTCTGGTCTGTCCACATTCGTGATCGCGACTGCCCCCTCTGCTTCACCAATGGTAAGGGCGCCAGCAAAAAAGCCGCTCTGGCCTCGGCGCTGGGAGAATATTTTGAACGCCTGTCCACGAATTACTTTTTTGCTGATTTCTGGCTTGGCAACAGTATCGCCCAGGGGGATTTTGTTCACTATCCCAATGAAAAATGGTTTGCTCTGCCTGAAGACGACAGCCTGCCTGAAGGCATCCTGGATGCGCGCCTGCGCGCCTTTTACGATCCTGAAAACGCCCTCTCCGCTTCAGATTTAATCGATCTCCAGTCGGGTAACAGCGCACGCGGCATCTGCGCCCTGCCCTTTACCCGTCAGTCCGATCAGCAGACCGTTTATATTCCGATGAATATTATCGGTAACCTGTATGTGTCGAACGGCATGTCCGCCGGCAACACGGCCAACGAGGCACGGGTACAGGGGCTGTCAGAAGTTTTGGAGCGCTATATTAAAAATCGTATCATCGCCGAGTCCATCAGCCTGCCTGCCATTCCTGAATCCGTGATGGCGCGTTACCCCGATGTGGTTGAGGCCATCGCCCGTCTGGAAGCCGAAGGGTTCCCGATTTTTGCCTATGACGCGTCACTGGGTGGGAAATATCCGGTTATCTGCGTTGTGCTGTTTAATCCTGCCAACGGCACCTGTTTCGCCTCTTTTGGCGCGCACCCTGATTTTGGTGTCGCGCTGGAGCGTACCGTTACCGAACTGCTTCAGGGCCGCAGCCTGAAAGATCTGGATGTGTTCACGCCGCCCACGTTTGATGATGAAGAAGTGGCAGAGCACGCCAACCTGGAAACCCACTTTATCGATTCAAGCGGCCTGATCTCCTGGGATCTGTTTAAAGAAACAGCGGATTATCCCTTCGTTGACTGGAAATTTGATGGCACCACCGAGCAGGAATTCAGTACGCTCATGGCGATTTTCAAAGCCGAAGGTCAGGACGTTTACATCGCTGATTATGAGCACCTCGGTGTGTATGCCTGCCGCATTATTGTGCCCGGTATGTCAGATATTTATCCGGCTGAAGACTTGTTGCTGGCGAATAACAGCATGGGTGCAGGTATTCGTGAAACGCTTCTGGCCCTGCCCGGCAGCAACTGGAATCCGGAAGAGTACCTGGATTTAATTTCTCAGCTGGACGAAGAAGGTTTTGATGACTTCACGCGTGTCCGCGAGTTGCTGGGACTGGCGACAGGCAAAGATAACGGCTGGTACACGTTGCGCATTGGCGAACTCAAAGCCATGCTGGCCCTGGCTGGCGGTGATCTCGATCAGGCGCTGATCTGGACGGAATGGACAATAGAATTTAATGGCTCCGTATTCAGCCCGGAGCGTGCAAATTATTACCGCTGTCTGCAAACTCTGCTGCTGCTGGCGATGGAAGATGAGCGGAATCCGCTTGAGTATCACGCAGCCTTTGTGCGTATGTATGGTGCTGACGCTGTCGACGCCGCCTCGGCGGCAATCAGCGGTGAGGCGGCCTTCAATGGCCTCCAGCCGGTAGACAGCGATCTTAAGGCTTTCCCTGCTCATCAGGCTTTGCTTGCTGCCTATGAAAAGCTGCAAAAGGCGAAACGTCTTTACTGGAAAAACGCCTAATCTTTCGCGGCTCTGTTTCAGGATAAAGCGATAATAATCTCACAGGCACCTTATTTAATGGGTGCCTTTCTTTTTTTGAGAATAAGTATTTAAGGGATGTATTGTTCAGCGTTTTTATCATCATTATTTAAAGCAACATAACAGATGCATTTCGTTAACTCCGCAGAGATCGTCTTGACGGCACTCCGCCCTCCATTAAACAAAAACTACATAATTTAAAATATTTTTAATCATTATATTTCAATAAATTAACCGCAAAAATCCCGTCTTTCAGTGAAACACGCTCCGTCCTTGCATGACTGATCATGATCCAAATCAACTTCTGTAACTGTTGCCTTTGTTATCATTTTTTCAGACAACTTTTGGAGTGAGTTAGTGTGAAAGCTGACAATCCTTTTAATCTGTTATTACCCGCCGCGATGGCGAAAGTGGCTGAAGATGCTGGCGTTAATAAGGCCACTAAACATCCCCTCACCACGACCTTTCTGGCCTTTACTGCGGGCATGTTCATCTCGATTGCTTTCGTGTTTTACATCACGGCTACCACGGGCAGCGGTGCTGTGCCTTATGGCCTGGCAAAACTGATCGGCGGCATCTGTTTTTCACTGGGACTCATACTGGTCGTGGTATGCGGTGCCGATCTGTTCACATCTACCGTCCTCATTGTGGTCGCCAAAGCCAGTGGACGCATCACCTGGGGGCAACTGGCACGAAACTGGATAACCGTTTATATCGGTAACCTGGCTGGCGCGTTATTTTTCGTCACGCTCATGTGGTTCTCCGGTGAACAGATGGTGGCAAACAGCGCGTGGGGATTAAACGTCCTGCAAACAGCCGACCATAAAATGCATCATACTTTTATCGAAGCCGTTTGCCTCGGCACATTGGCCAATTTGATGGTCTGCCTGGCGGTCTGGATGAGCTATTCAGGACGGACATTGACCGATAAAAGCCTGATTATGATTTTGCCGGTGGCCATGTTTGTCGCCTGTGGTTTTGAACACAGTATCGCCAATATGTTTTTGATTCCTTTCGCGATCGTGATACGCGACTTTTCCGGACCTGAGTTTTGGCAGGCCGCAGGGGCCACAGCAGCACAGTTCCCGGCCCTCACCGTTAAAAACTTTATTTTCGACAATCTGATTCCGGTCACGCTCGGTAACATCATTGGCGGCGGCCTGCTAGTCGGATTGACCTACTGGGTAATTTACTTACGCGGTGGTAAAGAAACGCACTAATCCTGTCTCAACGGCATATCGCAGCCTGGTACGCCCGAGAGCAAAAGTCTCCTTAAATAAGGCAGGTATATTATGACCGAACTTAATGCAAAACTCGCTTCAGCCTGGCAGGGATTTACTGAAGGCGAATGGCAGAACAGCGTCAACGTACGCGACTTTATTCAGAAAAACTATACGCCTTATGAAGGCGACGAGTCCTTTCTGGCCGGTGCCACCGAGGCCACCACAACCCTGTGGGAGAGCGTGCTGGAAGGCATCAAAATTGAAAACCGCACCCATGCACCAGTCGATTTTGATACCGATCTTGCCTCAACCATCACTTCCCACGATGCCGGTTACATCAATAAATCACTGGAAAAAATTGTTGGCCTGCAAACCGAAGCCCCGTTGAAACGCGCCATTATTCCTTTTGGCGGTATCAAAATGGTTGAAGGCTCATGCAAGGTCTATGGTCGTGAACTCGACGCGTCTCTGAAAAAGATTTTCACGGAATACCGCAAAACGCATAACCAGGGTGTTTTTGATGTTTATACACCTGACATTTTACGCTGCCGTAAATCTGGCGTATTGACCGGCCTGCCTGATGCTTATGGTCGTGGACGCATCATTGGTGATTATCGTCGTGTTGCCCTATACGGCATTGATTATCTGATGGCGGATAAGTTTGCTCAGTTCACCTCACTGCAAAACGATCTTGAAAACGGCGTAAACCTGGAAGCCACGATTCGCCTGCGGGAAGAAATTGCTGATCAGCATCGTGCGCTTGAACAAATTAAAGCGATGGCAGCCAAATACGGTCATGATATTTCTGGCCCGGCCACCAACGCGGCTGAAGCCGTTCAGTGGACCTATTATGGCTATCTGGCTGCAGTTAAATCACAGAACGGCGCGGCCATGTCTTTTGGCCGGGTGTCGACTTTCCTCGATATCTACATCGAACGCGACCTCCAGGCAGGTAAACTGAACGAAGAGCAGGCACAGGAACTGATTGACCATCTGGTTATGAAACTGCGCATGGTCCGCTTCCTGCGTACACCAGAATACGATGAACTGTTTTCTGGTGACCCTATCTGGGCCACCGAATCGCTGGCAGGGATGGGCGTTGATGGTCGCACGCTGGTCAGTAAAACCACGTTCCGTTTCCTGAACACGCTGTACACCATGGGCCCCTCCCCTGAACCAAACATGACCATTCTGTGGTCTGAAAAACTGCCCGTTAACTTCAAAAAATATGCGGCTAAAGTTTCAATCGACACCTCGTCACTGCAGTATGAAAATGACGACCTGATGCGTCCTGACTTTAACAACGATGATTACGCCATTGCCTGCTGTGTCAGCCCTATGATCGTCGGCAAGCAAATGCAGTTCTTTGGTGCCCGCGCCAACCTGGCAAAAACCTTGTTGTACGCGATCAACGGCGGCATGGACGAAAAACTGAAAATGCAGGTGGGGCCGAAAGAAGCCAAAATCATGGATGAAGTGCTCGATTTCGACGTCGTGATGGCCCGTCTGGATCACTTCATGGACTGGCTGGCAAAACAGTATGTCACCGCACTGAACATCATCCACTTCATGCATGATAAATATAGCTATGAAGCGTCACTCATGGCGCTGCACGATCGTGATGTTTACCGCACCATGGCCTGCGGTATCGCCGGACTGTCTGTGGCTGCGGATTCACTCTCAGCCATTAAATATGCCAAAGTGAAACCCGTGCGTGATGAAGATGGCCTGGCAATTGATTTCGACATCGAAGGCGACTATCCCCAGTTCGGTAACAACGATCCGCGTGTGGACGACCTGGCATGCGACCTAGTTGAACGGTTTATGAAGAAAATTCAGAAACTGGAAACATATCGCAACGCGGTGCCAACGCAGTCCGTTCTGACCATTACCTCTAACGTCGTTTATGGCAAGAAAACCGGTAATACGCCAGACGGCCGCCGTGCAGGCGCCCCCTTTGGCCCTGGCGCTAACCCCATGCACGGTCGCGACCAGAAAGGAGCGGTAGCATCGCTGACCTCGGTAGCGAAATTACCCTTTGCGTACGCTAAAGACGGTATCTCTTATACTTTCTCCATCGTGCCTAATGCGCTTGGCAAAGATGATAATGTACGTAAAACCAATCTGGCAGGACTAATGGATGGTTACTTCCATCATGAGGCCAGTATTGAAGGCGGCCAGCATCTGAATGTTAACGTGATGAACCGGGAAATGTTGATGGACGCAATGGATAACCCTGAGAAATATCCTCAGTTAACCATCCGCGTTTCGGGCTATGCCGTTCGCTTTAACTCGCTCACCAAAGAGCAGCAGCAGGACGTGATTACCCGTACCTTTACCCAGTCACTCTAGTTCACCCTTGAGGCTCCTTCATGGAGCCTCTTCTTTCGAGTCAGGTTTGGTCGCTGTCTGTATGACGGATAACCACCAAAATTGATTTCCCGTTCAGAGCGCACCGGAGAGTGCGCCACCTGCTTCGCAGGCTCATCAGGAGAATACATCGCAATGTCTGCCATTGGTCGCATCCACTCATTTGAATCATGCGGAACCGTAGACGGTCCCGGCATCCGTTTTATCACCTTTTTTCAGGGCTGCCTGATGCGCTGCCTGTACTGCCACAACCGTGATACATGGGACACGCATTGCGGCAAAGAAATTACCGTCGACGCGCTCATGGCGGACGTTCTGTCTTATCGCCATTTCATGAATGCGTCCGGTGGCGGGGTGACGGCTTCAGGCGGTGAGGCCATTTTGCAGGCGGAGTTTGTGCGCGACTGGTTTCGCGCATGTCAAGCTGAGGGCATTCATACCTGCCTTGACACCAACGGCTTTGTCCGCCGCTACGATCCCGTTATTGATGAATTACTGGATGCAACAGATTTGGTGATGCTTGACCTCAAGCAGATGAACGATGACATCCACCAGATTCTTGTCGGTGTGTCGAATCATCGCACACTCGATTTTGCGCGCTATCTTCAGAAGAAAGGAAAACGGACGTGGATTCGTTTCGTCGTCGTGCCCGGCTATTCTGATGATGATGACAGTGTCCATCGCTTAGGTGCATTTACGCAGGATATGGCAAATGTGGAGAAGATTGAGCTTCTGCCTTATCACGAGCTGGGTAAGCATAAATGGATTGCGATGGGTGAAGAGTACAAGCTCGACGGTGTAAAACCGCCCAGTAAAGCGACCATGGAACGGGTCAAGCATATTCTTGCCAGCTACGGACATGAAGTGATGTATTGACAGGCCACGTCACCGCAGTCAGTAAACGATAACCGTCTGACAGTCAGCGCAGCCAGACGGCGAAGGTTAAGTGTCACCGCCTGGTTATCGTTATGATCAGGCATGTGCCACTGGCGTGGCATGGTGATCGGCTTTACGCAGTAACATGACTAGGTAAACCAGCGCTACCGCCGCGATCATAACGAACAGCAGACGGTCGGAATAACTTTGCATCAGCATGGCCGTCATGCTTGGTCCGGCCAGGCTGCCCACGGTGTAGCTCAGTAACAGCGCCTGATTCATTGCCACCAGTTCATGGTGCGCCACGGTTTCGCAGGCCCATGACATGGCGACCGGATAAAGCGTAAAACCTGCCAGCCCCAGCACAAACAGGGCTGGGGCCATCGCGGCGTTTGTCAGCATCGCAATCGCGCCGAGGATCACCACAAATACCTGCACTCGCAGTACCATCATGCGGCCAAAGCGGTCAGCAAGCCGACCAATCGGCCACTGCCCGACAATGCCGGCACTCACCAGCAAGGCCATCCAGTAACCCACGTTGGCATCACTCATACCCTGATGAGAAAGATAGAGCGGCATCAAGCCGTACAGCGATCCCAGAACAATGCCAGAAATAATACAGCCGTTAATACCGAGACGAGAACTGCGACGACGCAGCATAGGTAAAATTCGTCCGCCTGGCGTAGCTTCTACGGTATCGCTGTTGGCAGAAACCTGCGTGAAGATTAACGGTAAGATGGCGCTGATGACCGTGGCGGTTACCCAGGGAATCACACTCAGTAATTCGGTAGACAGTTTGCTCACCAGCAGTTGTCCGGCAACCGTACCCAGGTAATAGACGATCATATAGGCAGCGAGCAACTGCCCACGGTTACGTACTGTTCCACTGCATAACAATGCGCTTTCCACCACGACCCAGACTAACGCGCAGCCGATACCGGCCGTGAAGCGCAGCAATGTCCATGCCCAGAATCCTTCCAGCGCCAGCATGCACAGTGTCGACAGCGCAAAAAGGCCGGTCGCCAGATAATAGCTTCGGTTAAAACCGTATCGCTTGATCAGCCAGCCAGCCACTAAAGTGCCCAGCAGGTTACCGGTGTAATACGACGAACTCACCACGCCTACCTGCCATGTTGCCAGCGCATCATGCGTCAGCCAAAGGGGCACTAACGTATTCAGTACCGCAATGGAAACTGTCATCAATAACAGGCCGCAGAGCAGCAATATCACAGGACGTGACCAGGTCGACATAGGGGATAAAAACCAAAAGAAATGAAGGAAATTGCGCGCAGTTTGCCATCGCGCGTTGTAAAGTCAACGGGAGGAATGAGGGTGCAGCACATTTTGCTGCGTGACCATTTAAATTATTTATCTTCAGTAAGTTAGCCATCTGTCAGGCATCAGATAACTTTGCGCTATCTCTATGATAATCTGGATTTTTACGCTTTCTGCCCGCGTCGTCATCGATAATGTTTATTTGTGATAAATTTTAAACGTGTTGAGGATGCCTCGCGGTAAAGATAAAAAAACCCAGCCTGAGCTGGGTTATTTTAAACAGGGTGAACGCTTAGCCAATAAATTCCAGGCCGTTCATATAAGGACGTAATACCTCTGGCACGGCGATGCGGCCGTCCTGCTGCTGGTAATTTTCCAGCACGGCAACCAGCGTACGTCCTACGGCCAGGCCCGAGCCATTCAGGGTATGCACCAGACGCGGTTTTTTATCCTGCTTATTGCGGGTGCGCGCCTGCATACGGCGAGCCTGGAAATCCCCCATGTTTGAGCAAGAAGAGATTTCACGGTAGGTATTTTGCGCCGGTAACCATACTTCTAAATCGTAGGTTTTTGTCGCACCAAAGCCCATATCACCGCTGCACAGCAAGACCTTGCGATACGGCAGGTTCAGCAGTTGCAACACTTTTTCAGCATGGCCAACCAGCTCTTCCAGCGCATCCATAGAGGTTTCAGGCGCGACGATTTGCACCATTTCAACTTTGTCGAACTGGTGCATACGGATGAGCCCACGCGTATCACGGCCATAGGAGCCTGCTTCAGAGCGGAAGCAGGGTGTATGTGCCGTAAGCTTCAGCGGCAGGCTCTCTTCTTCAACGATTTCATCCCGCACAAGGTTCGTCAGCGGCACTTCAGCGGTCGGAATAAGCGCGTAATGGCTGCTTTCGGATTCTTCTTCCAGCGGACGGGTATGGAACAGATCTTCACCAAACTTAGGTAACTGGCCTGTACCGTATAAGGTCGCATGGTTAACCAGGTAAGGGACGTAAGTTTCCAGATAACCATGTTGTTCCGTGTGCAGGTCAATCATGAACTGGCTGAGCGCACGGTGCAGGCGAGCAATCTGGCCTTGCATAACCACGAAGCGTGAGCCGGTGAGTTTCACTGCCGCAGCAAAGTCCAGCCCTTTAGCCGCTTCGCCCAGCTCAACGTGATCTTTCACCTCAAAATCAAACTGGCGGGGTTCACCCCAGCGACTGATTTCCAGGTTTTCCGTGTCGTCTTTCCCCAGCGGCACTTCATCCGCAGGAAGATTCGGCAGCGCCAGGCTGAAATCGCGGATCTGATTTTGCAGCTCGTCCAGTTCTGCTTTAGCCGCATCCAGGCGTTCGCCCAGGCTGTTCACTTCCTGACGCAGTGGCTCGATGTCTTCCCCACGTGCTTTGGCCTGACCGATGGATTTGGAGCGGGAGTTGCGCTCGGCCTGCAGGTTTTCCGTTTCAACCTGCAAGACTTTGCGACGCTCTTCGAGCGAACGCAGCATTTCCACATCCAGTTTAAATCCTCGGCGTGCCAGTTTTTCTGCGACTGCGTCTGGCTCATTACGCAGCAGATTGGGATCGAGCATGCTTATCCTGTGTATTTATGAGTTAAAAGAAGGGGACGCACTCCCGCTGGAATGCGTTGAAAACATTGACCACATTACCGCAACGTCTGTTTCAGCGGTAGCGTTTTGTCGGGCTATTTTGATCGAGTTCAGTCAGCCAGGCCAGCTTTTCGCCAATTTTGCCTTCAAGACCGCGTTGAGTGGGATGATAGTAACGCGTTTGCGCCATTTCGGGTGGGAAATAGACTTCACCCGCAGCATAGGCATTGGCTTCGTCATGCGCATAGCGATAGCTTTCGCCCAGCCCCATCTCTTTCATCAGCTTCGTGGGGGCATTGCGCAAATGATCGGGAACATCGAAATCTGGATGGTCGCGTGCATCACGCATCGCCGCCTTAAACGCGTTATAGACGGCGTTACTTTTTGGCGCACAGGCGAGATAGACAATGGCCTGCGCAATCGCTCGCTCCCCTTCTGCCGGACCAACCCGGGTGAAACAGTCCCAGGCCGCGATAGCCACCTGCATGCCTCGTGGATCGGCATTGCCGACGTCTTCAGACGCAATGGCCAGTAACCGACGCGCGACATACAGCGGATCGCCACCGGCGGTAATAATACGAGCGTACCAGTACAGGGCGGCATCCGGTGCCGATCCCCGGACGGATTTATGCAAGGCAGAAATCAGGTCATAAAAGCGATCGCCTTTATTATCGAACCGGGCAGACCGTTCCCCCGCCACTTCGGTCAGCAACTGGGGCGTCAGCTCGCGTTTGCCTGTGCCGTTGGTTTCGGCCATATCGGCCATCATTTCCAGCGTATTCAGAGCACGACGTGCATCGCCGTTGACCAGTTCCGCAATCATACGCCGCGTATTGTCAGGTAACAGGATATCGCTGTTGCCATAACCCCGACTGGCATCCTGCATCGCCTGGTCAAGCACCTGCTCAATATCTTCTGTGGTCAGGGATTTAAGTAAATAGACACGAGCACGTGACAGCAGTGCGGAGTTCAGCTCAAAGCTGGGATTTTCTGTCGTGGCACCGATAAACGTGATAGTGCCGTCTTCAATATGGGGAAGAAACGCATCCTGCTGACTTTTGTTGAAGCGATGGACTTCATCTACAAACAGGATAGTGCGGCGGCCCGCCTGCTTGCTCAGCCTTGCGCGTTCAATGGCTTCACGAATCTCTTTGACACCAGAGGTGACCGCAGAAATACGCTCAACGTCCGCATTGCCATAGTGAGCGATAATCTCGGCCAGCGTTGTTTTTCCTGTCCCTGGCGGTCCCCAGAGAATCATGGAGTGCAGGTGCCCCGCTTCGATCGCGCGCGGCAACGGTTTACCCGCAGCCAGCAGGTGCTGCTGTCCAATGTATTGCTTCAGGGTTGCTGGCCGCATACGCGCGGCCAGCGGTTTAAAATCTTCACTGGAAAAATCCAGGGACAGGTTACCCACTACCACCTCACTGACGTTGGTCATCCACCGTGACGCCTTTTGGCGGGGTGAATGTGAATTTATCCGGGCTAATCGGGCCGTTTTTCTGGCTCTTTAGCTGGTAGTTACTGCGCTGCCCATCCTGCTCGACGGCGCTAAACTGATTAATGGTGCCATCTGGCGTCACATCAATCGTGAACTGCTTGAGGTTGCCATCGCTTTTCTTCGGCGTCAGTTCAAATTTGTCACCCTGCTGTTTTACGTTGTATTGCTGCCAGTCACTGGCCTGGTTACGGGCAATCAACATAAACGGTGTATTGCTGGTCGCATTCTTTAACAGGCTGACCGTAGCTTGTTCAACAAACGGGTTATAGAACCATAACGATTTCCCGTCAGAAATAATGATGCTCTCGTCGGGTGCGGTCATATGCCAGTTGAACAGGCTGGGGCGCTTAACCCAGAGCTCGCCTTCACCCTCCTGCACGTTGGCACCGCTTCCATCGGTCACCTTTTGAGTAAAGCTGGCGTGGAAGCTGTTAACTTTATTAAGGCGCTGTTGCAGGTCGCTCGACGCATCGGCGAGAACGTTGGCTGACCCCAAAGCGGCCAGCAGGCCTAAGGCGATTACGCGTAATTTCATCTGCTTAAATCCTTATTAAATCGTTTCCCGTTGATCACGTGACTAAGCCTGGTCGCTGTCCTGCGTTTAATACAGGAGAAAAAACCGAAACACTAATCAACTATGGGGGTTAACCGCTAAAAAACAATGAGCCAGTGGAAACTGGCTCATTGTTTTGTGTTTCAAAGCTTATCGTTCAGGCTTTACATATCATGGGGTGGTGGAGAGAGCACTTCACGGTTACCGTTGTGGCCCGGTGACGAGACGATGCCCTGTGCTTCCATCTGTTCAATGATGCGCGCAGCACGGTTATAACCGATACGGAACTGACGCTGTACGCCCGAAATCGAGGCGCGTCGCTTATCCACCACAAAGGCAACAGCCTGATCGAACAACGGATCGAGTTCTTCATCGCTGTCAATGCCGCCCCCGCCTTCACTTTCTTCGCCCGCTGTAATGCTTTCAATATATTGCGGACGCCCGCGCGCTTTCCAGTCCTGCACGACAGCATGTACTTCCTGATCGCGCACAAAGGCACCGTGAACACGCACCGGCATTGATGAGTTGGGCGGCATGTAAAGCATATCGCCCATCCCCAGTAACGATTCTGCACCGCCCTGATCAAGGATGGTTCGCGAGTCAATTTTACTTGAGACAGTAAACGCGATACGGGTAGGAATGTTGGCTTTGATGAGGCCGGTAATGACGTCAACTGACGGACGCTGGGTTGCCAGAACAAGGTGGATTCCCGCCGCACGCGCTTTCTGTGCAAGACGTGCAATCAGTTCTTCCACTTTCTTACCGACAGCCATCATCAAATCGGCGAACTCATCCACCATCACCACGATGTAAGGCAGTTTTTCCAGCACTGGCGGCGTCATATCCATGCTGTCGCCTGGCTTCCAGAACGGATCGGGAATCGGCCGCCCCATTGCATCCGCCTGCGCCACTTTTTCGTTGTAGCCAGCCAGATTACGTACACCCAGCGCCGACATCAGCTTATAGCGACGCTCCATCTCACCGACACTCCAGCGCAGCGCGTTCGCCGCATCTTTCATATCGGTCACGACTTCGGTCAGCAGATGCGGAATGCCTTCGTAAACGGAAAGCTCGAGCATCTTGGGGTCAATCATAATAAAGCGCACGTCTTCCGGCGTGGCTTTATACAGCATGCTGAGGATCATCGCATTCACGCCGACGGACTTACCGGAACCGGTTGTACCCGCTACCAGTAAGTGTGGCATTTTAGCCAGATCGGCGACGACCGGCTGGCCGGCAATATCTTTACCCAGCACCACAGACAGCGGCGAGGGGTTGTCACGGAATTTTGGACAATCCAGCACTTCACGCAGGTAAACGGTCTGGCGATGTCGGTTGGGTAATTCCAGACCAACATAGGGTTTGCCAGGGATCACTTCAACCACACGCACTGCCGTAGTCGACAGGGAGCGGGCCAAATCGCGTGACAGGTTAGAGATACGCGCCGCTTTCACGCCCGGCGCGAGATCCAGTTCAAAACGGGTAATCACAGGTCCTGGCGAAATGCCCACCACCTCGGCCTTGACGCGGTAGTCACCCAGACGCGCTTCAACCAGTCTTGCTGTCTGCTCAAGGGCGAACATATCAACCGGTTCTTCCTCTTCCGGCGGCGCGGTCAGGAGATCGAGTGACGGTAAGGGTGTAGAAGGTTTTTCCAGTGGCTGCTCGTGACGCATCAGGAAGGGGTGAATCAGGCTGTCATGCACGGATGGCTTCGCCTCCGTGACCGGCTCCGGCTGCTGCGCAGGCGCGGCAAAGTGATCGGCCGCAAAGGTCTGGGCTGATTCTACACGCTGAGCCGCGGGCTGTTCTGGTGCCGCCTGAACGTGCTGCCAGGGCTCATGTTGTGGCGCGACCTCGCTGACGTCCGGCGATGCTGCAATGGTGAACAGCGGCTCGACAGGGCCATCGTCGACCAGGTCCTTCATTGGGGAGAAATCGAAGGCCGCTGACGTATCCAGATTGAAAACGGGTGCATTGTCTTCAGGCACCGTTTCATAGCGCTGTTGCTGTTGCTGTGCGAACTGACGCGCCAGCGAGGCCTGCTGCAATGCCAGCTCATCGTCCTCGTGCGCGTCGTCCTGCTGCCAGCTTTCGCCATAGCGTTGCTGCTGCTCTGACTGGAACGCCTGACGCAACTCTGCCTGTTGCAGCGCATCCTGCTCCTCTGCTGACCAGTCAGTGAGTGACGCATCTTCTTTCGTAGGTTGTGATGACGGCAGTTCAGCACGTTTGGCTTTTTCTTCCGCCATACGCTGTGAAGGCAGTTTAATGCCGTACGAGGCCAGCTCACGTCGGGTAGGCAGTTTAACCGGATTAGGCCGCGGCAGCGCCGGACCAATCCCCTGTTTCACCTGTGGATTCGACACCGTTTCAGGGACAGGCTCAAACAGCGGTGAGGATGCTGACGATGCTGCGGTTGCCGCAGCACCGGCGACACCAGCGCTGTTCAGCGAGGCTGCTGACGTGGCTTCACGCCAGTTACCCATTTTGGGTTCGTCATCCTCATAAGCGGTAAAGTGCGGGGCAGCCGCCGGTGCATCGTCCGGTAACTCAAAGCGGTAGCGCGGCGGTTCAGTGAGAGGCTTCTCCTGTGGCATCGGCTCGCGCGGCGCAGTGTGCGTCACCGGGGCAGGATGAGGCGATGCCGCAGGCGAAACAGGTTCAGGCGTCGCTGCAACCTGTTCAGGCTCAGATGAAGCTGATGGCGCACTGACAGGCGTTGCCGCCATTGTTGCGGCAGCAGGCTGCGCAGGTGCTGTGGCAGTAGCCTGAGCGCTTGCCGTCGGTGTTGTGGTCGCAGATACTTCGGCTGTGGCCGCAACAGCGGCGCGGGTGGCGGTGGCGGCCCTGGCTAACAGTGGATCATGCGCATCCAGATCGGGCTGCGCCTTACGCGGCGCGGTTAGCAATACGTCATCGTCGTCGTCCGTCTGAGCATGAAGGACGGGTGCGCTCTCGTGATAATCGTCTGCTTCGTCCTCTTCATGCCAGGGTTCATCATGACGTGAGCGGTTGCTGGCGAATGTCAGCACGCCCATGACCACGCCACCGATTCTTTCCGCAATGGTTAACCATGACCAGCCCGTATACAGCGTGATCCCTGCGGCCCAGATGCAGAGCAAAGTCAGTGTGCCACCTGCCGGACTGAACCAGGGTGAAATGGCATTACTGACGAGGCTGCCAATGACGCCTCCGGAAGCAAAATACCAGATGTCGTCCGCGTTGAGCGCGGCCATCCCACAGGTGGTGACGACCAGGGCCAGGACACCGATTAAGCGTAAACCAATGGCAAAGTAGTCCACATAATCCTGGTTATCCCGCTGGCGAAACGCTATCCAGCACAGCCCCAGTATGACCGGCGGAATGGCATAGGCCATCACACCAAAGATGAAAAGCAGCGTATCAGCCAGCCATGCGCCGACTGTGCCACCCATGTTATGGATAGGTTCATGCCAGGCCGTTTGCGACCAGCTCGGATCGGAAGGATTAAAGCTGACCAGGGAAACCATCAGGTAGATGGCGAACAATGCCACCAAAATAAGTAACGCTTCCAGCAGACGGCGTCCGCTGCTCAGCGACTGTAACGAAACGTCTTTATCTTCTGTGTATTCCTGGCTCAAGAGATCTCTCCAGGTGCCTGTAAAGTAAGAAACAACAGCGTCGGGCTCACCCGACGCTGGTCCTGTATGTATTCACAGGAGTGTACCGAAATTTCCCAGGCTTTGCACCTGCCACGCATCAGCGCGTTTTGATCACCAGACGATTGCTCTGTTTGACCTCTTCCATCACCACATAAGTACGCGTGTCGTTTACGCCTGGCAGGCGCAGCAAGGTTTCACCCAGCAGCTTGCGGTAAGCGGACATATCAGGCACGCGCGTTTTAAGCAGGTAGTCGAAATCACCAGAAACCAGGTGACACTCTTGAGTTTCCTCAAGTTTTTGCACAGCGGCGTTAAATTGCTCAAACACATCAGGTGCGCCACGATTCAGAGTAATCTCAACAAATACCAGTAATGAAGCATCCAGGTAGTGAGGGTTGAGTTGCGCAGTATAGCCAAGGATGAATCCCTGGCGTTCAAGACGGCGTACACGCTCAAGACAAGGTGTAGGAGATAATCCTACACGTTTGGAAAGTTCCACGTTTGAGATGCGACCGTCTTTCTGCAATTCATTGAGAATGTTTCTGTCGATCCTGTCGAGATCCTTACCGGGGCGTTTCTTATTATCTACCATTATTATTGTCTCTCTTCATTCCTTCCCTTTACCTGCCATCCCCTGAAAACGGTCATTGTTCGGGGCATTTTTGAAGTGAAATAACGGCGTCTGAGCGCATTCGTACCTATTTGTATGACGCATGCTGTCTGTCCACCGCATGCGTCATGACCAATATCAGACGATAAAATTCGTTCGGTACTCTGCCCAAAACCCGGCGGCAACACCCGTTTTGTTCAGACTAAGTTATTCGCTTCTCACACTGTTTTCGCAAATGCGCAGGCGATTGTCAAAGTAAAATGTCTAAATTCAGGACAAGATGCCAGACACTTCGCTGGGTCACTGTTTTTAAATGAGTATTTTCGTGCGATGGTGGTCTGTAAACTGAATTTTTGCCCCCTTTTGGCACAGGAGGCAGGCGAAAAAGCCATTCATCGTCTACGCCGTTTGCAGCAATCGCTAACAAAAGTGCGCAAGTGTTGTCATTGCTACGGCATATTCCCTACAATCGCAGGTTATGTCAGGTGAATAAAACTGAGGAACGCATGAGTACGGCTAAACACAGTAAGTTGCTCATTTTGGGCTCTGGTCCGGCAGGTTATACCGCGGCCGTCTATGCTGCACGCGCCAATTTGAATCCAGTACTGATTACCGGGCTGGAAAAAGGCGGTCAGCTGACCACCACGACGGAAGTGGAAAACTGGCCGGGCGACCCGCATGATCTGACAGGTCCCTCGCTGATGGAACGTATGCATGAGCATGCCGAGAAATTTAACACGGAAATTATTTTCGATCATATTCATACGGTCGATCTGCAGAACCGTCCCTTCCGTCTGACCGGTGACAGTGGCGAATATACTGCCGATGCGCTGATTATTGCCACGGGTGCATCAGCACGCTATCTGGGCTTACCGTCGGAAGACGCTTTTAAAGGCAAAGGCGTTTCGGCCTGTGCGACCTGTGATGGTTTCTTCTACCGCAACCAAAAAGTCGCCGTTATCGGTGGCGGAAATACCGCGGTTGAAGAAGCACTTTATCTGGCGAATATCGCCTCTGAAGTGCATTTAATTCACCGCCGCGACAGCTTCCGCGCAGAGAAAATTCTTATTGACCGCCTGATGGAAAAAGTCAGCAACGGCAATATCGTGTTGCATACACACAGAACGCTGGAAGAAGTGGTCGGCGATCAGATGGGCGTGACGGGCCTGACGCTACGTTCAACGCTGAATACCGAAGAGACCGAAACGCTGGATGTTGCCGGCCTGTTTGTTGCTATCGGACACAGCCCGAATACGGCGATTTTCGATGGTCAGCTGGCGCTGGAAAACGGCTACATCAAGGTACAGTCCGGCCTGCATGGTAATGCCACGCAAACCAGTATCCCTGGCGTGTTTGCCGCGGGTGACGTCATGGACCATATCTACCGTCAGGCCATTACCTCTGCCGGTACCGGTTGTATGGCTGCGTTAGATGCAGAGCGTTATCTTGACGGATTGGTTAAGGACGATAAGTAAGTTGTTAATAACCTGATCTTAATTGTTTGAGGCGACTGTTTTTCAGTCGCCTTTTTTATTATCACCATGCTAAATTCAGGCGCCGGGTGTGAGGACCAGCCTCATTTCATTTGTCTTTGCCACATTGGGTTTCGCATGAATAAATCGCGTCAGCAGCATCTTACTCGTTGGCTTCGTCAACAGTGTCATCATGCTGGCCCCTGGTTGCGCGTTACGTCGTTGCTGGGCTGCGCTGGCGCGCTTCTGATTATCATGCAGGCATGGCTTTTAGCGTCGCTACTGCAGGCGCTGATTATTGACAGGCATTCTCCAGCCTCCCTTTTGTCCTCATTTTCACTTCTGATCCTGTGCTTTGTTCTGCGCGCCGCGCTGAATTATGCCCGGGAGCAGGCTGGATTCCGTGCCGGGCAGGCCATCCGTCAGGCTTTGCGTAAACAGGTGCTGGATCGTCTGGCAGCGTTGGGTCCGGCCTGGATACAGGGCAAGCCCGCCGGCAGCTGGGCAACGTTACTACTTGAGCAAACCGAGGATATGCAGGCCTATTACGCGCGTTACTTGCCGCAGATGACGCTGGCGGCGGTCATTCCCTGTTGCATATTGCTCACCCTGTTTCCGTTAAACTGGGCGGCAGGTCTGATCCTGTTCGCGACCGCGCCGTTGATCCCGCTTTTTATGGCCCTGGTCGGCATGGGCGCGGCCGAGGCTAATCGCCGTAACTTTGTGGCGCTCGCACGCCTGAGTGGCAACTTTCTGGATCGCTTGCGTGGCCGGGAAACCCTGCGTCTGTTTCATCGGGCAGACGCCGAAAAACAGGCGATTGCTGACGCCACGACGGATTTCCGTCAACGGACGATGGAGGTTCTGCGTCTGGCCTTTCTTTCTTCGTCAGTACTGGAATTTTTTGCGTCACTGTCCATCGCCGTTGTCGCCGTTTATTTTGGCTTTTCCTATTTGGGCGAACTGCACTTTGGTGATTATGGCCGCGGCGTGACGCTGTTTGCCGGCTTCCTGGTGCTGATTCTGGCCCCGGAATTTTTTCAGCCTCTGCGCGATTTGGGCACGTTCTACCATGCTAAAGCGCAGGCAATTGGCGGTGCCGATGCGCTTGAACGCTTTATGCAGGAAACGCCAGAGGCCGAAAACACATCCGCCAGCGACGCCGTTAGCGCAACGGCGCCAGTAGAGCTGGTGGCAGAAAATCTGACGGTGCACGCGCCCAATGGCCATCAGCTCTGCGGCCCGCTCACCTTCACCCTGCGCGCAGGCACGCGCGTCGCGCTGGTGGGCAAAAGCGGTGCAGGCAAAACCGCACTGTTAAATGCCCTGCTGGGCTTTTTACCCTATCAGGGATCGCTGAAAGTTAACGGCATTGAACTTCACCGTATCGCACGCCATGACTGGCATCGGCATCTTGCCTGGGTCGGCCAGAATCCCCAGCTACCCGCCGCAACGTTACGGGACAATATCATCATGGATGCGCCGCACGATCCCGCACGGCTAAGTGCCTTAACCGCATCATGTGGGATCGATGAATTTCTTTCCCGACTGCCTGCCGGACTGGATACCGAACCGGGGGATGCCAGTCATCACTTATCGGTCGGTCAGGCACAGCGCATTGCCGTAGCCCGCGCGCTGTATAAACCCGCCCAGTTATTGTTACTGGATGAGCCCGCTGCCAGCCTGGACAGTCAAAGTGAACATCATGTGATGCAGGCATTAAATCAGGCGGCCACGCGCCAGACGACACTGATGATCACCCACCAAATTGATCTGCTTCAGACATGGGATGCGATCTGGGTAATGCAGGCCGGTCAGATCGTACAGCAGGGCGACTGGCAGACGCTGACTGCGTCCGGTCCGTTCAGTGATTTATTACAACACCGGCAACAGGAGATTTTCTGATGACGGCTCTGCGTCCCTTTCTGCGGCTATGGCTGCGTCATCCCTTCCGCCTGACGTCAGGGATCGTGCTGGCGATTGTCACGCTGTTAGCCAGTATCGGCTTGCTCACGTTGTCGGGCTGGTTTCTGGCCGCCTCTTCTGTAGCCGGTGTGGCTGGCCTGTATAGTTTCAACTATATGCTTCCCGCCGCTGGCGTGCGCGGCGCAGCGATTACCCGTACCGCCGCCCGGTATTTTGAGCGGTTAGTAAGTCACGACGCAACGTTTCGGGTTTTACAGCATCTGCGTGTCTTCACGTTTAGCCGCCTGATTGCGCTTTCTCCCGGCCAGCTCGCGCTCTTTCGTCAGGCCGATCTGCTTAATCGTTTTGTTGGTGATGTGGATACGCTGGATCATCTCTATTTGCGGGTCCTCTCGCCGCTGCTGGGCGCGTTTATCGTTATCGTCGTGGTAACAGCAGGCCTCAGCCTGATTGATCTGCACCTGGCGCTGGTGCTGGGCGGCATTCTGCTTACGCTGCTCTGCCTTTTTCCCCCGCTGTTCTACCGTCTGGGCGCGCCCACCGGCATCGCGATTGCCCGGCAGCGATCGCGCTGGCGAGAACAGTTAATGCACTGGCTGGCGGGACAGGCAGAACTGACACTGTATGGTAACGCTGCCCGCTGGCGGGCCAGGCTGGACGAAGATGAGCAGCAGTGGCAGGACGCACAACGTCAGCAGGAGCGTTTACAGGCGCTGGCGCAAAGTCTGCTGCTGTTATGCAGTGGCCTCACTGTCACTGCCCTGCTCTGGCTGAGCGCAACAAGCATTGCGCAGCAGCAACTGCCCGGACCGCTCATTGCCCTGGTGGTGTTTTGTGCCCTGGCAGCTTTTGAAGCACTGGCGCCGATCGCGAGCGCCTTTTTGCCCCTGTCTCAGGTAATCACGGCAGCACAACGCGTCAATGACGTTATCGATCAGTCGCCTGCCATCCTCTTTCCATCCACAAGCACGGTTCCCGCCGGTGCGCTGCAACTCAGGATTGACGCGCTGGATTTCCGTTATCCGGGACGACCAGAAAAGGTGTTGGATCAGTTTTCACTGACGATGAAAGCCGGTGAACGTATTGCCCTTCTCGGCCCCACAGGCTGCGGCAAGTCCACCTTGCTTGGGCTGCTCACCCGCGCCTGGGAGGCGCAACAGGGCGAAATCGTATTGAACAGCGTACCGCTTGCGGACTGGGATGAAGCCCAACTTCGTCAGCGCATCAGCGTAGTCACCCAGCGCGTCCATGTGTTTAGTCAGACGCTACGGGACAATTTGTTGCTGGCCTGCCCCACCGCCAGTGATGCAATGCTTGAAAATGCACTGGTGCAAACCGGGCTTCAGGGCCTGCTGGAAAATGAAGAAGGGCTTAATGCCTGGCTGGGTGAAGGCGGCCGTCCGCTGTCGGGTGGAGAGCTACGCCGCCTGGCCATCGCCCGGGCGATGTTACACAACGGCGACTTATGGCTTCTGGACGAGCCGACTGAAGGGCTTGATGCCACCACCGAGCAGCAGATTCTCGCCCTCCTGCAACAGATCACCACGGGTAAAACGGTCATTATGGTAACGCATCGTCTGCGCGGCCTGGCGCAAATGGACCGAATTTGCCTTATGGACAGCGGTAAGATCGTCGAGCAGGGAAATCATTCTGAATTAGTCGCAAAAGGTGGACGTTACTGGCGTTTCCAGCAGCGCTTTGCGCTATAGTGCTGAGCAAACGCTGAGGGGTACATTACCGCGATGAGACTGGTTCAACTGTCACAAGAGTCGTTGCGCTTTCCGCCACCGGAAACCGCGCTGCGCGAGCCGAACGGCCTGCTGGCGATGGGCGGCGATCTCTCCCCTGCACGCCTGCTGAGTGCCTATCAGCAGGGTATTTTTCCCTGGTTCTCGCCCGGCGATCCGATTTTGTGGTGGTCACCCGATCCGCGAGCGGTGTTATTCCCGACGCAGTTCCATCTCAGTCGCAGTATGAAGCGGTTTCATCAGCAGTCACCTTATCGGGTGACGATGAATGAGGCCTTTGGCGATGTCGTTGACGGCTGTGCCCTGGGCCGCGAAGAAGGTACATGGATTACGTTTGAAGTGAAACGCGCCTGGCAGAAGCTCTATGAACTGGGCCACGCGCATTCGATTGAAGTCTGGCGCGATCAAACCCTTGCAGGTGGCATGTACGGTCTGGCGTTGGGACAAATCTTTTGCGGCGAATCGATGTTCAGCCTGCAACCCAATGCGTCAAAAACGGCCTTACTGGTATTCTGTCAGCATTTTATTAAGCACGGGGGCCAGTTAGTGGATTGTCAGATACTTAACCCCCATACCGCTTCGCTGGGAGCGGTTGAGATTGCACGCGATCGTTATCTTGAGCAGGTAAAAAACCTGGCATCCCTGGCCGTTGACAGCGGCGGCTGGCGTAATCAAACCCTTTTTTAAAAGTTGCGTAGATGTTTTGCACACATAAAGTCGGTTAAGTGATATAATAGCCAGGTTTGGTATGTCGTCCGCGCTTGGTTTTCAAGCCGGAATTGCCAGGCTGGGAATCTCATCGCACTCTCGGAACTGTTTCAATCGTGCGCGTGTTACCGGTTGATTCAGATTCTTAGCCCGCTAATCCCCCGCAGACGTCACATAAACACCCGAATTTAACCGACATGCTCGCGTTGACACGCGAAGCACGGCGATGCGTTGGCTTTATTGCCGACGGTTCTTTACATAACTTGTTGAATTGGGCATTATCTTGCCGATTCAACTGAAAGGTAGTACACCCAGAGGATTCGATGGCCAAAGAAGACAATATTGAAATGCAAGGTACCGTACTGGATACGTTACCTAACACCATGTTCCGCGTAGAACTTGAGAACGGACACGTGGTTACCGCTCATATCTCCGGTAAAATGCGTAAAAACTACATCCGCATCCTGACGGGCGACAAAGTGACTGTCGAGCTGACCCCGTACGACCTGAGCAAAGGCCGCATTGTCTTCCGTAGTCGCTGAGTTGCGTTGATGCTGCTGCCTGCGTGCGCGCAGGCGGACAAAAAAAAGGCCGGATTTTATCCGGCCTTTTCTCGTTCTGTGAAACGGTGCTTAGTGCACCGTCCCTTCCGTTTTGCGTTTTTGCGCGCTGAGGAAGTGGTAGGTCAGTTGCCCCTTCTCTTTATCCAGCGCAACGGAAACCGATCCCCCGTCGACCAGAGAACCAAACAGCAGTTCGTTCGCCAGCGGTTTCTTCAGGCTTTCCTGCACGGTACGTGCCATTGGACGGGCACCCATCGCTTTGTCATAGCCCTTCTCTGCCAGCCAGTCACGCGCTTCGTCACTGACTTCCAGCGAAACGCCTTTCGCATCCAGCTGCGCCTGCAGTTCAACAATAAACTTGTCGACCACCTGGTGAATGACGTCCGTTGACAGGTGGCTGAACCAGATAATGTTGTCCAGACGGTTACGGAATTCAGGCGTAAAGATTTTCTTAATCTCTTCCATTGCATCCGTACTGTTGTCCTGATGAATCAGGCCAATAGATTTACGCTCAGTTTCACGCACGCCGGCGTTGGTGGTCATCACCAGCACCACGTTACGGAAGTCCGCTTTGCGACCGTTGTTATCAGTCAGCATGCCGTTGTCCATGACCTGCAACAACAGGTTGAACACGTCCGGATGCGCTTTCTCAATTTCATCCAGCAGCACAACGGCGTGAGGATGTTTGATCACCGCATCGGTCAGCAAGCCGCCCTGATCGAAACCGACATAGCCGGGAGGCGCACCAATCAGACGGCTGACGGTGTGACGTTCCATATATTCGGACATGTCGAAGCGCAGCAGTTCGATGCCCAGCGCTTTAGCTAACTGGACGGTCACTTCGGTTTTACCCACACCGGTAGGACCGGCAAACAGGAACGACCCTACCGGCTTGCGATCCTGACCCAGACCTGCGCGGCTCATCTTGATGGCTTCTGTCAATGCCTCAATGGCATTATCCTGACCGAAGACCAGCATTTTCAGACGGTCGCCCAGATTTTTCAGCGTATCGCGATCGGTTGCTGACACACTTTGCTCCGGAATACGGGCAATACGCGCCACCACCGTTTCAATGTCCGCCACATTCACCGTTTTCTTACGTTTGCTGGCAGGCATCAGGCGCGCACGGGCACCGGCTTCATCAATGACATCGATAGCCTTATCCGGCAAATGACGATCGTTGATGTATTTCACCGCCAGCTCCACCGCCGCGCGCACGGCTTTCGCGGTGTAACGTACATCATGGTGCGCTTCGTATTTGGTTTTCAGACCATTAAGAATCTGCACCGTCTCTTCAACAGAGGGCTCGGTAATGTCAATTTTCTGGAAACGACGCGCCAGGGCACGATCTTTCTCAAAAATATTGCTGAATTCCTGATACGTGGTTGATCCCATCACGCGGATTTTGCCACTGGAGAGCAGCGGCTTAATCAGGTTAGCGGCATCCACCTGTCCACCCGATGCGGCACCCGCGCCGATAATGGTGTGAATTTCATCAATAAACAGGATGCTGGAGTTATCTTGCTCAAGCTGTTTCAGCAACGCTTTAAAACGTTTCTCAAAATCACCACGGTACTTGGTGCCCGCCAGCAGCGAACCAATGTCCAGCGAGTAAATGGTGCAGTCCTTCATCACCTCTGGCACGTCGCCCTGAACGATTCGCCAGGCTAATCCTTCCGCAATCGCGGTTTTACCGACGCCCGACTCACCCACCAGCAGGGGGTTATTTTTACGGCGACGACACAGGACCTGAATCGTACGTTCCAGCTCTTTATCGCGGCCAATCAGCGGATCAATGCCGCCAACGCGAGCAAGCTGATTAAGATTGGTGGTGAAGTTTTCCATACGTTCCTCCCCGCCTGCTTGCTCTTCGTTAACCGGATTTTCAGCACCAGGTGCCTGGCCCGGTTCGTCTTTGCGCGTACCGTGAGAGATGAAGTTCACCACATCGAGGCGGCTGACTTCGTGTTTGCGCAGCAGATACGCTGCCTGGGATTCTTGTTCGCTGAAGATGGCGACCAAAACATTCGCGCCATTGACTTCGCTGCGTCCGGATGACTGAACGTGGAACACGGCGCGTTGCAACACGCGCTGGAAGCTGAGCGTCGGTTGCGTATCGCGCTCCTCTTCACTGGCGGGCAGCACAGGCGTGGTTTGTTCAATGAAGGCTTCAAGCTCCTGCCGCAGAGCCACAATGTCCACCGTACAGGCTTCCAGTGCCTCTCTTGCCGACGGGTTACTGAGCAATGCCAGTAACAAATGCTCGACGGTCATAAACTCATGACGGTGCTCACGCGCTCTGGCGAAAGCCATGTTTAAACTGAGTTCCAGTTCTTGATTGAGCATTAGGCACCTCCTCCAGTTAATCGCTCTGACCTGCTTCCTGTATGGAGAGAGGCTCAGGCTTTTTCAAGCGTACACAGCAACGGATGATGATTGTCCCGCGCGTAATTGTTCACCTGTGCCGCTTTCGTCTCAGCGACTTCTGCGGTAAATACACCACAGATGGCTTTACCGTGGTAGTGAACTTTCAGCATCAGTTGCGTTGCACGTTCAATATCATAAGAAAAGAACTTTTGCAGAACGTCAATAACAAATTCCATAGGTGTATAATCGTCATTATTCAGAATGACTTTATACATCGAAGGTGGCTTTAACTCTTCGCGTACTTTACCTTCGGCTAAGTGTTCGAAATTTAGCCAGTCTTTAGTGTTTGCCATAGTGTTCCGTTGTGAGTCAGTACGTCATCATCAAACCCGGTGTCATCTGTAGAGTTTAACACGTGTGTCAAGTGCACTGCCGCTAATGAATCGGTCAGCCAAAAATTCGTTACGCGACCTGTATCACAAAATTTCAAATAGCGTTAACCACCTCAAATTTTAATGATTTTCTCCCCACCTGGCCCGGTGGTTTGCTTGACGATCGCGGCGATTTTTCTACATTCTAGCTTCACAAGCTGATTGAGTTTTAATCAAACCCGACTCACAGCTTACGTCACCTCACCTACTTATAAAATGTCTTGCGAGGGAAGTAAAAGCATGGAGACAGGTACCGTTAAATGGTTCAATAACGCCAAAGGTTTCGGCTTTATCTGTCCAATCGGGGGCGGCGAAGATATCTTCGCACACTACTCAACAATACAGATGGATGGTTACAGGACGTTAAAAGCGGGCCAGCAGGTCCATTTTGACGTTCATCAAGGCCCGAAGGGCAACCATGCCAGTCTTATTGTACCCGTAGAAGCGCAGCAGGCCGTGGCCTGACATCCCCAACGTTGGACCGCTCCGTCAAAAATGCCAGCCTGATGCGCTGGCATTTTTACTTTATGCCTTAACCCGCCTTCCCCTGCGCCAGTTGGATGACGCGAACAAACATCTCTTGCAGACAGGTCGGAACAGACGCGGTTCCGCGTTCTGCGGCCGCCATAGCGACCGTGATGGCCAGTTCCGGTTTTGATGCGCGATGAATCGCTTTGGTAATAATACGCCTGGAATTAACAGGCACGTTTAACGGCAGATGCGCTGCCGCATGGTAAACCTCGCTAAAGCCGTTGTTGTAGAGGAACTGTTCCATATCGGTCGCCGGAAGCTGGGTCAGATGATGCTTTTCATTATCATGCGGCTGAAGCTGGCTGCGCGCCGTGGCGGCATATTTTTTTCCTGCCATGTCGCCATCCGTCAGGACATGCCAGGCGATGCCCATGCGTCGGGCAAATTTCAGCAACGGCTTCAGACCTGACTGCGCATATTCAATGACTTTTATCCCTTCTGCCGCGAAGTGATAACCGCATTGTCGTGCCATCTGATTGATAATCCAGACTTCGGTTTCACCTTCCACCAGCAACCAGCAACGGGCAAACAACGCTGAGGGGCGGTTAACACGAATATGAAAGCCGATGCGACGGCTGTCTTCTGCACTCAATCCTTCAGAACCGATGCGCCACACCGCCACGCGCGTGGGTTCGCGTACCAATCGACACACATCCTCTACCGCCACCTGCGACAATAACTCGCCCGAGTTGGTCGTGGCAATCTTCTGCAACGGCAGCAGCGCAAGCAAGTTCCAGGCCACCGAAAGCATGATGGGATGCAGTCGTGTTTCCGGATCTTCAATTAACAACAGCGGTCGCGCACCCGGGAGCAACGGCTCATTGCCCCTTGCCTGCATCAGTAAGCTAAACATCCGCAGCAAAATCAGCTGACGGCTGCGCACATCGGTCGCAGCAATCAGATGATTGAGCTGATCCAGCGAACGCCAGCCCTCAACGCCATCCCGTGACTGTGGATCGACGCGGAACGCCTGGCTCCCGTGATCCGGATGCTGCACCAGAAAATAGTGCTCCATCAGTTGCTGTAGCGTTTGCACGCCCTGACGCAGGACCGCATCGCTCAACTGTTGGGGATGACGGTCCAGATCGCGCGTCAGGTTATCCAGCTCCTGCGTCAGTTGATTTAATGTCGTCAGACGTTCATCCACCCGGCTGGCAATGGGACGCAGGCGGCGGCTAAAACGCGCATCGCGCAGGCGTAATACCGGATTCATACGCAGAAGAACATCGATCGCCTCAGCCGTTCCCGCTTCAGGCAACACCTGGCCCTCGCTGTCGATAAAGCGTCGCGAGGATCGAATCTGGCCAGCGTGTCGTCTGGCCTGGATGCTGTAACGCAGATAGCGTTGTCCGGGTATCGCGCCTCGCCAGAAAGGCGCAAGTGGTCCGCTGGTTTCTGCCTCATCCGCACGAAAATGAAAAACCACAGACAGGCGATGCACCTGGTCGTCCCTGTCACCTGGCGTAAAATGAAAATCGTCAGACGTAAAAACATACTCGCGCGTGTGCGGTGACAGCAGCAGACTCAGTGCATCCAGCAGACTGGATTTCCCCCAGGCATTTTCGCCGATCAACAGGTTAATGCGCGTTAACGGAAGAGAAAGCTGATTAATGCCGCGAAATCCCCGGATATCGATATGTTCCAGATTCATAGCGCTTTATCCTCTGAGCTGACCGAAGAAGAGAACGCGTTGCTCTGGCGGTCAGGTGACTTTACCGTCAGGGTTTACTCCCCTGTGCTTTTTCGTTAGCGTAGCGTCAATTTTAACATGGACGATCTTTTCATTATGTATTCAGGACTGTTACTGATTCTACTCCCGCTCTTCGCTGGCTGGCTGTTACCCGTCCGGCAGGCCAGGTTTCTTAAGGCGGTAAATCGTCTGCTGGGCTGGATGGTCTACGTCATTCTGTTTTTTATGGGCATCAGCCTGGCTTTTCTGGACAACCTTAGCAGCAATCTGATCACCGTTTTTTATACGGCATCCGTCGCTGCGGGCTGTATTTTACTGTGCAACCTGCTGGCATTGCGCTGGCTGGAACAGCGGATGCCCTGGCAACATCATCATAAACAGCAAAAACTGCCGTCACGTTTACATATGGCGCTGGAATCGCTGACGTTGTGCGGCGTCGTAGTCCTCGGCTTTGCGCTGGGCCTTACGCAATGGCCCTGGCTGCACCATGCATCCGCAGCCAGTGAATATGCCTTGATCTTCCTGCTCTTGCTGGTCGGTATTCAACTGCGCGGCAGCGGCATGACGCTGCGTCAGATTATCCTGAATCGCCGGGGGATGACGATTGCCTGTGTCGTCCTGCTGAGTGGCTTACTGGGCGGCATTGTAGCGGCGCTGATACTGGGGCTCCCCCTTAAAACCGGCCTGGCACTCGCCAGTGGCTTTGGCTGGTATTCCCTTTCCGGCATTCTGATGACAGAAGCCTTTGGGCCAGTGATCGGCAGTGCCGCGTTTTTTAATGACCTGCTGCGAGAGCTTATCGCCATTATGCTGATTCCCGCGCTGATCGCCCGCCACCGCAGCAGCGCGCTGGGCTTGTGCGGCGCGACGTCGATGGATTTTACCCTGCCCGTTTTACAACGTGCAGGCGGTACCGATATTGTGCCGGCGGCGATCGTGCATGGATTTATTATGAGCCTGGCCGCGCCCGTGCTTATTGCGCTGTTCTCAGCCTGAGCGCGAAATTCAACTTTTGATGCAATTTTTTACGGTAGAGTTGAATGACTCTCGTCTACGCTTCTTGGTAGCTGTTTAATTCTGCCCTCCCCGGGATGGCAACGAATGACCAAGGAGATGAAGATGAAACAAACCGTCGCGGCGCTGGTGGCCAAAACGCTGGAAAACGCCGGTGTAAAACGTATTTGGGGCGTCACAGGTGACTCGTTAAACGGACTCACTGACAGTCTGAACAAAATGGGCACCATTGAGTGGATGCCTACCCGCCATGAAGAAGTGGCAGCTTTTGCTGCGGGTGCGGAAGCGCATGCCAGTGGCACGCTTGCGGTCTGCGCGGGTTCCTGTGGGCCAGGTAACCTGCATCTGATTAACGGGCTGTTCGACTGCCACCGCAATCGCGTTCCGGTACTGGCCATTGCCGCCCACATCCCCTCCAGTGAGATCGGCAGCGGTTACTTCCAGGAAACGCATCCACAAGAGTTGTTTCGCGAGTGCAGTCACTATTGCGAACTGGTCTCCAATCCCGAGCAGTTGCCCCAGGTATTGGGCATTGCCATGCGCAAAGCGATTCTGAACCGTGGGGTTTCCGTGGTGGTGCTGCCGGGCGATGTGGCGCTGCAACCCGCTCCCGATGCTGCGCGTGCAGAGTGGTATCCACCGCAGCTACCCGTCGTGTTGCCGTCTGCCGATGAACTGGCGACCCTGACACAAACACTGAATGACGCCCGCAATATTACGCTGATGTGCGGCAGCGGCTGTGCCGGTGCGCATGAGGAAGTGGTGCAACTGGCGGCAACGCTGAAAGCCCCTGTTGTGCATGCGTTGCGCGGCAAAGAGCATATCGAATATGACAACCCGTACGATGTGGGCATGACCGGGCTAATCGGTTTCTCCTCGGGTTATCATGCCATGATGAATGCGGATACGCTGGTGCTGTTGGGTACTCAGTTCCCCTATCGCGCCTTCTACCCTGAGAAAGCCAACATCATTCAAATCGATATTAATCCCGGCAGTCTGGGATCGCACTGTCATGTCGACCAGGCGTACGTCGGTGATGTCAAAACGACGCTGCGCGCGTTACTGCCGAAGCTGCAGGTGAAAACCGATCAGCATCATCTCGACAGTGCGCTGAAACACTACGCGGAAGCGCGTAAGGATTTGGATGCGCTGGCCACCGCGAACGACAGGCAGCCCATTCACCCGCAGTATCTGGCTCAGCAAATCAGTGAACTGGCTGACGAAGATGCTATTTTTACCTGCGATGTGGGCACGCCGACCGTGTGGGCGGCGCGTTATCTGAAGATGAACGGCAAGCGTCGCCTGCTCGGATCGTTTAATCACGGTTCGATGGCGAACGCCATGCCACAAGCGATGGGTGCACAGTCGCTTAACCGGGACCGTCAGGTCGTGGCGCTCTGTGGCGATGGTGGATTCAGCATGCTGATGGGTGATTTTCTGACCGTCGCACAGCTGAAATTGCCTGTCAAACTGGTCATTTTTAACAACAGTTCGCTGGGGTTTGTCGCCATGGAAATGAAAGCGGGCGGCTACCTGACTGACGGGACGGATCTGCATAATCCTGACTTTGCGGCCATTGCCGAGGCCTGCGGCGTGAAAGGTATTCGGGTTGAAAAAGCGTCAGAACTCAATGGCGCACTGGAACAGGCCTTTGCCCATGACGGCCCGGTGCTGGTGGATGTGATCACCGCGAAGGAAGAGCTGGCTATGCCGCCGGAGATCAAGCTGGAACAGGCCAAAGGATTCAGCCTCTATATGCTTCGTGCCATCATCAATGGACGGGGTGACGAAGTGCTGGAGCTGGCAAAAACCAACTGGCTACGGTAAAACAGAGTGCTCTTGCGGGCGGGTTCTCTGCCCGCCTGTTTTCCGCAGACCAGGAGCGCCCGATGATCGATTTACGCAGTGATACCGTCACCCGTCCCGGCAGCGCGATGTTACAGGCGATGATGGCCGCTGAAACCGGTGATGACGTCTATCGCGATGATCCCACCGTCAATGCACTGGAAGCCGAAGCCGCACGTCTGAGTGGTAAAGCGGCAGCGCTGTTTTTCCCTACCGGCACGCAGGCGAACCTGGTGGCCCTGCTCAGCCACTGCGAACGCGGCGAAGAGTATATTGTGGGCCAGCAGGCGCACAATTATAAATATGAAGCCGGCGGCGCGGCGGTGATGGGCAGTATCCAGCCCCAACCCATTCTCGCAGCAGCAGACGGCAGTTTGCCGCTGGATGTCGTGGCAGACGTTATTAAACCCGACGACATCCATTTTGCCCGCACCCGGCTGCTGAGCCTGGAAAATACCCATCATGGTAAAGTGTTACCCGCTGCCTACCTGGAGCAGGCCTGGCATTTTACCCGAGCACATAAACTGGCGCTGCATATCGACGGTGCTCGCATTTTCAATGCGGTCGTCGCACAGCAAACCACGCTGGAAAACATTGCCCGCTATTGCGATACCTTGACCATTTGTCTGTCGAAGGGCCTGGGCGCGCCGGTAGGCTCGCTACTTTGCGGCGAGGCAGCCTATATCGAACGTGCACGCCGCTGGCGCAAAATGGCCGGCGGAGGCATGCGCCAGGCCGGTATTCTGGCGGCGGCGGGCCTGTATGCGCTGCAACACAACGTTACGCGTTTGCAAACGGACCACGACAACGCCGCCTGGCTGGGACAGGAACTGCGAAAGATGGGGATTGACGTCGCTGAGCAGCAGACGAATATGCTGTTCGTGCGCATCCCGGTCGATCAGGTTACGGCGCTGGGCCAGTGGATGCATGCGCACAACGTCCTGATGAGTGTGGGCCCGGTAACACGGATTGTGACCCATCTGGATGCTGAGCGTCCCGTGCTTGAAACGGTGCTCGGCCACTGGCGGGCCTTCCTGGCACAGCACCGTCCTGATGCGGCATCGGATGCGGTGAACCTGCCCGCCTCGCCTTACGCAGGCCGCTGAACTCGTCACAGCGCCGTGATCGAGGGATTATTGCGCTGTGCCGTATTTCTCCAGCAGGGCCTGCGCTATCGCCAGGGTTTCGGCATCCGCGAAGCCCTGAATGTTTGCAGAACGAAAATGCATCTGAAAGGCGGCAATCAGTTTCTGTTGCTCGTCCGCGCTCATTCCTTCCGTTACCTGATAACCATAACGCTGCAAGCACTCCAGCAGGGTTACGGCTGGCACAGCGGCGTAACGATCGCGTCCGGCCAGATAAAACGCCACGCGTTGTGGATCGGGCCACGCGCCAATGCCCTCAGCGGCCAGTTGCTGCCAGGGAAACAGCGGGCCGGGATCCTGCTTACGCTGCGGCGCGATATCGCTGTGGCCCACAATATTTTCCGGTGCGATGCCATAGCGCTGCGTTATATCCCGTACCAGCGCCGCCAGGGTGCGAATCTGCGCAGGGGGAAACGGTTGCCACGTCACTCCGGCCGGCGTCCGGCGGTAGCCGTTGTTCACCAGTTCGATGCCCACCGAGGTGTCGTTAATACGGGTTGCGCCGCGCCAGAAGCTGGCGCCGGCATGCCAGGCCAGATCCTGCTCCGGTACCAGTTGCCAGATAATGCCTTTACCGTTGCGCTGCGGTGGCTGGCGGGGAATAAGATAATGCACGCTGACGTCACGGTCAGTCAGCGTAGCCAGCGAGGAGGCGAAATCCTCGGCAGTATAGTGAATCACCACCACCTTCACGCGCGGACGCGCGCCCTGTGCGGGATGGCGCAAATCAACCCAGTAGCCCGATCGTGATTCAATGCCTGAGTGGCAGCCCGCCAGCAGCAGCGCCATCAGACAGCACAGGAGGCGTTTCAACGAATAACAACCGCCGTGCCGCTGACGCTAACCATCAGCATGCTGCTGTCTTTCCCTACGGTTTCATAGTCAATATCAATGCCCACCACCGCGTTCGCTCCTAGCGATCTGGCCTGGTCTTCCAGCTCTTTAAACGCGATCTCGCGCGCTTTACGCAACTCTTTCTCATAAGCGCCCGAGCGGCCGCCCACAATATCGCGAATCCCGGCGAAAAAATCGCGGAATATATTGGCCCCCAGAATCGCTTCACCGGTGACTACGCCGCAGTATTCCGTGATGCTGTGTCCTTCCAGCGTCGGGGTTGTTGACAATTTCATCGTACTCTCCTGTTACCGAAACGGGTCAAAGGCTCTTTCACCTAAAAGCAGGGCTATACTCTATGTTAAAAAAGCACCTTGCCAGAGAACAATAAGGAAATCGAGATGAGAAACAAAGGTTTTGCGCTTTTGCTCCCGGCTGCGCTGCTGCTGAGTGCCTGTACGACGGTCGAGCCGGTAATCAAGGATAATGGCCCGCGCATGGCCCCCTGCGTGGAAGGTGGCCCGGACACCGTCGCCCAGCGTTTTTACGACATGCGTATCGAGCATCCTTCATCCGGCCTGCCTGATACCGCGACGCTGGCACAGTATCGTCCTTACCTGAGCGATGGACTTTATCAGGCGCTGCTGCAAGCCAGCCAACGTCCGGATGCGGCGACGTGGCGCAACGGCGATCTCTTCTCCAGCCTGGCTCAGGGGCCAACCGGGGTTGACGTTGCCGATGCTTCCACGATTCCTAACCGGGATGCCCGTAACATTCCCCTGCGCGTGAAAATGAGCCGCGGTGACAAACAGTGGCAGGACGAAGTGCTGATGATTCATCAGGGCAGTTGCTGGGTCGTCGATGATGTCCGCTATGTGGCAGATGTCCCGCATCCTGGCGGAGGATCGCTTAGCCAGCTGCTTGAAAAAACAAAGAAATAAACGCTTTTTGACATCTGCAGATAAAAACGCCGGCTGCCAGGCCGTGCGTTTTTATCCCGCGCCACCTCCGGTTCCCCGTCTTCTCACCGCCTTGTCTCGCGATATCTTGTGCTAATCTTTTGTGTGTTTACCGCTTATTCGTAAATTTTAAGCCACCTTAATTGCATAACTATTTTGGTGACGTTAAAATCCGCAAAACTAATAGCTATTCAAAATTGGCGCATGAGTATTCAACTAAACGCGATTAATTGTTTCTACGGTGCTCACCAGGCGCTGTTTGACATTAACCTGGAATGTCCGCAGGGCGAAACGCTGGTGCTGCTTGGCCCAAGCGGCGCAGGAAAAAGTTCGCTGTTGCGCGTGCTGAATCTGCTTGAGCGCCCACGCTCAGGCCAGTTGCACATTGCAGGTAATGATTTCGACTTCAGCAAAACCCCTTCAGAGGCCGCGATACGCGAGCTTCGTCAAAATGTCGGAATGGTCTTCCAGCAATATAATCTCTGGCCGCACCTGACGGTGCTGCAAAACCTGATGGAAGCCCCCTGCCGTGTACTGGGCCTGAGCAAGGCCGACGCACGCGCCAGAGCCGACAAGCTCCTCGATCGTCTGCGCCTGACCAGCTATAGCGACCGTTTCCCCCTGCACCTTTCTGGCGGGCAACAGCAACGCGTAGCCATTGCCCGTGCGCTGATGATGGAGCCGCAGGTGCTGTTATTTGATGAACCCACTGCCGCGCTCGACCCTGAAATCACCGCCCAGATCGTCAGTATTATCCGCGAGCTGGCTCAGACGCAGATTACACAGGTTATCGTGACGCACGAAGTGGACGTGGCCCGTAAAACGGCCAGCCGTGTAGTTTATATGGAAAACGGGCATATCGTGGAACAGGGTGATGCCAGCCGCTTTACACAGCCGCAAACCGAGGCGTTTGCACATTATCTTTCGCACTAAGTCAGGATGCTAAAAATGAAAAAAGTCGTACTTGCTGCACTGCTTGCCGGATTGAGTTTAAGCGCCTCCGCCGCTGAAACTATTCGTATTGCCACCGAGGCCTCCTATCCTCCGTTTGAATTTGTCGATGCCAACAACAAAATTCAGGGCTTCGACGTCGATCTGGCGAATGCGCTGTGTAAAGAGATGGATGCAACCTGTACCTTTACCAACCAGTCTTTTGACAGCCTGATCCCAAGCCTGAAATTCCGCCGTTTCGATGCCGTTATGGCCGGTATGGACATTACGCCTGAGCGCGAAAAGCAGGTGCTGTTCAGCAAGCCTTACTACGATAACTCCGCGATTTTCGTGGCGCAGAAAGGCAAAGTGGCCAGTGTTGATGCGCTGAAAGGTAAACGTGTAGGCGTGCAAAACGGCACCACACATCAGAAATACCTGGCCGACAAACACAGTGACATCACCGTTGTTCCTTATGACAGCTATCAGAATGCCGTGCTTGACCTGAAAAATGGCCGTATTGATGCGGTCTTTGGCGACAGCGCCGTGGTGAACGAGTGGCTGAAACAAAACGCGAATCTGGCCCCGGTGGGTGAGAAAGTCACGGATAAAGCCTATTTTGGCACCGGCCTGGGCATCGCCGTTCGTCAGGGCAATACCGAGCTGCAAGGCAAGTTCAACACCGCGCTTGATAAAATCAAGGCCAATGGCACTTACAAAACCATCTACAACAAATGGTTTCAGCAGTAATCTCTGATGAATGAAATAATTCCGCTTGCAAGCGCCGCCGGCATGACCGTCGGCCTTGCTGTTTGTGCCCTCATCGCTGGCCTTGTGCTGGCGATGATTTTTGCTGGCTGGGAGTCAATGCGGCTGCGTCCGCTCGCCTGGGCAGGCACCGCACTGGTCACCCTGATTCGCGGCCTGCCAGAGATTCTGGTGGTGCTGTTTATCTACTTTGGTGCCTCGCAACTGCTCCTGACGCTGTCTGACGGTTTTACGCTACATTTCGGTCTGTTCAGCGTACCGGTTAAGATGCAGATCGAAAATTTTGATGTCAGCCCGTTCCTGTGTGGCGTAATTGCACTGGCTATGCTTTACGCCGCCTATGCGTCACAAACGCTGCGCGGTGCGTTAAAAGCCGTGCCGGTCGGTCAATGGGAATCGGGCCAGGCGCTGGGCATGAGGAGGTCGGCGATCTTTTTCCGCCTCATCATGCCGCAGATGTGGCGTCATGCGCTGCCCGGTCTGGGTAACCAGTGGCTGGTCTTGCTGAAGGACACTGCGCTGGTGTCGCTTATCAGCGTTAACGACCTGATGTTGCAAACCAAAAGCATCGCTACGCGTACGCAGGAGCCCTTTACCTGGTTCCTGATTGCGGCAGCCATTTACCTGGTGATTACGCTGTTTAGCCAGGCAGTGCTGCGTCGTATTGAACACCGGACAACCCGTTTTGAACGGGGGAACAGCTGATGCTGCAATATTTACCCGAACTGTTGAAAGGGCTTCATACCAGCCTGACACTGACTGCGGCGTCGCTGGTGGTCGCGCTGTGTCTGTCGCTGATGTTTACCATTGCACTGACCCTGAAAACACCGCTGTTTTCGCCCCTGATTAAAGGATTTATCACGCTGTTTACCGGCACCCCGCTGCTGGTGCAGATTTTCCTGATCTACTACGGGCCCGGTCAGTTTCCCAGCCTGCAAAAACTGCCGTGGCTGTGGCATCTGCTGTCACAACCCTGGTTGTGTGCCATGCTGGCGTTGTCGCTGAACAGTGCTGCCTATACCACGCAGCTGTTTTACGGTGCGGTGCGGGCGATACCTGCCGGTCAGTGGCAGTCCTGCGAGGCGCTGGGCATGACGCCCAGACAAAGCCTGCGCATTTTGCTGCCTTATGCGTTTAAGCGTGCACTCTCCTCTTACTCCAATGAAGTCGTGTTGGTCTTTAAGGGCACCTCGCTGGCGTTTACGATTACGCTGATGGAAGTCATGGGACACGGTCAGTTACTGTATGGCCGGACCTACGATGTCACGGTTTATGCGGCTGCGGGACTGATTTACCTGTGCGTTAACGGCCTGCTTACCCTTCTGATGCGCCTGATCGAAAAACGCGCTCTGGCCTTCGAGCGTCGCGACTGATCTTCAGGCAGGGAAACCTGCCTGAGTAATTTTTCAGTCACATTTATTGCATAAAAATTCATTATCTGGCATCTTACTCCGCTGTATGTTATGTGACTGATGGCCAGGGAGCCTGTAATGAAAAAATGGATGATTGCTGCAGTACTGGTAAGCCTGGCGGTAAGCGCGCAGGCCGCTGAGAAAATTCGTTTCGCCACCTCTGCTACCTATCCCCCTTTTGAATCGCTGAACAGCGACAACCAGATTGTCGGCTTTGATATTGATCTGGCAAAGGCCCTTTGCCAGCAGATGAAAGCGGAATGCTCGTTTACCAATACGGCATTTGACAGCCTGATCCCCTCGCTGAAGTTTCGCCGATATGATGCCGTCATTGCCGGCATGGACATCACGGCCGAGCGCAGCAAACAGGTCGATTTCACCCAGCCTTATTATGCCAACTCGGCGATTGTGATTGCCCCGAAAGGCAAATTCAGCGCGATAAGTGACCTGAACGGTAAACGCGTAGGCGTCGAAAACGGCACCACGCACCAGAAATACCTACAGGACAAACATCCGGACATCAAGGTGGTGGCTTATGACAGCTATCAGAATGCCATTCTGGATATGAAAAGCGGCCGTCTTGACGGCGTGTTTGGCGACAGCGCGGTGGTCAATCAGTGGTTAAAAACCAACAGCGATCTGGCCAGTGTGGGTGAGCATGTGACGGACGCCGATTATTTTGGGACCGGCTTAGGCATTGCGGTACGCAAAGGTAACGACGGCCTGCGTGAGAAACTTAACCAGGCACTGGCGGCACTTAAAGCCAACGGCACCTGGCAGAAAATCAACCAGCAATGGTTTCCTGAATAAGGTTTATGGGCCAGCCGCGTACTCTGCTGACCGGTTCTGCACTGTCCTCAGTTCAGCAGCTTACCTGGCTGGCCCGCCCTGACGTTGATGCGTCAACAGCGTCAGCACCTCATAATGCGCGGTGTGCGGGAACATATCAAACAGCTGGACCTGCGTTACCCTGTAGTCACTGAGCCGGGCGATATCCTGCGCCATGGTCTGTGCATTACAGCTTGAATAAAGTACATAATCCGGTGCCATCGCACGGAGATACTCACACAACTCACGGCCAATCCCCCGACGCGGTGGATTGACCAGCACCAGCTGCGGCACCGCTTCGCGTCCCAATGCAAACGCGGTGGAATCCAGCGCGGCAAAACTGACATTATCCAGGCCCAGCATAGCGGCAGAGCGTTCTGCACAGCGAATCGCTTCGGCGCTGATTTCAATCCCGGTAAGCTGCAGGGACGGCGACGCGCAATGCAGGCCAAATCCGCCCACCCCGCAGAACAGATCCCACATGCTGGTTACCGGGAGCGCACGGACCCAGTCGCGCGCCGTGGCATACAGCGCACTGGCGACCTGAGGATTGGTCTGGAAAAAACTCTGAGGGCGGATCCACAAGGGCACCCCATTGAACGTTTCTGCCAGCGACTGGGTCGGCGTTAACGGAATCTCCTCCTCCCCTTCCAGAATGGCCATATGAACCGGCTGGATATTGGCGGAGATCACCGTCAGTTGCGGCAGCTGTTGCTGAAGCCAGGGCAGCGCAGCTCGCAGTTGTGCCAGCTTCGTGTGCGAGCGCAGAACAAAGCGCAGCATCATGCCGCCCTGCGTGCTTTCCGTCAGCAGCAGATACTTCAGCTCACCGCGCTGGCGTTCAATGTTGTATGGCGTTAACCCCGCGCGCGCGATAAACGGTTTTAAGGTTGCCAGCACTGGTGAAAAACGGTCAGGGTAAAGCGGACAGTCCGACAGATCGACGGCCTCGCCGTTGCGCTGCACGATGCCAAAAACAGGCCGCTCTACACTTCCACTGACCACCATCTTCGCTTTATTACGAAACCCTTCCTGGGCCGAGGCGACCGGCGGCAGCCAGGTTGCAACCGGAACATCAGCCAGCAGTTGGGCCAGCAGAGACTGTTTTTCATCAAGCTGCTGTGAATAGGGTTTTTCGAGCCACTGGCATGAGCGGCAGCGGTTAGCGTCATAGAGCGCGCATTGCATGGTAAAGCCTGTATTGCCTGTCGGGAGGGTGAGCGGAGCGCGATTGTATCACCGCTTGCGAAAAAATGCGCGGCTACTGGCGGGCAGAAACAACAGCAGGAATACCGCCAGGTCGGGCAGTTTTTGCTGCAAGGTGTGGTGAATGATCTGCAGATTACTTTCGCCGTCAATACTGAAAATTTCCGGATAGATCCCGCCCGTGGAGGCCATCAGCATGTAGCACAACACCACAATCTGCACCACGACAAATCCCCAGCGCCCGCGATTGCTCCCGCGCATCAGGGTAAAGGCACAGCGCAGCTCAAATAAAAAAATGATCTGACTGGCAATGAAAATCAACGTGGAATCCCAGGACTGCGCACTGCGATGGAGAAAGTTGATGATTTCGGTATAGCCCAGCGCGTTCACCAGCATCAGCACGCTGAGGCAGCGCGTGGCAATAATGGCGATGCCGGCCACCGTAACGGGCACCGGCGCATCCGGTAAAACAGAACTGTGCTTCAGGGTTTCCGACATGTCCTCGACTCCGCCACGCGATAAAAAGGCTGGATAAACCAGCCTTTATCTATATTGGCAAACGTCAGGCATTTCAGCCACGTTTAGCTTTCTGAATATCGCTTAAACGCTGTTTTTCTTCATGCGCCATCACGCGCCAGGCGATAAAACCGACAATGCCCACGACAAACAGGATGAGTGACGCCAGGGCGTTAATCTCCGGATTGACCCCACGACGCACCGTGGCAAAAATCGCCATCGGCAACGTTGTCGCGCCCGGCCCGGTGACAAAGCTGGCAATCACCAGATCGTCCAGCGATAAGGTAAAGGCCAGCAGCCAGCCGGTGACGATAGCGGGTGCAATCATCGGCACCGTAATCACGAAAAACACCTTCAACGGCGTTGCGCCCAGATCCATCGCCGCCTCTTCAATGGAACGGTCCAGCTCACGCAGGCGCGAGTTAATCACCACCGCCACGTAGGCTGTACAGAAGGTCACGTGCGCCAGCCAGATGGTCAGCGTGCCGCGTTCGCTTGGCCAGCCCAGCGCATTACCGAGCCCCACAAAGAGCAGTAACAGCGACAGACCGGTAATCACATCCGGCATCACCAGCGGTGCGGTCAGCATAAAGGCAAAGCCGTTATGCCCACGAAAACGCCCAAAGCGCACGATAATTACCGCCGCCATCGTGCCCAGCACCACCGCCATGGTGGCAGAAAGCGCGGCGATGGTCAGGCTCAGCACCACCGCATCGATCATGGCATCGTCCTGGAACAACACCTTATACCAGTGGAAGGAGAAACCTTCCCACACCGTCACCAGCTGCGAGCTGTTGAAGGAGTAAACCACCAGCAGCAGCATCGGCGCGTAGAGAAATAAAAAGCAGCAGGCCAGGATGACTGTGCGCCAGGGAGAGCGGATCGTTGGCAGATTGTTCATCCCTTCTCTCCCATTTCGCGGTTTTGGTGTTTGTGGAACCAGATAATCGGCAAAATCAAAATCAGTAAGATGATCACCGCCAGTGCCGACGCCACCGGCCAGTCACGGTTGTTAAAGAACTCCTGCCACAGAATGCGGCCAATCATGATACTGTCCGGGCCGCCCAGCAGCTCAGGGATCACGTACTCGCCGACCGCCGGAATAAACACCAGCATGGATCCGGCAATGATGCCGCCTTTGGTCAGCGGCACAATCACGCTAAAGAAGGTTTTCAGCGGACGCGCGCCCAGGTCCAGCGAGGCTTCCACCAGCGAATAATCAATGCGCGTCAGCGCGGTATAGATCGGCAGCACCATAAACGGCAGATAGCAGTAGACGATGCCAATGTACACCGCCGTGTTGGTATACAGGATGATCAGCGGATGATCGATCACCCCCAGCCACAGCAGGAAACGATTAAGAATACCGTTATTGTTCAGCAGCCCCATCCACGCATAAACCCGCACCAGAAACGATGTCCATGAGGGCAGAATCACCAGCAGCAGCAGGATGGATCGCATTGAAGGCTTACTGTGCGCGACCGCCCACGCCAGCGGATAACCTATCAGCAGGCAAATCACCGTCGAGATAGCGGCCACTTTTAATGACTGCAGATAGGCGTCAATGTAGAGCGGATCGTCGCTGAGCGTGACGTAGTTGCCCAGATTGAGCACCAGGCTCAGCTGATCGTCAGCCCAGTTAACCAGTTCGGTATAGGGCGGAATGGCGCGCGCAATGTCGGCAAAACTGATCTTAAGCACGATCAGGAAAGGCAGCAGAAAGAACAGCGTCAGCCATATGTAAGGTAAGGCAATGACCAGCTTGCGCCCGTGCTGCATTTTGACGCGCGTTGCCCAGCGCTGCAGCGGCGTGCCCAGCAGTTTGGCAGGGGCTTTAGTGCGTTGAAAAATCTGGCTCATCCCGCCTCCTTAAACCGTCAACACCACGCAGCTGTCGCTGTCCCAGCACAGGCGGACTTCATCGCCCCATGTCGGTAGCCCTTTGCGGTAGCGATGTTCATTTTGCAACTGGGCGCTCAGCATCTGACCGCTGTGCAGGCGCACGTGATAAATGGACAGATCGCCCAGGTAGGCAATATGGACCACTTCACCGACGGCAAAGTTACAGCCATCCGCCGGCACCGTTTCGCACAGCATCACTTTTTCCGGGCGCAGCGCAACATGTACCGGCACGTTATCGACCACCGACACGTCCGAATCGACTTTAAGCGGATGTTTCAGGCCCGGGCTGTCAATCACCAGGCCATCTGCCTGACGCTCACGCAGCAGACCTTCAAACACATTGACCGAACCGATAAATTCCGCGCTGTAGCGGCTGGTCGGATGCTCATAAATCTCCTCCGGCTCGCCGATCTGCACAAATTTGCCCCGGTTCATGATAGCGATGCGCCCCGCCATCGTCATGGCTTCTTCCTGATCATGCGTCACCATCACGCAGGTTGCCCCCACCCGTTCCAGGATATCCACCACTTCCAGCTGCATCCGATCGCGCAGCTTTTTATCGAGCGCGCCCATTGGCTCATCCAGCAGCAGCAGTTTTGGCCGTTTTGCCAGGCTGCGCGCCAGCGCCACGCGCTGACGCTGACCGCCCGAAAGTTGATGAGGTTTGCGCTTAGCAAACTCCTGCATATGTACCAGCGATAACATTTCTTCGACACGGCTGGTAATTTCGCCTTTAGCCAGCTTGTCCTGTTTCAGCCCGAACGCAATGTTCTGCTCCACCGTCATGTGGGGAAACAGCGCGTAACTCTGAAACATCATATTAATAGGACGCTGATAGGGCGCGACATGCGACAGATCGTGTCCATCCAGCACAATCTGCCCGCGGGTGGGCTGTTCAAAGCCTGCCAGCATGCGGAGTAAGGTCGATTTACCACAGCCGGATGCGCCGAGCAGGGCAAAAATTTCGCCTTTATAAATAGTCAGGCTGACATCGTCCACGGCATGCTGGCCGTCAAAGGATTTTGTCAGATTACGAATTTCCAGTAACGGCGTTAACGCTTTTGCCGTTTTAGTCTGCGGGCGTGGGATGGCATCGTTCACTCATATCTCTCCGGAGCCAGGCGGAACAACGCGGCAAACAGTGCCGCTAAAAATGGCACAACAGAGGCCGGGACTGCGCCTCTGTTGCTGTAGCAGGACATGCCGTTTCGTTACTTACCGCTTTTAACCTTAGTCCATGCACGCGTGCGCACACGATCCAGTTTCGGATCCTGTACCTTCAGTACAAACAATTTGGCCATGGCATCCGGCGTAGGGTAAATGCCCGGATTGTTGCGGATATCGGCATTAATCAGCGGCAGAGACGCTTTATTGCCGTTGGCATAATTCATTTTGTTGGACACGTCAGCGATGACTTTCGGATCCATGATGTAGTTCAGCCAGGTGTAAGCCGCGTCCACATCTTTGGCATCTTTAGGAATCGCCATCATATCAAAGAACGCCAGTGCGCCCTCTTTCGGTACGCTGTAGCCGATATTGACGCCGTTCTTCGCTTTTTCTGCGCGATTTTTTGCCTGAAGAATATCGCCGGACCAGCCGATCGCCACACAGATGTTGCCGTTGGCCAGATCGTTAATGTATTGCGACGAGTGGAAGTAACGAATATTTGGACGCAGCTTCAGCAGCAGATCGGTCGCGGCACCGGAATAATCCTTAGGATCGCTGCTGTTCGGATCTTTGCCGAGGTAGTTCAGCACGGTCGCGAAAATTTCTTCAGGTGCATCCAGGAACGAGACGCCACAGCTTTTCAGTTTTTCCAGGTTCTCAGGTTTCAGCACCAGATCCCAGCTGTTGACCGGCGCATCCGCACCCAGTGCGGCTTTGACTTTTTCAACGTTGTAGCCAATGCCAGTGGTGCCCCACAAATACGGAATGGCATATTTATTACCCGGATCGTGCTGGGCAACCTTCTCCATCAACGCCGGATCAAGATTTTTATAATTGGGCAGTTTGCTTTTATCCAGCGGCTGGAACACGCCAGACTGCAGCTGACGCGCCAGGAAGCTGGACGAAGGCACCACCACATCGTAGCCGGTGCTGCCGGCCATCATTTTGCCTTCCAGCACTTCGTTGGAATCAAACACGTCATAAACCACTTTAATACCGGTCTGCTTTTCAAAGTTCGGCACGGTATCGGGCGAAATATAATCCGACCAGTTATAAACGTGCAGCGTTTTATCTTCCGCCATGGTACTGGCTGAAGCAGCCATCAGCACCCCAGCAACCACACCTGACAACCATTTTTTACGTTGGTTGAACATGTTTTTAATCCTCCTGAGCGGGTTATAACAACGCTGCACATCAGTGATCCGACATTGCGTTTTTATGATTTAAAAATCAGTGACACAATGAATCATTATTCAGTGGACGTTTAATAGTAAAAACCTATACCAGCACGGTATTCCTGCGGTTAGTGCCGCACCGCAAGCATAGCCGCCCCGTTCGGGGTTAACCATACCTCAGCGTAAAAAACGCCTGAACGTAATATTTTATGCATGTTTAAGCTATGAGGTTCGGCTTTTACGGCATAAAGAACGTCATAAATCTGGCAATTAAGGGCTTAATGCAGAATAAAACATTACGGTTACAAAATAATCTACCTCCTTCACAATTGATAACATTGAGAATATTTGACGCTGAAGGAAAAAACGCTTATGACGTGTGCGGCAGGAAAGCCTGTGCCAGGGACAGGCAGCGTGACAGGCATAAAAAAGCCGTCCTGGCAGACGGCTTAATCACGGCGGTGAGGATCAGTGAAGAACGGAATGCATGCTGCTGGTGGCAACATGCTCTTCATCTTCACCCATCATCAGCAGGTTGTTGGCGAAGGCTTCCATGATGACCATGGAAATTTCTTCTTCGCTCTGCTTCATGAAATGCGAAAACTGGCCGAAGGTTAATCCGGCTGTGATCATCATCGACTGGCACACAATCAGCTTCGGCAGATTGTCATCCTGAATATCGATAAACGCTTTCACCGTTAACGAACTGGCGTTAATTTGCGACAGGTCACCCACCAGCGGAATTAACGCCGTCGGCTTCACTTCCGCCAGTGCTGAAAACAGAATGACGTTGTCTACCAGGTCGATTTTAGCGTCAAACACCCCGTCGAAGTTTTGCATATGCGGCAAATGCAGCGCCTGACAAGCATCACATTCAAACCAAGTGATATTTTGCTGATCCAGCCAACGACGCAGCAGGTCGATATCCGGAACGACAAGAGAATCCATTGTAAAATCCCATGGGGTGATAAATAAGCGACTTAGCTTACGGAAAAATGTGGTGAGTTTCCACGAAAACCACTGAAAAGCGCGGGTCAACCTGCGGTTTTAGGACGGTGCCCGGGGGTAGCGTACCGCTCAATATGATCGATCATCATACCTGCAATGTTAAGACCACTTGTAGTTTCAATACCTTCCAGACCGGGCGAGGCATTCACTTCCATCACCAGTGGACCGCGATTTGAACGCAGAATATCTACACCCGCGACATCCAGCCCCAACACCGCCGCCGCTTTAACGGCCATCAGACGTTCCTGCTCACTGATGTCAACGATGCGGGCTTTGCCGCCCCGGTGCAAATTCGAACGAAAATCGCCCTCTTTTGCCTGACGCTCAATCGCCGCCACGACCCGGTCGCCAATCACCAGACAGCGTACATCGCATCCGCGCGCTTCCTGAATAAACTCCTGCACCAAAATATGCGCATTCAGTCCACGAAACGCATCGATGACACTTTCAGCCGCCTGGCGGGTTTCCGCCAGAACCACGCCGATGCCCTGCGTGCCCTCGACGAGCTTTACCACCAGCGGCGCACCGCCCACCATGGCGATCAGGTCCTGTGTATCATCGGGCGACGAGGCGAACCCGGTCACCGGCATGTCGATGCCATCACGGGCGAGCAGTTGCAGGGAACGCAGTTTGTCCCGGGCACGCGTGACCGCAGCGGACTCATTGAGTGGATAGCTGCCGCACATCTCAAACTGGCGCAGCACCGCCGTGCCATAGAAGGTGATTCCGGTACCGATACGGGGAATCACGGCATCGAAGTGACCCAGCAACTCGCCACGGTAATGGATACCGGGCGAGGCAGAATTGATGTTCATGTAGCAGGAAAGAGGATCAATGATTTGTACAAAATGACCACGCTGTTCGGCGACTTCACGTAAACGGCGGCAGGAATAGAGCGATCCATCGCGCGACAGAATAGCCATTTTCATCAATTAAAATCCTTGGGTTGAATTAGCGTGTTGCCCAGCCCTGCTGATGCAGGTAGTCCAGCATAAACGGGCGCGTTTCTTTAATAATCAGGCGCTGAATCAACTGACTCCAGGTTTCGCTGCGCTGGTTGCTGTCGCGTTGTTCGTAATAGATCGCCGTCCGGTTATCGTAATCAGCCAGCACGGCCGGATCCACTGGTTGATAGCGATTTTCATGCACTAACATGGCCTGGGGAATACGCGGCTTCACATCCGGCACCGATTCGGGATAGCCCAGACAAAAACCAAACAGCGGCAGGACAAATTTTGGCAGCCCCAGCAGTTCTGTTACCTGAGCGATATTGTTACGGATGCCACCAATAAATACGCCGCCCAACCCCAGCGACTCTGCTGCAACCATGGCATTTTGCGCCATCAGCGCCGTATCGACACAGCCCAGCAGCAGTTGTTCTGCGCGGCCCAGCTGCGCATCGGGGCAAATTTGCAGATGACGATTAAAGTCAGCACAAAATACCCAAAACTCAGCGGCTTCCCCTACCCATGTCTGTCCGCCTGTTAATGTCACCAGCTGCTCACGCATGGCCGGATCGGTGATACGGATGATGGATGAGCACTGCAAAAAGCTGGACGTGGACGCCGATTGCGCCGCAGCAATAATCGCTTCGCGCTGTTCAGCGCTTACCGGCTGGTCAGTGAACGCGCGAATTGAACGGTGGCTGCACAGTAAATCGATTGTCGGTGTCATAAAGTCTCCAGCTGATTTATCTTTTTTTGTCGGAAAGGTTGAACAACTGCGGCGCAAGCGCTTTCGCACTGCGCCACATCAGGAGCCAGGCGGCAGGCAACATTAGCAGAATGCCGATGATAAACAGCGCGGTAGCCAGCCCGGGTGTAGCCAGGCGGCCCGGCAGGCCAGGGAACCAGTGATTCACAACCAGCAATGCACTGGCAATCAGTAACCCACCCAGCGCTTCCATCACCAGCAGTGCTTTCGGCAATTTAGCGACGTTTTGCATGCGTTTCTCCTGCCTCAAGGCCAATCGCCCCCCAATTATGGTTAACATCCGCAAATTTGCACATCAGAGGTGTCGGGATTGTTCCGCTCTGCCGACGTGCGACGGATTCATCGGGGACGGGCATTAGACTAACAGGTAATTCCTGCTTTCTTTAAGCGCAACGAGCGGGCATCATAAGCGGCTTTTCTGACGTGATTCCGTGTCACTCACACGACGTCCCTTGCAAGGAGTTTTCGATGATTGCTGTTATTTTTGGTCGTCCCGGCTGCCCGTACTGCGTTCGCGCAAAAGAACTGGCTGATAAACTGCAAGCTGAGCGTGATGATTTCAACTATCAATACGTAGATATTCAGGCGGAAGGCATTACTAAAGCGGATTTAGAGGCCAGTGCGGGGAAACCGGTCAGCACCGTGCCGCAAATTTTCCTGGATGAGCAGCATATTGGTGGTTATACCGAGTTTGCCGCATGGACGAAAGAGAATCTGGGCTTCGTGGCCTGATTTCGCTCACCCGGTCAGCGCGCTGACCTCACGGGTGAGTTCTTCGTTGCCTGTATCAGATACCGTTCGCAGAGTGCCGGGTCTCTGATGCAGGCCGTTCCGGCCTTACTGTCTGATTGCCACAATCAGCTTCATCAGTCTGACCAGCAATGCGCCGCATCCTGCCCAGAACATCCCGCTCAGGCTCCAGACCATAATATAGTCCCAGCGTGCCGGCACAGCGAAAATACCGTGCAGCAACAGCGCCGCCAGCAAGGTGCCAACAGAGGCCATGATCAACGTACTTTTCAGCGGTGCCGAGTGCTGCATAAACGCCATCAATCCACCCGGCAGTAAAAAAAGCAATAATGCAGGCTGACTGTGCAACGCATGTTTATCCAGGGCACAAAAATCCTGGGCAAAAATAAACACCAGACAATAAAGCAGACCTCCTGACAGACAGGTCGCCCAAAAATAATAACGCTGCGGCATAACTCCCCACTCATTTAAAACACGCCAAAACATCGCTTTTGACCTTGATGAGCCTGGTGGAAATAAAAATAAACAGTCGTTTTGTGTACGAATGAAAGTCGCCAATGGCTGAGAAAGTATTTTCTGATTAGAATATTACCCGCGTTATCCGCGCAGTCATTATGGATGACGTAACGGCACGCTTACGGTCTGGACAAGATAGCGAAAAACAGACCACTCTTCAATACGTTACACGTAAACAAGAAGTTAAAATGTTGAATGTTAACATCGCAGAATTGTTAAGAAGTAATGACATTTTGTTATTATTTTTCGTACTGGCGTTGGGACTTTGCTTAGGAAAATTACGGTTTGGCTCCGTCCAGCTCGGAAATTCCATTGGCGTATTAGTCGTTTCGTTATTATTAGGCCAGCAACACTTCTCGATGAATACCGATGCCCTGAGCCTGGGCTTTATGCTGTTTATTTTTTGTGTCGGCATTGAAGCCGGCCCTAACTTTTTCTCTATTTTCTTTCGGGACGGGAAAAATTATTTCATGCTGGCCATTGTCATGGTCGCCAGTGCTCTGCTGCTGGCGCTGGGCTTTGGCAAGCTTTTCGGCTGGGACATCGGTCTCACCGCCGGTGTTCTGGCGGGTTCGATGACGTCGACGCCAGTCCTGGTGGGCGCGGGCGATACGCTGCGTCAGAGCATTAGCGACCCCAGGCAGTTAGGCATCATGCAGGATCAACTCAGTCTGGGCTATGCGGTTACCTATCTGGTAGGGCTGGTCAGCCTGATTTTCGGTGCACGTTATCTGCCACGTCTGCAGCATCAGGATCTGTCCACCTGTGCTCAACAGATTGCGCGTGAGCGCGGTCTTGATGCCGACAGTCAGCGTAAGGTTTTTCTGCCCGTTATCCGCGCCTATCGCGTGGGCCCGGAGCTGGTGGAATGGAGCGGCGGTAAGAATCTGCGCGAGCTGGGCATCTATCGCCAGACGGGCTGCTATATCGAACGTATCCGACGCAACGGTATTCTCGCCAGCCCCGATGGCGATGCTGTGCTCCAGCTGGGCGATGACATTTCGCTGGTGGGCTACCCGGATGCGCACGCGCGCCTGGATCCCAGTTTCCGCAACGGGAAAGAAGTCTTTGATCGCGATTTGCTCGATATGCGAATCGTGACCGAGGAGATTGTGGTTAAAAATCACAATGCCGTGAACAAGCGGCTGAGCAAACTTAACCTGACCGATCACGGCTGCTTTTTAAACCGCGTCATTCGCAGTCAGATAGAAATGCCTATCGACGACAATATTATGCTGAACAAAGGCGATGTGTTGCAGGTCAGCGGGGAAGCCCGCCGGGTGAAAAGCGTCGCCGATCGCATCGGCTTTATTGCTATTCACAGCCAGATGACCGACTTACTGGCTTTCTGCGCCTTTTTTATCATCGGCCTGATGACAGGCCTGATCACGTTCCAGTTCAGCAACTTCAGTTTTGGCATCGGTAACGCGGCCGGGCTGTTATTTGCCGGTATCATGCTGGGCTTCCTGCGGGCTAACCATCCTACCTTTGGCTATATTCCGCAGGGTGCGCTGACGATGGTCAAAGAGTTTGGTCTGATGGTGTTTATGGCAGGGGTTGGCCTGAGTGCAGGCAGTGGAATCGATCACGGTATTTCCAGTAACGGGGCGCTGATGCTGTTGTGCGGCCTGCTGGTCAGCCTGCTGCCGGTGGTGATTTGCTACCTGTTTGGTGCCTATATACTGCGCATGAACCGGGCACTGCTGTTTGGGGCGATTATGGGTGCCCGCACCTGCGCGCCAGCCATGGAAATTATCAGTGATACCGCGCGCAGCAATATTCCGGCTTTAGGCTATGCTGGCACCTATGCTATTGCCAACGTCCTGCTGACGCTGGCCGGCACGCTAATCGTCATTATCTGGCCGTTATTGCCCTTATAAAATTTTTTTACTGACGTCCAGAACTTTTTATTTTGATCACAGTCTGAATAAGTGCCACTGCTTTTCTTTGAAATCCCCAAATTGTGGAGCCCGCTGGTCTTTTTCCCGGCGGGTTTTTTTATGCCTGCTTTTCTCCCGTCCTATTTAACACAAAAAAGTCATAAAAGTTAAACCGCGTTGCAACCTCTGTGCAGATTAAGAACCTTGTGATGGACTCGCCGGGCATCTGGATTCAGGATAGCTGACTTAATTTGTTAGCAATGTGTGCTGGCAGATGCGACAGACTCCATCCGGTTTGACCTGCTTGTCAGGCTTTTTTTGGATTGAGAAAATCTGAACATCAGTAAAACGAGGAACCGTTCACGTAATGGAAGAATTAAACCGTACCCTGTTCACGGCGATTAACGCGACGCCCGACTCACCTCACTGGTTACTGCAGCTTGCCACGTTTATTGCCAGAGACGTCATTGCCATCGTGCCACTTTTGATTGTGGCGTTGTGGTTATGGGGCCCGCGCGATCAGGTTGCGTCACAGCGTGTGCTGGTGCTGAAAACCGGCATCGCGCTGCTTTACGCACTGGCGATATCCTGGTGCGTTGGTCAACTGTTACCGCATCCGCGGCCTTTCGCCATTGGTTTCGGTTATCAGTTTCTTCATCACGCACCTGACGACTCGTATCCGAGCGATCATGGCACCACCATTTTTACTTTTGCGCTGGCCTTTCTCTTCTGGCACCGCCTCTGGTCAGGCGTCATCCTGATGGTCGTAGGTACCGCAATCGCCTGGTCACGTATTTATTTGGGCGTGCACTGGCCAATGGATATGCTGGGCGGCTTGCTGGTAGGTATGCTGGGTTGTCTGGCGTCGCATCTTGCCTGGCAGCTTTATGGTGAACGCCTGTTGAATGTTCTTAACCCCGCTTACCGACTGCTGTTTGCGCTACCGATTCGTAAAGGCTGGACGCAGAGTTAATCTTTTGCTGATGTCGGCGCAAACGTACGTGGATTTCAGGGCCGAACGGGCCGCCTGCCGTAAAAAAGGGACGCCATCGCGTCCCTGATTGTTAGCTGAACCACTTCCCGAACCAGCCGTTGAACTTCATCATCACAAAATCGATCATCCGGCTGAAGAAGCCGCCCTCCTGTACATCCTGCAGCACGACCAGTGGCCGCTGTTCAATGGTTTTGCCATCCAATTGGAAATTAATGGTGCCGACGACCTGATTCTTCTTGAGCGGCGCTTCTAACTGGGGCGATGACAGCGTATAGCTGGCTTTCAGGTTTTTCATCTGACCTTTTGGAATGGTCAGCGCGGCATCCTTCGCCACGCCCAGACTGACCTGACTCTGATCACCAAACCAGACGCGCTGCTGGGCGAACGGGGCATCCGCTTTTACTGGCGTAACCGTTTCGAAGAAGCGGAAACCCCACGTCAGCAGCTTTTCGCTTTCGCGGAAGCGAATGGCATCGCTGGCGGTGCCCAGCACCACCGAAATCAGTCGCATATCGCCCTCGGTTGCCGAGGCGACCAGATTATTACCTGCGCCTGACGTATGGCCCGTCTTGATGCCGTCAACGTGAAGGTTGGTGCTCCAGAGCAGACGGTTGCGGTTCATCTGGCGAATATGATTGAAGGTGAACTCTTTCTCTTTATTCAGTGCGTACTCTTCCGGCACGTCGCGGATCAACGCCTGACCAAGCAGCGCCATATCCCGTGCGGTGCTGTACTGCCCTTCCGCATCCAGACCGTGTACCGTCATGAAATGTGTATTGGTCAGCCCCAGCGCTTTAACGTAGTTATTCATCAGCCCGATAAACGCGTCCTGACTGCCCGCCACATAGTCGGCCAGCGCGATACAGGCATCATTGCCTGACTGGATCACAATGCCTTTATTCAGCTCATGCACCGGAATACGATCGCCCGGTTTAAGAAACATCAGCGATGATCCGCGCAGTTTGGGGTTGCCGGTCGCCCAGGCATCCTGTCCTACGGTCACCATGTCATCAGGCTTAATTTTGCCGGCTTTAATTGCCTGCCCAACCACATAGCTGGTCATCATTTTCGTCAGGCTGGCTGGATCAAGCCGCTGGTCCGCATTGGACTCGGTCAGGACCTTGCCGCTGGCATAGTCGATTAAGATCCAGGCTTTGGCATCAATTTGAGGAGCATCCGGTGCCTGTACTGCCAATACAGTTATCGGTGCAATCAGTAGCAAAGAGGTGGCAGCGACGCGCCGCAGGTGAGATGAGAAGCTAGTTTTTGTCATGAGCTTGACCGGATTGTCCTTGTTAAAACGGAAAGTCAAAGGCGTGAAACCCTCTGTCAGAACGCTACCCGCTGGCGTGACTGAAAAAAACCGCTTAATCGTAAAGTTTTATAGATTTTAGTAGATTAACCCTGGCATGACCGTCGCGCGCGTGCCATTTTCCGGCAACAGTGTCGTCCATAAAAATGCGTTAAATTCCGAAATTTTCATCAGAAAGTTAAGGCCGTCACAAAACTGGGTTAACCTGACGCTATTCACTCGAGGAGAACCCGTATGGACCTGGCACTGTTTGATCTGGATGAAACGCTGATTAGTGAAGACAGCACCGGCCTGTGGCTGCGCTGGCTGGTTTCACAAGGCTTTGCGTCCAGTGAGCTGATTGAGGAAGAGCAGGCGCTCATGCGCCAGTATTACGCCGGGACGCTGTCCATTGAAGACTATATGCATAAAACGCTGTCCCCGTTAAGCGGCATGGCGACCCTGACGGTTGAGGGCTGGATCCGCCGCTTTATTCATCGCGACATTATGCCGCGCGTCTATCCTGAAGCCCGGGAACGTCTCAAATGGCATCAGTCACGTGGCGACAGAATCATTGTTATCTCCGCCAGCGGTGAACATCTGGTGACGCCGATTGCCCGCCAGTTAGGGGCCTGCGGTGCCCTCGCCATCGGTGTGGAAGTGGTGGATGAGCGCTACAGCGGCAACACCTACGGAACGATGACCTTTCAGCAGGGCAAAGTGACGCGGGTGGAAGAATGGAAAGCCCAGCGGCCGGATGAACACTACTCACATACCTGGGCTTACAGTGATTCTCTGAACGACCTGCCGATGCTGGTGCAGGCCGATTATGCTCACGTGATTAACCCTGCGGAACCGTTACGCCAGGAAGCCGAAAAACGCGGCTGGCCGGTTTACCACTGGGCGCGTTAAGTTAACCGCGGGAGGCGCTGGCGTCCTGCGTCAGCCCTACCTTCAGGAGCTTGCCGTTAGCTTCATCCGTCAACACATACAGATACCCATCCGGCCCCTGGCGGACATCACGAATGCGTTCGTTTCGCTCACCCAGCAGGCGTTGCGCCTCAACGACTTTTTCACCATTGACACGCAGTCGAATCAGTTGCTTCTCTTTCAGCGCCCCGATAAAGAGTGAATTTTTCCATTGGGGGAAACGGGCACTGTTATAAAAGGCCATGCCGCTTAGCGCTGGTGAAACTTTCCAGTAAAATACCGGCTGTTCCGTGCCCGCCACGTGCGTGCCTTTCGATTCAGGAACCTTGCTGCCGTTGTAATCAATGCCGTAGGTCGCCAGCGGCCAACCATAATTTTTCCCTTTTTCGATCACGTTGACCTCATCGCCACCGCGTGGGCCGTGCTCACTTTCCCACATGACCTGTGTCCAGGGATTAAGCGCCAGGCCTTGTGGGTTACGTAAACCGTAGGCCCAGATTTCAGGCCGGGCACCCTGCCTGCCCACGAAAGGATTATCCCTGGGAACGCTACCGTCGCCGTTCAGGCGCAGCAGTTTTCCCTGCAGCTTGTCGAGATCCTGAGCGGCGCTGCTGACAAAATTATCCCCGAAGGCAATCCACACAAACCCCTGACGGTCAAAGGCCAGCCGGGTTCCAATATTGTTGCCGCTTGAGAGCCGGGGCGTTTGGCTGATGACTTCATGAAAATCGGTCAGCTGGCGATGATCGTCGCTGAGTGTGCCATAACCCACGACGGCCCCCGCCTTGCCGTCGCTGTCCGCTTTGGTATAGCTGAGCCACACCCGACGGCTCTGGGCAAAATCCGGGGCCAGCACCACATCCAGCAGGCCGCTCTGTCGCTGCGCCCACACCGCGGGCACGCCCTTAATCGGCTCAGATAAACCGGTATCAGGTCGCCAGCTACGCAACTGGCCGGCACGTTCAGTGATGAGTAACGTCTGGTTATCCGGTAAAAAGGCCACCGACCAGGGATGGTCCAGCTTATCCTGAAGCACCTTCACCGTCAGATCATCCGCCCATAACGGGCTGGAAACGAGTAACGCGCCATTCAGTAACAGTAGGGTGGAAACACGGGTCATAGCATTCTCCAGACAGAGGCAATGTGTTTAAGCGTAGTCAGCCTGTCCGGCATGATGTTGAGGATTTACAAAAGATTAAACAGCGTGGGCGTGATAAAGACGGGATGAAAAAACAGGCGGTAAGGGGCCCGCGACCTGAACGGCGCGGGCAAACGGAACTTACTCGAAAAAGGTCTCGGGATTATCCGCCAGTGAGATGAACTCTTTACCGCCCGGCGTGAGCGCCAGAATGGTGCCCGACTCAATGTCGTAAACCCAGCCATGCAGACGCAGCTTGCCCTGACGTAACCCTACCGACACCGAAGGATGGGTTTTCATGTTGTTTAGCTGCGCAATCACGTTCTCCTGCACCATAGCGTTGAGCTTTTTCTCGGGTGATTCATAGTCACGCTGCTCCACCACCGCTTTGGCCGCATCGGCAAAGCGCAGCCAGTGCTCGACGGCTGGCATGCTGTCCATGCAGGCACAGGACGAAATCGCGTTCATCGCACCGCAGTTAGAGTGGCCACAGATGATGATGTCAGAAACGCCCAGCACCATCACCGCATACTCAATGGTGGCTGACACGCCACCCGGCTCCGGCCCAAAAGACGGCACAATGTTGCCCGCATTACGGATAACGAATAGCTGCCCGGGTTCCTGCTGCGTGACCAGCTCCGGCACCAGACGGCTGTCTGAGCAAGAGATAAACAGGGCTTTCGGGTTCTGATTTGAGGCCAGACTTTTGAACAGCGCCTCTCTTTCAGGAAAGACAGTCTGCTGAAAACTCAGAAACCCGTTAATGATCTCTTTCATTATTTTGCTCTCACATTATCCACGTCATTGTCTGAAAGGCCAGGCTCTCAGCACTTGTTAAGCGAATCATTATTAATGAAAACAAGCAAATATCAACCAACAATATGACCTTCAAATGGCGTTATCACCTGCGTTGATAAGAAAATTAACGAATTAATTTTTAGCTATTTATTAGAAATCCTTTTGCAAAACGGCGGGTTACTGCGGTTTTCTTCCTTTCCGATCATCGGCTTAAACGCCTGTCACTCTCGGGAACCCTTTACGGTTTTTTGCGTGACTTTACACTGTTATGCCTGAGGTCAGATAACGCTACAATTTTCATCGCAACACAGGTAAAATCGCGCGCCATTGCTGTGCTGAACCGGAAACCACCTTATGTCCACTACTACTACACTGCCGCCGCGCGTGGGATTTGTCTCGCTTGGCTGCCCCAAAAACCTTGTCGACTCTGAGCGCATTCTGACGGAACTGCGCACCGAGGGCTATGAGGTGGTCCCACGCTATGACGATGCGGAAATCGTTATCGTCAACACCTGCGGATTCATCGACAGCGCCGTCCAGGAATCGCTGGAAGCGATCGGTGAAGCCCTGAACGAAAACGGCAAGGTGATTGTGACCGGCTGCCTGGGAGCGAAAGTCGACCAGATTCGCGAAGTGCACCCGAAGGTACTGGAAATCACCGGTCCGCACAGCTATGAACAAGTGCTGTCGCACGTGCACCGCTACGTGCCGAAGCCCCAACATAATCCGTTCCTGAGCCTGGTGCCGCAACAGGGCGTGAAGCTGACGCCGCGTCATTACGCTTACCTGAAAATTTCTGAAGGCTGCAACCATCGCTGCACCTTCTGTATCATCCCGTCTATGCGCGGCGATCTCGACAGTCGTGCCATTGGCGAAGTGCTGGACGAAGCAAAACGGCTGGTTGAAGCGGGCGTGAAAGAGTTGCTGGTCATTTCGCAGGATACCTCGGCTTACGGCGTGGACGTGAAACACCGCACAGGGTTCTGGAACGGCGCGCCGGTGAAAACCAGCATGGTGAGCCTGTGCGAGCAGTTAGCGAAACTCGGCGTGTGGGTTCGCCTGCATTATGTTTATCCTTATCCTCACGTGGACGACGTGATTCCACTGATGGCAGAAGGCAAGATTCTGCCGTATCTGGATATCCCGCTTCAGCACGCCAGCCCACGCATTCTGAAGCTGATGAAGCGTCCGGGTGCCGTGGAACGCACGCTGGAGCGCATTAAGCGCTGGCGTGAGATCTGCCCGACGCTGACGCTGCGCTCAACGTTTATTGTAGGCTTCCCCGGCGAAACCGAAGAAGACTTCCAGATGCTGCTCGACTTTATTAAAGAAGCGCGTCTGGATCGTGTGGGTTGCTTTCAGTACAGCCCGGTTGAAGGCGCAACGGCAAACCAGTTACCCGATCCGGTCGATGACGCAGTGAAACAGGAACGTTATGACCGCTTTATGCAGTTGCAGCAGCAGATCTCTGCCGAGCGCCTGCAGGAAAAAATCGGCCGTGAAATTATGGTCATCATCGATGAAGTCGATGAAGAAGGCGCGATTGGTCGCAGCATGGCTGACGCGCCAGAGATCGATGGTGCCGTCTATCTGAATGGCGAGAGCAACGTTAAGCCGGGCGATGTTCTGCGTGTCAAAGTGGAACATGCTGACGAATACGATTTGTGGGCGAGCCGCGTCTAACCATACTTCTGCTGGTGCGCTTTTTTGCGCGCCAGATAGTCGTCATCTGCCCGTAGCTTATCCCAGTACGCTTTGAAAATGGCCGCCGCAGCGGCCTTTTCTTCGTCCCTGCCCCGGGGCAACTCCTTGCCCTCCGCATCGTATTTTCGTCCGCCCTTATGGTTGCTGTAGCGGCGCGCGCGGGTGTAGCCCATTTGAATAAATTTGCGCGCCATGTCCATGCCCACAAAGTCATCCTGCTGGCGATAGGCTTCGAACAGCCGCATGATTTCTTCTGCCGAGGCTTTCGCAACCTCAACGGTACGAAAACGCCAGTGCGGCAGGATTTCGCCTTTATAGGGCTGGACCATCAGCACGCCCTGCTCACCGCGCCCGACCTGATAACGTTCAGGATGTTTGCGGAAGTCGATAGTGCTGAAGTCTTGTTCATAGTCAAAAGGTTTCATGTCTTCAGTTTAGGATCAAGTGCGTCACGTAGCCCGTCGCCAAGCAAATTAAAGGCTAAAACCGTGAAAAAAATAGCCAGTGCCGGAAAAATCGCCACGTGCGGCGCGATAACCATATCCGCGCGCGCTTCGTTGAGCATCGCGCCCCACTCTGGCGTCGGTGGCTGCGCGCCCAGCCCCAGAAATGACAGGCTTGCGGCGGTGATAATCGAGGTCCCGATGCGCATGGTGAAGTACACCACAATAGAGGATACCGTGCCGGGCAGCAGGTGACGTATCATGATCGTCCAGTCTGACGCTCCGATACTGCGGGCTGACTCGATGTAGGTTTGCCGTTTCAGTACCAGCGTATTGCCGCGCACCAGGCGGGCAAAGGCGGGAATACTGAATATCGCCACGGCGATAATGACGTTACTGATGCCACTGCCCATGATGGCCACGACGGCAATCGCCAGCAAAATGCCGGGAAACGCAAACAGCACGTCGCAGATGCGCATGGTGATCCTGTCCCACCAGCCTTCATAGTAGCCCGCCAGCAGTCCTGCCAGCGTCCCCACTATCGCCCCTATCGCGACGGAAACGAAGCCGGCGAGAAGCGAAATTCGGGTTCCCACCAGCACGCGGCTAAAGATATCGCGTCCCAGTGAATCCACGCCAAACCAGTGCACCAGTGAGGGGCCGTCGTTGAGTCGGTCGTAATCAAAGTAATTTTCTGCATCGAATGGCGCAACATACGGTGCCGTAAACGCCAGTACGATCAGCACCAGGACAAACAGGCCCGCCAGCAGAGCGACCGGCTGACGACGAAAGCGTCGCCAGAATTCCCGCCAGGGCGTTCTTACACGGTTGCTGTCCAGCAGTGGCATGTGTTTGAGTGCCGCTTCCCGTCGCCAGTTTTTCATCAGGTGTCCTTAAAGCGAATCGCCGGGTTAATGACGGCATACAGCATATCGACAATCAGATTGATCAAAATAAACTCCAGCGAAAACAGCAATACCTCTGCCTGAATCACCGGATAGTCACGCATCTGTACCGAATCCACCAGCAGGCGTCCCAGCCCCGGCCAGTTGAACACGACCTCAACCACAATCGAGCCACCCAGCAGGAAACCAAACTGCAGGCCCATCATGGTGACCACCGGTATCATGGCATTCCGCAGACCGTGCTTAATCACCACGCGGTACTCACTGACGCCTTTGGCACGCGCGGTGCGCATGTAATCTTCCTGCATCACCTCCACAAAGGATGCCCGGGTGAAACGGGCCATCACAGCCGCTACCGCCGCGCCCAGCGTGAGGGAAGGCAAAATATAGTGCTGCCAGCTGTCTGCGCCCACCGTTGGCAACCAGCCCAACTGGACGGAAAACACGTCCATCAGTAACATGCCCAGGGCAAAAGCCGGAAAAGAGATACCCGAAACCGCGAGCGTCATGCCGAGGCGATCCGGCCAGCGATTGCGCCATACGGCCGAAACAATGCCGATCGCCATGCCCAGGATCACCGCCCACACCATGCTGGTGAGCGTCAGCCACAGGGTTGGCATAAAACGCGTAGCGATTTCCGCCGAAACCGGACGCCGGGAAACCAGCGACTGACCAAAATCCCCCTGCAGCGCATTGACGATAAAGTGCACGAACTGCACCGGCAGCGGTTTATCCAGGCCCAGCTCCTGACGGACCAATGCCACCACAGACGCATCGGCTTCCTGTCCGGCAATCAGCCGCGCCGGATCGCCCGGCAGCAGATGGACAAACAGAAACACCAGCACTGCCACGATAAACAGCGTGGGAATCAGGCCCAGCAGGCGTTTAAGAAAATAGTTAACCATGTGACATCCCACACAACAGTCAGCAGCGCAGCTGACCTGCCCGGTGCCTCATTGCTGACGAGGCACCGGGCATCACACATCCTGTTCAGGACAGAACAGGTCCGGCGAATTACTTCATCTCGGCGTCATCAAAACTGAATGACGTGTCCGGCATCATGTAAAAACCGCTCAGGTTTTTGCTGTGTGCGGACACCAGTTGCTCCACCACCAGCGGGATCCACGGATGATCGTTCCAGATGGTGTCCTGCGCATCTTTATACAGTTTGGCTTTTTCCGCCTGATCGGTCGTTTTCAGCGCGTCGGCCAGGTCTTTATCCACCTTCGGATTGCTGTAAAACGCCGTGTTGAAGATCGCCGGTGGCCAAGCTGCGGTTGCGAACAACGGCGTCAGCGCCCAGTCGGCTTCACCCGTTGAGGCTGACCAGCCAGTGTAGAACATGCGCACGCCGCTCTCTTTCTGGCCCTTGCCTTCCACTTCCGCTGCGCGCTGTCCCGCATCCATCGCGGTCACTTTCACCTTCACGCCGACCTGTGCCAGTTGCTGCTGAACAAACTGCAACACTTTCTGTGCCGTGCTGTGGTTATGCGACGACCAGAGCGTGGTGTCGAAACCGTTCGGATAACCCGCTTCTTTCAGCAACGCTTTTGCTTTAGCGGGATCGTAAGGAATGGGCGGATACGTTTGCGCATAGGCAATAGAGGGAGGCACTACGCCGGTAGCAGGTGTGGCATAACCGGCGAACGCAACTTTAACCAGTGCCTGGCGATTGATCGCGTACTCCAGCGCCTCACGCACTTTCGGATTATCAAACGGTTTTTGTGTCACATTCAGGCTGATGTAGCGCTGCATGATGGAGGGCGATACCACCACGTCCAGCTTGCTGTCCTTCTCCAGCAATTTGGCCTGCTCATAAGGCACCGGGAAGGCAAAGTTCGCTTCACCGGTCTGCAGCATGGCCGCACGCGTATTGTTATCCACGACCGGGCGCCACGTAATGCTGTCGAGTTTGGGATAGCCTTTTTTCCAGTAGCCGTCCCATTTCTTCACCTTCACAAAGTCGGTCTGATTCCAGGTCACAAATTCGAACGGCCCGGTGCCCACCGGATGAAAACCGATGTCCTTACCGTATTTTTTCAGGGCGGCAGGGGAAATCATCACCGCCGCAGGGTGCGCCAGAATATTAATAAAGGCCGAGAACGGCTGCTTCAGCGTAATCTTCACCGTCGTGGGATCGACCGCTTCCGTGCTGGCGATGTATTTAAACAGGTTATAACGTTTGAGATGGTTGTCGGGATTACTGGCCCGATCCAGGTTGACCTTGACCGCCTCGGCATTAAAGTCGGTGCCATCCTGAAACTTCACGCCTGAGTGCAGCTTAATGGTGTAGGTCAGGCCATCGCCGCTCACCGTGTAACTGTCCGCCAGCACATTGGTCAGCTTCATATCTTTATCAAAGCCAAACAGCCCCTGATAAAATGATTTCGCGACCGCCTGGGACAAGGTGTCGTTAGCGTCATAGGGATCAAGCGTGGTGAAATTGGAGGCGACGGCGATCACCGCATCACCCGCGGCCCAGGCGGGCAGCGTCATGACGCTACTTAATATCCCTGCTGCCAGTAAGCTTCTACGCATCGTTATCTGCATTGTTTTCTCCTGTAATCCCTGTCTGATTTATCGCCGTGGCGATAGCGTATTATTTCAGATCGCGCTGGTGGCAGAGCGAGCCACAAAATGACCGGGGGCCACTTCCATCAGCGAAACCCGTTCGGGTTCATCGCCCAGTGCACGAATCGGGCTGGGGATCTCATCGACCAGCAGACTGCGCTCGCGTTGCCGACGTGTCGGGTCGGCAACCGGCACGGCGGCCATTAATTTTTGGGTATACGGATGATGTGGCTGCCCGAATACCGACTGACGTGGGCCGATTTCCACAATCTGTCCAAGATACATCACCGCTACGCGGTGGCTGATGCGCTCAACCACCGCCATATCATGGGAAATAAACAAAAAGGCGATACCAAATTCACGCTGAAGGTCGAGCATCAGGTTGATGATTTGTGCCTGAATGGAGACATCAAGCGCGGACACCGACTCATCGGCAATCACCACTTTGGGGTTCAGCGCCAGTGCCCGCGCGATGCAGATACGCTGACGCTGGCCACCCGAAAACTCATGCGGATAACGCTTTGCGTGTTCCGGCAGTAAGCCAACCTTTTCCAGTAACCAGGCCACGCGCTGTTCCGCTTCGCGTCGTGGCATCACCTTGTGAACCAGCAGCGGCTCCATAATCGAAAATCCCACCGTCAGGCGCGGATCGAGCGATGCATAAGGGTCCTGGAAGATAAACTGAATATCGCGCCGCAGATGCGCCAGCGCCGCTCCCGAAAGATCGTTAATACGCTGCCCGTCAAAGGTAATGCTGCCTCCCTGACTGGCGACCAGTTTTAGCAGTGAACGTCCGGTGGTCGATTTACCGCACCCGGACTCCCCCACCAGCGCCAGCGTTTCGCCTGCATACAGATCAAAGCTGATGTTCTCGACCGCGTGCACCCGGCTCGTTACGCGATTCAGTAATCCTGAGCGAATATCGAAGCGCGTGACCAGATTGCGCACCTGCAGGATGGGCGGGCGATCGTGACGTACGGTGTTTTGCGGTACGTCGGGTGCCGCATCGTTGAGCAGGAGAGGAAATTTCGCGGGCAGCGGCTGGTCCTGCATCGCACCCAGGGTCGGGACAGCGGCCAGCAACGCCCGGGTGTAAGGCTGCTGCGGTGCGCTGAACAGCTCGGCGGTAGGGGCGTTTTCCAGCACCTCACCGCGATACATCACCTGGACGCGGTCCGCCATTTCCGCCACCACGCCCATATCGTGAGTGATAAAAATCACGCCCATCTGCATCTCTTTCTGCAGCTCGCGGATCAGTTGCAGGATCTGGGCCTGAATCGTCACGTCCAGGGCAGTGGTCGGCTCGTCGGCAATCAGCAGCGCAGGCTTACACGACAGGGCCATCGCAATCATCACGCGCTGCCGCATACCGCCGGAAAGCTGGTGCGGATAACGGCGCAGCATACTTTGTGCGTCAGGAATGCGTACCCGATCCAGCATACGACGCGCTTCCGTCAGGGCTTCGGACTGGCTTTTACCCTGATGCAGTCGAATGGATTCTGCGATCTGATCGCCTACCGTAAACACCGGATTCAGCGAGGTCATCGGTTCCTGGAAAATCATGGCCATATCCGCGCCGCGCACCCTGCGCATCTGACCGCGCGGCATCCGCATCAGATCCAGTGCCTCACCACTGCGCCGACGCAGCCGTATCTCGCCACTGACCTCTGCGCTGTCCTGCGCCAACAGGCGCATGATCGCCAGTGAGGTGACGGATTTGCCCGAGCCGGACTCGCCCACTAAAGCCAGCGTTTCGCCGCGAAACACATCAAGTGAAAGATGACGCACGGCTTCGGTCACCTGGCCGTCATGGTGAAAACGTACGTTCAGGTCGCGCACCGCCAACACCTGTTCGGGAGACAGAGGGAGCCTGTCAGGCTGGCTGTTAGCTTTCACGGTAAATTGCGACCTCTGCGACGTCATCCACCCGGGCAACAGCCCGGTACATGCCTTCGCTGTTGAACGGCAGTGCCACATTGCCCTCCCGATCAACCGCAATCAGCCCACCACTGCCGCCCAGCTCCAGCACGCTGTCATGAATCACATTGACGCTGGCCTGTTGTAATGTCCGCCCGGCGTAACGCATTTGTGCCGCCACATCGTAGGCCGCCAGGGTGCGGATAAACACTTCGCCAGTGCCGGTGCAGGACACCGCCGCGCTGTCGTTACTGGCATAGCAGCCTGCGCCAGGCAACGGTGAGTCGCCTACGCGCCCCTGCTGTTTATTGGTCATGCCGCCGGTCGATGTCGCCGCCGCCAGGTTTCCCGCCAAATCCAGCGCCACGGCACCGACCGTGCCAAACTTACGATCCGGGTCAAGAGGATCGCCGCCCTGGGCGGCGCCATCGTGGTCAAGCACAGCGGCATCGCTGCGCAGCGCCCGTTGCAGTTGCTCCAGGCGTTCAGGCGTGGAAAAGAAATCCGGTTCAACCTGCTCAAGCCCCTGCGCAAACGCAAAGGCTTCGGCCCCTTCCCCAATCAACAGGACATGCGGGCTGTGGTCTAACAGCGCACGCGCTGCCAGTACCGGGTTGCGCAGCCGGGAGACGCCCGCCACTGCCCCAGCCTGCAGCGTTCTGCCATCCATGATGCTGGCATCCAGCTCATGCGTGCCCTGATGGGTAAACACAGCCCCTTTACCCGCATTAAACAGCGGGCACTCTTCCAGCCTGCGCACCGCTTCAGTCACCACATCCAGCGCGGATGCGCCCTGCACCAGCAGGGTTTGGCCATGTGTCACAATATCGTGAAGCGCCTGACGATAAGCCTGTTCTTTCTCTGCGCTCATGGCAGCACGCGTAATTGCGCCTGCGCCGCCATGAATGGCGATCACTGCTTTAGCCATACTGCATTACCCTGTGGTTGCATCAGAAGGAAAAACACTGATTTTGAATGGTTTTAGGTCTTGTTAGCGTATTTTTGAATATAGAAAGCCCGCCATAGCTTGTAAAGCGGAAACTGGTCCCGCGCTAATAACCTTTCGTTGTGGCTTATACCGATGTGACTCTGAGGATAAAAGCCACCATAATAGTCAGCAATTGCAACAGACAGACTGAGACAATAATGGAAAGCTTTACTGCCGGGCTGATTTCCCTTGAAGACGCGCAACAGAAGATGCTGGCGCAACTGACGCCCATCACCGAATCCCTGGATGTGCCCCTGACCGACGCGGCCGGGCGCATCACCGCCTGCAGCGTGACCTCCCCCATTGATGTACCGCCTTTTAACAACTCAGCCATGGACGGTTATGCCGTCAGGCTTGCTGATATGCAAGAGGGTCAGCCCTTAACGGTTGCCGGTAAAGCCTTTGCCGGTGCGCCGTTTTCGGGTGACTGGCCTGCGGGCAGTGTCATCAGAATCATGACGGGCGCGCCGGTACCGGACGGCTGCGATGCCGTCGTCATGCAGGAGCAAACCCATCTGCAGGGCGAACAGATTGTTATTGATGCGCCCGTAAAAGCCGGACAAAACATCCGCCTGATCGGCGATGATATCCAGGCAGGCCATCAGGTCCTTGCGCCTGGCGTGCGCCTGGGCGCTGCGGAACTGCCGTTGCTGGCCTCATTAGGCATCGCCACGGTGAAGGTGCTGCGCAAACTGCGCGTGGCAATTTTCTCCACCGGGGATGAGCTGCAACCCGTGGGCCAGCCGCTGTTTGACGGACAAATCTATGACACCAACCGGTTTGCCATCTCCCTCATGCTAAATAAGCTGGGCTGCGAGGTAATCGATCTTGGCATTGTTCGCGACGATCCGGTCGCCCTGCGGGCTGCCTTTATGGACGCCGATCGCCAGGCCGATGTGGTCATCAGCACCGGCGGTGTCTCTGTCGGTGAAGCCGACTTTACTAAGGCGATGCTGGAGGAACTGGGCAGCATTCGCTTCTGGAAGCTGGCCATTAAACCGGGCAAACCTTTCGCCTTTGGCCGCCTGGCAAACAGCTGGTTCTGCGGCCTGCCCGGCAATCCGGTCTCGGCCGTCGTGACCTTTTATCAACTGGTGCAGCCCCTGCTGGCCCGTCTGACCGGACAGTCAGCTTCGGCTTTACCGCCACGTCAGCGCGTGCGTACAGCAAGCGCACTGAAAAAATCGCCGGGCCGTCTGGATTTTCAGCGCGGTGTGCTGCGGCGAAATGCTGAGGGTGAAACAGAAGTCGTCAGCACGGGTGCCCAGGGTTCGCATGTGTACAGCTCGTTTTCACAGGCTAACTGCTTTATCGTACTGGAGCGTGAGCGCGGCTATGTCGAGGCGGGAGAATGGGTGGATGTTGAGCCCTTCAACGCCCTGCTGGAGGGATAAATGCTGCCCGAACTCAGCCACGAGGAAATGCTGCGCTATAACCGGCAAATTGTCCTGCGGGGGTTTGACTTTGACGGACAGGAAGCCCTGAAGGCCAGCCATGTGTTGGTCGTGGGCCTGGGCGGTTTAGGCTGTGCAGCCGCCCCTTATCTGGCGGCAGCGGGCGTCGGTCACCTGTCTCTGCTGGATTTTGATACGGTTTCGCTCTCAAACCTGCAGCGACAGATTCTGCATCATGATGCGGATATTGGTCGGGCCAAGGTCGAATCCGCCCGGGCACGCCTGGCGGAGATCAATCCCCACTGTCAGTTATATCCTGTCCACGGCCAGTTGGACGATAACGCGTTGCGGGCGCTCATCGCCAGGCAGCAGGTTGTGGTCGACTGCACGGATAATGTCAGCGTGCGTGAACAGCTTAACCGGCTTTGTTATGAACTGAAGGTGCCTCTGGTTTCGGGCGCGGCGATTCGCATGGAAGGTCAGTTGAGTGTGTTTGACTGGCAGCCTGGTGCGCCCTGCTACCGCTGTATCAGCCGTTTGTTTGGCGCTCAGGTGCTCAGCTGCGTGGAAGCCGGTGTAATGGCGCCGCTGGTGGGCGTTGTCGGTGCCATGCAGGCGATGGAAGCGATAAAACTGCTGACCCGGTTTGGCACGCCCGCGCGCTCACGTTTGCTCATGTATGATGCCATGCGCGCAGAGTTTCGCACGATGCATGTCGCACAGGATCCGAATTGTGAAGTCTGTGGCCATTCTGAGTGCAGAGACTAAAGGCCGGTCTGATTGAACGCTGAGCGTGAGCGATTACAAAAGGCGGGGCAATGCACGAAAGAAAATGGGGTAGCCAGCGCTACCCCGCAGGCCTTAAACGATGCCCTGACTGCGCAGGTAGTCTTCGTAATTCCCGGTGAAATCGACGATGCGATCCGCCTTGATTTCCATTACACGCGTCGCCAGTGAGCTGACGAATTCACGGTCATGGGAAACGAAAATCAGCGTGCCTTCATACATTTCCAGCGCCATGTTTAATGACTCGATGGATTCCATATCCAGGTGGTTGGTGGGTTCATCCATAATCAGAATGTTAGGCTTCTGCATCATCAGCTTGCCGAACAGCATGCGCCCTTTCTCACCACCTGACAGCACCTTCGCGGGCTTTTTAATGTCGTCCTGAGAGAACAACAGGCGGCCAAGAATACCGCGTACGGCCTGCTCATCATCGCCCGGCTGCTTCCACTGACTCATCCAGTCAAAAACCGTCAGATCGTCAGCAAAATCGTCTGCGTGGTCCTGCGCGTAATAGCCAATTTTGGCATTCTCGGACCATTTAACGCTGCCGCTTTCTGGCGTCAGTTCGCCAACCAGGGTTTTTAACAGCGTGGATTTACCAATACCGTTAGCCCCTAATATCGCCAGTTTTTCACCGACTTCCAGCAGCAGATTAAGATTTTTGAACAGAGGACCGTTATCAAAGCCTTTCGTCAGGCCTTCCACTTCCAGTGCATTACGGAACAGTTTCTTATCCTGTTCAAAACGGATATATGGATTCTGACGGCTGGAGGCTTTCACTTCTTCCAGTTTTATTTTATCCATTTGTTTAGCGCGCGAGGTGGCCTGACGCGATTTAGAAGCGTTGGCACTAAAGCGGCTGACAAACGACTGCAGATCGGCAATTTGCGCTTTTTTCTTGGCGTTATCCGCTAACAGACGTTCACGCGCCTGGGTGGCCGCGGTCATATATTCATCATAATTACCGGAATAAACGCGCAGCTCGCCATAGTCCAGATCGGCCATGTGCGTGCAGACCATATTGAGGAAGTGACGGTCGTGCGAAATGATAATCATGGTGCTGTCGCGTTCGTTTAACACCTGCTCCAGCCAACGGATGGTATCGATATCCAGGTTGTTGGTCGGTTCGTCCAGCAACAAAATATCCGGATTAGAAAACAAGGCCTGGGCTAAAAGAACGCGTAATTTAAAGCCTGGCGCAATTTCGCTCATCGGCCCGTAATGCTGTTCAACCGGGATGCCCACGCCAAGTAATAATTCACCGGCGCGCGATTCCGCGCTGTAACCATCCATTTCGCCATACTGTACTTCCAGGTCTGCGACTTTGTAGCCTTCCTCTTCGCTCATTTCGGGCAGGGAATAAATACGGTCACGTTCCTGTTTCACTTCCCATAATTCATGGTGCCCCATGATTACCGTATCAATCACACTATATTGTTCAAAGGCGAACTGGTCCTGGCGTAATTTACCAATACGTTCATTGGGATCGTAGGAAACATTGCCGCCCGACGGCACCAAATCGCCACCCAAAATCTTCATGAAGGTGGATTTTCCGCTGCCGTTCGCACCGATTAAACCGTACCGATTACCGCCGCCAAATTTAACGGAGATATTTTCGAACAGTGGCTTGCTGCCAAACTGCATGGTGATATTGCTGCTAACTAACACGGCATTGACCTTAGTGAAGAGAGTGGATGGAAAACGGCGGCTATTATGCCAGATGTGACGTAGCGCACGCCAGTCTCCGGCTACCCTTGCATGAGTGTCTGTTGAAAACGCATGACTTTTTATTTTCACTGCCCGTACGTTTGCCGCTTAACCCAGCCGCTGGCTAAACGTACCGGACGCTGCGCAGAGGGGAAGCCCTACCTGCGCACGCCACACCGGGTGCATGACAGCGAGAGTAATAAAGCAAAGAGCAGGGTTTTTTAAATAAAAAAAGCCGGCGACATAAATGTCGCCGGCTACCACTTACAAGGATTGTGTCGATTAATCGATCAGGAAGCTGTCCAGGCTTTTACCTTCGTCCAGCGCTTTTTTAATTGCTGCTGGCGTGCGGCCCTGGCCGGTCCATGATTTTTTCTCGCCATTTTCGTCGGTGTAAGAATATTTAGCCGGACGTGGCGCACGCTTAGTGCGTTTTTTACCCTGCTCCAGCGCACCTAATAATTCATTAGGATCGATGCCATCAGCCAACAGCATTTCGCGATATTTCGATAACTTCTCTTCTTTTTCACGATTCTGTTGTTCTTCAGCGTGCGCTTCTTCACGACGTTCCGTTACTACAACGGTCAATTTCTCAAGAATTTCTTCCAGATCGCTCAGTGGCAGTTCACGAGCCTGGGCACGTAATGTGCGAATGTTGTTTAGAACTTTAAATGCGTCACTCATCACAATATCCTTGATTAAGGGGTTTAATTAAACTGTAGCGTCAAGATTACCTAATTCAAATAAAAAAATAAATTAATTTATTACTACAGATAATTCCGATAGGTTTTTTAAATGTCAGTGAAGTATTCAGAATGCTTATGTGGAGAGATAATTAACCTCAAATTAACACTAAATGCCTGCTATCCTTGCACAATGTAAACGATTTCATTGATTACACTTACTGTATGAATTCGCTATGCGCTTTTAAATTTTAACGCTGAATATTTTTTAACACCGGTGAAGAATTTGGATTAATTTGCCTGTCCTGACTCAGACGTTCTCCGCCCGGAACACGCGGTCTGTGAACAAAATAGCTGACGTCGGGTACGAGGTTTATCGCGCTTCGCCACAATAATATCGGCTTTATGGCGAATAAAATGTGGGGATATTGCCTTTGTCCCCCTTCACTCCCCGACAAAAATGCTGCATCGGCACAGGCAAGGCGACCGCGTTTCACAGCCGTTATAAGGTTGAATACATTTACAGACAATTTATGCTTCACAGTAAGTGCGCCGGCTAAATAGCCAGCAACCCTTTTAAACCACCAGCTTTAAGGGTGATTAAATGAGTTTACTGAACGATATAACAGATAAATAATAAAGCGCAGGTATTACACTGTCTGATAACAGGCCGTGGTCTGCCGCAAGGCCACGGCCTGAAGGATTAATTTACCTGGGTCGCAGGTCCAAACACGTCATACTGAGGGAGCTGAACGTTTTGATAGGTTTCCCAGCCGCCGCCCAGCGCTTTGTAGAGCGCCACGAGATCCAGCCCGCTTTGCATGCGCGCCTGTGTTGCCTGCTCCTCGGCCTGGGCGAGCTGGCGCTGCGCATCAAGCACCTCAAGGAAGGTCGATAATCCCTGACGATAGCTGTCGCTCGCCAAATCAAAGGTCCGTTGCAGTGCACCGGTCGTTTCGTCCAGCGCCGTGACGCGCTGCTGATCGGCCCGGTAACTCACAAGGGCGTTTTCGACATCCTGCAAAGCCGTCAGCACCGTCTGGCGATAATCCAGCGCCGCGCTGGCCTGCTGAGCACGTGCAAGCTTCACGCTGGAAACCAGCCGGCCTCCCTGAAAAAGGGGAATCGACAGCGAAGGCCCCACGCTATAGAAGTGGCTGCTCCAGTCGTCCAGATAACTGGCATCGGTATTGCGCACGCCCAACTGTCCGGTAAGAGAGAGGCTGGGGAACAGCTGTGCGACAGAAACGCCGATCCCGGCGGTTTGCGCATGGAGTTTCGCCTCTGCCTGGCGAATATCCGGGCGTCGACGCGCTAAGGTTGAGGGAATGCCGACCGCGACCGCATTCGGCAAGGCTGGCAGCGCTTTCGGCGTCTGCAGTTCTGCATCCAGCGCGCCGGGGGTTTTACCGATAAGCACAGCCAGACCGTTCATCGCCTGACGCGTTTGCGCCTGATACTGCGGTAGCTGCGCCTGTAAACTGCTCAACTGCGCCCGGGCATTTTCCACATCGGTTAACGGCGCCAGGCCATTGCGCTGCTGGCTTTGTGTCAGTTGCCAGGTCTGATCCGCCACCGCGATTTGCTGTTGCAGCGTGTTGACGGTTGCCTGCGCCCCACGCAGTTGTAACCAGGCACGGACAACTTCCGCTTCCAGCGACACCAGCGCATCGTTACGTTGCTCAATGGCCGCCTGTTGCTGTGCATTGGCTGATTCGATCTGACGTCGTACCTTGCCCCACAGATCCAGTTCCCAACTGGCATCGAAGCTGCCCTGATATAAGGTGACGGGCTGCGTCAGCCCGTTCAACTGGCTGGCGACAGTGCTGTCCACCTGGTCATTGACCCCATTCGCTTTCAGCAAACCTTCCAGCCCCAGTTGCTGACGCGTGACTTTTGCCGAACCGTTCAGGCTGGGAAATAAGCCGCCCTGCGCCTGAGATAACTGCTCGCGCGCGCCCGCAATGCGCAGGACGGTCTGCTGCAACGACAGATTACCCGCGATTGCGCGGGCAATCAGGCTGTCCAGTTGGGGATCGTTGAAGTTACGCCACCAGCGCGTATCCACGGCCGACGTCTGCGGTTTCGAGCGCTCCTGAGAATCCAGCGCGTGGTAGCTGCCCGGCAGCTGAGGTTTTGGCGCCTGGTAGTCCGGGCCCACGCTGCAACCTGCCAGCGATAACGTCAGCAACAAGGTAAAGGGATTCAGGCGATACGTAGTCATAACCTTCATGTCAGTGTGCTCCTGCACTGCCTTCGCTTTTGACGGGCGACAGCAGCCAACAAAATGGAATCAAAATCAGGGCGACAATACTTAAGCCTGAAAAGACGTCGATATAAGCCAGAATGCGTGACTGGACAATCATCTCTTTATAGAGCTGGCCGGTTGCCAGCGTCACGGGATCGCCCACCGCCGACGTAAAGTCGCGAATCGCCTGCGCCCAGTGCTGAACGGTAATGTTAAATTGTTCATTTAACGGCGTCATGTTATGCACCATGTGGGCCGAACGCGCCTGCTCCCGCTCCGTAATTGCCGCCGTGGATAATGAGATGCCAATCGAACCCGCAACGTTACGGAACATCGTAAATAATGCTGATGCATCCGCGTTCAGGCGTTGTGGGATGGTAATGAAGGCAATGGTGGTCAGCGGCACAAACAGGAAGCCCAGGCCAATAGACTGCGCACTGCGCATCATGACCAGCGTGGAGAAATCGACATTGGGCGTTAACGTGGACGAGTAGAAAAACGCCAGGGCCAGGCAGCTAAAACCAAATGCGATGATATAGCGGGTTTGCACGACCGGCATCAGCTTAAGCACCAGCGGAATCGTCAGCACAATCAGCACGGCTCCGGGTGAAAGCACCAGCCCTGACCAGGTCGCCGTATAACCCAGATCCTGCTGGGCCAGTTGAGGCAGCACGACGGAACTACCATACAGAATCATCGCCATCCCGGCCATGAGCAGGCCCGCAACCCAGAAGTTACGGTCTTTCATTACCAGAATGTCGACTACCGGTTTGCGGGCATACATTAGCCAGTAGACGGCTCCGACAATGCCGACCAGCGCCAGTACCGCGAATAACACAATAAAGTGCGACGCAAACCAGTCCTCATCTTCACCCCGATCCAGCATCACCTGCAGGCAGCCCAGGCCCAGCGTAATTAAACCGATACCGATGTAGTCAATTTTCAGTTTGCCCTTGGCCCACTTGCGCTCCCATGGCGGATCTTCCAGCAGCGGCAAAATGGCCATGATCGTCAGGATACCGACCGGGATATTGATAAAGAACACCCAGCGCCAGCTATAGTTATCCGTAATCCAGCCGCCCAGCGTCGGGCCGATAACAGGCGCCACGATAATCGCAATCGAGGAAAGGCCAAACGCTTTGCCCCGATCCTCAGGTTTAAAGTAGTCGAGCAGCACCGACTGCTGCACAGGCTGCAGGCCGCCGCCGAAAAACCCTTGCAGGACGCGGAACAGAATGATCTGCCAGAGTTCGGTGGCAATACCACACAGAAATGAGCAGATCGTGAACATGACGATACAGATTAAGAAAAACTGTTTACGGCCAAATAAACGACTGAAGAAGGCAGAGATGGGCAGCACAATGCCGTTCGCCACGAGGTACGAGGTCAGCACCCAGGTGGATTCATCGTAACTGGATGAGAGCGAACCGGCGATATGTGGCAGGGCCACGTTCACGATGGTGGTATCCAGGATTTCCATAAATACCGCCAACGTTACCGTAATGGCTACGAGCCACGGATTACTGGCGGGTTTCCAGCTCTGCGATTCACTCATTCCACGGTTACCTTCGGTTCAACCGATAAGCCCAGTGGCAGTGGACGGTTAGGATCCAGTCCTTTATCAATCACAATCTTGACCGGCACGCGCTGAACGATTTTCACGTAGTTGCCCGTGGCATTCTCCGCCGGGAAGGCCGAAAAGCGCGAACCGGTGCCCATCTGGATGCTGTCGACGTGGCCTTCAAGTTTCATATCAGGCCAGGCATCCACGCTGATGGTTACCTTGTCGCCGGGATTCATTCGCTCCAGCTGTGACTCTTTAAAGTTGGCGGTGATCCAGATATCCGGGGAAACCAGTGAGAACAAGGCGCTGCCTGCCTGAACCAACGTCCCCAACTGGACGTTTCGCTTAGTCACAAACCCGTCGTAAGGAGCACGAACCTGGGTGTAAGACAGATTCAGCTCGGCCACATTCAGTTGGGCTTTTGCCTGCTCGACCTGTTCCTGACGCGCTTCAACATTGGTTTCCTGCTGACGGATTTGCAGGGCCACCTGCGAGGCGACTTCCACCTGAGCTTTGGCGCTTTGCAGTTGTGCCTGCGCGGAGCGTAACTGCGCCGAGGCTGAATCAATATTGCGTTGACTGGTGGCGCGGGGATCGACGCCGCGCTGACGACGGTAATCCGCCTGCGCATTCAGGTAGTTGGCCTCGGCTTTGGCCTGATCGGCCAGCGCCTGGTCGCGTTGCGCCGGGTACTGTACGCGCGACAGTGCCAGTTGCGCCTGAGCCTGATGCAACTGTGCCATGGCCAGGCCAAGCTGTGCTTTTGCCTGCGCGCGCTGGGCTTCGTTATCGCTGGGATCGATTTCCACCAGCAGATCGCCCTTCTTCACGCGCTGGTTGTCTTTCACCAGCAATTTTACGACGTAACCCGAGGCTTTCGCTGCGATAGTCACTGCGTTGCCTTCGGTAAACGCATCGTCAGTCGTTTCTTCATTACGGGTGGTAAACCAGAAGAAGAACGCCACGATCAACATCACCACCACGACGACCGCCAAAATAATTAACGGCTTTTTGCCGGGACGCTTACGCGGTTTCTCGTCGTTATCGCTTTGGCTATCGTGTTCTGGGCTGTTTTTATCGGGCGCGTTTTCTGTGTCTTTCTGGTGTGGGTCGCGGTTGTTGTTGTTCTCGCTCATAGTGTCCGTCGCTGGCTAAGGCCCTCAGTCCTGGGCGTAGAAAGTCAACTAAACATTAGATCGAAAACTGACAAAATCCAGTACAACTTTACTTAACTTGAGAAAGTTCGCACGTCCTGCCACGAGGGCAGGACAGGTTCGCGTCAGGCAACCAGTTTGAGCAACAGCCAGCCGGTCAGCATTGACCATGCGAGTAAGGGAACGGAGAACAGATGGAAGCGCCACCAGATGGCACGATCTTTCGCCATGCGCAGCGCAATCAGGTTGGCAAGCGAACCCGGTAGCAGGCCAAACCCACCGATATTGACCGCCCAGGCAAGGACGTCTGAAGGCGGCACTTTCTGCAAAAGCAGGATCGTGGCAGGCACATTACTGATCACCTGTGACAAGCCAATCGCCAACAGGTAAAGCTCCCCTTTGGCAAGATGGGCAATCGCATCAAAATGGGCCTGCACAACAGGCAAGCGTGTCAGCAAGAACACGTCCAGGAACATGACAATGAAGACCACCAGCAGGCTCCAGTCGATATTCAGCAATACCTGGCGCGCCATAATAAAAAAGCAGACAAGAATCAGCAGTAGCGCCCAGCCGGTCAGGTGCCACTCCAGCGCGGCGATAAACAAGACGTAAAGCGCCAGACTGACGGCAAACAGTGGCTTCTGCCAGCTGTGCTGTTCTGCGTTCTCATGTTTTTCAATCGCGCGTTTGGCAAAACTAAACCAGGTGACGACCAGCAGGCTTAACAGCAGCCAGACGGCCAGCGGCGTCATTTGCCAGATAAAACCGACTACACTCAGCGAGCCGTGGCTCCACAGCAAAATATTCTGCGGATTGCCCACCGGCGTCAGCAACGAACCGGCATTTACGGCCAGCGCTTCGAAGATGATTAAGCGGGAAATCGGTAAATGGGAAAACTTGCGCAATGTCAGCGTCAGCGGCACCAGAATAAACAGGGCCACATCGTTGGTTAAGAAGGTCGAGAGCACCGCCGCCGCCAGCACCATAAACAGGGCCAGCGTGCGCTCATGCTTAAACCCCGCAATTAACCGACCGCCCAGAACATCAAAATACCCACTGGTTTCTAACCCCTTGGTGAGGATAAGCAGTCCACTCAGGGTGATGATGGTGTGCCAGTCCACTGCGGCAGGCAGATCCGCCCAGTGGTAATGAGCAAGAAACAGCAGAACAACCCCAACAACGACTAACAAGTGCAATATATGGTCATGCAGAAATGAGCGAAGCACAATGGGCATGATGTCCGGCGCCTTAACTGAGGATTAATTGTTTTGGTAAAATTTCTGGAATACGGCCAGGGTTTCATCACTGACGTGATGTTCGATGCCTTCAGAATCGCGGCGTGCCGTTTCCGGACTAATGCCAAGCGCTAACAGGAAGGTTTCAACGATGTGATGGCGGGCGCGGCTCTCTTCAGCCAGCTTTTCCCCTTCACGCGTCAAAAAGACGCCGCGATAAGGCACCTGCTCGACCAGGCCGGCAGTTCCTAACCGCTTTAACATTTTGGCGACGGTCGGTTGCGAAACCCCCAAACGCGCGGCCATGTCGACCTGGCGCGCCTCGCCAAACTCACCAATCAAATCAGAGATTAGCTCAACATAGTCATCAATCAGTTCACGACGATGCGCTTCGCGCACCTGCCGAAAACCTTCGACATGCTCTTCAATATCTTTTAGTGGTCCTTGCGGGGCAGAAACCACGCTTTTGGCACGACGACTCATTCAGCTTCCTCTTTATTTTTTCCACACCAGCCCTTCCGTGTGGATTTAGCTGCGCTCATTGTAAACTAGGCGCAAATAAGCTCAAATTTTTCGTCGTTAGCCTTGGCTAAACGGTATAGCCAGTGCTATATTTGTCGATAATGTAAACAGAGTGATGCATTAAAGCACGATCTCTGCTTACCGTTGCGTTAAATTTTATGGGAGGTGATGCTATGAGCACTCTGAAAAGCTGTATCGACTGCAGCAAATGCTTCCAGGCCGAAAAAATAACATCAGGAAAATCCTGGTGGTGCCTGCTGACGCGCTCCCCTTTTACGCTGCGCCTCATGCTTATTGAGCGTCTGCTGGGCCAGCAGCCGGAAACACGCTACTGCCAAAAACTGATCTGGCGCGGCTGAATCCGTTTTCACATTCAGATTCATTACCCACGCGCGGCCTGTTTTCCTTTCCTCGCCGCGCGCCTGCATTGATCCACGCTTCTGTGCCCTGCGCTTAGCGCTGTTCCTGTAAAGGTAAGCGTCAAAATACAGCCGCTGTGTAAGGCGCCCTTCTTTTGTTCTGTGCGGGCCTGGAAAAAAGGCTTCCTGCCAGGGAAGTCCGGGGCGCGGGTTAATGTCAGAACGTAATGCGGCGCGGAGAAGACAGATACAGGGACAGTCGCGGTGGCAAAGACAAAGACAAAGACAAAGACAAAGACAAAGACAAAGACAAAGACAAAGACAAAGACAAAGGCAGGTTATTAGCGCGGGTTTTTGTTACCAATAAAAACGGCCCTGAAGAGGGCCGTTTTTTTAATCTCGACTAAGCTCGCTTAGAAGCTGTAGCCTACGCCAGCAATCCAGGTGCCAACGTCAACGCTACGGATGCGGCTCTGCTCATAGCCAACGTCCAGTGCAACGTTTTCCATTGGGTTGAACTGCATACCTGCGCCGTAAGAGAAACCGTAGTCGCTGGTGTCAGCTTTGTCGCGTGAAGTGGTGTCGTTAGCCTGGTATTTGCCGTAGCCAACACCAACCACACCATAGATGCTTGCCCAGTCATTCAGACGGAATGCTGGACCACCGGTGATACCGTAGTACTGGCCTTTATTGTAAATGCCGTCTTCGGTACGATCTTTCTCGGTGTAAGTGAATGAGCCGATCCAACCCAGTGGGTTAGAACCGTCTTCATAGCGATATTTCAGGTTGAAGCCGTTTGCTTTGTTAGCAACGCCCTGGTAGTCGCTCTGTGCGTAGCCACCGGTTACGGTGCTCTGTGCCATGGCGGAACCTGTTGCGACTGCTAACACACAGGCTAATGCTGAAAGACATGCAATTTTTTTCATAACCACCTCAAATGTGAAAGTACTTCTCTCCTGACAACGCTAAAAATATAACAAAAAATAGCGAGAAACTCTGCCCGCATTTTGTTGTCTAACACAGTGTTTGGTGTAACAGAAAGTTAATGGAGTTTCCTATGTCATTCATTTTTCTTATAAAAACCGTCATATCCTTGCAATAATGACCCCAAACAAATTTTCATTCTTTAAGTAAATTCCTAAAAAAACCTGACATTAATTTACTTTTCAGCCGGAAAAACTGCTTAAAAAGCAGGCAAACAGACAAAATTAAAATCAGTTTACGTCCCCTTTTTGACCAACATTTCCTTTACACTGGTCATCTTGTTAGCTCATTGATTGGGAAGTATCAACAGGATGTCAGTTTCGCCACTCAAATCGCTCACGCCAGCTTTACTCCCTGTCGTCGTGTTACTTATCTCGATGTTGTCGCTTCAGGGCGGCGCCTCACTGGCAAAAACACTTTTTCCCACCGTGGGTGCCACCGGCATCACCGCATTGCGCCTTGGCTTTGGCACCGTCATCCTTTGCCTCATCTTCAAGCCCTGGCGACTGCGTTTTCGTCCTGAACAGCGCATGCCGCTGATTATTTATGGCTTAGCATTGGGTACGATGAACTTTTTATTTTACCTGTCTATTCGGACGGTACCGCTTGGCATCGCGGTCGGGCTGGAGTTTGTTGGCCCGCTTACGCTTGCGCTGCTCGGCTCACGTCGGCCACTCGATTTTCTTTGGGTCATACTGGCGGTCATTGGGCTGTGGTTTTTACTGCCGTTCAGTACCGGTATTACCTCCGTCGATCCGATAGGTGCACTATTTGCGCTCGGTGCCGGTGTCTGTTGGGCAGTCTATATTCTGTCAGGGCAGCGCGCGGGCGCAGAGCACGGCGCGGCAACGGTCGCCATCGGCTCTCTGATCGCTTCGCTGATTTTTGTTCCCGTAGGGCTGACGTTTGCCGCAAGCGGCATCTGGCAATGGAGCGTCGTGCCGGTTGCCATTTTAGTGGCCTTTCTTTCAACGGCGCTTCCCTATTCACTGGAAATGATGGCACTGACCCGTTTACCTGCGCGCATTTTTGGTACGCTGATGAGCCTTGAGCCTGCGGTGGCGGCGCTGTCTGGCATGCTTTATCTGAATGAGAGCCTTTCTGGCGTGCAGTGTCTGGCGCTGCTGGCGATTATCCTGGCCTCGTCCGGCGCTACTCTGACCATGCGTCCCAGAAAGCGCCAGTTAAATGCAATAGAATTATCTGATAATAAAAAGACATAACAGGTTTCCGCCTGCTGAAAGGCAGGCTAAATAACAATAACTCTCATGCTGATAATTATTTCAGTTAATGTGTAATAGAAAGTTAATATTTAATACAGGTAAAAATCATTCGATTGAATTTTTATTTAACCTTATGTATTTAAAGTGCTTTATGAAATTTTAAGTTTAACAATTTATTAACTATTTCACCCGCGCACCCACGCACGCTAAGGTGAATGCTATTTCATCCATTGATTAAGCCAATCCTGCAAGGCGACAAATCGCTGCTATACTTAGTTTCGTACTTGATTAGGACAACCATTGAAAGAGAGGACTGAAACAATGAGTACCGCTAAACTGGTTAAAACAAAATCTTCTGATCTACTTTATACCCGTAATGACGTGGCAGATGACGAAAAGCGCGCCACCATTGAGGTGCTCAATCGCCTGGTCGTGGAGTTCATCGATCTGTCCCTGATCACTAAGCAAGCGCACTGGAACATGCGCGGCGCGAACTTCATCGGTGTGCACGAAATGCTGGACGGTTTCCGTACCACCATCACCGACCATCAGGACACTATCGCGGAACGCGTGGTGCAACTGGGTGGTGTAGCACTGGGTACCACTCAGGTCGTCAACGATAAAACGCCACTGAAAAGCTATCCGCTGAATATCCACAGCGTACAGGATCATCTGAAAGCGCTGGCCGACCGTTATGCTGTGGTGGCTAACGATACGCGCAAAGCGATTTCTGAAGTGAAAGATGAAGATACCGCCGATATTTTTACCGCGGCTTCTCGTGACCTGGATAAATTCCTGTGGTTCATTGAGTCTAATATCGAATAACGGTCTTACAGGCTATTACCAGGCGGGGAAACCCGCCTTTTTTACGTCTGTGTTACTATAATTTATGACTTTGTTAACATTTCTGACGCTGCGCCCTTCCCGTTTTCGCCTTCTGATGCACACTACTCCTGCACCACTTTAGCGCTTCGCACCATAACGGACCACCATAATGGTGCATCGGCGCGACAGGTTGCAGAATCGTGTCAGCGATGATCTCCTGATCATTATATTTTTTACATTTTGAAAAGTTGGCATACTTTTTTCATATGATAGCCCGCAAATGATAGCTCGCAAACCCGGGCCCTGTGCCTGGTCGCAATAAGGAAAAATGATGAAATCGCTATTTAACATCTCTGTGGCCGCGTTGGCGCTGGCCTTCTCTCTCTCCACTCCCGCAGCAGAAAAGAAACTGATCGTCGCCACCGATACGGCTTTTGTCCCGTTTGAATTCAAACAAGGTGACAAATATGTCGGCTTTGACGTGGATTTATGGGATGCCATTGCGAAGGAACTGAAACTGGATTACACCCTGAAGCCGATGGACTTCAGCGGCATCATCCCTGCCCTTCAGACGCACAACGTCGATGTGGCACTGGCTGGCATTACCATTACTGACGAGCGCAAGAAAGCCATTGAGTTCTCTGATGGCTACTACAAAAGCGGTCTGCTGGTCATGGTGCGTAACAACGAGAAAGACATCAAAGGCATTGACGATCTGAACGGCAAAGTGGTGGCGGTGAAGAGCGGCACAGGTTCCGTAGATTATGCGAAGACGCACATCAAAACGAAAGATCTGCGTCAGTTCCCGAATATCGATAACGCTTACATGGAACTGGGCACCAACCGCGCTGACGCAGTGCTGCACGATACGCCCAATATTCTCTATTTCATCAACACCGCAGGTAAAGGCCGTTTCAAAGCTGTAGGTGATTCTATTGAAGCCCAGCAGTACGGCATTGCGTTCCCGAAAGGCAGTGACGAACTGCGTGAAAAAGTGAACGGCGCGCTGAAAACGCTTAAAGAGAACGGTACCTACAATCAACTCTATAAAAAGTGGTTCGGAACTGAACCGAAATAATCACTGAGTCCGTTTTTTTATTTTTCAGCAGGGACCCTGTCCCTGCTTTTTTCCATCGCAACAACAGCGGAGTTTCACCATGGATTTTGACTGGAGCGTCATCTGGCCAGCCATGCCCGCGCTACTCGAAGGCGCAAAACTGACCTTAATTATTTCCATTATTGGCCTGGTCGGTGGATTGATCATCGGCCTGGTCGCGGGTTTTGCCCGCGCATACGGTGGTTGGCTGAGCAATAATATCGCCCTGGTTTTTATTGAAATCATTCGCGGTACGCCCATCGTCGTGCAGGTTATGTTCATCTATTTTGCCCTGCCTATGGCGTTCCCGGATTTGCGCATCGATCCGTTCACCGCCGCGGTGGTAACCATTATGATTAACTCGGGTGCCTATATTGCGGAAATTACCCGCGGTGCGGTCCTGTCCATTAACAAAGGCTTTCGCGAGGCCGGGCTGGCTTTGGGCCTGTCAGGCCGCGAAACCCTGCGCTACGTCATCATGCCGCTGGCGCTGCGTCGTATGCTGCCCCCGCTGGGCAATCAGTGGATTGTCAGCATTAAGGACACCTCGCTGTTTATTGTGATTGGTGTGGCCGAACTGACCCGCCAGGGACAGGAAATTATTGCCGGTAACTTCCGCGCGCTGGAAATCTGGAGCGCAGTGGCCGTTATTTATCTTGTGATTACGTTGGTGTTGAGCTTTGTGCTGCGCCGTATTGAGAAAAGGGTGAAAATCCTGTGATTGAATTTAAAAACGTCTCAAAGCATTTTGGCCAAACCCAGGTGCTGCACAATATCGACCTGAAGATTAATCAGGGTGAAGTCGTCGTGATTATCGGCCCCTCCGGTTCGGGTAAATCGACGCTGCTGCGTTGCATCAACAAGCTGGAAGAGATCACCAGCGGCGAACTGATCGTCGATGGCCTGAACGTTAACGATCCCAAAGTAGACGATCGCCTTATTCGTCAGGAAGCCGGCATGGTGTTTCAGCAGTTCCACCTTTTCCCGCAGATGAGTGCGCTGGATAACGTGGCTTTTGGCCCGATTCGCGTTCGCGGTGCCAGCAAAGAAGACGCACGAAAACTGGCCCATAGCCTGCTGGCGAAAGTGGGCCTGGCCGAGCGCGCCAACCATTTCCCTTCTGAGCTTTCGGGTGGACAGCAACAGCGCGTGGCGATTGCCCGGGCACTGGCGGTGAAACCCAAAATGATGCTGTTTGATGAGCCCACCTCCGCGCTGGACCCAGAACTGCGTCACGAAGTGCTGAAAGTCATGCAGGATCTGGCTGAAGAAGGCATGACAATGGTTATCGTCACACACGAAGTGGGTTTTGCCCGGAAAGTGGCGTCGCGCCTGATTTTTATTGATAAAGGCCGCATTGCCGAAGACGGCGATCCGGACCGTCTGATCAGTGATCCGCCCAGCGAACGTCTGCGCGAATTTTTACAGCACGTTTCCTGAGTGCGAACGGGCCGGCAGGCGGCCCGTTTTTCTCTGGCGACGCCACACGATGATGCGGCGAACTGACGCAAGCGCCTGCGTTAGCGGGACAATCGCTGCGCGCGTTGGGCGGCGGACATAAAGCTCCATGCCAGGAACCGGCTCTGCTTCTGCCCCTGCGCCATATTGACCACACGTACCACTTGGGTATCCAGCGCCTTCAGCTGTTTCTCCAGCGCGGGTAAATGCTCTTTGCGCGATACCAGCGATGTAAACCAGACGACCTGCTGAGCCAGACTGGCGCTTTCAGCGATCATTTTCCCGACAAAGCCCTTTTCTCCCCCTTCGCACCACAATTCATTGTGCTGGCCGCCAAAGTTCAGCGGTGCAGCCGGTGCCAGTCCCAAGTTGCGCGTTTTGCGCTGTGAACCGGCCGCCGCCTCTGCCGCAGAAGCGTGAAAAGGCGGATTGCAGATGACCGCATGGAAGTTTTCATTCTTATTCACCACGCCATTCAGCACCACGGCGGGATTTTTTTGCCGACGCAGGCGGATCAGGCGTTGCATGCCCGGGTTCGCCGCGACAATTTTTGTCGCCGTTTTTAGTGCCGCGTCATCAATATCCGTGCCGGTAAAACGCCAGCCATATTCCGCCGCGCCGATCAGGGGATAAATACAGTTCGCCCCGCAGCCAATATCCAGGATGTCCGCCGGCGGGATCCTGCCCTGGTTGTCCAGTGCCAGTAAATCGGCCAGGTAGTGAAGATAGTCAGCGCGCCCCGGCACGGGCGGGCACAACGAACCAGGCGCCAGTTGCCAGTCAAGGCCGTAGAACCGTTTAAGCAGCGCCTGATTCAACAGCATGACCGCTTCAGGATCGGCAAAGTCCACCGACATGACGCCATAGCCGTTGGGCCGGACTTTTTCTGCCAGCGGCGGGTGCGCTGCCGTCAGCGCGGCAAAATCATATTCACCCTGGTGGCGGTTACGGGCATGGAAAGGGGACGGGCTGGCAGACTTTTTCATACGTTCTCTCATATTTTCAGGCGCGCGTACAATACGCTGTGGCGGGCAGAAAATAAACCGCATTCTCGGACAGAGCGGCCAGCAGGCCGACGTTGCGGACGTGCGAAATCGCGAGGGTACGGCGTCGTTGCAGGAAAGCAAGGTGAGCAAAAAAGCAAAATGCGCCCCGCCAGCAACAATGCTGGCCGGGCGTTAAGTCTGCGGGATTATTTAAAATCGACGCGCATTAAATCCTGAATCGGCATGCCCCGGGTGGTTTCAACACAGCGGTCAATATAGCTGGTGAATCCTGGCGGTGAGCTCATGCCCAGACGCAGTAATTTGTCGTTAGAGAACACTACATTCAGACGGGCGAACTCGCCGTAAAGACGCATTGCGCGCAACATCAGACGTTCGTTGCAGGGTCCGTAGATCTTTTTAAAGTTCTTACGCTCTTTAACGATTTCGCTGAAATCAACCTGCAGATAATTCGGTGCCAACGGGGCACTTTTTTCTGCACTGGCAAAAGCCGAATCAATTTCAGAGAAGGTATTACTGCTGCGCTCGCCGGCAGAGATGTGATAAACCATCTCCTCGGTGCAGCCATGATCCATCAGGAACACCAGCGATTTGGCACAGTAGTCTACCGGGATGACATCAACACGGTCATCGAGTGAGCAGAGGAATTTCTCCAGCTTCATGACCATTTTAAACACCCAGAAGATGCTGCCTGACGGCGTGCACCCTTCCTGAGAGTGGCCCACCACAATGGACGGACGCGCGATGACCAGTGGCAGATGCGGCAATTCCTGTTTGATCTTATTTTCGATATACGACTTGGAATAGGTGTAATCGACAATGTGATCTTCGCGTGAAGACAGCACCAGATCTTCTTTTACAATCTCACCGTGATCCGGGGCAGACGACATCGCCGTGCCGACGTGGACGAATTTAACAAACTCAGGCAAGGCTGCCATTCTGGCGGCCAGTTTAAACGTCCCTTCCACGTTGACGCGCCAGATATCGTTATTCTCACCAAATGACGCAATCGCTGCGCAGTTGATAACGTGGCTGATCTGATCGATGCGCGCATCATCCAGGAAAAGCTCCGGGGCCAGCAAATCGCCGACCAGAATTTGATCTGCTGTCAGGCGCGCAATCGCCTGCGCCGAACATGAAAACTTGGTTAAATTATCTTTAACCCTCTCCAGTCCCTGGTTAGCATCGCTGGCTCTGACGAGCAGCAATAACTCAACATCCTGGCGCATCAGCAATTCTGCCACGACTGCACCACCAACGAATCCAGAAGATCCTGTAACAAGAATTTTTTTCATATTCGACCACGAGAACAATTGATGAGATTGCATAATGCCTCAGTTTCGTTAAACAAATACGAAACTTTCATTAGCACAAAATGTATAAAATGATTCCGTTTAACTTTCGTTTACTTTTTAAACACATCTTTTCGCGGATTTCTCATCAGATAAACAATTAAAGTATTGATATTTAACGTTATTAACACTGTAGTACAGAACATTCCCTCCTGTCGCTGAACCAGACTAATCTGGTTAACAATGCGCAAAAAAGCGGTGCGGCTCTGACGGTTTAACGCATGGCGGACAGGCCAGGCTAGACTCTGTTTTTATCCAGGAGATGACGATGCATAAACGCTATTCCTATCAGCCCCGCGCCGGACACGGTTTGCCTCACGATCCACTGAATGCCATCATTGGCCCACGTCCAATAGGCTGGATCAGCAGCACCAGCGCCAAAGGCGTGCGCAACCTTGCGCCCTACAGTTTTTTTAACTGTTTCAATTACCAGCCGCCCATTATTGGCTTCGCCAGCAGCGGCTGGAAAGACAGTGTGCAAAACATCGCTGAAACAAAAGAATTTGTCTGGAATCTGGCGACCCGACCGCTGGCGGAGGCCATGAATGAAAGCTCAATTTCTGCCCCAGCCGATCAGGACGAGTTTGCCCTGGCAGGCTTGACCCCTCTGGCCGCCTCGCAGGTCAAGGTCTGTCTGGTACAGGAAAGTCCGGTGAATTTTGAATGCAGGCTGACACAACTGATTCAGTTACAGGATGCCGGCGGGCGCGCCATCGACAGCTGGCTGGTGCTGGGCGAAGCCGTTGCCATCCATATTGACGAAAGCCTGCTGGAAAACGGTATTTATCAGACGGCGAAAGCGGAACCGATTTTACGCGCCGGTGGGCCCAGCGCGTATTATGGCATCAGTGAAGCACAGCGCTTTGACCTGGTGCGGCCCGATGCGCGCCGCAGCTAAGTCAGAGCAGTTCTGCCGAATGCGTTCGTAACGTTTTGACCGCACGGGCGATCTCAGGTGCCAGCCAGCGATCGTCCTGCCAGCGGGTAACGACTTCGCGCCGTTGCCGCCAGGCGCGTCGCGGACCAGTGCGCTTTACTGTGGCATTCCTGCGTCTGACAGGCGGGCGCTACGCATCACGAACGTCGCCGTCAGCCCTTGCCCTGCGCCACAAAACTGTGTAACAGCGGCTTCAGGACTTTTTTCAGTTCTGCCGCGCGGGCTTCATGCCAGGTAAAGGGCGGTGTCTCGTCCATATAATTGATTTGCGACAGCTCCAGTTGCACCGCCTGGATCTGCCGATCGGGTTGACCGTAAGCGCGCGTAATGTAGCCGCCTTTGAAACGGCCATTGACGACCCAGCTATAGCGATCCTGCGCGCTGCATACCGATGTCAGCCCGTCGATGACGCGTTTGCTGCAACTGGCCCCGTCATTGGTACCAATATTGAGATCCGGCAGGCGACCGTCAAACAGTCGTGGAATTTCACTGGCAATCGAATGGGCGTCAAACAGCAGCGCATAGCCAAATTCCGCTTTCATCTGCGCCAGCGTCTGCTGGATCTGCTGATGATAAGGCTGCCAGATTGTCTGAATATATCCCTGTCGCTGTGCATCCGTGGGGGCTTTGCCCGCAACAAACGTCGGCGTGCCGTCAAACAGGGTTTCCGGAAACAGGCCGGTGGTGGCGGTCGTATAAAGCGGTTGATTGTCTGAGGGACGATTGAGATCGACAACAAAGCGTGAGTAGCGGCCAATAACCAGACTGGCTCCCATATCACGGACAAAATCATATAGTTGTGGAATGTGCCAGTCCGTATCCGGTAAGTCACGGGCGGCATCGCTGAGCCCGGCTTCAACTTCCGGTGTTAACATCGTGCCGGCATGGGGAATACTGACCAGCAGCGGGATAGTCCCTTGGGTAAAATGAAAAGGTGTCATTGTACTTCTCCGCGGTAGATAACGGTACAGGGCAGTTCACCGCCCAGCCAGTAAACCAGTTCCGCCGGGCGGGCCAGCGGCCAGTGAACAAAACTGGCCACTTTTCCCGCCTCCAGCGAACCGTGACTTGCCTCCAGCCCCAGCGCCTTTGCCCCCCACAGGGTCACGCCTGCCAGCGCTTCTTCCGGCGTCATGCCGAACAGGGTGCAGCCCATATTCAGCATCAGGCGCAGCGACAGCGCGGGCGATGTGCCGGGATTGGCATCACTCGCCAGTGCCATGGGCACACCATAGCGTCGGAACAACGCTACCGGCGGGCGCTGCGTTTCCCGCAGCAGAAAAAACGCGCCGGGCAATAACACGGCTACCGTACCCTGTTCTGCCATTGCCTGAACATCCGTTTCCGTTGCATATTCCAGATGATCGGCGGACAGCGCGCCATAACGGGCGGCCAGCGCCGCTCCGCCCAAAGAGGAAAGCTGCTCGGCATGCAGTTTCACCGGCATGCCCAGCGCCGTTGCCCGGTCAAATACCCGGGCGACCTGCTGCGGGGTAAACGCCAGATGTTCGCAAAATGCATCCACCGCATCCGCCAGGCCTTCGGCGCTGATCTGAGGTAACAGGCGGTCACAGATGATCGTGATCCAGCCATCGGGATCCTGTTTAAATTCGGGCGGAACCGCATGAGCGGCCAGGCAGGTGGCCTGCACATCCGCAGCCACCTCCTGACTGAGCTGTCGAATGGCACGCAGCATACGTAATTCACTTTCTTCATCCAGACCGTAGCCGGATTTAATCTCGACGGTGGTCACGCCCTCGGCCAGCAAGCGATTCAACCGCCAGCGGGCTGTCGCCACTAACGTTTGTTCACTGGCATCACGGGTGGCCCGAACGGTAGAAAGGATGCCGCCGCCCTGGGCCGCAATATCGGCATAGCTCACGCCGTTGAGGCGCTGCTCAAACTCCTGACTGCGATCGCCACCAAAAACCAGATGCGTGTGGCAGTCCACTAAACCCGGCGTGATGATCCCGCCCGGCAGACGATGATGTTCACGCGCCTCAAAAGCTGGCATCGCGGCGGCGGGCCCAACCCATACCAGCCTGCCCGCCTTTACTGCCAGCGCACCCTGTTCGATAAGATGATAGTGGCCGCTTTGCATGGTTACCACATCTGCCCCGCTCCACACGCTGTCTACCTGGAGTTTTTCTGCCATTCCCGCCTCACAATGCGCTTGCCGTTTACAGCAAACTTTAAAGTATGTATATGTATATACAACCACATCCCTTGAGGATCAACCATGGCAACTTTTTTTGCGCCACGCGCATGGCTGGCCGGAGGCTGGCATAAACAGGTGCGTATCAGCGTCAACGCGGCGGGCATGATTGATGCGATTACGCCCGACGGTGATGACAGGGAAGCGACACGTTTAGCCGGTAACGTGATTCCCGCTATTGCGAATTTGCATTCACATGCTTTTCAACGTGCCATGGCCGGTCTGGCTGAAGTGGCGGGCGATCCGCAGGACAGCTTCTGGACCTGGCGCGATCGGATGTATCGCATGGTGCAGCGTCTGACGCCCGGGCAGGTAGGTGATATCGCCGCCCTGCTGTATATCGATATGCTAAAAGGCGGCTATTGCCAGGTCGCAGAATTTCATTATCTGCATCACGATATTGACGGTAAACCTTATGCGGACGATGCCATGCTGCGCCAGCTTATTGCGGCGGCAGAGACGGCAGGCATAGGTCAGACGTTGCTACCGGTGCTTTACAGCTACAGCGGTTTTGGCGCTCAGCCGCCGGTGCCGGGACAAAAGCGCTTTATTCAGCAGACCGACAGCTATCTGCAACAGCAGGTACGTCTTCAGACGTGGATAAAAGATAAACCCCTGCACAACGCAGGCCTCTGCTTTCACTCACTGCGCGCAGTCAGTGAAGCGCAAATGCATGCCGTGCTCAGCGCCAGCGAGACCACGTTACCCATCCATATTCACATCGCCGAGCAGGAGAAGGAAGTCAATGACAGTCTGGCCTGGAGCGGCGAGCGTCCGGTGAGCTGGCTGATGACGCGTTTCGATGTCGATGCACGCTGGTGCCTGATTCATGCAACGCATCTTGATGACAGCGAAGTGACGCGCCTTGCCGCCAGCGGTGCGGTTGCCGGGCTCAGCCCGACCACGGAAGCCAACCTCGGTGACGGTATTTTTCCCGCCGTGGACTATATCGCCCAGGGCGGACGCTGGGGCATTGGCTCTGACAGTCATGTCTCGCTCAGTGTTCAGGAGGAGTTGCGCTGGCTTGAATATGCCCAACGCCTGCGCGACCGTCGTCGCAATCGCATCACGCTGCCCGACCAGCCCTCAGTCGGCGATCTGCTGTGGCAACAGGCCGCGGCGGGCGGTGCCCAGGCCTGCGGAATAAAGAGTGGAGCGCTGGCCGTCGGGCAACGCGCCGACTGGCTGGTATTACGCGATGACGCCTGGCTGGGCAGTGTGGATGAGTCTGCCCTGCTCAATCGCTGGCTGTTTGCTGGCCAGCGCGAGCAGATTCGCGACGTGTATGTGGCGGGTAACCGGGTGATCAGCGATGGCCATCATGCAGAAGAAGAAGCCTGTGCAGCCCGTTTCGCGCAGGCAATGGCAGCGTTGCGATGAGAAGCGTTTTTTCTTTAGACAGCTTACCCGTCAGTCGCTGGCGCAACGGCGGTGGCGAAACACGTGAAATTATCGGCTATCCGCCCGGGGCAAACGACTTCGCCTGGCGCGCCAGTATTGCCACCATCGCCAGCGACGGCCCCTTCTCGGCGTTTACCGGTGTCGATCGCATTATCACTCTGCTAAACGGCAGCCCTGTTCTGCTGCGTGGCGAGAACGTCGCGCATCGCCTGTTGCCGGAAAAGCCCTGGGCTTTTACGGGGGAGCAGGCACTTGAGGCTCAGTTGCAGGGTAAAGCGCCCAGTCAGGATTTTAACATCATGACACGACGAGGCGAATGGCGGGCACAGGCTGACGTCGTCACCGACGCCGTCAGCAGCGAGCACGGTGTGGCCTGGGTGCTGGCAGGAGAATGGCGCATCGTGAACGATGCGCCATTAGCGGAGCAGCAGGGCGTCTGGTGGGTCGATCATCCCACCCGACTGCAGCCGGACAGCCAGGATGCGAGGTTACTGTTTATTCGTCTTACCCGTGCCCTTTAAAGCGCCCCAGCAGCTTGTAACGCGAGCCGGGATAGAGTAAACGCGCATAGGTCACAATCTTGTTATCGCTCCAGGTCTGGCGACGGATAAGCAGGCAAGGCTCGTGCTCATCAATCGCCAGATATTTACGCTGTCGCGCATCCGGCATCACCGCCTCAACGATATGTTCACCCGCCGTCAACGGTGCCGCGCGCATCAGGTACGTATAAGGCGTGAGCGTGTGGTAATCCTGGGCCAGGTAATCCGGGGCCAGTTGTGGATTCACCAGCCGATCTTCCAGCTGCACCGGCATGTCATTTTCATAATGCACAATCAGAGAATGAAACAGCGTTTGTCCGGTTGTCAGGCCCAGAAGGGAAGCCTGCTCCGGATCGGCTTTATTCTGACCAATCGTGAGAATTTTGCAGCTGTGCTGATGACCCCGCTGCGCAATTTCATCCGCGATGTTGTGCACCTCAAGCATGGCTGTGTAGCCTTTCATCTCCGCGACAAACGTACCAACGCCTTGCATACGTACCAGAAATCCTTCGCTGGTTAATTCCCGCAATGCCCGGTTAATCGTCATACGACTTACGCCAAGCTCATTCACCAGCTCGCTTTCTGAAGGCACCCGTTGGTTAGCTTTCCAGTGGCCTTCACGAATCTGGCTGATGATCGCCTGTTTAACCCGTTGATAGATGGGTGCGGGTTCGTCACTCATGGCCGCTGCCAGTTGTGCAATTGCCGTGTGCTCGGCCATATCGTATTCCTTAAGCTGATAATGCCCAAAGTTTACTGCCTGACGGGCTGGATGTATATACATTCCAGCCCGAGATCGGCATGTAAACCGTGCACCTGTTGCCTTACAGCGGTGCAGGAAACCCGCCTGCTGCCCACGTTAGCCCTCTGTTAATGCCTGATCAATTTTGTGATCGGTCTGACATGCCGATTGCAACTTGTATAGACAAGAATAGACAGTTATGTTTCACTCGCGTTATTCCGCTATTCGGGTCAACAGAACGGCCAGCGAATAAGCCAACCCTTGTATAGACAGGAGCAAAGTATGTCAGGTTCGTCTCAGGGATTACGTCTGGTGCCAGGCAAGGTCGATCTCGCGATGTTGCGCGCAATATATCAAGGCAACGTCACACTCAGCCTTGATGACGGCGCTCGCCGCGCCATCACTGAAGCGCAACAAACCGTTGAAGCGATTGTGGCCTCCGGTAGCGTGGTGTACGGCATCAATACCGGTTTCGGTAAACTGGCGCAGACTCAAATCCCCGCCAGCCGTCTTGCCGATCTGCAGCGAAACCTGGTGCTGTCTCACAGCGTCGGCCTGGGGGAACTTCTGCCCGATAACGTGACGCGCCTGGTGGTCGCCAGCAAAATCATCAGCCTTTCCCGTGGTCATTCTGGCGTGCGGATTGAACTGGTGGAGGCGTTGCTGGCCCTGTTCAATGCGGGCGTGATGCCGTGCATTCCCGCCAAAGGATCGGTGGGGGCCTCTGGCGATCTGGCCCCACTGGCGCACATGTCGCTGATGCTGCTAGGTGAAGGTGAAGTACGGGTCAACGGTGAACGCATTCCGGCGACGGAAGGTCTGGCAAAAGTGGGCCTGACGCCGTTTGTGCTGGGTCCCAAAGAAGGGCTGGCCTTACTCAACGGTACCCAGGTATCGACTGCGCTGGCACTGCGCGGCCTGTTCGAAGCGGAAAATCTGTTTGCCGCAGGCTTAATGGCGGGCGCGCTGTCGCTGGAAGCGATTAAAGGCTCATTAAAACCGTTCGACGCGCGTATTCATCAGGCGCGTGGCCAGCATGGCCAGATTGCCGTGGCGGCCGCCGTCACCGCCCTGATTGAAGGCAGCGAGATCCTGGGTTCTCATACCCATTGTGGGCGCGTGCAGGATCCCTACTCTGTCCGCTGCGTCCCCCAGGTCATGGGAGCGTGCCTGGATAACCTCAGCCATGCCGCCCGCATCCTGCAGATTGAAGCCAACGCCGCGTCCGATAACCCGCTGGTGTTCACCGAAACCGGTGATGTGATCTCCGGTGGCAACTTCCATGCTGAACCCGTGGCTTTTGCCGCAGACATTATTGCCCTGGCCGTCGCCGAAGTGGGCGCCATCTCTGAACGTCGACTGGCCCTGCTGCTGGATACCGGTTTGTCCGGTCTGCCCCCTTTCCTGGTCCGCGACGGCGGCGTGAACTCCGGTTTTATGATTGCTCAGGTCACCGCGGCGGCGCTCGCCTCCGAAAATAAATCGCTGGCGCATCCCGGCAGCGTCGACAGTTTGCCTACCTCGGCTAACCAGGAAGATCACGTGTCGATGGCCACCTATGCCGCCCGCCGACTGGGCGACATGTGCTTTAACAGCGCGGCGGTAGTCGGCATTGAAGCCATGGCAGCGGCCCAGGGCATTGAGTTTCATCGTCCCCTGCAAAGTTCTGCACTGATAGAACAGGCCATTGGCACGATCCGCGAACGCGTCGCCTTCCTTGAGGAGGACCGCCTGCTGGCACCGGACATCGAAGCGATGCGCCAGTGGGCAAGCCGCTGCGACTGGCCGCAGGCACTCACCGCATTGTTACCCAGCATGGGCACCCATTCAGTTGAATAAGGAATCCGTCATGAGCGAAACCCTGGCAAAAGTGGTAGCACGCGAGATTCGTGCGCCGCGTGGAAATACACTGCACTGCGCAAACTGGTTGATTGAAGCGGCCTACCGCATGATTCAGAACAACCTCGATCCCGAGGTGGCAGAGCGCCCGGAGGATTTGGTGGTCTATGGCGGGATTGGTAAAGCCGCGCGTAACTGGGCATGCTTTGAGCAAATTTTACGCTCGCTACAGGTGCTGCAACCCGACGAAACCCTGCTGATCCAGTCGGGCAAGCCGGTTGGCGTGTTTCGCACCCATGCGGATGCGCCACGCGTACTGCTGGCTAATTCCAATCTGGTGCCACACTGGGCCAACTGGGATCACTTCCATGAACTGGATAAGGCCGGGCTGATGATGTACGGCCAGATGACCGCCGGGTCCTGGATTTACATCGGTGCGCAGGGGATTGTACAGGGCACCTACGAGACGTTTGTCGAGGCCGGACGTCAGCATTACAACAATGATTTAAGTGGACGCTGGATCCTGACGGCCGGATTAGGCGGCATGGGCGGTGCCCAACCGCTGGCCGGCGTGCTGGCCGGGGCCTGCGTGCTGGCCATTGAATGTCAGGAATCGCGTATCGATTTCCGTTTACGCACCCGCTATGTCGATCACAAAGCCACCTCGCTGGATGAAGCCCTGACGTTAATCCACGCGGCCACGCAGGCGAAGAAAGCAATCTCCGTGGGTCTGTTAGGCAACGCGGCAGAAATCCTGCCGGAGCTGGTGAAACGCGCAAAAGCCGGTGGGCCGAAGCCGGACATCGTGACCGATCAAACCTCGGCGCACGATCCCGTCAACGGCTATCTGCCGATTGACTGGGATGTGTCGCGCTGGGAGCAGGAACGTAAGGCGAATCCTAAAGCCGTAGAAAAAGCCGCCCGCGCCTCCATGGCGGTGCATGTGCAGGCGATGCTCGACTTTTGTCACATGGGCATCCCTACTGTGGATTATGGCAACAATATCCGCCAGGTCGCGCTGGATGAAGGCGTCAGCAACGCGTTTGATTTCCCCGGTTTTGTGCCCGCCTATATCCGTCCCCTGTTTTGCGAGGGCAAAGGACCGTTTCGCTGGGTGGCCCTGTCTGGCGATCCGGAGGATATCTATAAAACGGACGCTAAACTCAAAGCGCTCTTCCCTGAACATAAAACGCTGCATCGCTGGCTGGATATGGCGCAGGAACGCATCGCTTTCCAGGGGTTACCGGCACGTATCTGCTGGCTGGGGCTGGGCGAACGCCATCTTGCGGCGCTGGCCTTTAATGACATGGTGCGCACCGGCGAGCTGAAAGCGCCGATAGTCATTGGCCGCGATCATCTCGACTGCGGTTCCGTCGCCTCGCCCAACCGTGAAACCGAAGCGATGAAAGACGGTTCGGACGCGGTCTCTGACTGGCCATTACTGAACGCCCTGCTCAACACGGCGGGCGGTGCGACCTGGGTCAGTCTGCACCACGGCGGCGGTGTGGGCATGGGCTTCTCTCAGCACGCCGGCGTGGTGATTGTGTGTGACGGCAGTGAAGCGGCAGATGCGCGTCTGGGCCGCGTGCTGTGGAACGATCCCGCCACCGGCGTGATGCGCCATGCCGATGCCGGCTATGAACTGGCGCAGACCTGTGCCCAAAAGCACGGACTGAACTTACCGATGCAATAACGGTATCAAAACGCGCGGTTCCGGCGAGCACCATGCCGGAACCGCACAGCCCCAGCCTGCTGTCACATCGAGCCACGTCAGACGGTAATGAACCTACGACAATCCGGATGATACGCCCATAAACCGTGTTGAACCCACGGCGTCATCGAATGCCAGAGTACGATGGATCTTACCGGGAGCCTGTGCCGTGCCCCTGCTGGCCGATCCGTCCTGCTAAGACAGCCTTATCGGTATTGGCTTTCTGTGCGTGAAACGAGAACCGGCATAAACGACTGCATTTTTGTACACTTGCTTATTACTTATTCCATTTTGATTTAGCCTGTCATCCCATTTCGCCTTTTCGGTAATAGACGTACCGCTGTCAGATCTCTAAAGTGAAGCTTCCTGAATGATATGGAGCGCGATACTGCATGACTCTTTCCCCTGCCCTGCTTGACGAAGCGCTGCGCTGGCGCCATCAGTTTCATCGCGAACCTGAACTGGGTTATCAGGAACATCAGACCAGCGATAAGGTCGCTCAGGAGCTGGAACTTGCAGGCCTGCAGGTGTTTCGCGGTCTGGCTGGCACCGGCGTGGTGGGCACGCTGGAAAATGGCGCCGGACCGGTTATCGGCCTGCGCGCGGATATGGATGCGCTGCCGATCAACGAGAAAGGTGATGCGGCCTGGCGCTCTGCCAGGCCCGGCGTGATGCATGCCTGCGGCCATGATGGTCACACGGCAATTTTGCTGGCGGCAGCAAAACATCTGGCGGCTACGCGTCGCTTCAGCGGCACTGTGCATTTCATTTTTCAGCCGGCGGAAGAGAATCTGGGCGGTGCACGCAAAATGGTTGAAGAGGGCTTATTTACGCGCTTCCCGATGGATGCCGTTTACGCGATGCATAACTGGCCGGGCTTACCGCTGGGATCGCTGGCCGTCAATCCCGGCGCAATGATGGCCTCGCTGGACGCCTTTGAAATCACCCTGAGCGGTAAGAGTTGCCATGCGGCCATGCCGGAGAGCGGTGCCGATCCGATGGTGGTCGCCGCCGAACTGATCCTGGCGCTGCAAACTATTCCCTCACGTCGCCTGTCGCCGCTGTCATCTGCGGTTGTCAGCGTCACCCAGATTCAGGGCGGTGAGGCGATTAACGTGATTCCGGAACAGATTGTTCTGCGCGGAACGGTGCGCTGTCTGCAGGACGACGTGCGCAAACGGGTTCATGCCCTTGTTGATGATTTTGTGACGACGCTGCCGAAACCTTTTGGCGTGTGTGGGGCCATTCACTGGCTGCCCGGCTATCCGGTAACGGCGAATCATGCTGGCCCGGCTCAGCAGGTGCATGACGTTGCCGTTAGTACCTTCGGCGAAGGCCAGGTGCGCTGGCAGGTGAATCCGTCCATGGCCTCGGAAGACTTTGCCTGTATGCTGGAAGCCTGCCCTGGCGCCTACTTCTGGCTGGGTGCCGATGGCGCAACGCCCTCCGCACCGCTGCACAATGCCCATTATGACTTCAACGATGCGCTGATTCCGACCGGAATCCAGTTCTGGCAGAACCTGGTGGAACAGGCTCTGCCACAGACGCGCGCTTAAAAACCCGCTGCCGCGAGCCTGTCCAGACCGGCCTGCAGCGTCGCCGCCTCACCGCTGGCACGCAGGCAGCAGGCAATCTGCAGACGCAGCGAGGCGGGCAGTGGACGTTGCTGATTCAGCACCTCCTGCGTCCAGCGCGCGGTCTCCTCTGCCGATTTGTCCGCGGGCAGCGCTACACTGATTTCCGGCTGCCTCTCCACCCAGACCTCGGCCTGCTGTCCAGCACCGCCCACGTAGCTGATGGACGGGCAGCGCTGCGGATTGGCGTAAACCTCGCCCTCTGTGCCATTCAGCAAAATAGCCGGGGCATCGATATCATTAAAAAACGTTGCCACCCGCGGCACGTATTCGGGATGCGAGACGCTCGACAGGCGTAGCGCCTCGCGTTCGCCAAACGGGGTGGCCAGTTTTGCCAGCGTATGGGCGCTGTTGCGGACGCCCATGCGCCAGCGCAGCGACAGCTGTTTTGCCATTGGCGGACAGAGGTGATCGATGGTGATAAACACCAGTTCGCCCTTGTCGAGCAACGTCTGTGCCTGCTCTGCAGTGGTGACCGGCATGATGCCCAGCGCCGCAAACACCGCTTCGCTGGTGATGCGCGTCGCATCGTCGCTGACGCCGTGAACCAGCACCGGCAAACCCAGCCGGTTCAGCACCAGCGCCAGCAGGGGCGTCAGATTGCCCTGACGACGCGCACCGTTATAGCTGGGAATGACCACGGGCATCGGACGGCCTGCGGGTGCCTGCAGGCGCAGCATACGCGCCTGCATCGCCTGATAAAATCCGCGCATCTCCGCCTCGCCCTCGCCCTTGATACGCAGGGCAATTAAAATACTGCCCATTTCAAGATCCGGTACGCTGCCGTCCAGCATAGCGCCGTAAAGTGCAACGGCACTGTCGAAATCAATATCACGTGCATGGTTCTTACCACGCCCGACTTCTTTGATAATTTTATTCAGTTCCATCACTCGTTTCCGTTCAGTGGTACCGACTTAACGCCGCGTCGCACGCGGTTTGCGCGCGCCAGGTTTGGATCGGGCCTTCAGGGCTTCAGGCTCAGGCGTCACCGGTTGTTCAATGGCGAACACGGGCAACGCGGCTAACAGCCGGGCACCGTAAGCTTTGCTCAGCAGACGGCGATCGTAAATCACGATTTCGCCATAGCACTGGTGGCTGCGAATTAAGCGCCCGACCTGCTGAATTAACGTAAAGGAGGCGCTGGGCAGGCTTTGCACTTCAAACGGATAGCGTTTGAGACTTTTTAGCCACTCTCCCTCGGTTAAAATTACCGGACTGTCTATGGGCGGGAAAGCGATTTTATGAATGTGCACCTGGCTGAGCAGCTCGCCTTTTAAATCCAGCCCCTCGGCAAAGGACTGCAAACCAATCAGAATGCTGGTTTCGCCCTGTTCTATCCGCTTACGGTGCAGGGCGATCAGCCGGCTACGCGGTTGATCGCCCTGCACCAGCATCATCAGGCGCAACTCGGGCAACGCCTCGACAAATTGCTGCATGGCCCGACCGCTGGCAAAGAGGACCAGAATGCCTTTGTGTTTATCGGTCTGCATTTGCTGGCGAAAAAAGGCCGCCATCTCGGCGATATGGGCTGCTTCATTCGCCATCAGCGGCTCGTAGCGCATCTGCGGGATAACGAGCTTACCCTGGTCGACGTGGCTGAACGGCGAGTCCAGCGCCACGAAGCGGTCCCCGGCCTTTTCATTCAGCCCGGACATCTCCTGCAGGCGGGTAAAACTGTTTAATGAGCGCAGTGTCGCAGAGGTCACCACCACATGCGGGATTTTCCGCCACAGCATTTTTTCCAGTTGATCGCAGACGCGAATGCCTGCGCAGTGAAACAAGAGATGTGCCTGCCCCTCACGCAGCTCGCGGGTAATCCATTTGGAGACGGGTGCGCCAGAGGCTTTCTCCATCGCGGCCAGCCGCCACAGTTTGCTGACCGATTCAAACCAGCCAAAGTGGCGGTTAAGCTGCAATAAATTGCGATGCAGACGGACCAGATCAACGCTGCCGGTTTGTTCACTCAGCGCGTTGATCAGTCCCTCTGCCAGCCCGCGCAGCGCATCACTCAGCTTAAACAGACGCGCGCACAGCGCCAGCACATCCTCCGGCAACGCGCCCAGTACAAAGCGAAACTCGCCGGGCTGATTATGCGCGGGTAACAGCGGACTTAATGCATCGCTTATCACGGTCAGTAACTCGCGCAGTTCATCACAGTGCGCTTTCAGGCGTTCAGAACTGGCCAGCGGAGGCGGCGACTTGGGCCGCATCTGACTCATTATCGCCTCGACCAGTTTGACAAACAGATCGAGCTGCAGGCTGGTCCAGCCCGGCGTAATATCCGCGCTCATCTCCAGCGCATCCCGCGCCACGTCAGGCAGATGGTGGCCTTCATCCACCACCAGCATCAGGTTTTTGGCGGGCGGCAATACCGATTCATTTTCCATTGCCGCCATCACCAGCGCGTGGTTGGCGACCACCACATCGACCTGCTCGATTTCACGTCGCGCGATAAAAAACGGACACTCCCGATACCAGCGACAATGCACGCCCAGACAACTGGCTTTATCCGTCGACAGGCGCTGCCACAGGCTGTCGCTGACGTTTTCATCGCTGTGATCGCGCAGGCCATCCCACTGATGGCGATCGAGTGACTTTTGCAGCCGTCCGCACAGGATCTGCTCGTCTTTGGTGCTGCTGACCGCGTCATCATCCAGGTAGAACAGCAAATCAGCCTGCTGATGATCATCCGCCACCAGCGCAGCCAGGTTACGCGGGCAGACGTAACGTCCCCGCCCAAAGGCCGCTGTAAAGGTTAAATCCGGAATGATTTTTTTCAGCAACGGCAAGTCTTTGCTGAAGATTTGATCCTGCAAGGCCACGTTGGCCGTGCTGATCACCAGCCGTTTCTCTTCGGCACGGCTGACGGCGATACCGGGGATCAGATAAGAAAGGGTTTTGCCCACGCCCGTAGGCGCTTCCACGGCCAGGTGACGACCGTCATCACCCGACAGGCATTTTGCCACCTCAGCAATCATCTGACGCTGGGCCGGGCGAGGAATAAAATCGGGCACCTGTTGCTGCAGCGCTTTGTACCACTGTGCTATCTGGCTTTTTATTGCTGCTGTCAGGGCCATGTTTAGATTACCGTGTTACTCATTGGCCTGTATTTTTACACAGTATTGCGGTGTCGTCAGCTTTCAGGTCTGTTTTTTCGTGCCCGCTTCAGAAACGGGCGGCGAGGCGAGCGGGCTGAGCACCGGACAAACCGCGCGGCGCAGTGCATGTTTGATTGCCGATCCCGTTGACCCGGCGCACTCTCGCAGCACATCCGCTACGTCAGCAGCTTAAACATCACCGTGGTCGCGTCCATCTCACCGTGAATGGATTCCGCATAGAGAGGAATAAATCCGGCCACCTGCCAGTTCAGCGCCAGGTAAAGCTCGCTGGCGACATCGCCACGCCGCGTGTCCAGCACCAGTAAGCGTTTCCCCTGCTGGCGTGCCCGCTGCTCTGCCTGCTGCATTAACTGGCGTGCAATGCCCTGCCGCCGCGCGCGGGGATGCACTAATAATTTACTGATCTCGGCCCGGTGTCGGCCATTCGGCATTGCGCTCGCGTTCAGCATAACCGTCGCGACAACCGTGCCATGCTGACGGGCGACCAGCAGCTCACTTTGGCCCTGTTCCAGTCCGGCAAGCTGACGTTGCCAGAACTGATGAATGGCCGCCCGGTCATCGGGATCGATAAACCCGACGCTGGCCCCGTCGGCGACACAGGCCTGTAAAACCTCGACCAGCTCGCTTAACGCCTGGTGCGCCGCACCGGCGCTGAGTGATTCATAGAGTGTCATGGTTTACATACCACCAGCAGGTAACGCGCACCCTCAGTCAGATGCGCCTGAAAGCCGGATGCGCCCGTAAGATGGAAACGCAGGCTGTCGCCCGCACCGAGTGTCCAGCTCTGCGCGCCCATCGTTACCGTCAGTTGCCCTTGTCGCAGCCAGATATGCTGCTCCATGCCCTGCACGGGCGGCGCATTATAATCAATACGGGCACCCGGTCGCAGCGTTCCCTCAATAAGCTCACATCGGAAGGTGGCCGCAGGCGGCGATACGTTACGGCGAATAAAACCGCTGGCTTCGTCCTGCCAGACCGGTTGGCGATCGCGCGGAATCAGCAGATCGTTACCTTCTTCAACTTCGCTCAACAGGCGTGACATTGTTAAACTGTAAGCGACACATAAGCGGTTCAGGAGAGCAGCCGTTGGACTGGTTTCAGCGCGCTCAATACGCGATAATGTTGCCCGGCTAATGCCTGTTGCGGTGGATAACTCATCCAGTGACCAGCCCTGTTTTATGCGCAGTTCTGCCAGGCGAGCCGCGAGGCGTTGTTCAGTATTATCAGAAGCCATTTTTATCTCTATTATGAAATTTAATTCTCACAATTGAGATAGGACACCATTTAAGCGCAGCCGTCAAGTTGTACATTTAAAAATTGGTTGTACAACTTAACAGGCTTCGCTATGGTGGTTTCATTCAGGTCAGTGAAAGAGGTAAATATGACCTTATACAGTATCGGCGACGTCGCCGAGCGCTGTGGCATAAATCCGGTTACCTTACGCGCCTGGCAACGACGTTATGGATTATTGAAACCACAACGTACTGAAGGCGGTCATCGACAGTTCGATGAAGAAGATGTTCAGCGCATCCAGGAAATTATGCGCTGGATTGAGAGTGGAGTCCCGGTAGGCAAGGTAAAAGCCCTACTGGAAGGCGGCGATGTTGATACGCATGATGGCTGGACGGCTATGCAGGACGAGCTTATCAGCATACTGCGCCATGTAAGACCGGCAAAGCTACGCAATAAAATCGCCTTAATTGGCCGCGAATATGCAGTCGATTCGTTGATCGATCATGTTTTTATGCCTGTAAGGCAAAAACTCAGCCTTGATCAGAATACGGCCCGCACGATGTGCAGCCTGCTGGACGGCATTCTGATCGACTATGTGGCGTTCTGTCTTGCCAGTAATCGCAAAAAGGCAGGCAAGGAAGCGCTGATCATTGGCTGGGGCATTGAGGATCGAACCCGCATCTGGCTGGAAGGCTGGCGGTTATCCCAGCACGGCTGGCGGATTGATGTGCTGTCAGAACCGCTGGATGTTCCGCGACCGGAGCTGTTTCCCGGGCTGAATATGTTTGTTTTTACGGGGAAAAAACTGACGCGTCGTCAGCAGGAACAACTGTCGCACTGGCAGGAGCAGGGATTCTCTGTGCTTTTGCATGAGGCTCACTGACACAAAAACGCACGCTCGGCACTATGACGGCTGCCTTGCGCGCGCTATCATCCCCGCCTTCACATCAACACCTTCAGGTTATTTATGAACTGGAAAAAAACCTTTTTCGCCACGCTGTTTGCTATTCTGGCGCTTGGCGGAACCAGTGGGCTGATGCTGGTTGGCTATTCGCTCATCGTCCATTCACGCTAAATCTGCGCTGTAGCCGTTCAAACAGGCGATCGCAGACAATCGCCAACAGTGCGACCAGTAAAGCGCCCTGCAGCACATAGGCGGTATTAAAGCCGCTTAATCCAATAATGATGGGCGATCCCAGGCTTTTTGCTCCTACGGTAGAGGCGATGGCTGCCGTACCGATATTGATAATCACCGACGTGCGCATTCCCGCAATAATCACTGGCGCGGCCAGGGCGAGCTCCACCTGCCATAAGCGCTGCCAACGGCTCATTCCCACCCCTACGGCAATCTCCCGGCTGCTGGCAGGCACGTTGTCCAGCCCTGCTAAGGTGCCCTGAAGGATGGGCAGCAAACCATAGAGCAATAATGCCACGATCGCGGGCCAGGCGCCAAATCCCATCACCGGTATCGCAATGGCCAGCACGGCCACAGGCGGGATGGTCTGACCGGCTGCCGCAATGGTTTCCAGCAGAGGGCGGAAAGCGCGACCACTGCGACGCGTCGCCAGCACGCCACAGCCGACGCCGATAGCGGTTGCCAGCAGACTGGCTACGACCACTAAAAACAGGTGCGCCAGGGTGAGTTGCCAGAAACTGTCCTGCTGGTAGAGTGGGCGCGCAAGTTCAGGAAACCAGGCGGCAAACAGCGGGCCACTGTAGGGCATCGCCCAGAGCAGTCCCAGATAGAGCAGCACCAGCCACAGCAGCGGATCGGCTAACCGTCGCATCGGCCCGTCTCCGCATGATGCAGCAGGTCAGCGAAGTGAAGCACACCAAGCGGGCGGCGATCGCCATCGACTACCGGCAATTTATCGGTGCCGCGACTGATAAACTGCGACAGCGCCTCACGTAACGTCAGATCTGCCCTGAGCGGTTCTGCTTCCAGCCATTCGCCATGACGCACCACGCTGCCGACCTGTCCGAGCGCCAGTAGCCGCAGTCCTCTTTCACTGCGGCCAAAAAAATCCCGGACAAAATCGTTGCCTGGCCGGGTCAGCAACGTCAGCGGTTTGCCCTGCTGAACGATCTCACCGTCATGGAGCAGCACGATGTTGTCGGCCAGCGTCAGGGCTTCATCAATATCATGCGTCACCAACACAATCGTGCAGCCGGAGACCTGATGGATACGTAACATTTCCTGTTGTAGCGCGCTGCGCGTTACCGGATCCAGTGCACCAAACGGTTCATCCATCAGTAATACTTGTGGATCGGCTGCCAGCGCCCGGGCAACCCCGACGCGCTGCTGCTGCCCGCCGGAAAGCTGATGCGGATAGCGATGCAATAAGGCCGGATCCAGATTCAGTAGCGTGATGAGTTCCGCAATTCGTGCCTGGCGGCGTGCATTCGGCCAGCCAAGCAAGGCGGGCACCGTGGCAATATTCTTTTCGATCGTCCAGTGGGGAAATAACCCCGTCGACTGAATCGCATAGCCCATTTGTCGGCGCAGGGCCTGCGCATCCAGCTGACGAATCGACGTCCCCCGAAAGCGAATATCGCCCTGATCGTACTCCACCAGGCGGTTAATCATTTTCAGCGTGGTCGACTTGCCGGAACCCGACGTACCCAACAGAACGCTAAAGCTTCCCTCGGCAAGCGTCAGAGAAAGATTTTTCACCGCCGCCTGGCCCGCAAAGTATTTTGTGACGCGCTCAAACTCAATCATCGCTTCGCTCCAGCAGGGCTATCACTACCCGAAATAACGCATCCAGCACGACCGCCAGCGCAATGACCGGGATCACGCCTAACAGCACCAGATCCAGCGCATTGCTCAGCAATCCCTGGAAAATAATGGCGCCGAATCCGCCTGCGCCAATCAGCGCCGCGATCACCGCCATGCCCAGCGTCTGCACCACCACCACACGTAATCCTGCCAGCCACACTGGCAACGCCAGGGGGACGTCAACGGCAAGGAACTGCTGGCGGCGGCTCAGTCCCATGCCGCGCGCAGTTTCGCGCACGTCCGGAGGCACCTGTTGCAGACCGGTCACCACATTGCGCACAAGCGGCAACAGCGCATAGAGCACCAGGGCGATGATCGCGGGCGCCATCCCAATGCCGCTGATGCCCCATTCACCTGCCAGGGGAACACGTTTTGCCAGCGCCGCCAGCGGGGCAATCAGTAAACCAAACAACGCCACTGAGGGCACTGTCTGAACGACATTCAGTACGCCAAACACACTGCTTTGCCAGCCAGGCCGTCGGTAGAGCGCTATGCCAAGCGGCAACGCGATGAGTAAGGCAGGCAGAACGGTGCCGACTAATAACGTCAGATGGCGCAGTAAAGCGGCATCGAACACCGCCTCACGACTGGCATATTCTTTAAGCAGAGACAGCTGTGAAAGTTGACCGCTGAACAGCAGAAACAGAGGGATGATCCAGATCGACAGATTCAGCACGAGCTGCCAGCGCTTATGTTTGGTTAACTGACGCACCGTATCCGTGATGAGCAGTAGCGTAATGGCACTTGCACACCACATGCCGCTGGCAAACCGGGTACGCGCGAGCCGGCTACCCTGCTCCGCCACCCATGTTGCCTGATCGCCGCACACGCCAGTCAGCGCCGCCAACAGCAGGGCGGCGGTGAGGAATTGCAGGGCGCTGCGCAGGGAAGACGATCGTATCCATAACAGTGCCACCAGCATCAGCCACAGCGGGAGCACCAGGCTGCCGTGTGCGGTTTGCCAGAGCATCAGGGACTGGCCGCTGACCAGCCGGTTGGCCGCCACAATGACAAACGGCAGCCCGCCCAGCACCAGACTCAGGAGCAAAACAAGGACCAGAGCCACAGGCTGTCGCCAGGGCCAGTTGATGACCGACCGCGTAAGCGACACCGTTACAGCAGCTTTTGCTGTTGCAGCCACGCTTTTGCCACACTGCTGGCATCCTGCCCTTCCACAGCAATTTTGGCGTTGAGCTGTTGCAATGTCTTTTCGTCAAGTGCACTGAACGCCGGTTTTAGCCAGGCATCCATTTGCGGATAGGCTTTGAGCACTGCTTCACGTACAACGGGTGTGGGCGCATAGATGGGCTGCACGCCTTTGGGATCGCTCAGGGTTTTCAGGCCCAGCGCGGCAACCGGGCCATCCGTGCCGTAGGCCATGGCCGCATTTACCCCGGAGGTTTGCTGGGCGGCCGCACCGATAGTCACCGCCGTATCGCCGCCTGCCAGCGATAACAGTTGATCCTGCTTAAGCGTAAAGTCATAGGCTTTTTCAAAGGCCGGCAACGCATCGCTGCGTTCAATAAATTCCGCCGAGGCAGCCAGCTTAAACGTACCGCCTTTTTTGAGATAAGCGCTCAGGTCCTGTAGTGAATTAAGCTGATTTTTTTCGGCCACATCATTGCGCACCGCAATGGTCCAGGTGTTATTGGCGGGCGCGGGCGTCAGCCAGATCAGGTGATTTTTCTCTGCATCCAGCTTTTTGACCTTCTCATAACCCTGACGGGCATTCTTCCAGGCACTGTCTTTTTCGTCGTTAAAAAAGAACGCGCCATTACCGGTGTATTCCGGGTAGATATCCAGTTCCCCCGCCGTAATGGCACCGCGTACCACTTGGGTGGCGCCCAACTGGATTTTATTCACGGTTTTGACACCATGCTTTTCCAGCACCAGCAGAATCACATTTCCCAACAGTGAGCCTTCGGTATCAATCTTGGAACCGACACGAACCGGTTCGGCCGCATGCGCCATCCCGAGACTAAACACTACTGCACCGATGCCCGCCCAACCGCGAATAGTTGCCATGTTGCTTTCCTTATCACGTTATTCACCTGGAGTCGCCGTTGGTTGTCAGCACTGCGAAACGCGCACGGGCACCCCACCGTTTTTATTCATTGCAATAAAAGCGTAGCCTGGCAACAGCGTTGCGCGATGGGTTTTGTGACGAAACCGGCCCTGACCACATCAGCCAGGGCGAGATCGTTATGCCGGGACAGTGAAATGCTCAAGGTAGGCAGGAATACGCGGGAACGTATGAAGAAACCAGGGCGTAAACTGCTGCGGCTGCTGCTGCATTTGCCGGGCGATATCCTGCATCGAACGGTAGTCGAAAGCGTCGGCCTCCTGCGGATTGAGCTGGGGCAGCTCATCGCTGACCGCAAAAAACACATGGCCGTATTCATGCTCTGTCAGACCATTACTCAGGGGCAGGTTGTAGCTCAGTTCGAAGATCGGCGTCAGCGACAAGGTCATGCCCATTTCTTCACGTAACCGACGTTCAGCCGCGTCTTTAGTCGACTCATGAGGATAAGGATGGCCGCAGCAGGTATTACTCCAGAGGCCGCCGCAATGGTATTTATCGCTGGCGCGACGCTGAAGCAGCAATTCCTGACGGGCGTTAAAAACATACACCGTCACGGCACGGTGCAGTAATCCTTTTTCATGTACTTCCAGCTTTTCCATTTTGCCAGTGGGGCGATCAAGATGGTCGACGAGGATGACTTCAATAGCAGACATGAGGATTCCTTGAATGTGTTCCTCATCATTCTGGCACAAGATCGGCGAGGTTGAGGGGATAAAATTGTGCTGTTTATGCACAAATCTGTCAGAGGGTGAAGCCGATCGGCAAAAATGTCGGGCCAGCGGAGGCTGGCCCGATGGGCGTTACAGTTTAAAGCTTTTCACAACCTGTTCCAGTTGCAGACTTTGCGCTTCCATCGCCTGGGCGGCTGAAGAGACTTCTTCAACCAGCACGGCGTTTTGCTGCGTGGTGCTGTCTAGCTGGTTGATGGCCACGTTGACCTGCTCAATGCCCATGCTCTGTTCACGGCTGGCCGCCATAATCTCGCTCATCAGGGTGGTCACGCTGCTGACGCCCTGCACCAGTTCGTCCATCGTCTGCCCGGCCTGCTCGACCAACTGGCTACCCGCATCGATATTGGCTACGGACTCTTCGATGAGTTTTTTGATCTCACGGGCGGAGTTAGCGGAACGTTGCGCCAGGTTACGGACTTCTGATGCCACCACGGCAAAGCCCCGGCCCTGTTCTCCGGCACGCGCCGCTTCAACGGCGGCGTTCAGCGCCAGGATATTGGTCTGGAAGGCAATGCTGTCGATCACGCTAATGATATCCACGACTTTACGTGAAGAGTGATGGATTTCACCCATGGTGCTGACGACCTGCCGAACCACCTCTGTGCCACGTGCCGCCACCTGTGACGCCTCACCGGCCAGCTGGTTCGCATGTGTGGCGTTATCGGCGTTCTGACGCACGGTGCCGGTCAGCTGTTCCATTGAGGCCGCCGTCTCAACAATCGAGCTGGCCTGATCTTCCGTCCGTGACGACAGATTCGTATTACCGCTGGCAATTTCACGTGATGCGGCTGAAATGGCCAGTGCGCTGCTGCCAACCTGCTGCATTAACCCTTGCAGGTAGCTGATAAAATTATTGAAGCTCTGTGCCACCGCGTTGAATTCCGGGCTGTTGCTGGCCGGCAGGCGCTGGGTCAAATCCGCACCGCCTGTCGACAAGGCTTCAATATTTTGATTCAGCATTCTCAGGCGCTTCATCATCGCGCGGACAAAGCCTAACAGCACCAGTAACAGAATAACTGCCAGCGGGATCTGTACCAGGCCCAGACGCATCAGCATGTTGTGGGACTGTGCTTTCAGGAGGCTGCTCGGAACGCTACTGGCCAGATACCACGGGCTGCCCGGAATAGCCTGTAAAAACAGCGTCTGTTCACCGTCATGGCTATTGTAAGTGGTTTCTGTCGGCTGGGTGCCTGCGTGAGCCAGCAGGGTTTTCAATGGCCCAGCCATTGGATTCTGCAGATCGCTCAGGTTCTCAAGTTTCGGCGTACCGTTCGCCAGCGCTGCGTTGCCGACCACTTTGCCGTCAGACTCAACGATCAGTACGTCTCCATGAATCGCCTCGCCCATTTTTTTAGCCAGTTGGTTGAAAAAACCCAACGTAACGTCGATGGTTGAGACGCCCCAGATGGAACCGTCGCGGTAGATGGCCATCGCACAGTTGGTACGCGGCTGTGGGCTGGCGGCATCCTGATAAGCCTTAGCCCAGGCGCACTGCCCTTTTGGTGCAGCCATCCCGTCTTTGTACCAGGGCTGCTCCCAGTATTTGTCAGCCGCCTCAGAGTTCCAGTAGGTATTCACCTGCAGCTTATTGCTGGCATCGCGCGCGAAAAAGCTGCTGTCTTTCTCTTTTCCGGCTTCGCGACGATTAGGTAAGGGCCAGATACCGCCGCCAAAGACGTTGCTGTCCTGATACTGGTTGACCAGCGCCGGTAATAAGGTGTCGATCGCCGCGCTGTCGATGACGGCCGCAGCCTCGGTGATGGCGCGTTGCTGTGCCTGCACACGGTTCATTTGCTCAACAATGCCGGTAGCCAGTGAATCCACCTGATAACGAATCAGGCGGCTTTCATTTTCCACCAGTTGAGGCGCAACAAACTGATTAATTACCCAGATAGTGACCAACATTAACGCAACAAAGAAGCCGATAAGTGTTGCGGTGAAGCGGGATTGCGTGGTCTTTAACATCATTGTTCCCCTGACCTTTTGTGGCGCCATTGCCTGATCCGGGTTAACGGCACAGCAAAGGGGAACTTGAGTAGACTAGATCACAAATTTAACAAGTCATTTAACAACAAAGATATTTAATTGCGCCAGGTGCGTAACTTTCTTACCCCTGGCGGCAGGCGCACCCGATTGCGCGGCTTATCCCGCCTCGACGACCTGCTCGCGTGGCCGGAAAATATGGGTATTTCCGCCAGCGGAAAGGCGTTCACGCAGTTGTTGCCCGCCCTGGGGTTCAGCCTGTGCAAACTGACGCTCCGCTTCGGTTACCGGCGTGGCCCACAGTAACGTTGGCCTGTCGCCATCGCGCCTCGGCAGGACAAACTGCGCGCTTTCCGGTGCCAGCTCGTTGGCTAACAGATAGCTTTCAAATCCCACAGGAGCCACTTCCGAAGCCAGCGTATGGCCTTCGCCGAGCCAGGTGAGGCGCGCCCATGGTAAATGCACAAATTCTGCCAGCGCACTGGCCATTTGCACCGCATTGCTCTCCGTCATCACCTCGCCATCAACAGCCATCCCCAGCTCTGCCCGGCGATAGTGCGGTGCCAGTTCATCAAACAGAAAATCCACCTGCGGCATGGGACGAATACTCATCCCCAGCGTCAGAAAATACCAGATGCCGTTGTGATAATGCTGCGACAGCGCCATTGGCGGCCAGTTGCCTTGATCGATCGCGTAGTATTTTACCGACTCGCCAAACTGCGCCTGATAACAGGTCATCAGATCCTGCTGTACCTTGTCCCATTCGCTGCCGTCATGCCATTCACGCCAGAACTGCCGTTGCTGTTCGGCCAGGGCGTAATAATGGTTAGTGGACGCCGAACCCAGGGGTGCGGTCAGCCGGTTCTTTTTAATACAGCCTGCAGAAAAACTGACCTGCTTATCCTGATAAAGACTCCAGCCCGGGATCACGGCAAGAAGCTGACCGTAGTACCAGAGTGCTGCGCCCGCGTCGCCCGGTTCCCAGAGTATTTGCAGCCCGGCCGGATCCAGCGGCGGCTCCGCTTCCAGGTTACGACAGTATTCGGCACTTAACAGGGGGGCAATGCCCTGCGCCATCGCCTGGTGATCGTCCTCAACCGGCGCGGGCAGGAGGTTACGTAACCAGCAGCCCCGCACCGCAAACTGGCTACGAAACAGGTCAGTGGGCCAGATATAGAAATAAGCAGTACGCGCATCCTGTTCGACAATGGCCGTCAGGGTGCGCTGCTGATTGTGGGCTTCGGCAATCAGTGTTTGGTACGTCATAGCGCCTCATTCGTGCTTGAGGAATCCATTTTCCCCGAGGATAGAGCAGGATCATGCCTGTCGCCATGTCAGACAAGGGTAAAACTCTCAAAGTGGGGAGGTCCGGGCAGGATGGCTGAAGCAGAAACGGGATGCGCTTCCCCGGAACGGGGAAGCGTTAATCAGCACGAACCGGACGCGCGGTTCGTGCCGGGGCTTACTGATAGGTAAACTGGGCGTTCTGGGTGCGTACTGAGTCCAGACCAATCATGACGTTAAATTTGCCCGGTTCAGCAACGTGTTTCATCTGCTGATTCCAGAATTTCAGTGCATCAACGTCAATCCTGAAGGTCACTTTCTGCGACTCCCCGGCTTTAAGCATGATCCGTTTGAACCCGTGCAGCTCTTTTACCGGCCGGCTCATGCTGGCTACCGGATCGTTCAGGTACAGCTGGACGACCGTGGCCCCGTCAACTTTACCGCTGTTTGTTACGGTCACGCTGGCTTCAACACTGCCGTTGTGCGGCATGGTTTCAGCGGACAGCGTCACCGGCGACACGGTAAACGTGGTATAGCTCAGGCCGTAACCAAACGGATAGAGCGGGCCATTTTCCGCATCGTAATAATGGGACGTGTACTTGTTTGGCTTGGCAAAGTTATAAGGCCGGCCGGTCGGCAGATGGTTGTAATAGATGGGAATTTGTCCCACGGAACGCGGGAAGGACATCGGCAGCTTGCCGGACGGGTTGTAATCGCCAAACAGCACATCCGCAATGGCATTGCCCCCTTCTGTCCCGCTGAACCAGGTTTCCAGCATGGCATCGGCCATACGATCTTCGTTGACCAGCGCCAATGGACGACCGTTCATCAGTACGATGACCAGCGGCTTGCCTGTTGCCTTCAGCGCAGCCAGTAATTTTTGCTGCGCAGGTGGAATCATCAGATCGCTACGGCTGGACGCTTCGTGCGCCATGCCCTGCGCTTCCCCCACGGCGGCCACGACGACATCTGCCTGTTTTGCCTTCTCTACCGCCTCATCGATCATGGCCTGTGCGGAACGCGGATCGACGACGATGGCAGGTTCATACATATTCAGGAAGTCCTGAATACCTTTGTTGTCTGACACGTTGGATCCTTTGGCATACAGCAGCGTCGCTTTACCCTGCGTCGCATTTTGCATCCCCTGCAATAGCGAAACAGACTGTTTCGCGACACCTGCCGCTGACCAGCTGCCCATGATATCGCGCTGGCTGTCTGCCAGCGGCCCGATCAAGGCAATGGTGCCAGATTTTTTCAGCGGTAACGTATTCAGGCGGTTTTTCAGCAGCACCATACTTTTGCGTGCCACATCCCGGGCTTCGGGACGATGCAGGCGGCTTTCCGCATTGGTGTCCTGGGGATCGCTCTCTTTCGGCCCCAGATGACTATAGGGATCGTTAAACAGCCCCATGTCGTATTTCACGTTAAGCACGTGGCGCGCCGCATCGTCGATTTCCGCCCGACTGACAATGCCGCGTTTCACCAGGTCCGGTAAGTATTTGCTGTAATATTCATCGCTCATACTCATATCGACACCGGATTTGAGGGCAATACGCACCGCATCCTGGGGATCGCTCGCCACGCCATGTTTAATCAACTCTTTGATCGCACCGTGGTCGCTGATGGTGATCCCTTTAAATTTCCAGTCACGACGCAGCAGATCTTTCAGCAGCCAGCTGTCGGCCGTGGCGGGCACACCATTAATGGAGTTGAGCGCCACCATGACGCCGCCGCTGCCGGCATCCAGAGAGGCTTTATACGGCGGCAGATAGTCCTGGAACATGCGTTGCGGACTCATGTCCACGGTGTTGTAATCCCGTCCGCCTTCAACCGCGCCGTACAGCGCAAAGTGCTTTACGCTGGTCATAATGTTGTAGCGGTCTGCCGGGCTTTTGCCCTGCATCGCTTTCACCATGGTGCGTCCCATTTCGGACGTTAAATAGGTGTCCTCGCCGAAGCCTTCGGACACGCGTCCCCAGCGCGGCTCCCGGCTGACGTCAACCATCGGCGCCCAGGTCATATTTAACCCATCGTCTGCCGCTTCATAAGCTGAAATGCGCCCAACCTCTTTAACGGCATCCAGATCCCAGCTGGAGGCTAACGCCAGCGGAATCGGGAAAATCGTCCGCTGACCGTGCACGACGTCATAGGCGAAAAACAGCGGAATTTTCAGCCGGCTGAGCTGCATCACCTGATCCTGCATCGCCCGGATATCCGGGCGCGTAACCGTATTAAAAATCGCGCCCACCTGCCCCTTGTGGATCATCTCACGCACGGCTTCTTTTGGCGTATCCGGTCCCACGCTAATTAAACGCAACTGGCCAATTTTCTCATCCAGCGTCATTTTTTTAAGCAGATTGTTGACGTAGGCATCACGCGCTTTTTCGGTCATCGGATGCTGAACGGTGGGCTCCCCGGCCAGTGCAGGTTGCAGCGCAAGGGAAACAGCGAGGCTAACAGCGCAAATCCATTTCATCGGGTTGGGTTCTCTTAAGTAACTGCGCAATATCGACTAAATGCAGGATGGCATCATCAGAGCATAGCATGTCGCCTGCGGCTATCACACTGCGCCCGACGCAACTGACGTGCTACAGTAAGGACGCATGCATACGACAAGGGAATTGCCCATGATGACATCGTCTGTCCTGATTGCCGATCTGCGCCGTCTGGTTGGCACAAGTAACGTTCTGACTGAGGCCGCGCACACGGCTCGCTATCGTAAAGGCTTTCGTTCTGGTGAAGGCGAGGCGCTGGCCGTGGTGTTTCCGGCTACGCTGCTGGAGCTGTGGCGCGTACTGCAAACGCTGGTCGCTGCGGATGCAATCATTTTGATGCAGGCGGCCAATACCGGCCTGACCGAAGGCTCGACGCCGCAGGGCGACGACTACGATCGTCCGTTGGTGATTATCAGCACACTGAAGCTGGATAAGCTACAGCTCATCGATAAGGGCCGACAGGTCCTGGCCTTTCCGGGCAGTACCCTGTATCAACTGGAAAAGATCCTGAAGCCGCTGGGCCGTGAGCCGCACTCGGTGATTGGATCTTCCTGTATTGGTGCGTCGGTGCTGGGTGGCATCTGTAATAACTCTGGCGGCTCGCTGATCAAACGCGGCCCGGCCTACAGTGAAATGGCGCTGTTTGCTCAGATTGATGCCCAGGGGCGACTGAAGCTGGTCAATCATCTGGGCATTGACCTGGGCACCTCGCCGGAAGAGATTCTGGGACGCCTGGATGACGATCGCTGGCAGCCGGACGATGTCCTGCATGATGGCCGTCACGCGTCCGATCATGATTATGCTGACCGCGTGCGCGATGTGAATGCCGATACGCCCGCCCGTTTTAACGCGGATGCCCGTCGTCTGTTTGAAGCGTCCGGCTGCGCAGGCAAGCTGGCGGTTTTCGCGGTACGCCTGGACACATTTGAGCAGGAACCGCAGCAGCAGGTGTTCTATATCGGCACTAACGATGCCGCCGTGCTCAGCGACCTGCGCTGCCATATGCTGGCCCATTTTAAAAATCTGCCCGTTGCCGCGGAATATATGCACCGGGATATCTACGATATCGCCGAAGTGTACGGCAAAGATACGTTCCTGATGATTGACAAGCTGGGCACCGACAAGATGCCCCTGTTTTTTACGCTTAAAGGTCGGGTTGACGGCTGGCTTAATAAACTGTCTTTCATAAAACCGCATCTGACTGACCGGCTGCTGCAACGGCTGAGTCGCCTGTTTCCGGCGCATCTGCCGAAACGCATGAAGCAGTATCGCGATAAATACCAGCATCATTTAATGCTGAAAATGTCGGGTGACGGCGTCGAAGAGGCGCGCAACTACCTGCGGGAGTTTTTCCGTGAAGGTGGCGGAGAGTTTTTTGAGTGCGAAGGCAAAGAAGGCGCGCACGCTTTCCTGCACCGCTTTGCCGCTGCCGGTGCGGCAGTGCGTTATCACGCCGTTCACGCCACAGAGGTGGAAGATATTCTGGCGCTGGATATTGCGCTGCGCCGCAATGACAGAGACTGGTTCGAAACCCTGCCTGCCGGGATAACGCAGTCACTCAGTCATCAGCTGTATTACGGCCATTTTTTCTGCCATGTCTTCCATCAGGACTACATCGTTAAAAAAGGGGTGGATGTCCATGCCCTGAAAGCGCAAATGCTGGCGATTCTGAAGACGCGCGGCGCGGAGTATCCGGCAGAGCATAACGTCGGCCATCTCTATCAGGCCCAGCCGCAGTTGGCCGCGTTCTATCGTCAGCTCGATCCGACCAACAGCTTTAACCCGGGTATTGGCAAAACCAGTAAGCTGAAAGGCTGGGCGGTCAGGCAGCCCTGACGCCTCAAAAGGCCATGAAAAAACAGGCAGCCATAGGGCTGCCTGTTTCATTAACGCGGTTGCTCTGTGACCGTTACGTCATCGCTGACATCCGAGGCCAGCAGCTGACGACGTTCGATAATCATGGTCTGCGGCGTCGACAGGACGATCCCTTCTTTACGTAATCGCGTCAGAATATCAAACAGCAGATCGCTTTTTGCGCCTGCAATCTGGCGCTGGCTGGCCACGTTACCGGTTACGCTGAGTACTATGCCCTGCGCGGTAAGATCTTTAAACGACACTGACGGTTCCGGCGTCTCCAGAATGCGCTCATTCTCTTCATACACCTTAAGCAGAATTTCACGTACCTGCACGGGGTCAATATTGAGCGGGAACGTCAGGGTAATCGTCACCACGCCCTGCGCGTTACCCATGGTCGCGTTACGGACGTTCTGAGAAATAAACTGCGAGTTAGGCACGATCACCGTAGATTTATCGCCCAGCTGAATTTCCGTCGCACGCACGTTGATACGACGAATATCCCCTTCCACGCCGCTGATCGTTACCAGATCGCCCACTTTCACCGGGCGCTCAGTCAGCAGAATCAGACCCGAAATAAAGTTCTTAACGATCTCCTGTAAGCCGAAACCGATACCGACGGATAATGCACTGACGATCCAGGCCAGCTTGTTCCATTGCAGCCCCATAATCGACAGGGTCAGCAGGATAATCAGCACATAGCCCACGTTACTGAACAGCGTCACCAGGGACACCCGCATCCCGCTGTCCATGGTGGTTTTGGGCAGGAAGTCGTTGTCCAGCCAGCGCCGCACTGAACGCAAGACGTAAATCCCGACAATCAGGCACAGCAATGCATTAACCAGGTGCGCCGGAACGATATTCAGCGACTCCAGGCCTTTACCGCCCCAGAATTCGATGGCTTTCTGCAACAACTCAATCGGCGTCGACGAGGCAAAGGTGCCGTTGAGCAGCGCCAGCGCCACAAACAGCACCAGGAACGTTTTACCTATCGCCGCCAGAATGGTCGCCACCTGCTGCAGATGACGTTCATCAATGTTCAGTGAACTCTGGATGCGTTTACCTGTCGTGTTACTGATTGAGAACAGACTCTCACAGCCGTCGTTGACCAGATGACTGAGAATATAAAATGAGCCAAACAAAATGCCGCACCACACCAGCTCATAGCTGAGAAAACGCGCCAGCGTGACGTAGCCGATCACCAGTGAGGCCAGGATGGTCAGCGCGGTGATCGTCAGCGCCATCTGAATCAATCCAACCAGGGTAGAACGCGCTTCCGGCGGCGTACCCGACTGCGCCAGGCGACGACGAACGCGCTTGGTGCGCATGCTGATCGCCAGTGCCGTAGTGCCGATAAGTAATGCCGTCAGGCCGTTGGCAAAAATACTGGTATTCAGGCTGGTGCCGACGGTGTAGTTAAAGGACTCGACCATCTGAAAGATAAACACCAGCAGGGCCGTAATCGGCGGGAACGGTTTAAGCGCGATGGCGACTTCGTTCGAAATCGTCGGCAGACGCCAGCTGGGGCGACGCGTGGATAAAAAGGCACGGCCCAGCCCGGCAATCAGGCCGCAGTAGACGCTGAGTTCGACCAGACGGTAAATAAAGTCCTGCACATCGCTGGAGACTTCATCGCGGCGCGTAAAGGCCTGCGAAATAAAGACGAAGGTCAGGACAACGGCCGCCAGGCTGGTCAGCGCCACGGCAGTTGCCAGAAAACTACGGCGCAAACGCCCTTCAGGCAATTTATTGATACTGACCCAGGCCAGGAACTCTTCACCATAGCGACGGCCGAGCGTCATCACCAGCACCGCGGCCAGCAACCAGCCAACCGTGCCAATACGCCAGCCCGGCTCCCAGGAGAGTGCGGCCGTGTCTTTCAGCTCATTGAGAAAATCGCCAATTTTTTCCGCATCCAGATCCTGACTACTTAACACGGGCGCCCAGAAGCGCGGCCCCAGAATACTGCCTGAATTCAGGGCGAGTTTATTTTTTAGCTGGTCGCGGCGCAGATTGACGATTTGTGAGGAGAGCATCAGTGCACTGTTTTTAATGCCTTCCGCCTGCTTGATTTGATCGTCAAGCTTGCTCTTCTGACTTTCCAGCGCGCTGCGTTTGCGCGTCACGTCTGGTGTCTCTTTGACGCCGCTTTCCGGTTTGGGTGCCGGACCGAGCACGGCCAGCTGCGCTTCCAGTTGTTGACGATCGGGCTGTAACGCCTGCGCAAGCGTATCCGTATTGCCTGATAGCTCCAGCGCCATCTCATTCAGACGACTGAGCTTATTTTCGTCGCTTTCAACGGAGACCTGGCTTTTAATTTTATCGAGGATCTTCTGCATTTTCGGCAGCTCGACAGAGGCATCCACCTTGGGTTTGTCGTCGGTTTGCTGCGTGGCTTGCGTCGCATCGTCGGCAAAACTCAGCGCGGGTGCGAGCGTCATCAACGCGAAAAAAATCAGAACACTAAATGAACGTAACTTGAGCATATCAATGAGATTCCGGCACAGTAATCAGGCGAATCACCCTCGCCATTTGCGGGTAGTTTAGATTTTCGTCTGCCATGAAACTATAGGAATACAGGTCAATCTCAGCCGGGGAACCGTAGCGCCCCGGCAGAGGATTACTCTACAGCGGCCCCACTGGCTGCGTTGCTGGCAACCTCATCCGCTTTTTGTTTTTTATAGGCCAGTGCAGCCGCCGGAACCGGCGCAGCCTTGCCGGTTTCCAGCCAGTCGCGCAGACGATTCGCATCGGCGAAATGGGTATATTTGCCAAACGCATCGAGTACCACCAGCGCGACCGGGCGGTTCTTAATCATCGTCCGCATGACCAGACAGTGCCCCGCCTGATCGGTGTAACCCGTTTTCGTTAACTGGATATGCCAGCCATTTTTATACACCAGGTGATTGGTATTGCGGAACGGCAGCGCATAACTCGGATGGGCAAACACGGCGGTTTCTTCTTTGGTCGTGCTGAGCTCACCCAGAAGCGGATATTCACGCGTCGCTTTCAGCAGCTTCACCAGATCCTGGGCGCTGGACACGTTTTTGATGGAGAGACCCGTGGGTTCAACGTAATGCGTGTGCATCATGCCGAGCGCGCGCGCCTTGGCATTCATTGCCCGGATAAAAGCATCGTACCCGCCCGGATAAGCGTGGGCCAGACTGGCTGCCGCGCGGTTTTCCGAGGACATCAGCGCCAGCATCAGCATACTGCGGCGACTAATTTCGCTGTTCAGTTTGACGCGCGAAAACACACCACGCATTTCGGGGGTCTGGCTGATATCGACCTTCACCATCTCGTTCATCGGCTGGTGCGCATCCAGTACCACCATGGCCGTCATTAACTTCGTGATGGACGCGATGGGGCGCACCCGATCCGGATGACTGGAGAACAGGACTTTACCATTGGTCAGATCGACGATCAGGGCGCTCCCTGAGGCGATTTGCGGCTGAGCAATCGGGGCCATCTGCGACAACGTGGTGGTCGCCTGTGCTGGAAGGGTAACAACCTGCCCGGAAACGAGCAGCGCCAGCGACAACAGTGAAAAGCGAATTTTTGCAGGCATCGTGGAAAAAAGACCCGGTTAAGATTGTGCGCTGTGTAAACACAGGCCGCCAACGCCTGAACAGGCAGAGCGCGGGCTGGCCGCAGCATCATACGCTGAAGTCAGGGAATTTTCCTGGTGAGATTGTTTCTGAGCGTTAAAAAAAGGTTGCCGCCCTGTAGGCGGCAACGGCAGGTTAAAACAGACGCGGGCCATAGCCCCATAACACCACGGTCAGAGCCAGTAGCACTTCGAAGACCAGCACACCAATAGCCAGTGTTGAACTGGAAAAACGCAGACTTTCGTCACGGTCGATATTCAGAAACAGCGGAATGCCGACATACAGCAGATACCCGGTATACAGGAGCGCCAGCGCTGCCGCCAGCACACATAGCCAGACCAGCGGATAAAGCGCGACAAGGCCGCTCAAAAACAGGGGCGTAGCGACATAGCCCGCAAATACGGTGCAGCGCCCCATGCTGGGACGATGGGGATAGTCACGCGCCATCCAGTGAATCACCCGCCCCATAACGGCGACGCCGCCCAGGATCACCAGATAGAACAGAATCCCCAGGCCCAACGCCGTCAGCAAATTAAGCTGCACATATTGCCCTTCTCCCAGGTTCCAGCCTGACTGAGTGGTGCCAATCATGGCGCAGATCACCGGCACAGCGGCCATCAGCAGCACGTGGTGAGTGTAATGGTGCGAAACCGTTTCGTTCTCTTGCTTGATAGTGCGCATTTCCTGGTTCGGATGCGCTAACAAACCCCAGACATGGTTCATACGCTTACTCCTCTGACCGATTGGGCCACCCGATCTGTTAACATTTCCACAAGGGGGCAGCAGTCATTTGAGTATAATCGGCAGGATAATTTCTGGGGCCTCTGCGCAAAAAAACGGCGAAAAAGATCGCTTACGGGGTCTTAATCCGCTGTCCTGGCAAATCGGGTATAGACTGAAAGAAAAAACTTCACACAGGGAGTTCAGCCTTGCATTTGGATATCAATGGGTTAATTACGCAGTACGGCTATCTTGCGCTGTTTATTGGCTGTATTGCCGAGGGCGAAACGTTTTTGCTGCTGGGCGGGGTTGCCGCTCACGAAGGGCTACTGCACTACAGTGGGGTCGTACTGGCGGCGATGGCGGGCGGCGTGGTGGGCGATCAGATGCTCTACTGGATTGGCCGGCGTTTTGGTACCCGCATTTTGCGACGCTTTAAAAAACATCAGGATAAAGTGGTGAAGGCGAACCGCCTGATTAAGCGTCGTCCCAGCCTGTTCGTGATTGGCGCACGTTTTATGTATGGCTTTCGTATTATTGGGCCGATCATTATTGGCGCAAGCCGCCTGAAGCCGCTGAAGTTTTTTCTCCTCAACGTCACCGGGGCGGCTGTCTGGGCACTGCTGTTTGTTACGCTCGGCTATTTTGCAGGCGGCATTATCGCCCCCTGGCTGCACAAACTCGACCAACACTTTAAACACCTGCTATGGCTGGGCGCGGCGGTGGTCTTTGCGTTTGTGCTGCGCTGGGCGATTCGCCGCTGGAATCATCACCGGGCCGATCAGTAGCCTTTAAACTGCGGGTTGGCCAGCATAAAGCCGCCGTCGATAATAAACGACTGACCGGTGGTATAGGTCGCCCACTCGGAACTCAGCCAGACTACCATACTGGCAATTTCGTGCGTATCGCCAGGGCGGCCGGCAGGAATTTCCGGCATTTTTACGTTGTGCGCATCCGCGTCGGACATCTTGTTCATCGGCGTCGCAATCGCCCCCGGGGCGACCGCATTGACCAGAATATTGTGGGGCAGCAGACTCAGCGCCATCGATTTGGTCAGGCCGCCTGCCGCATGTTTTGCCGCGGTATAGGCCACTGAGCCCGGCAGGGGCGTATGCTCGTGCACAGAGGTGATGTTGATGATGCGTCCGCCCTGCCCTTGTTTGATCATGTTACGTGCCGCCACCTGCCCACAGATAAAGACGCCATCGACATCCACGCTGAAGGTTTTACGCCAGTCTTCCCAGGTCACGTCCATAAAGTCGGCTTTAAAATTTGCCCCGGCATTGTTGACCAGCACATCGATACGGCCCAGTTTGTCGATCAACTGCTGCAACACTTTGCCGCCTTCTGGCGGATCGGCCAGATCGAGCTGAATCGTCTCTGCCCGTTGTCCGGTCTCTTCTACCCGACGGGCGGTCCGCTGTGCGCCTTCCTCGTCTGAACGCCAGGTGATGCCAATATCAAAGCCCTGTTCGGCTAACATCTCAGCACAACGGCTGCCGATGCCCGAATCCGATGCGGTCACAATGGCCACTTTTCGTTGGGGTGCTGTCATAACGGTCTCCTCTGGAAGTGTATGAAAAGTATATACCGGGCTGAAAATTGTGCCGGACGCGGACAACGGGCTCGCCAGGTTAACGATCCGTGCCCGAACGAAGCGGTATGCAGGTACCTGGCTATAGTTAAGTCAGACACTGACAGGGAGAACGCGATGAGTAAGGTTAAACGCAAGATTGACGATCATGGTGTCATAGGTGATCTCCGCACCTGTGCACTGGTCGCAAACGATGGCACGATCGACTATCTCTGCTGGCCGGAGCTGGACAGCCCGTCGGTGTTTTCGGCCTTACTGGACAGTGACGAAGCGGGCCTGTTTTCAATCGCACCCGAGTGGCAAAACGCCCGTCGGCAACAAATTTACCTGCCGGATACCAATATTCTGCAAACGCGCTGGCTGGCCGAAGAAGGCGTGGCCGAAATTACTGACTACATGCCCATCTGCGATCGTCAGGACAAACTGCCACGCATTATCCGCCGGGTGAAAATGGTGCGGGGGCAGGCCCGGTTTAACATGGTCTGTTCGCCTCGCCATGATTACGCCCGCGCGGAAACCCGCGCCGAGATTCAGCGCGGTTGTATCGATTTTCATGCGACGGATCAGCCCTCGCTTCGGCTGGCCGCCACGGTCGTGATGACCCTGGAAGGTAATAACGCCACCGCCAGTTTCGAGTTAAAAGCGGGTGAACACGCCGAATTTGAATTCGGCAGCGTAAATGACGCACACGTTGAAAAACTGGCGACCGCGAACTGTTTCGAAGAGACGCTGAGCTACTGGCGTGAGTGGAGTTGCCACAGCACCTATCGTGGCCGCTGGCAGGAAATGGTCCAGCGCTCAGCCTTGGTGCTGAAGCTGCTAACCTCCTGGCAGCACGGCTCCATTGCCGCCGCCGCAACCTTTGGCCTGCCGGAGGAGCTGGGGGGCGAACGTAACTGGGATTACCGTGCCTCCTGGATACGCGATGCGTCCTTCAGCATGTACGCGCTGATGCGCCTGGGCTACGTGGATGAGGCCAAGCACTTCACCGAATGGGTTGGTCGCTGTGTGGAAAACAGCCATCATGACGAGATGCGTTTACAGGTGATGTATCGCCTGGACAGCAGCACGGAACTGCAGGAAATGTCGCTGCTCAACCTGTCCGGCTATGCCGATTCCTGCCCGGTCAGGATAGGCAACGATGCCTGGCAACAGAAACAACTGGATATCTATGGCGAACTGATGGACGCCATTTACCTTGCCAATAAATATGGTGAAGCCATCTCTCAACGGGGCTGGAACCATGTCTCAGAGATGCTGGACTGGCTCTGTGATAACTGGCATCAGCCGGATGCGGGCATCTGGGAAATGCGCGGTGAACCGGAGCACTTCCTGCACTCCCGTTTGATGTGCTGGGTGGCCATGGATCGCGGGCTGCGTCTTGGCATGAAACGTTCCCTGCCGATGCCTTATGAGCGGTGGGACCGTACCCGGCGCGAGATTCGCGACGATATCTGGAAAAACTTCTGGAACAGCGAACGCGGCCATTTTGTTTCGACCCGCCATGGCGACTACCTGGATGCCTCCATGCTGCTGATGCCACTGGTGCGTTTTGTCGGCGCAACCGATCCTGACTGGATTGCCACGCTGGATGCCATCAAGGCGAATCTGGTCAGCGATGGGATGGTGCGCCGCTATAACATCCATGAAACCCCGGCGGACGGGCTCACTGGCGGAGAAGGTTCATTTGGTGCCTGCTCGTTCTGGTACGTCGAATGTCTGGCACGTGCCGGACGCGTACGCGAAGCCCATTTTGAGTTCGAGAAATTACTGAGCTACGCTAATCCGTTGGGGTTATATGCCGAAGAGTTCGACAGCCACGGCCAGGCACTAGGCAATATACCGCAGGCGCTGACGCATCTCGCCCTGATTAGCGCCGCCTTTTTCCTGAACCGCAAGCTAAACGGAGATGTCACGTTATGGCAGCCGTAGAGGGCGGTTTTCGCCCAAAATGTTAATGAACAAAGGCGGATAACGCAGGTAAGTCAGGTAAAGTATTTCGATGCGGTAAAAATCCTGATTCACAACATCAGTTTAATGAACATATAATGCGCAGCAGGTCATAGTGACCAGCATGGGTTCGATACATTGACAAGCCTGAAACATGGCGATAAAGACTTGTAAAATATGAAAAAAAGCATTCGCGCGTTCGCTTCACTTGCATTGGCTTTGGCGGCATTCAGTCAGTCAGCCCTTGCGGTTGTTTATCCCTTACCGCCGGCGAACAGCCGTCTGACCGGGCAAAACATTGAGATTACGATTCCTCAGGACAGTAAACTGCCTCTGGAAGCTTTTGCAGCACAGTTCCAGATGGGCCTCAGCAATATGCTGGAAGCCAATCCGGGTGTTGACGTTTATCTGCCTAAGCCTGGCAGCAAACTGATTATCCCTCAGCAGTTACTCCTGCCTGACGCCCCGCGTGAAGGCATCGTGATTAACAGTGCTGAAATGCGTCTTTATTACTACCCGAAAGGCTCGAAAACCGTGGTCGTTCTGCCTATCGGTATTGGTGAGCTGGGTAAAGATACGCCGCTGAACTGGACCACAACCGTTCAACGTAAAAAAGATGGCCCGACCTGGACGCCTACCAAAGCGATGCACGCTGAATATGCATCACGTGGCGAAAATCTGCCGGCTGTGTTCCCGGCAGGCCCGGATAACCCAATGGGGCTGTATGCACTCTACATTGGGCGTCTGTACGCCATTCATGGCACCAACGCCAACTTTGGTATCGGCCTGCGCGTCAGCCACGGCTGTGTCCGCCTGCGTGCCGATGATATCAAATGGCTGTTCGATCACGTGCCAGTTGGCACGCGCGTGCAGTTTATCAACCAGCCGGTGAAAGCGTCTGTTGAGCCAGACGGTTCACGCTGGATGGAAGTGCATAATCCGCTGTCGACCACGGAAGAGCAGTTTAACTCTCGTGAACTGGTGCCGATTACGCTGACTCAGGCGGTTGGAAAAGTACTGGTAGACGGTAGCGTGAATCAGTCTCAGGTTGATAAGGCCATCCAGAACCGCTCTGGTATGCCTGTACAGGTTAATGCGCCAGAAAACAGCGTGGCCCCTGCGCCTGTTCCCTTCAATGAAGGTGAAGATGCTGAGCCGAAAGAAGAGCCCATGACGCCAGTGATGTCGCAGCCTGCTAACCCGGTCGCGGTCCAGTCAGAGCCCGCGCCGCAACAGGCTCAACCTGTGCAGCCTTCGCAGCCGCAGCCAGAGCAACCACAGCAGTCGCAACCTGCCCAGCCACAGCCGGCGCAGTAACATTCGCCTGTGACGGGCCAGCCATTCAGGCCCGGTCGTCAGGTCAGTGAAAAGCCAGCGTTGGCGATAGCCACGCTGGCTTTTTTATTGGTCACGGGCTCCACTGTCAACACTACTATCTGGATGGGCGGCGAAAACTCAGCCAGCCGGCCAGCAGCGTGAAGGCCAGGACGATCAGAACCAGCAGTAAAAACCCGTGCGGATTCGACGCCAGCGGAATGCCGCCCACGTTCATACCAAAAAATCCCGCCACAATGTTAATCGGCAGTGCAAGCACCGTAATCACGGTCAGCAGATAAAGTGTCCGGTTACTCTGCTCCATCAACCGTGCTGCAATTTCCTCCTGCAGCAGACGGATGCGCTCCATCAGGCTGGCCAGGTCGTTCAGCACCACGCTAAATTCTTCCGTGAACGCCCGCAGCTCGCGGAGCGTGTCGCGGTTGAGCCAGGCGGGTGGGCGGTTAAGCAACCGGAACAGCGCCGCCGGTTCGGGTGCCAGCAGGCGCTGAATGCGCAGCAGCATGCGCCGGTAATGCCCCAGCTCACTGCGGTTGGCCTTGATTGCCGGACTTAATAAACGCTCTTCAATGTTATCGACTACCTGGCTGATGCGACGCACCACCAGTTCCAGCTGCAACTCCTGTTCACCGAGCAGGTAAAGTAACAGGGCCTCCGCACTGGGAAAATTATGCTTCGCCAGCCCCTGCTGCATCTTTTCGATCATCACTGACGAGCGATAACGTGCGCTCACGACCAGATTATGACGGCACCAGATCCACAGGGTCGCATTTTGCGTACTGCGATTTTCCTGGCTCAGCGTGACGTCGTTCAGTACCGCCAGCAGGGCATTGCTTTGTTCCGCTAACCGGGTGCGCGGCGAGGCGGAATGGATCTCGTCAAAAAAATCATCATCAACCTGAAAGTGGCCCTGCACCCAGTGCTGTGCCCGCGCATGATTCAGATTGATATGTAACCAGAGAAAGCCTTCTTCAGGAGGGTGTTCACCGAGTTTTACCGCTTCACGGGCATTCAGGCGTTGAGGGAGGGCATCAGGAGAAAAGCGATAACCATGGATGAGTCCGGCCACATCATCATCAAAATCACGTTTTTGTGGGGTGAGAACAACGTCTGTCGCCATGGCAATCCTGTCAGCATCATCAATTAAGATCCACAGCCTGCTGAAGTTTTGTTACAGCAAAATGACCTGTGCCGCCTGGATCATTTTTTTGTCATAAAAAGCGGGTATCACACAGCGTTAACCAGATGTAACTCCGCATCTGCATCCGCTAAGAGGTACGGCATGAGCGAAAACAGTTTATCCTCTTCAGGCACGACGCAGGGACGTCCCGATTTCAACGGCAAAGGCAGCCGCGCAACCAAAACGGCTTTTTATGTCCTGTTAATAGCCGGTCTGGCCTTTGCCGGATTTAATCTGTTTCACGATGTGGAAAAAACTAACACGCCCGTCACCAGTTATGTGCCTTTCTTTCTGCTCGGCCTGGCGCTGCTGATTGCGCTGGGCTTTGAATTCGTTAACGGGTTTCACGATACCGCCAACGCGGTCGCTACGGTGATCTACACGCATTCGCTGACGCCCGGTGCGGCCGTCGTCTGGTCAGGGCTGTGCAACTTTCTTGGCGTGATGCTTTCCAGCGGCGTGGTCGCGTTTGGCATTATTTCGCTTCTGCCCGTCGAACTCATCCTGCAGGCCAGCAGCGGCAACGGCTTTGCCATGATTTACGCCCTGCTGTTCTCGGCGATTATCTGGAATCTGGGCACCTGGTACTTTGGCCTGCCCTCGTCGTCGTCACATACTTTAATTGGCTCGATTATTGGCGTGGGTGTGGCGAATGCGATGTTGCATGGTCGCAGTGGCCTGAGTGGCGTTGACTGGGATCAGGCGCTGAAGGTCGGCTATGCCTTACTGCTCTCGCCCGTCGTGGGCTTCGTCTGCGCCGCCCTGCTGCTGTGGGCCATGAAGCTGTTGATTCGTAACCGCCAGTTGTACGAAGCCCCGCACAGCAACGAGCCGCCGCCGGTCTGGATTCGTGGCCTGCTGATTCTGACCTGCACCGGCGTCTCCTTTGCTCACGGGTCGAATGACGGGCAGAAAGGGATGGGACTCATCATGCTGATCCTGGTCGGCACCATGCCCATCGCCTATGCACTGAACCGTTCACTTCCGCCCGAGCAAATCCCGCGCGTTGCCGCACTGAGTGACGTGACGGCGCGCCAGTTACTGCATATTCAACCGGCCGCCACGCCCGCCCCGGATTCACGCAATGTGTTGACGGCCTTTGTCAGCACTGACACGGTCAATCCGAACGTCTTGCCCGCGCTTGGCATGACGTTACGGGATATCAGCGACCAGATTCGCCGCTACGGCTCGATGGACAATATTCCGGCCCAGTCCGTGACCAATACCCGCAATCAAATGTACCTGGCCGCAGAATCGATCAAGCACCTGCAAACCGCCCATTTCTCGCTCCCCGATGAGACGGCACGTAACCTGAAGGCGGTGAAAACAGAGCTGGACAGCGCCACACGCTTTATTCCGATGTGGGTGAAGGTGGTGGTGGCAATCGCGTTGGGGCTGGGCACCATGGTGGGCTGGCGACGTATTGTGGTCACCGTGGGTGAGCGCATCGGCAAAACCCATCTGACCTATGCGCAAGGGGCCAGCGCCGAACTGGTGGCGATGGCGACCATCGGCGCGGCCGATGCCTTTGGTCTGCCGGTCTCCACGACGCATGTGCTCTCATCAGGCGTGGCGGGCACCATGGCGGCGAACCGCTCTGGCCTGCAGATGTCCACCCTGCGCAATCTTGCCGTCGCCTGGATATTGACGCTGCCGGTCTCGATTTTACTTTCTGCCCTGCTCTACGGGCTGTTCATTCATATCTGACCAGGTGAATTGTCATGGCAACACACGACAACAGTTTCAATCGCGACGCTTTTAATCAGCGTTTAATGCAGGAGTTCTATGACAGCTACGACGAAGAGCTGGAGCTGGAGCTCGACGATCTGCGCTTTAGCGAGGCCGCGCCCACGGGCAGCGATGAAAAAGCCTGGCGCCGTCGTTATTTTCGCGAGCTGCTGCAGTTGCAGGGTGAGCTGGTGAAGCTACAGGACTGGGTAATGCGCACCGGCCATCGGCTGGTCATTCTGTTTGAGGGCCGCGATGCGGCCGGTAAAGGAGGCGTGATTAAGCGCATTACGCAACGCCTTAATCCGCGCACCTGCCGGGTGGCTGCGCTGCCCGCGCCCAACGATCGTGAAAAAACCCAGTGGTACTTTCAGCGTTATATCGCGCATCTGCCCGCCGCGGGCGAGATGGTGCTGTTTGACCGCAGCTGGTACAACCGGGCAGGCGTGGAGCGCGTCATGGGATTTTGCAGTGATGCCGACGTGGCGGAGTTTTATCGCAGCGTGCCCGAGTTTGAAAAAATGCTGACCCGCAGCGGGATTCAAATCATTAAGTACTGGTTTTCGATCACGGACGAGGAGCAGGAGCTGCGCTTCATGAGCCGTATCCACGATCCCCTCAAGCAGTGGAAGCTCAGCCCAATGGATCTGGAAAGCCGCCGCCGTTGGGAAGATTACACGGAAGCAAAAGAAGAGATGCTGAGCCGCACCCATATTCAGGAAGCCCCCTGGTGGGTTGTTCAGGGCGTAGACAAGAAACGGGCGCGCCTTAACTGCATCAGCCACCTTTTGCAGCAGGTGCCTTATGAAGCCGCCCCACACGACGAAATCATTCTGCCGCCGCGTGAACGCTCACAGGACTACCACCGCAACGAGGTGCCGGAAAATATGATCGTGCCAGAAAAGTATTGATCGCGTGCGCGGCTAAGCGCCGCGCTGTCCCGCTCTCACTTCCGGTGAGGCTGAAGAGAACTGACAGGTCTGCCGCTGTAATGCCGCATAGCGGTCAATCGCCGTAGCAATATCGGCTGAGGTTTTTAAGGCGCGAATCTCAGCGAACAGCTCACCCGCTTCGACGTAGGCTTTACGCAAATAGCCCAGCCACTGTTTGATACGTGCGACATGGTACATGCCCGTATCACCCTGTTTTTCAAGCCGGGTATATTGTTGCAGGAGCACCACCACCTCCGGCCAGGCCATGGGCGCATCATTGTATTTGACGACCCGGCTCAGGTTAGGCACGTTAAGCGCACCACGCCCAATCATCACCGCATCACAGCCTGTGATTCGCAGACAATCCTGGGCGCTTTGCCAGTCCCAGATTTCGCCATTCGCGATAACCGGAATAGACAGTCGCCGACGAATCTCGCCAATCGCCTGCCAGTTAATAGCCTCAGCACGGTAGCCGTCTTCTTTGGTACGGCCGTGGACGACCAGTTCGCTGGCACCGGCCTGCGCTACCGCATCCGCAATTTCCATGCTGCGGGCGCTGGAATCCCAGCCCAGGCGCACCTTAACCGTAACGGGCAAGGAGTCAGGTACAGCTGCCCGCATGGCTTTGGCCGCGCGGTAGATTAAGTCGGGATCTTTTAACAGCGTCGCCCCGCCGCCGCTGCCGTTGACCAGCTTCGACGGGCAACCGCAGTTCAGATCCACGCCCCACGAGCCCAGCTCAACCGCGCGGGCCGCGTTTTCCGCCAGCCACTCGGGATGCTGCCCCAGCAGTTGCAGACGAACCAGCGTACCCGACGGCGTCCGGCTGGCATGATGCAGTTCGGGACAAAGGCGATAGAAGGATTTTACCGGCAGCAGTTGGTCAACGACGCGCAAAAATTCCGTGATGCACAAATCGTAGTCGTTGACGTCCGTCAACAGCTGGCGCACCAGAGAATCCAGTACGCCCTCCATGGGTGCCAGTAAAACCCGCATGATCAGACGTTTCCGCTGCGTTTAGGCGCGGGCCGACGTGGACGAGACGCAGGCTTGTCAGACTGGCCCGCTGCGGGTCCCTGACGACGCGGCTGCGCACGCTTGTCCCCTTGAGGACGCGCCGCGCCGGCACCTTGTCCGCCCTGCCCCCGACCACGGCCGCGTGAAGACGGTGACTGGCGGCCGTTCACAATCGGTTCCGCTTTGATGCTGGGATCCGGCTCATAGCCCGGCACAGCCAGTCGTGGAATTTCACGCTTCAGCAAGCGCTCAATATCACGCAACAGTTTGTGTTCGTCGACGCAAACCAGCGACAGCGCCGCACCCGTTGCGGCGGCACGACCGGTACGCCCAATGCGGTGTACATAGTCTTCAGGCACGTTTGGCAATTCATAGTTCACGACGTGCGGCAGTTCTTCGATATCCAGACCGCGGGCCGCGATATCCGTCGCAACCAGCACACGAATCGCGCCGGATTTGAAGTCGGCCAGTGCACGGGTACGTGCGCCCTGACTCTTGTTACCGTGGATGGCGGCGGCCGTAATGCCGTCTTTGCCCAGTTGTTCGGCAAGGTGATTGGCACCGTGCTTGGTGCGGGTAAAGACCAGCACCTGCTGCCAGTTACCTTCGCCAATCAGCTGAGACAGCAGTTCCCGCTTGCGCTTTTTGTCAACAAAATGCACCTGCTGAGAAACCTGCTCAGACGCGGTATTGCGGCGCGCGACTTCAACCTGCTCCGGGTTGTGCAGCAGTTTTTCTGCCAGGGTTTTGATCTCATCTGAGAACGTCGCCGAGAACAGCAGGTTCTGACGTTTAGCTGGCAGTTTGGCCAGTACGCGGCGGATATCGTGGATAAAGCCCATATCGAGCATGCGATCCGCTTCATCCAGTACCAGCACTTCAACCTGAGACAGGTCAACGGCGTTTTGATGAGCCAGATCCAGTAAACGGCCCGGCGTGGCCACCAGAATATCGACGCCGCCGCGCAGCTTCATCATCTGCGGGTTGATGCTGACGCCGCCAAACACCACCAGCGAACGCAGCGGAAGATATTTGCTGTAGTCGCTGACGTTTTCACCGACCTGAGCGGCCAGTTCACGGGTCGGTGTCAGAATCAGCGCGCGCACCGGACGACGGCCGCGCACTGTTCCGGTATTCGCGGACAGTTTCTGTAATAAAGGTAAGGTAAACCCGGCGGTTTTGCCGGTGCCGGTCTGGGCGCTTGCCAGCAGATCGCGGCCGGACAGCACAACAGGAATCGCCTGGCGCTGAACAGGCGTCGGTTCGCTGTAGCCCTGCTCAGCTACCGCACGCAGAATATCGGCACTCAGGCCGAGAGAGTCAAAAGACATGACGAGTATTACTCCGGTCCACTCTGACCGCGTTTGGCGGTGTAGTTTTCAGAGGGATAGTGACGCCAGCTGAGGCTGACGCGTGAAAAGGGTGCAAACTACGATGCATAAGCGGCGGAGTGTAACAGCTTTACCGCCCCTGTGCGAGATAGCTCACAATTGATTACATATCTCCCAACGACAAAAGCCACCTTGCGGTGGCTTTTTTAGCGCGACAGCCTGATTCAGCTGCGTTTTTTCTCAATGCGTCCTGCCGGCTCTTTCGCCAGCAACGACACCAGCGCGGGCCCCAACAACATCACCACGCCAAGGCTGGCTAACAGTAAGTTGTTGTGGAAAATGCGCGACACCAGGAACAGCGTCATCATCGCGGCACCGAAATAGTACGTGGTGGTCGCTTCTTCCAGGTAATCACCCAGGGTACGTAAACGGGCACTACGCTGCGTGATCAGCATGGCGATAAACACCGCTGCATAGGCCACCACCAGGGTACTGCACACTTCGACCAGTGCTTTATGTTTCCAGCCCCAGACCAGTGCGGCAATCACCAGCAGGTGCATCGCGATGTGGGCCCAGGTTTGACCGGTAATAATTTGAAAGCGATTCGACAATTTCATTTCTCTCTCCTGCAGACCTGGCACGTTGCACATATGCAACCGTAACCGGCCAGGGACGGTTTCTCAATGTAAAGCAAATTTCAGATAACGCCCTAATTATTCCTCTTCTTCACCCTCCATTTGTGACAAAGACTACACTTTGTTGTTGATGAAGATGAAAAGGAGCGCGTCGCGAGTATGCCACAAATCAAGCAAGGATTTTCATTTAAAGTCCTGACGATTAATACCCATAAAGGTTTTGCCCCGTTTAACCGACGCTTCATCTTGCCCGAATTGCGTGAAGCGGTGCGCGCAACGTCAGCAGATATCGTCTTTTTGCAGGAGGTGATGGGAACCCATGACATTCACCCTCTGCAACATGAAAACTGGCCTGATACCTCCCACTACGAGTTTCTGGCCGACACGATGTGGAACGATTTTGCCTATGGGCGCAATGCGGTTTACCCGGAAGGACATCATGGCAACGCCGTGCTGTCGCGTTTTCCCATTGCTGAGTACGACAATCGCGATGTTTCAATTGCCGGGAGCGAAAATCGCGGCATGTTGCATTGCCAGCTTACCCTGCCCGATGGCCGGGGCACGCTGCATGTCATCTGTGTGCACCTGGGGCTGAAAGAGGCGCACCGTCGTGCCCAGTTGGCGATGTTAAACGACATGGTGATGGCGTTACCCGCTGACGCACCTGTCGTCGTCGCCGGTGACTTTAACGACTGGCAGGGGCGAGCCAACAACATACTGCAAAAAGGGGCGGGACTAAAAGAGGTCTTTAGCCTGAAAAGCGGACGACCTGCGCGGACGTTTCCGGCACGCTTTCCCCTTCTGCGACTGGATCGTATTTACGTGCGCAATGCGACGATCAGTCAACCCTGGGCATTGCCGCGTAAACCCTGGTCACACCTTTCCGATCACGCGCCGCTGGCGGTGGAGATCCATCTATGAATTTTGAGTGGCAAGACGGCAACAAACTGCGCCTGCTGGAAAACGGGGACGCATTTTTCCCCCGGGTGTTTGGCGCGATTGCACGTGCCGAACACAGCGTACTGCTGGAAACCTTTATCCTGTTCGAAGACGATGTGGGCAACGCCCTGCACAAGGTGCTGCTGGCGGCGGCGCAGCGCGGCGTCAAGGTCGAAATGATGGTCGATGGCTACGGCTCCTCCGAGCTGTCCCAGAGTTATGTCAACAGTCTGACGCAGGCGGGCGTGCGCTTTATCTATTACGATCCGCGTCCGCTGATCATGGGCATGCGAACTAACGTCTTTCGCCGTCTGCACCGTAAAACTGTGGTCGTGGACGGCGTTATCGCCTTTGTCGGCGGCATCAACTTTTCCGCCGAGCACTACACGGATTTTGGCCCGGAAGCCAAACAGGATTATACCGTGGAGGTCAAAGGTCCGGTGGTCGCCGACATTACCCGCTACCTGCAAGAGGCGATTGGCAGTCAGGCCACCACTCGCCGCTGGTGGGGACAGCGTTCACATCGTCCGGCCAAAAACACCCTGCCCGGCGACGCGCAGGTCCTGTTTGTCTATCGCGACAACGATCAGCACCGGGATGATATTGAGCAGCATTATCTGGACATGCTGCGCACCGCCAAACAGGACGTCATTATCGCCAACGCCTACTTTTTCCCTGGCTACCGTTTGCTTAAGGAGATGCGCAATGCGGCACAGCGCGGCGTACGCGTGCGACTGATTGTGCAGGGTGAGCCGGATATGCCGATTGTGAAAGTGGGCGCTGAGCTGCTTTATAACTATCTGGTGGATGCGGGCGTGGAAGTCTATGAATATTGCCGCCGACCGCTGCATGGCAAAGTGGCGGTGAAAGATCAGCAGTGGGCTACCGTTGGCTCAAGCAACCTCGATCCCTTGAGTTTGTCCCTCAATCTTGAAGCCAACCTGATCATTCACGATCGCAACTTTAACCAGACATTACGCGATAATCTTGAGCATTTACTGGCTGAAGACTGTCAGCGCGTCGAAGAGGATAAGTTACCACCACGCACCTGGTGGCAGCTGACGAAAGGCGTTGTCGTGTTCCACTTTCTGCGTCACTTCCCGGCTATCGCCGGCTGGTTACCGGCGCATACGCCAAAGCTGGCTCAGGTGGATCCGCCGGTTCAGCCCGAAATGGAGACGCAAGATCGCGTCGAAGCCAACAATGAAGGAGCCAATTCCTGATGGCAAACACGCATCCACGCTGGAAACTGGCAAAAAAAATCCTGACCGGGCTCTTCTTCGTCGCCGTCATTGTGCTGCTGGTGATCTATGCACGCAAAGTGAACTGGGATGACGTCTATAAGGTCATTGTTAACTACAACCGCTTTGTGGTGCTGACCGCGGCGGCACTGGTTATCGTCAGTTATCTGGTTTACGGCTGCTACGACCTGATTGGTCGGGCCTACTGTGGTCATAAGCTGGCCAAACGTCAGGTGATGCTGGTGTCATTTATCTGCTACGCCTTTAATCTGACGCTCAGTACCTGGGTTGGCGGTGTCGCTATGCGCTACCGGCTCTATTCGCGGCTCGGCCTGGACAGTGCGACGATTACGCGCATTTTCTCCCTCAGCATCGCCACTAACTGGCTGGGCTACATCCTGCTGGCGGGCGTGATCTTTAGCGCAGGCCTGGTCCCGATTCCCGGCGGCTGGTTTATCGGCGAAACCACACTACGGCTTATTGGTGCCGCGCTGCTGGTGCTCGTCGCGTTTTATCTCTGGGCGTGCGCGTTTTCTAAACGTCGTCGCTGGAAAGTGAAAGGGCAAACCCTGCAGTTGCCTTCCCTGCGCATGGCGCTGTTTCAGTTTGCCGTCTCCTGCGCCAACTGGCTGGTTATGGGCACGATTATCTGGCTGCTGCTGGGCCGGGATGCCGGTTATCCCATGGTGCTGGGCGTACTGTTAATCAGTAGTATCGCAGGCGTAATTATTCATATTCCGGCGGGGATTGGGGTGCTAGAAGCGGTATTCGTGGCGCTGCTGGGCGGCGAGAACCTTTCACACGGGACCATCATCGCCGCGCTGCTGGCTTACCGCGTGCTGTACTTCATTTTGCCGTTGCTCCTGGCACTGGTGCTGTATCTGGGGCTGGAGAGCCGCGCGAAACATATGCGCCATAAGAATGAGCAGAAGCTACAAAAATCGTAGTAAACGGCTGCTCTGGTTCACCAGAGCAGCCTGTTTTTTAACGGCGGTTGCCAAAAATACGCAGCAGCATCAGGAACAGGTTGATGAAATCAAGATAGAGCGTCAGCGCGCCCATAATTGAGTAGCGGCGCAGGTTTTCCGTGTCACGCGCATCAATCTGCTCACCGATATTTTTCAGTTTCTGCGTGTCATACGCGGTCAGACCGACAAACACCACCACACCGATGTAGGTAATGGCCCACATCAATGCCGGGCTTTTCAGCCAGAAGTTCACCAGCGAGGCCAGCAGAATACCAATCAGCGCCATAAACAGCAGACTGCCCAGGCGGCTTAAATCACGTTTTGTGGTGTAGCCGTAGAACGTCATGGCACCAAACATCCCGGCCGTGACGAAGAACGTGCTGGCAATGGACGAATAGGTGTACACCAGAAAGATACTGGCCATGGTCAGCCCGGTCAGGGCCGAATAGAGCATAAATAACCCCGTCGCCACGGCCCCGCTCAGGCGATGCACCATACCTGAGAGGAAGAACACCAGCGCCAGTTGCACAATGATCAGGCCGAAGAAGGTGATGCGATTTGCAAACACCAGCTCCATCACCGCCGGTGTGCGCGCGGCAAACCAGGAGACGAAGGCAGTGAGTAACAAACCACAGGTCATCCAGCCATAAACCTGTGCCATATAAGCCTGCAACCCACGAGATGCAGGCTGAACTATTGAATCATTCTGTGGATATCGGTCCATGATGCACCTCTTGTTAAACAAATATGTTGTGCCCCAAAACGGGCTGTCTGAGTAAGTGTGGCACAGCTCTGTTCAACTGTGCCACAACGCCGTACTTATCGACGTGACAGGCACTGCTGATAACGACTGTCGACGCGTTGAGCAAACCATGCAGTGGTTAAATTGCGGGTAATTTTAGGACTTTCAAGTCTGATGCCCGGCAACATTTCCCGTGGCAAAGGCTTTCCGGCCATCTTGTCTGCCAGCGTAAAAACCTGCTTCCACAGATCGCTGTCGCTGAAGTCCGCCTTTTCGCCCCGCTCCAGATCGTGGCGGATTTCGCGGTTGCTCATATCAATGCGTTTCGCCAGCGTCCGCACCGCCAGCTCCGTCGATCCTGGCGTGTCCGAACCATACTGAATCAGATCGCCATCCAGCGCCAGCTTCATCCCTGTCGCGCGGGCTACCGCCGCCTGGAACGCCGCATTGCGGCTGGCGTACCAGCCCGCATTGTAGTCCGCGAACCGGTAAAGCGGCTTGCTGTAGTCAGCCGGATAGCCCAGCAGGTGCATTGTGCCGAAATAGACGCCGCCATGACGCGTGAAAACTTCACGGCGAATGGAACCGTCAACCGGCCATGGATAGCCTTTGGCATGGGCTTCTGCAAACGCAATACTCACCTGCATCGGTCCGCCGGTATGAACAGGGTTGAGGTTGCCAAACAGCTTCTGCCCCATGGGCACCATCTCAATAAAGTCGTCGAAAATGGCGCTCAGATCTTTTTCACTTTTCGCCTTATCCAGCCGCGCAGCGTAGCTTTCGCCATTACTGGACTTGATTAACAGCGCGGTGCGCACTAAAAACGCCGGAACATGCACCTTCGCCGCCCGGCGGTCGATCTCCTCCCAGGCGATTTTTGCCATACCGGGTACGGTGCCGTTGGCGTCAAATCCTGACTCCTGACCCGCCACCGCAATAACCGCGCACAAATTACTGTCGCTGGCGGCCAGACCCTGGGTACGGAACGACGTATAGATATTGTCAGCCCAGCCTGATTTATCGCTGACACCGGCGGGCAGCAGGCGCTGAATCTGCGCTTTGACATCCTCAGGTTGCCTGGCGGGCGCTTCTGGTGTTTTTTTGCTGCTACAGCCCGCCAGTATCAGGATAGCGAGCAACGTCAGGCGTTTGGGGAATGAAATGAATGACATACCTGTCCTCTGAGGCAAAAAGAGTAGCTTAACACTGCGCCGCTTCGCAGGGCAGATGCGATTATATGAACTAAGGTTATCTCTTTTCACGAAAAAGGGATGTTTTATGTCAAAACGCTGGACACTTATCGCACTGAGCCTGCTGCTGGCCGGCTGCGGCGGCAATAACACACCGGCTCAGGTCAGTTCGCCGGGCGCTCCCACTTCACCGACGCTAAAAGCGCTGGACAGCGGCGCGGCCGTGCTGCAGTCCCGCCCGCCCATTGATGCGATCAATGCCTATCTGGATGGTTTTCATTTCTATAACGGCGACAAGAATGGCCAGATGGAAGCCCATCACTATGTGACGGTCCTGAATGATGATGTGATGCAGGCGGTAATTTATGATGGTAATACGCGCGATGCGCGCCTGATGGGCGTGGAATATATTATCAGTGAGCGCCTGTACCGCACCCTGCCCGCCGAAGAGAAAAAACTGTGGCACAGTCATCAGTATGAGGTGAAATCCGGTTCACTGGTCGCGCCCGGCCTGCCGGCCGTCGCAGAAAAAGCGCTGATGACGCGCATCGTCAACACGTACGGGAAAACCTGGCATACCTGGCACACCGACCGCGACAAGCAACTGCCCATTGGCATTCCGGCGCTGATGATGGGCTTTACCGCCGACGGGCAAATGGATGCGCGCTTGCTGGCCGATCGCGACCGCCGTTTTGACATCGACAGTCAAAAAATTCGTGCTGAACGGGCGGATATCGTCGCACATCCCGTGGTGCCCGGCGCCAATGCCTGGCAGGACGGTGACGTTATTCAGCTTCGGCGAGGACAAGGCGGCGGTGAACACGCGCACGGCAACACGCAGTTTGCTCCCGCCGAACAGCGTGGTACGCCTTAATCCCAGCGCTGCGCAGCCTCGTGATCGCTGCTGCGTGCATCGACCCAGCGATCGCCCTGCCCGGTGGTTTCCCGTTTCCAGAACGGGGCGCGGGTTTTCAGGTAATCCATGATGAATTCCGCAGCGGCAAAGGCGCTGCTGCGGTGCGCACTGGTGACGCCGACAAAGACAATCTCATCGCCGGGAAACAGTTCACCAATGCGGTGGATGACAGAGACGCGCTGAAGCGGCCAGCGCTGGCGCGCCTCGTCAGTAATTTCCTGCAGCGCCTTCTCGGTCATACCGGGATAATGTTCCAGCGTCAGGGCCGCAACATCATCGCCCAGGTTGTGATTGCGCACTTTGCCCGTGAACGTGACAACCGCGCCGTCTTCGTCGCACCCTGCCAGCCACTGGTATTCCTGCGCCATCGCAAAGGGCGCGGGACCGACCCGAATTTGCGTGTCCATTTATCCTCCGGTAACGGGTGGGAAAAAGGCGACTTCATCGCCGTCCTGTAAAGGGTGCGTCATGGGGCGTAGTGTCTGGTTAACCGCCGCCAGTAATCGTTCGCTGTCGAGCGCCAGCGCCCAGCGTTCGCCCTGCTGAGACAACGCTGTCCGCAGCGCCGCGACGTCGGGATAGTCGGCGGCCAGCGTCAGCGAGTCCGTGCCCACCAGCTCCCGCACCTGCGCAAAAAACAGCACCTTAATCATGGGCTGCCGCCTGAAAATCGCCGCTTTTGCCGCCGCTTTTATGCAGCAGGCGCAGCCGATCAATCACGATATCTTTCTGGACGGCTTTGCACATGTCATAGATGGTCAGCGCCGCCACGGAAGCCGCCGTCAGGGCTTCCATTTCTACCCCGGTTTTCCCCGTCAGCCGACACAGCGAGGTGATGCGAACCCGGTTCAATTCGGGTTCCGCGACCAGGTTGATCTCCACTTTGCTCAGCATAAGCGGATGACAGAGTGGGATCAGTTCCCAGGTGCGTTTTGCCGCCTGAATACCGGCAATGCGCGCTGTGGCGAACACATCACCCTTATGGTGACGGCCTTCCATGATCATCTGTAACGTTTCTGGCTTCATCAGTACCAGCACGTCGGCCTGCGCTTCGCGTACCGTATCGTCTTTGGTGGAAACATCCACCATGTGGGCTTCGCCCGCGGCGTTGATGTGGGTAAGTTGTGACATGCTTAAAGCTTCTTTAAATGAGTGACAAAATTGCAGGGACGCGTACGCGCATCCAGTTGGTCAGCGATGATGCGTTCCCACGCGGTGGTACAGGCTGACGTTGAGCCCGGGACCGCAAAGATCAACGTCTGGTTAGCCAGACCGGCCACCGCACGGGACTGCAATGTCGAGCCGCCAATGTCTTCGTAAGACACCATGCGGAACAGCTCGCCAAAGCCGTCAATCTCCCGATCGAACAACGGCAGCAGCGCCTCAGGCGTGCTGTTTTTCGCATTGAAGCCGGTGCCGCCATTAATAATGACCACCTGGACATCTTCACTGGCGATCCAGCGCGACACAATCGCGCGAATACGGTAAACATTGTCGGGAACAATGGCGTGATCGATCACACTGTGGCCCGCCTCGGCTGCCGCTTCACGCAGATAATCGCCGGAGGTATCGCAGCTGGCATCACGGCTGTCAGAGACCGTCAGCATAGCGAGCTGTAACGGTTGAAACGTGCTGGCTGATTTGCCCATGTCTGCTCCTGCAGTTAACCGCCAATATAAGAAAGATTTTGTGTAATACCGGTATTTCCCTGTAACAGGAAATGCGTCTGCTTCTTCTGGCCCAGGCTGCTGGCAATGCGTGCCTGAAGTTCATCTTGCTGGTCGTCAGAGGCCAGCAGATCGCGTAAAGGAATCCCGCCATCGCCAAACAGGCAGAGATGCAAATTTCCCTGTGCGGAAACCCGCAGACGGTTGCAGCTGGCGCAGAAATCTTTGGAATACGGCATGATCAGCCCGATTTCACCCACGTAATCCGGATGATAAAACACCTGGGCCGGGCCATCACTGCGGCCGCTGATACGACGCTGCCAGCCCTGAGCAATCAGCTGATCGCGGATAACTTCGCCCGAGACATGCTGCTGGCGAAACAGCGCACCGCCCTCGCCGGTTTCCATCAGTTCGATAAAACGCAGCTGGATGGGACGCGTACGGATCCAGTCAAGAAAGGTCGCCAGATGGTGGCTGTTGACATCGCGCATCAGCACGCTGTTGACTTTGACCTGGCTAAAACCCGCCTCAAAAGCCGCGTCAATCCCGGCCATCACCTGGTGGAACTTGTCCTGACCGGTAATCGCATGAAACTGACGTGCATCAAGGCTGTCCACGCTGACGTTCAACGCGGTCAGTCCCGCGTCGCGCCACTGCTTAACATCGCGCGCCAGTCGATAGCCGTTGGTGGTGACTGCAATCTGGCGAATCGCAGCATTTTCGTTAACCGCGGCGATAATGTCGGTGAAATCACGACGTAAAGAGGGCTCACCGCCGGTCAGACGCACTTTTTCAGTGCCCGCCGCCGCAAAGGCGCGCGTGACACGGCGAATTTCATCCAGTGAGAGAAAGCTTTTATTGCGGATACCGTTTGGCTGATAACCCTCCGGCAGGCAATAGGTACAACGGAAATTACAGACATCCGTGACCGAGAGGCGCAAGTAATAAAACTTACGCGCAAATGCATCAGTAAATTGTGACACCAGAGAACACCTTTCCAGTTCGGGAGATGCAGTCATTTCTTCCTGCACCCTGGCAGCGCGGAGGCTACGGCCTGAATCCCCTATCCGCAGACGTAGGCATTCAGGCTTGAGTGTACGTTAACCGGCTGATTAACGCGGTATACAGATGGTAGCGCGATTAGGGTAAATGCGCCATCCACGGCTTTTACTCTGTGTGCGCAGTAACGTTAACTTTCACCGTATTTCGCGCCCGGGATACGGTAAACTGCCGGTCATAAACTGACACACATCATCCTCGTCTGCACCCTGCGCGTTTCACGCCTCTGCAGACGCGAAAAAGGAGAAATATGAATCGAACACTGGCGGACCTGGATCGCGTCGTGGCACTGGGCGGCGGACATGGATTAGGTCGCGTGATGTCGGCCTTGTCACCACTGGGTTCGCGCCTGACCGGCATCGTTACCACCACTGATAACGGTGGCTCCACCGGCCGCATCCGTCGGGCTGAAGGCGGTATCGCCTGGGGCGATCTGCGCAACTGCATTAACCAGTTGATTACCGAGCCCAGCGTCGCGTCCGCGATGTTCGAATACCGCTTTACCGGCAATGGCGAACTGGCCGGGCACAATCTGGGCAATTTAATACTGAAAGCGCTGGATCATCTGAGCGTGCGTCCGTTGGAAGTGGTCAATATCATCCGAAATCTGCTAAAAGTTGACGCGTTTTTAATCCCGATGTCTGAACATCCGGTGGATTTGATGGCAACGGATGACGAAGGCAATGCCGTTTATGGTGAAACCGCCATTGATGAGATGCGCGCACCACCACAGGCGTTAATGCTGCATCCTGTGGTGCAACCGACGCGCGAAGCGCTCGATGCCGTTGCAGAAGCCGATTTGATTCTGATTGGGCCTGGCAGCTTCTACACCAGCCTGATGCCCATTTTGTTAATGAAAGAGATGGCGCAGGCGCTGCGCCGCACGCCCGCGAACATGGTGTTTATCGGCAACCTGGGCCGTGAACTCAGTCCGGCGGCGGCGGCGCTGACCGTAGCGGATAAGCTGAGAATAATGGAAGAGGCGATTGGTAAACGGGTCATCGACGCCGTGGTTGTCGGACCGGCCACGGATGTCAGTCTGATCGACAACCGCCTGATCATTCAGGAGCCGCTGGAGGCCGCAGATATTAAATATCGTCACGACCGCCAGCTGCTGCGCGGCGCGCTGGAGCACGCCATCCAGCGGTTTAACTGACTCAGGACACCGCGATAAACAAGGTGCGCAGTTCCTGGAGCTGATCGCGCAGGCCAGCAGCCTGTTCGAACTCCAGGTTTTGCGCATGCTGCTGCATCTGCCCTTCCAGTTCGTGAATCTTTTTCTGCAACGCCTGCGGTGACAACGCCAGGTAATCCGTCTCTGTCTCGGCGGCGTTGCGCTTGCCGGGTTTGGCTTTACCTCGCGTTTTCACCACGTTATTGCCCAGTTCCAGAATATCGGTGATTTTCTTATTCAGGCCCTGCGGTACGATGCCATTCTCTTCGTTGTAGCGCTGCTGCTTCTCACGACGGCGCTCGGTTTCTTCAATGGCGCGCGCCATGGAAGGCGTGATCTTATCGCCGTAGAGGATCGCTTTACCATTGATGTTACGTGCAGCGCGCCCGATGGTCTGGATCAGGGAGCGCTCGGAACGCAGGAAGCCCTCTTTATCGGCATCCAGAATGGCCACCAGCGAGACTTCCGGCATATCCAGCCCTTCACGCAGCAGGTTGATGCCCACCAGCACATCAAATTTGCCCAGGCGCAGGTCGCGAATAATTTCCATGCGCTCGACGGTATCGATGTCAGAGTGCAGATAGCGCACCTTTTCACCGTGTTCTTCCAGGTACTCCGTCAGGTCTTCGGCCATACGTTTGGTGAGCACCGTGACCAGTACGCGTTCATTGACGTTAACGCGCTGGCGGATCTCTGACAGCAAATCGTCCACCTGAGTCGCCACGGGCCGCACCTCAAGGATCGGATCCAGCAGCCCCGTCGGACGCACCACCTGATCGATCACCTCATCGCCCGATTTTTCCAGCTCGTATTTGCCTGGCGTGGCGGAGACATAAATGGTCTGAGGGGCCAGCGCCTCGAACTCTTCAAACTTCATGGGGCGGTTATCCAGCGCCGAAGGCAGGCGGAAGCCATATTCGACTAACGTCTCTTTACGCGCCCTGTCCCCGCGGTACATGCCGCCAATCTGCGGAATGGTTACGTGCGACTCATCGACGACCAGCAGGCCATCCGCCGGCAGATAGTCAAATAAGGTCGGCGGCGCTTCCCCCGGTCCGCGGCCAGACAGATAGCGGGAGTAGTTTTCGATACCAGAGCAGTATCCCAGCTCCCCCATCATTTCGAGGTCAAACTGCGTCCGTTGGGTAATACGCTGCTCTTCCAGCAGTTTGTTGTTTTCCAGCAGGATCTTGCGCCGTTCGGCCAGTTCAACCTTGATGTCTTCCATGGCCTGCAGGATACGCTCACGCGGCGTAACGTAGTGCGTTTTAGGGTAAATGGTAAAGCGCGGCACCACCGATTCGACCTGACCGGTAAGCGGGTCAAACAGGGACAGCCGCTCCACCTCTTCATCGAATAATTCAACCCGCAGGGCCATATCGTCAGATTCGGCCGGGAAGATATCAATGACTTCGCCCCGGACCCGGAACGTCCCGCGCTGAAACGCCTGATCGTTACGCGTGTACTGCAACTCCGACAGGCGACGCAGGATGCTGCGCTGATCGATAATCATGCCGCGCGTTAAGTGCAGCATCATTTTCAGATACAGATCGGGATCGCCCAGGCCGTAGATGGCAGACACGGAGGCCACGACAATCACGTCGCGCCGTTCCAGCAACGCTTTCGTCGCGGAGAGGCGCATTTGCTCGATATGTTCGTTAACCGACGCATCCTTTTCAATAAAGGTATCCGAACTGGGCACGTAAGCTTCGGGCTGGTAGTAGTCATAGTACGAGACAAAAAACTCTACGGCGTTTTCGGGAAAGAACTCCTTCATCTCGCCATACAGTTGCGCCGCCAGCGTCTTATTAGGAGCCAGCACCATGGTAGGACGATTCAGGTCGGCAATAACGTTAGCAACGGTAAAGGTTTTACCCGATCCGGTTACGCCTAACAGCGTCTGGTGCGCCAGGCCGTCTTCCAGTCCGGCTTCCAGACGGCGGATCGCTTCCGGCTGATCGCCAGAAGGCTTGAAAGCGGAGTTCAGTTTAAAATCTTTACTCATGAATGCGGTTCCTGCAGAAGAAAGACGGCGGGCAGCCCATTATTTTACTCTGCTATGGCAATTTTGCCAGAAAAAAATACTGGATATAATACCAGTAATGATGCACAGTATTGTCGCCAGGTTTTACTTGACTCTGGCACTTTTGCCCAGGCAAACACCCGTTTTTGTTGCGCAAGGTTATCCCCAAGCCACGTATTGATTTAACATTTGTCAAGCCTGTGTCATAAAATTGCAGTTTGATGAATCGCGTCCAATCCGGCAGGCTTGTTTTTTACTAACACACTGATTTTTAATAGTAAGTAAAAAAAGCCCAGATTGTCATCATTACGTGACCAGGCCGCGTATTTCCTCGCTTCTAACCTGTTTTCATTATCTAATGCACAAGGTTATCCACAGGAATAGTGGATAACTGATGAGAGGCCTTGGAATATCGGCTGTGCATAATTTTTTCTGCCGCCGCGTTTTGATGAAAAAAAATTTTTTTTTAGCGAAATTTTTAACGCCAATAGCGTTGTTTTAGCGCGATGCATGGCGCGCATTCAACGTTTATCGTCTGGCTTTTCAGGTTGCTGTTTTTTACAGCAGACTGCCTGCGCCATTTATGGGCAACTGCACCTGACGCTCATTTTTCCTGCACCCTCATCGCGCTACGCAGTCGTCCCGCCCGTCAATTGTTCACTTTTACTTATATTTAAACCGTCAAAATTCCGCATGTTAAGCGCGCAAACTTCGTTCACTCCGACTCTGGCCCGGTAATTGCATGCTCTGTGATCAGGATGTCATGCGCCACAGCAGCAGTCATAGCCCTGCTATTCTGGTAGTGCGATTTACCCGTTATGAGCAGCAAAACATTCAGGTTAATTATCTGGAAGGAGCGCGTCAGATGCTAAGTTTACGGTCGGTGAATCAGTTTTACGGAAAAAATCATATTCTCTGGAATGTGGACCTTGACCTGCCCCTCGGCACCTGTACCGGCATACTGGGACGTCCCGGCATGGGAAAAACCACGCTGGTGAACTGCATCATGGGTAAGCTTCCCATCAACAGCGGCACGATTAGCTGGCAGCAGGATGGCTCGCCGCCAGAGGACCTGCTGTCGCAGCCTGCCGATCAACGTGCACGTCAGGGCATTGGTTACGTGCCACAGGGACGACATATTTTCACGCAGATGAGCGTAGAAGATAACTTACTGATTGCCCTGCTGGCAGGCGCTGAATCGCGCGAAAATCACCGGCCTATCCCGGAAATGATTTTTGATCTTCTGCCGGCTCTCTATTCACTGCGTCAACAGCGCAGCGGGGATTTGCCGGTTTACCAGCAGCAGCAACTGGCCCTTGCCCGCGCGCTGGTATTACAGCCGCGCCTGCTGATTCTGGATGAGCCCGCCGATGGCATGGCGCCCTGGCTGGAAGAAGAGATGGGTAACCTGATTCGGCGTCTTAACCGGGATTACGGCCTGACGATTCTGCTGCTGGAGCAGCGGGTTTCCCTGATTCGGCGCGTCGCTGACAGCTTTTTGCTGTTGCATCGCGGGCGTAATGTGGCGCAGGGTAACGTCACCCTGCTGGATGACGGTACGCTCGATAAATGGCTGACGATGGCGTGATTAATCCGGTAGCGTCAGATAGTGACCACAGTCCGCCTGCTGGCTGTCATCCGCTAACCAGGGAATGACACCCAGACAAGGCGCGGGCAGGCGCTCCTTCAGGGCCGTAAGGTATGCCTGATAACGCTGGCCGGGCGGCTGAACCGTGTTGGCAATCCAGCCAGCCAGTCGCAGTCCACGCGCCCTTATCGCCTCGGCGGTCAGCATGGCATGATTAATACAGCCCAGTTTTACACCCACCACCAAAATCACCGGTAGCCGTTCAGTCTCAACCCAGTCGGCATAGGTTTGCGTCTCAGACAGCGGCGTATACCAGCCGCCCGCGCCTTCAATCAGAATCCAGTCAGCCAGCGGCTCCAGCTCGCGAAGCCCTGCCGATAGCGTTGAAAAGGTAATTGGCCTGCCCTCCTCTGCGCTGACGATATGCGGCGATGTCGGCTCCATAAAGGCCAGCGGATTCACCTGCTCATAGCAGAGCGGCACATTGCTGTAACGTTGCAGCGCCAGCGCATCGCTGTTACGGATGCCTTCTGCGGTTAACGTACAGCCCGAGGCCACCGGTTTGTAGCCCGCACAGCGGTAGCCTGCTGCGCTCGCCGCCTGCAGCAGGGCGCTACTGGCAACGGTTTTACCGACTTCAGTATCGGTACCGGTGATAAACCAGCGTGTCATGATTCACTTACTCCATACATCAAATGATAACTGAGGCGGAAACCCTGTTCGTCCCGTGGCCAGTGAGCTTCAAGCTGTGCCAGACGGCGACGCGTCAGCACATAATCGGCCCGTCCGACATGCAGATGCGTTGCGCCAATGCCCTTCAGAGAGCGCATGGCGCTGAGCGCATCGGGAAAATGCAGGGTGACGGTTTGCGCGTGACAGCGCAGCCGTTGTGTAGCACAGGCCGCGGCGATCGCCTGCGCCGGCAGAAAGCGGTTGGCGTGCACATGCGCGTCAAGATGCGACCAGGCCTCGTGAACCTCATGCAGCGATCCCGCGCTCAGCGTTGAAAACAGCATACAGCCGCCGGGTTTTAGTACCCGCGTAAACTGTCTGAGCGCGGCCGGCAAATCGTCGCTCCATTGCACCACCAGATTGCTCCATAACAGGTCAATGCTCTGATCGGCTAACGGCAGTGCGTCGATGTCGCCCGCCAGATAATGATGCGCCACCGCGTTTTGCCGGGCCTGATGCAACATCTGCGGCGACAGATCCAGCGCCATGACCTGTTTCCCCCGGTCGCGCCATAGCCGGCTGTACCAGCCGGTGCCACAGCCCGCATCCAGCACCTGTGGACCGGTTTGAGCAGGCACCCATGCCAGCAGCGCATCCCCGCTGATCCGTTGCAGTTCGGCATGCCTGTCGTAACACGACGCCGCGCGCCCAAAGGCTCTGGCTACGGCACGTTTATCAATGTGCAGCGTCATGAAGTGCCTCCAGCAGGACATCAATATCGTCTGGCTGATGCGCGGCGGTCAGCGTGATGCGCAAACGTGCCGTGCCCGGCGGTACGGTAGGCGGACGAATCGCGCTGACCCAGCAACCGGCTTCGGCTAAACGGGCCGACAAGGCCATCGCCTGGGCGTTATCGCCAACAAGTAACGGTTGGATGGCGCTGGATGACGGCATAAGCGACCAGGGCAAGGAGGAGGCGCCCCGGCGGAAATGGTCAATGTTGCGGCTCAGGCGCTGGCGCAGTCCATCGCCTGCCTGCACCTGTTTCAGGGCGGCCAGTAACGCGCTGGCCTGTGCTGGCGGCATGGCGGTTGAGTAGATGAGGTGGCGCGAAAACTGCACAAAATAGTCGGCCGTCGCGTCATCACACAGCAATGCCGCGCCGCTGACGCCAAAGGCTTTACCGAAGGTGACCACCAGCAGTTCGGGCTTAATGCCCTGTTGCCAACAGCTGCCGCGCCCCTGCTCACCTGTGACGCCAATGCCGTGCGCATCGTCAACCAGTAACCAGGCCCCTGCCTCACGCGACTGCGCCGCCAGCGTCTGTAACGGCGCGCTGTCACCATCCATGCTGAAGATCCCTTCCGTGACCACCAGCGTTTGCCCTTCACAGGGCGCACTCAGTCGCACAGCCAGACTGTCCGGATCGTTATGGGCGAAACGACGCAGTTGCGCAGGGCTGTGACTTGCAGCATCCAGCAACGAGGCATGGCTCAGCTTGTCAGCAAGAATGCGATCGTTTTTCCCGGCGAGCAGGTGAATGACCGCCTGGTTGGCGGCAAAGCCGGAAATAAACAGTAATGCCCGGGGATAACCCAGCCACCCGGCCAGTTGCGCTTCCAGGGTGGCATGAAGAGCCTGGAAACCGGTGACATGGCTGGATGCGCCTGCCCCCGCCCCGGCCAGTGCCGCGCCCTGTTGCCATCCGGCAATCACCGCCGGATGCTGGCTTAACCCAAGATAATCATTACTGGAAAAGTGACGATAATCCCGGCCTGCATAGCGGATCAGGCGCGTCTGACTGGCGTCAACTACGCGCCGTTCGCGCCAGCCCTCTTCAGCACGGCGCTGCGCGAGCGCCTGCTGTATGCGTTGCGGCCAGCCCATTACAGCGCCGCGTTATAGAATTTTTCTGTGTCGGCATTGAGCAGTTGCTCACTGAGCTGCTGCTGTTGCGCATTATCGCCATGGGCGGTCTGGGTATGTTCCGGATTCAGTCCGAGCTTGCGGAACAGCAGCATATCTTTGTCTTCTTCCGGGTTTGGCGTGGTCAGCAGCTTGCAGCCGTAAAAAATCGAGTTAGCCCCGGCCATAAAACACATCGCCTGGGTTTGTTCATTCATCTGTTCGCGGCCCGCCGACAGACGCACGTGCGAGGCAGGCATCATGATGCGGGCGACGGCTATCGTGCGGATAAAATCGAAAGGTTCGACATCGTCATTGTCTGCCAGCGGGGTGCCTTTCACCTTGACCAGCATGTTGATCGGCACGCTTTCCGGCGGCGTCGGTAAGTTGGCCAGTTGCACCAGCAACCCGGCGCGATCATTAACCGTTTCGCCCAGGCCAACAATCCCGCCCGAGCAGACCTTGATACCGGCCTCGCGCACCTTGCCCAGCGTATCCAGTCGCTCCTGATAGCTGCGCGTGGTAATGATGTTGCCGTAAAACTCCGGCGAGGTATCCAGATTGTGGTTATAAAAGTCCAGCCCGGCGCGACCTAAACGCTGGGCCTGGCTGTCGCTCAGCGTTCCCAGCGTCATGCAGGTTTCCATGCCCATTGCTTTCACGCCTTCAACCATTTTTTCCAGATAAGGCATATCGCGATCGCTGGGGTTTTTCCACGCCGCGCCCATGCAGAAGCGGCTGGATCCGGCCGCTTTCGCTTTTTGCGCCGAACGCAGGACCTCATCCACCTCCATCAGGCGCTCTGATTCCAGCCCGGTCTTGTAGCGGGCACTTTGCGGACAGTATTTGCAGTCTTCCGGGCAGGCACCCGTTTTAATCGACAGCAGCGTGCTGACCTGAACCTGACGCGGATCGAAGTGCTGGCGATGTACCTGCTGTGCTTCAAACATCAGTTCAAGAAACGGGCGTTCAAACAGGGCCTGTGCCTGGGCTAGCGTCCAACGTTGTGACATTACGTACTCCAAAAAAGGTGTCATCCCGACAGTTAACGTGGTTATACTTGTAAACTAAATCTTTTTATTTTGGTTTACAACTACGATGTTTACGCTTCAGGACGCCGAATTCGATCGCCAGCATATCTGGCATCCTTACACCTCCATGCAGCAACCGTTGCCCTGTTACCCGGTCGTCGCGGCACAGGGTTACACGCTGCAACTGGCGGATGGGCGCACACTGGTAGACGGGATGTCCTCCTGGTGGGCGGCGATTCATGGTTACAACCATCCACGCCTGAACCAGGCCCTGCAGCAGCAGATGGCTCAGATGTCCCACGTGATGTTCGGCGGGATTACGCATCCCGCCGCGGTGGCGCTGTGTCGTCAGTTAGTGGCGATGACACCTGACGCGCTGGCGTGCGTATTCCTTGCAGACTCCGGCTCCGTTGCCGTCGAAGTGGCAATGAAGATGGCGTTGCAATACTGGCTGGGTCGGGGAGAAACGCGTCAGCAGTTTTTAACCCTTAAGCGTGGCTATCACGGTGATACATTTGCGGCGATGTCGGTGTGCGATCCGGATAATTCCATGCACAGCCTGTGGCGCGGCTATCTGCCCGAGCACCACTTTGCCGAGGCGCCGCAATGTGGTTTTGACGCGGCCTGGAATGAAGAAGATTTTCAGGATTTCGCCCGGCTGATCGAACAGCATCAGCATCAGTTGGCCGCGGTGATTCTGGAGCCCATCGTACAGGGCGCGGGCGGCATGCGTTTTTACCATCCCCGCTACCTGCAGAGGGTACGCGAGTGGTGCGATCGTTACGGCATCCTGCTGATCGCTGATGAAATCGCCACGGGCTTTGGCCGCACCGGCACGCTGTTTGCCTGCGAACATGCGGCGATCACACCGGACATCCTGTGCGTCGGCAAAGCCCTGACCGGCGGCACGATGAGCCTGGCCGCCACGCTGACCACACGTGAAGTCGCCGATACCATCAGCCGCAGTCCGGCGGGCTGCTTTATGCATGGCCCAACCTTTATGGGCAATCCGCTGGCGTGCGCCGTGGCGGCGGAGAGCCTGAAAATGGTACAGGAAGGCCACTGGCGCGGGCAGGTCAGCGCTATCGAGCGTCAGCTTCAGGCGGGACTGACGCCACTGCGCCAGTCGCCAGCGGTAGCCGATGTTCGTGTGCTGGGCGCGATTGGCGTGGTAGAAACTCACCGTCCAGTGAATATGGCCGCCCTGCAGCAGTTTTTCGTCAGTCAGGGCGTCTGGATTCGGCCCTTTGGTCGTCTGATCTACCTGATGCCGCCCTATATCATCGCGCCTGAAGCACTGGATACGCTGATCCAGGCCATGGCCGCAGCCCTGGCGAACCCCGGTCATTTTCTGCGTTGAGCCCTGAAGGCTGGACGTTCAGGCGGTTTTGGTTAAGATGAAGACGCAGCCACCATAAACCCAAGGAGATGTGATGCGAGTTTATAGTCAGGATTTACACGACGGCGACAAAATGCCGGAAAAGCATGTTTTCAACGGGATGGGCTATCAGGGCGAAAATGTGTCACCGCATCTTGCCTGGGAAGACGCGCCGGAAGGCACAAAAAGTTTTGTCGTGACCTGTTTCGATCCTGATGCCCCGACCGGCTCAGGCTGGTGGCACTGGGTGGTCGCCAATCTTCCGGCCGATACCACATCGCTGCCGCAGGGTGCGGGTTCCGGTAAAGCCGCCTTACCTGCAGGTGCCGTGCAAACCCGCACAGATTTCGGCCAGGCCGGGTACGGCGGGGCCGCGCCACCGGCGGGTGAAACGCACCGCTACATTTTTAGCGTCCATGCGCTGGATGTGGAGAGCATTGAGGTCGATGCAGGCGCCAGCGGCGCGATGGTGGGCTTCAACGTACATTTTCACGTGTTAGCCAGCGCGTCATTGACCGTTCATTACGTCTGATTGCGCGTGCTCTTCTGCCGCTCCCGCCCGGGAGCGGCAACGCTGAACGTTAAGCCAGCTGATGTACCACAACCCACATTGGACCCTGTCCAACGGCATAACGGCCGACAGGTTCAAGTTGCCCTTGCGGCTGAGTAATGCGGTATACCTCAATGTGATGCGACTTCTGTCCTGCCGCCACCAGATACTGGCCCGTGTGGTCGATATTGAAGCCCCGCGGCTGCGTTTCGGTCGGCTGGAAGCCCTCCACCGTCAGTAGCGCGCCATCTTCACTCACGCTGAACACCGTGATGGTGCTGCTGGTGCGATCGCAGGCGTACAGGAAACGTCCGTCCGGCGTCAGGTGAATATCGGCGGCCCAGCGCGTGCCGGTAAAATCAGGCGGCATCATATCGAGCGTTTGCACCGATTCCATTTTGCCGTGTGCATTCTTCAGTGACCAGACTTCGACCGTGCTGTTAAGTTCATTAACGCTGTAGGCGTACTGGCCGTTGGCATGAAACGCCATATGACGCGGGCCCGCGCCCTCTGCCGTAGTGACCTGTTGCTGGGAATGCGGCGTTAACTGACCGTCCGCCCCGAGGTTAAACAGGCAGATGCGATCCTGTTTGAGCGCGGGCACATATAACGTGCTGTCGGCATTATCGATGTTCGCAGAGTGACAACCTGCCAGACCGTCGATCACCTGGCTCGGAGCCTGGGGCACACCGTCAGCGCCGATGGGGCTGATGCTGACGCAGGCATCATTGTAGGAGCCACAAAACAGGAAACGGCCAGCGTGATCGGTGGAGATGTGGGTGGGGCTGCCCGGCAACGGTGCCTGCCCCGCTTCCGTTAAGGTGCCATCCTGCGCAATACGAAAGGCCAGCACGCGGAAATCCGGACGCACGCCCACATACAAGAAATCTTTTTTCGGACTGACCACCATAGGCTGAACCTGACCGGCGATATCCGTTACCTGCAGTAGCGTCAAGGTGCCCTCATCGTTCAACTGCCAGACATGGATTTGTTGACTCTCGGGACTGGCGGTGTAGACAACCTGCTTCATGTATTCTCCTTTTTCGCTGACTCATGTTGTTCTGCAGGTCACTGTAGCGCGTTTTTTTCTGTCTCGCTGGAATGATTTGTGCCCTGATTTTTGTTTCCGGGCCACAGTCAGGTGTAGACTTGCTGTTTCGCTAACCTATCCAGATGAGAGGATTAATGAGCTATCGTGTAATCGCCCTCGACCTTGACGGCACGCTGTTGACCCCGACGAAAACCATTCTGCCCCAATCCACAGAAGCGATTACCCAGGCGCGCAAAGCGGGCATCAAGGTGATTATCGTGACCGGACGCCATCACTGTGCCATTCATCCTTTCTACCAGACGCTCAATCTGGATACGCCCGCCATCTGCTGTAACGGGACCTACCTGTACGATTATCCGGCGAAAAAAGTCCTGGCTGCCGATCCGCTGGATACCGACGTTGCGGTACGTGTGATCGAGATGCTGGATGAACATCATATTCACGGTCTGCTGTATGTGGACGATGCGATGCTCTATCAAACGCCGACCGGCCATGTGATTCGTACGCTGAAATGGAGTGAGTCATTACCTCCACATCAGCGTCCGGTGTTCAGACAGGTGGACAGCCTGGCGCAGGCCGCCAGAGAGGCGCAGTCGATCTGGAAGTTTGCCCTGTCTCACGACAACACAGCAGCGTTGCAGCAGTTTGCGCAGCGTGCGCAAGACGAGCTGGGTCTGGCCTGCGAATGGTCCTGGCACGATCAGGTCGACGTTGCCCGCGGCGGTAACAGTAAAGGCAAGCGCCTGGCGCAGTGGGTCGAATCCATCGGGCTGACAATGCAGGACGTCATTGCCTTCGGCGACAACTACAACGATCTGAGCATGCTGGAAACGGTGGGGCTGGGCGTGGCCATGGGCAATGCGGATGACGCCATTAAAGCCCGCGCGAAGAGGGTCATCGGTACGAATCTGGAAACCGGCATTGCCGAGACGCTTTATCAGCTCGTTCTGTAAGTTTCACTGACCCAATGAGCACGGTTTCAGCGGGTCATTCCGGTGTGACAGAGACGCTTTTAATCTGTGCGTACAGCCACTGCTCCGGGCGAATGTTAAGTTCGTCCCGGGCCCAGGGAGAGATGCTCGCCCAGAGTTCGCTGATACCGATGCGCAGCTTAACCTCCACCTGATCGCCCACCTCAATTAACTCCACCACCTGTGCCGGCAGCACATTGCGAATAGAGCTGTGTTTTGCCGGTTGCAGCGTCAGCGAAACATCGGCCGACGCAATCCGTATCCGTAACGGCGTTTTGACCGGCTGATTTACCCGACTGACCCAGATATGCTGATCGCCCAACGATAACGCCGTCATCGGGTAATCTGGATGATGCTCTAGCACCTGAACGCGCAGTACGCTGGTCAGGTCGCTGACCGGCAGCCAGGGGCGCATCGCACTGCTGCTCCAGACCCGCTCCAGCGGGCCAAAGGCCTTCACCTTGCCGTGATCCAGAACCAGCACCGTCTCGGCCAGTTGCAGAATTTCGTCGAGGCTGTGAGAAACGTACAGCACCGGGATATCCACCTGCTTTGCCAGTTTTTGCAGATATGGCATCAGCTCACGCTTGCGCGGCAAATCCAGCGAGGCCAGGGGTTCATCCATTAACAGGATATCAGGGGCGCTGAGCAACGCCCGCCCGATGGCCACCCGCTGCTTTTCGCCGCCCGAGAGCGAGAGCGGAAAACGGTCCAGTAAGGGTTCGAGTCCCAGTAAGTCCACCAGCGTGTCAAACTGCCCTTTCATACTGGCTGCCAGGCCATAGCGTAAGTTACCCCGGACACGATAGTGCGGAAACAGTCGCGCCTCCTGGAAAACGTAACCCACGTTGCGCTTTTCAGGCGGCAAGGCAATCTGCTGTTCGGCGTCAAACAGCACACGGTCATGCAGCTGAATGCGCCCGCGCTGCGGCCGGGTCAGCCCGCCAATCGCGTTGATTAACGAGGTTTTACCCGCACCCGACACGCCAAATATTGCCGTGATGCCGTTGGCGGGAACCGTCACGTTGATCTTCAGCTCGTGTTCGCCCAGCCGTTGTGTGAAATCGAGCGTCAGCATCCGGCCCCCATCCGTTTCCGGCCCCATTGCGCCAGCCATTCAGACACCAGCAAGGAGGCCAGTGCCAGCACCACCGCGATAACGCACAGACGCGCAGCGGCCCCTTCTGCCCCGGGCGTTTCAATCAGCGTATACATCGCCAGCGGCAGCGTGCGCGTTTCGCCAGGAATGTTGGAAACAAATGTAATAGTGGCACCGAATTCCCCCAGCGAGCGGGCAAAGGCCAGCACCGTACCGACGATAATACCGGGCAGCGTTAACGGCAGCGTAATGGTAAAAAAGACCCGCCAGCGGCCCGCGCCCAGCGTCCGGGCCGCCTGTTCCAGCCGGATATCCACGGCGTCCAGCGCCAGGCGAATGGCCCGCACCATGAGCGGAAAGGCAATCACCGCCGACGCCAGTGCCGCACCGCGCCAGCTAAACGCGAAGCTAAAGCCGAACCATTCATACAGCTTTTCACCAATAAAGCCGCGTCGGCCCAAGCCAATCAGTAACAGATAACCGACCACCACTGGCGGCAGCACCAGCGGCAGGTGAATCACACCGTCCAGAAGCGCTTTACCCGGAAACTGGCAGCGGACCAGAACCCATGCCATAAGGATGCCGAAGGGCAGACTGCACAGGACGGCAATGCCGGAGACCTGCAGGCTGAGCATCACGGCCTGCCATTCAACATCACTGAGTATCATTTTTTAGGCGTGAATCCGTATTGGGTAAACACTGCGGCCGCTTCCGGCCCTTTCAGGTAGTTATAAAAAGCCTTAACGGCCGCGTTGTCGTGATCTTTAACAATCGCGACAGGATATTCGACCGGTTTATGGCTGTCTTCCGGAAAGGTGCCGACCACCTGGACTTTTTGGCTGGCGACCGCATCAGAACCGTACACAATGCCGTAAGGCGTTTCATTACGTTCCACCAGCGCCAGGGCGGCACGGACATTGTTGGCGCGCGCCAGCACAGGTGACAGTGAAGACCAGGCACCCAGCTTCTCAAGTGCCTCTTTGGCATAGATGCCCGCCGGCACATGATCGGGATCGCCGACCGCCAGACGTTCGCCTTTCAACAGACGTTTCCAGTCGGTTTTATCGTTAATCGTTACCGGCCTGGCGTTCTCACTGCGTGGCGCTATCAGAACCAGATCGTTGCCCAACAGGGTATAGCGGGTTGTGTCGATCATGCTTTTTTTTGCGACCGCATCATCCATCCACTGCTGATCGGCTGAGATAAACAGATCGGCGGGCGCGCCCTGCTCAATCTGACGGGCCAGGACTGACGACGAGGCAAATGACGACACCACCTCTGTCCCATGTGTTTTCTTATAGTGTGCCGCAATATCGTTAAGCGCATTGGTCAGTGAGGCCGCCGCAAAGACGGTGATTTTATCGGCTGCCAGCGCCGGAACGGCCAGTGACAGGGCAATTACGGCGGCAGTTGCGGAACGTAGTAAGGTTAAACGCATGATTTTTCTCCAGTGATCGTTATATATAAAATAATACAGCGAACGGCCTGACAGCCAGACAAAATGATTAAAAGAGGAAGAAAAGCGTGGACGTAAAACAGCAACGTCCGTGCTGAGACGGACGTTGCAGGAGGATTAATGCTGAGAGCGGGCGTTAGTGTTGTCGCGGCGACCCGTTTTAGAGATGAGGTTAAACACTTCACCCAGACCGTAAATCAGGCCTAACATAATCGCCATAACCACAGGTACCATAATCACTGCCACGGCGAGGCTTTTAATGAGTTCCAGCATGGTAAGTCCCACTTTGCGGATAAAAAAGAGATTGTAACGGCTCAGTAAAAATTTGCGCAGACCTTTTCGTGCTTTTACTTTGAGGCGCAAAGCTCGTTATCATCAGCCCGATCACGCGACTTACCCTTTGCAGGAGCCACCATGCAAGCCGACCTCACCCTTCATATTCGCCTGCAGCAGAAACTGTTTGCCGATCCCCGCCGCATTGCCTTGCTGCAACGCGTGCAACAAACCGGCTCCATCAGTCAGGGCGCTAAACTGGCGGGCATCAGTTACAAAAGCGCCTGGGATGCCATCAGCGACATGAACCACCTGGCCGGGCAGGAAGTCGTGGCACGCGCGACCGGGGGCAAAGGCGGTGGCGGCGCGCAGTTAACCCGCTACGGTGAACGACTGGTACAGCTGTTTGGCCTGATGGAAAAGATTCAGCAACATGCCTTTGATGCGCTGCAGCAGGATACCCTGCCGCTCGACAGCTTACTCGCGGCTATCGCCCGCTCCTCCCTGCAAACCAGTGCACGTAATCAACTGTTTGGTACCGTCGTGCACAATGATGCTCAGCAGGTGATACAGCATCTGACGATTCTGCTTGCCGATGGCGTGACGCGGCTCAACATTGCCCTGACCGAGCGCAGCGCAGAACGGCTGAATTTGCACGCCGGAAAAGAGGTGCTGGTATTAATCAAGGCCCCGTGGGTCAGTGTGCATACCGCGCCCACTGATGCCGAGAATCAGCTTGCCGCAACGCTGACGGCTATCGAAAAAGGCCAGCAGGTGAGTGAAGTGCTGATGACCTTACCCAGTGGCGAAACGTTGTGTGCCACGCTGGATAACCGTGAAACGGAACAGCGTCAGCTTCACATCGGCATGAATGTTATCGCCAGCTTCAGCGCCAGTCATGCGATTGTTGCCTCACTGCGGTGATTTTCACCGGCCGGTTTGACATCCCTGTTTGCAGTCGCTAAAACGTCAGTTAACGCTGCATAAAATGGAACAAATCATGGCTTCATTGCAAATTTCGCAAGGCATATTTCACCTTAATGATACCCGAGTGCTGTCCCTGGCCGATGTGCATCTTCGCCGGGGTGAGCGCTGGGCGTTTGTTGGCGCAAACGGCAGCGGCAAGTCCTCGCTGGCACGCGCGCTTTCAGGCGAGCTTCCCCCGTTATCGGGTAAGGTGACGCACGATTTTCAGCGCCCGTGGCGCCTGTCGCTGGAGCAGCTACAGAAGCTGGTCGCCGAGGAATGGCAACGTAACAATACCGATTTACTCAGCGAAGGTGAGGACGACAGCGGCCGCACCACGGCGGAAATTATTCAGGATGCGGTGAAAGATGCCGCACGCTGTGAACGTCTGGCGGCGCAGTTTGGCATCAGTAGTCTGCTCAGTCGCCGCTTTAAATACCTGTCGACAGGCGAGACGCGAAAAACGCTGCTGTGCCAGGCGCTGATGGCACGGCCTGATCTGCTGATTCTGGATGAACCTTTTGACGGCCTGGATGTGGATTCCCGCGCGAATCTGACGGCCACCTTAGCAACGCTGCATGAGGCTGACGTCACGCTGGTGCTGGTGCTGAATCGCTTTGACGATATTCCGGATTATGTCGATCAGGTGGGCGTTCTGGCCGAATGTAGCCTGACGCAGGTCGGGCCACGCGAGACCATTCTGGCCCAGACGCTGGTCGCGCAGCTGGCTCGCAGTGAACAGCTGGACGGTATGGCGTTGCCGGAGGCCGATGTGCCCGATCAGTTGCCCGCGTTGGCGGATGATGCGCCGCGCGTGATCCTGCGCAACGCGGTGGTGTCCTATAACGATCAGCCCGTGATCAACGGCCTGAACTGGCAGGTGAATCCCGGTGAGCACTGGCACATCATTGGCCCCAATGGCGCGGGTAAATCTACCTTACTGAGCCTGGTAACGGGGGATCATCCGCAGGGTTACAGCAATGATTTGACCCTGTTCGGCATTCGCCGTGGCAGCGGCGAGACCATCTGGGACATCAAGCAGCATATCGGCTATGTCAGCAGCAGCCTGCATCTGGACTACCGGGTCAGCGTGAATGTGCGCACCGTGATTTTATCGGGCTTTTTCGATTCGATTGGTCTCTATCAGGCTGTATCTGACCGCCAGATGGCGCTGGCGCAACAGTGGCTGGCGCTGACAGGGATGGATAATGCGATGGCGAATGCGCCGTTCCACAGTTTGTCCTGGGGGCAACAACGGCTGGTCTTAATCGCCCGCGCGCTGGTTAAGCATCCCACGTTATTGATCCTTGACGAGCCCTTGCAGGGGCTGGATCCGCTTAACCGGCAACTGGTGCGCCGCTTTGTGGATATTTTGATTGGGGAAGGCCGGACCCAGCTGCTGTTTGTTTCGCATCATGCCGAAGATGCCCCGCACTGTATTACGCATCGCCTGCATTTTCTCCCTGATGGCACAGGCGGCTACCGTTATCAGCAAGATGTGATCTGACACAACCCTGCCGTGAAAACGGCGGGGATATTATCCGCAATGTAAACGTTACCATTTAAAACCCCATTCCATGACCATAATGTGCCTTTTCGCCTTTAAATAAGAATAGTCATCTTGTGTAAACGATACCATTTATTCAGACTCGATCACGCTTTCATGCCGTTTGATGTGCTATTTTTTAGCGATGATTTTTTTATTTTGACGCTGACCAGGATGCGACATGCAAAAATTTAACCCGGCCGATCATCCCCATCGCCGTTACAATCCCCTGACTGACCAATGGATTCTGGTTTCACCTCACCGGGCCAAACGTCCCTGGCAGGGTGCGCAGGAAACGCCCGCGGTAAATGCCCTGCCGTCACACGATCCAGACTGTTTTCTGTGTGCAGGAAATACGCGCATTACCGGCGATGTGAACCCGGATTACAAAGGTACGTACGTTTTCACCAATGACTTTGCTGCGCTGATGACGGATACGCCGGATGCGCCCGAAAGCGATGATCTCCTGATGCGTTGCGAAAGCGCGCGCGGCACCAGCCGCGTGATTTGCTTTTCGCCCGATCACAGTAAAACGTTGCCTGAAATGTCCCTGAGCGCGCTGGAAGAGGTCGTGCGCACCTGGCAGGAACAGACCGCAGAGCTGGGTCAGCATTATCCGTGGGTGCAGGTGTTTGAGAACAAAGGCGCCGCCATGGGCTGTTCGAATCCGCATCCGCATGGCCAGGTCTGGGCCAACAGCTTCCTGCCTAACGAGGCCCAGCGCGAAGATGACCATCAACGTCAGTACTTTGCAAAAACCGGCTCGCCAATGCTGGTGGATTACTGTGCGCGTGAACAACAAGACGGCAGCCGCACCGTAGTGGAAACCGAGCACTGGATCGCCGTGGTGCCGTGGTGGGCCGCCTGGCCCTTTGAAACCCTGCTACTGCCCAAAGCGCACGTGAAACGCATGACCGATTTGAGCGAGGCGCAACGCAACGATCTGGCGAAAGCCCTTAAGCTGCTGACCAGCCGCTATGACAACCTGTTCCAGTGCGCCTTCCCCTACTCCATGGGCTGGCACGGTGCGCCGTTTAACGGCGAGGAAAACGCCCACTGGCAACTTCATGCCCATTTTTATCCGCCGCTGCTGCGTTCAGCCACGGTGCGCAAATTTATGGTCGGCTACGAGATGCTGGCTGAAACCCAACGCGATTTAACCGCGGAGCAGGCAGCAGAACGTCTGCGCGCCGTGAGTGACATTCATTTCCGTGAGGCACAACAATGAGCTTAAAAACCATCACGCAGCAGGTCTTTACCGACACCTTTGGCTATGCGCCCACTCACACGATTCAGGCACCCGGCCGCGTCAACCTGATTGGCGAGCATACGGATTATAACGATGGTTTCGTTTTGCCTTGTGCCATTGACTACCAAACCGTTATCGCCTGTGCCAGACGCGACGATCGTCAGGTACGCGTTGTGGCCGTGGATTACGATCAGGCGCAGGACAGCTTCTCACTGGACGATCCCATTACCAGCGTGAGCGAGCCGATGTGGGCAAACTATGTGCGCGGCGTGGTGAAGCATTTACAGAAGCGCGCGCCTGATTTTAACGGCGTGGATATGGTGATTAGCGGTAACGTGCCTCAGGGCGCGGGCCTCAGCTCCTCTGCCTCGCTGGAAGTAGCCGTCGGGACCGTTTTTCAGCAGTTGTTCAACCTGCCGCTGGATGGCGCCGCCATTGCGGTAAACGGTCAGGAGGCGGAGAATCAGTTCGTGGGCTGTAACTGCGGCATTATGGATCAGCTGATTTCCGCGCTGGGGCAAAAAGATCATGCCATGCTGTTGGATTGCCGCTCACTCGGCACCAAACCGGTTTCCCTGCCGGAAGACGTGGCCGTGGTGATCATTAACTCTAATTTCCGCCGAAGCCTAGTGGGCAGCGAATACAATACCCGCCGCCAGCAGTGTGAAACCGGTGCGCGCTTCTTTAATAAGAAAGCACTACGCGATGTCGGCCTGGCGGAATTTGAGGCGGCGGTCGCGCGGTTAGATCCTAACGTCGCGAAGCGCGTGCGCCATGTCATTACCGAAAATGCCCGTACGCTGGAAGCCGCAGAGGTGCTTTCGCGTGGCGATTTAACGCGCATGGGGGAACTGATGGCGGAATCGCATGCCTCAATGCGTGATGACTTTGAAATCACCGTGCCGCCTGTCGACACGCTGGTTGAAATTGTTAAAGCCGAGATCGGCAATCGTGGTGGTGTCCGTATGACCGGTGGCGGCTTCGGGGGCTGTATCGTTGCGCTGATGCCGCTTGAGCTGGTTGATCAGGTGCAGGCCGCCGTCGCCAGCCAGTACGAAGCTAAAACGGGCATCAAGGAGACCTTCTACGTGTGTAAAGCTTCAGAAGGAGCAGGTCAATGTTAAGCGATGTCAATTCCCATGCGCCGGATGGTCAACCATGGCGCATCACCGTGCTGCGTAATGCGCACGGAATGGTGGCCACCTTTATGGACTGGGGAGCAACCTGGCTGTCGGCGCGCGTGCCACTTCAGGACGGCAGCGTGCGCGAGGCCCTCTTAGGCTGTGCCACGCCGTCCGATTATCTGCATCAGGATGCCTATCTGGGGGCGACCGTTGGCCGTTACGCTAACCGTATCGCCGGGGCAAAACTCAATACCCTCAACCGACAACTGCTCGCCAACCAGGGTGAGCATCAGTTACACGGTGGTCCGGACGGGTTCGATAAACGCCGCTGGCAGATTATCAGCCAGTCAGAAAGCGAAGTGCATTATCGTCTGGATTCGCCTGACGGCGATCAGGGCTATCCGGGAAATCTGATCGCGGATTTGCGCTATGTGCTGGATGACGATAACTGCCTGTCCATCCACTATGAAGCCCGGTGCGATCAACCCTGTCCGGTGAATCTCACTAACCATGCTTACTTTAATCTTGATGCGCATCATGGCGATGCGCGCCAGCATCGCTTACAACTGCACGCCGATCGTTATCTGCCCGTCGATAGCGAGGGTATTCCCAACGGCCCGCTGAAAGCCGTGGACGGCACCAGCTTTGACTTCCGTCAGGCCAAAAGCCTGGCGCAGGATTTCCTTGCCGATGCCGATCAACAGGCGGTTAAAGGCTACGATCATGCCTTTCTACTTAACAGCGCGGGCGATGCAAGCCAGCCCGCAGCAGCGTTATGGTCGCAGGACGGCAAGCTACAGTTAAGTGTAACGACGTCGGCCCCTGCCCTGCAGCTGTACAGCGGCAACTATCTGGCTGGCACGCGCGCCCGGGAGCAGGAAAGCTATACTGCTTACCAGGGGATTGCGCTGGAGAGTGAGTTTTTACCGGATTCGCCCAATCATCCCGAGTGGCCACAGGATGATTGCTGGCTGCAGCCGGGGGATCGTTGGGAATCCGTTACGCGCTATCGTTTTACCTCACACTGAGCCGCCGGGTGAAAAACGCGCAGTGCGTCACAGACAGACTTACGCAGTGCGCTGTTTTCCGCTATGGTAGAGCGCAATGGTCGGCCAGCGGGCTGGCGACAACAGGTTTCCATTATCTCAGAAACATCAAGTATTAAGGAGTTAAGCTATGGCTGTAACTAAGCTGGTTCTGGTGCGACACGGCGAAAGCCAGTGGAACAACGAAAACCGCTTCACCGGATGGTATGATGTAGACCTTTCTGACAAAGGCCGTACCGAAGCTAAAGCAGCCGGACAGCTGCTGAAGAAAGAAGGTTTCGTGTTCGATTTCGCCTACACCTCCGTGCTGAAACGCGCCATCCATACCCTGTGGAATATTCTGGATGAGCTGGATCAGGCCTGGCTGCCCGTTGAAAAATCCTGGCGTCTGAACGAGCGTCACTATGGTGCGTTACAGGGGCTGGATAAAGCTGAAACCGCCGCTAAATATGGTGACGAGCAGGTCAAACAGTGGCGTCGTGGCTTTGCCGTGACCCCGCCGGAGCTGGATCGCAGTGATGAGCGTTTCCCGGGACACGATCCGCGTTATGCGTCATTGTCCCCTGAGCAACTGCCCACCACGGAAAGTCTGGCACTGACCATCGATCGCGTTATTCCTTACTGGAACGAAAGCATCCTGCCACGTATTAAAAGTGGTGAGAAAGTGATTATCGCCGCACACGGCAACTCACTGCGCGCGCTGGTGAAATACCTGGATAACATGAGCGAAGACGAGATTCTTGAGCTGAATATCCCAACCGGCGTTCCGCTGGTTTACGAATTCGACGAGAACTTCAAGCCCGTCAAACACTACTACCTGGGTGATGCCGATGAGATCGCAGCGAAAGCGGCGGCCGTGGCAAATCAGGGTAAAGCGAAGTAATTGACCTGTAAAAAGGGCCAGACTGCGATGTCTGGCCCTTTTTTATGGCCTCACGGTTAACCGCGACGCTGTTTGACCGCATCGGCCAGCTGACGTAATACCTTTTCGGTATCTTCCCAGCCGATACAGGCATCGGTCACGCTCTTACCGTAAACCAGCGGTTCACCGCTTTCCAGGCTCTGATTGCCTTCCACCAGATGGCTTTCGATCATCACGCCAATGATGCCGCGCTCGCCATTAATCATCTGCTGTGCCACATCATCAGCCACCTGCATCTGCTTCTGGAACTGCTTGCTGCTGTTTGCGTGACTGAAATCGATCATCACCTGCTGCGGTAAGCCAGCCTTCTCCAGTCCGGCCTTCACGGCACTGACGTGGCTGGCGCTGTAGTTAGGTTCTTTTCCGCCGCGCAGGATGATGTGACAGTCGCTGTTGCCGCGCGTTTCCACAATTGCAGAGTGGCCATATTTGGTCACGGACAAGAAACAGTGCGGTGAACCGGCTGCGTTGATCGCATCAATCGCCACTTTAATGGTGCCATCGGTCCCGTTTTTAAAACCGACCGGGCAGGAAAGACCGGAAGCCAGTTCACGGTGCACCTGCGACTCTGTCGTCCTGGCACCAATAGCGCCCCAGCTCATCAGGTCAGCGACATACTGCGGCGTAATCATGTCCAGGAACTCACCCGCCGCAGGCAGGCCAGAATCGTTAATCTCCAGCAGCAGCTTACGCGCCAGGCGCAGGCCATCATTTAACTGGAAGGTGCCATCCATATAGGGATCGTTGATCAGCCCTTTCCAGCCAACGGTGGTACGCGGTTTTTCAAAGTAAACGCGCATTACCACTTCCAGCTCGCCCTTCAGCTGCTCACGCAGGTTTAACAGACGTGCGGCATACTCTTTTGCGGCCTCGGTATCGTGGATAGAGCAGGGTCCAATTACCACCAGCAGCCGATCATCGGCCCCGTTCAGGATCTGGTGAATGGCCTGACGCGCCTGAGAAACGGTTTGCGCGGCACGTTCGGTTGCAGGAAATTTTTCCAGCAGGGCAACGGGGGGCAACAGCTCTTTTATCTCTTTAATGCGTAAATCATCATTCTGGTAATTCATACTGATTCCATATAATTTCTGGCCCGGCGCGCGCCGGGCTCAACCCAGCCAATGTAGCCGGAAGCGCACAGGGTGTAAATTCTGAATCCATGTAAAATGCATGTGTAAAATTTGCATAAATGGGTTATGCGTCTAGACTTTTAAGGGTAACTACTGAGGATCGGTGGCTTACGTTTATTAATACCTGTCTTTAAGCTAACCAGCGAAATTTTATTTCGCTCAGGTCGCTTTTTGTCTGAAACCTGACAGCGGGTTAGAGACAGCAAATATCATTGATTAACGGGAGCATAATGATGAATAAGTTTGCACTAATTTTTCTGACGGCAGCGATGACTCTGGGCAGCGGCGCAGCAATGGCTGCCAACGGAAACTCTAACCAGGCTGCAGCAGCAGGTGCCGTTGCGGGCGGGGCGAATGAGAACCTGCCACCGAATAAAGTCGATAACAGCAAAATTAACAATACCGGTACTGAGATGTCGTCTCCAACCCGAGACAGCACCTCCAGCAGCAAGCATATGACCGCGAACGAAATTGATCAGAACAGCCAGTGTAAAGATGGCAAATGTCCTGATATCAACAAAAAAGTGCACACCAAAAAAGGTGGCGGCCACGTCAATACCAAAACTGACGGCACGACGCAGTAAAGTATACTGTGTGCATTATGAGGAGAGCCGCGGCTCTCCTTTATTTTATCCCGCTGCGACTTCCGCTATGCTGAGCCTGTGAAATTTACAGGGAAATGTTCATGGCCTCACTGCTTCTGATTGACGATCATCCACTGGTTGAAGTGGCGCTGGACGCGGCACTCTCGCAATCGCCTGTCCCCATTCAGCTTATTTCGGCCAGCAGCGAGCACGCCGCTCGCCCTTATCTCCAGCTTCCTCCGGATATCATTGTGCTGGATATCGGCCTGCCCGATGGCGACGGACTGGAGATTCTGCGCCGCCTGAAAGTGCACTTACCCGATTGTCCTGTACTGATCTATTCTGCCCAGCAAAGCAGCCACTACATCCGGCGTGCGCAGGCGCTGGGGGCGGCGGGTTATGTGGTGAAAAGCCAGCGGATGGCGCATTTACTCAGTGCCATTCTTGCCGTACTGGGCGGCCAGTCAGCCTTTCCTGAAGGCCACAGCAGCGAACCCGAGTTACCGTTAACCAGTAAAGAGCGCCAGGTGCTGGCGTTGCTGGCCAGCGGCCTGTCCAACCTGCAAATTGCCGAACAGTTGCATATCAGTAATAAAACCGTCAGTACGCATAAAAAGAATATTCTGGAAAAAACCGGCGCGCGTTCTGTTGTCGAGCTGGCCGATCTGTGGAAAGCACAGCAGTGATACGCTGGTTACTTCTCCTGCTCCTGCTGGCGCCGCTGGCCCAGGCCGACGTGCGTCCGGTCAGCAGTATCAATCTGCCTATGATGATGCCGGTAAAAGGCGCAGAGCTGATGCAGGGCAAAGTGGTGCGTGTGGGCCTGCTGGATGAGAATACGGCGCCCTGGGCCATGCATGTGGGCAACGATCTGTACGGGATTGACGCCGATTATCTGGCGGCGCTGCACCAGTTAACCGGGGCGCAGTTCTCCCTTCACCTCTATGCCACCCAGCCGGCTCTGCTGAGCGCCCTGCAGGCGGGGCAGATTGATTTTGCGTTAGGCATGCTGGCCCCGCCCTTTCCTGCGGGCGCCGTTGCCAGCGACAGCTGGTTTAGCAGCCCGTTACGAATTTACCGTAATCAGCAGAACCAGCGTGCCGTCATGTTTAACAGTGATAATGCACAACTGGCGATCAGCGAGCAAACCCTGGCACAGCTTCCGCCTGCGCTGGCTGCCCGCCACCACTGGCGCACCTACGGCAGCGATCTTCAGGCGCTCTACACGCTGCTCAATCAGCAAAACGACTATGTGGTCGCCGATGAAACCAGCGCGGGATTTTTGCTGAGTCAGCTACAGCAGGGACAAATTTACCAAATCGCGTCGGGGATTGATGCCGGGCAACTGACTTTGCGCGCGGTTTCCCGCGATCCCGCGCTGATTGCGTGGCTGAATCAGAGCCTGCGCCAGTTACCCGCAGAGTTGATGAGCACGTTACAGGCGCGCTGGAGCAGCAGCCTGCCGCGGTATCAGGACACACAAACGCTGATGCTGAGCGCCAGCGAGCGGCAATGGATAGCAGCCCATCCCCAGGTTACCTACGCCGCTGAAGCCGATAACTATCCCTGGAGCTATCGCGACAGCAACGGCACGCCCCGCGGTTACGGTATCGATCTGCTCAATGCGGTCTCACAGAGCACCGGTTTACGTTTTACGCCGCACTGGGTCAGTAATCCGCAACAGGCGGCCACGCTGCTGGCACAGCATCAGGTGATGTTACAGCTGATGCAACCGCTCAACGGTGAAACCCAAAGCACCAGCCTGCCCGTCTGGCGGGCACTCTGGGGTATTTACAGCCGCCAGCCCGCAGCCGGCTCTCACTGGAGCGATCTGGCAGGCAAACGTATTGGTATTCTGCAGGATGATCTGGCCCAGCGCCTCGTCCCTGACACCATCCCGGTTCAACGCTTTGCGGATCGCAACAGCCTGTACGACGCGCTGGCTACCGGTCAGATTGACGCGCTGGTCGATAACGTCCTGTCTGCGCGCTGGCGCATTGCCAGCCGTAACGATCCCCAAATTCATCTGGCTTTCGCGGCCAGCGATATCGCCTGGCCTGTGGCCATCGGAGTGGCACCTGATGAGCCTGTTCTGCGTGGGCTGCTGGATCGCGCGTTACAGCAGATTCCCGTCGATACGCAAAACCAGATGCGCGATCGCTGGTCAATGCCGCCCCAGCCAGGCAGCGTGGGCGCGATGCGCGTGCTGCCCGTCGCGGTGTTGGCGGCGGCAGGCGTTGCCATTGTCGTGTTACTGCTGTTACTGGCCCGGCGTTACTGGCAGCAACGGCGGGATCGCCAACAGCGTGAACAGGCGGAACACGCGAATGCCATGAAGAGCCAGTTTTTAGCGACGGTCAGCCATGAGCTGCGAACGCCGATGCAGGCGATCCTGGGGCTACTGGAGCTGGAAAAACAGCAAAGCAGCCGTGAAAACCTGCAGCTTCTGTACCAGAGCGCGCAGTCCCTGATGACGTTGCTGAATGATTTGCAGGATCACGCGCGCATTGAAAACAACAGTTTCACCCTGTCGCCCCGCCCGCTGGCCCTGGCACCCTGGCTGGCGCAGCAGCGCCATTTCTATCATCCGCTGATGCGGCCGGATGGCCCGCATTTACAGGTAGAGGCCCTGACGCCGCTGCCTGACGCGGTGATGCTGGATGCGGACCGCCTGCAGCAGATCGTCAACAACTTAGTGACCAATGCCTTTAAATTCACCCGGCACGGCCTGATCCGCCTGACGCTGTCGGCTACAGACAAATTGCAGTTAACCGTCAGCGACAACGGCAGCGGGATTCCCCCTGAAGAACAGCCCAGACTGTTCGATCCCTGGTACCAGGCCCCGTCGGGCAAAGCGCTTTCCGTTCAGGGCAGTGGCCTGGGGCTGTTTATTTGTCGGGAAATGGTGCAGCGCATGGGCGGTGAGATTCACCTGCATTCTCAGCCCGGCAAAGGCACCGAGGTCACACTTATCCTGCCGCTGATTCCCTGCGATAGCGTCACTGAGGGCGATCCGGCCACGCTGCCAGGTTTTCCGCAACTGCGCGTGGCCGTAGTGGATGATCATCCGACAAACCTGATCGTGATGCAGCAGCAGCTGGCGCGCTTTGCGATTCAGGCGGACTGTTTTGAGCAGGGCCGCGACCTGTTGCTGGCCGATGCCCGGCGCCCTTACGACCTGCTGTTTATCGATCAGATGATGCCGCGCCCGGACGGTATGCTCCTGCTGCGCGTGCTGCGTCGTCGCCAGCGCCAGCGAGGCGGAAGGCCGTTGCGGGTGCTGTGCTCTGCTGATGCGCAGTTACTGAATGTACAGACTGAGCCGCATGAACGTGTGCTGATCAAACCGGTACAGCTACAGGATATCAGCGACCTGCTGACCGCCTTCCATGACGATCCGCTGGCCGCGCTGGATAACAACCTGTGGACACTGGCGCAGCAAAACGAGAACTATCTTAGCCGACTGGGCAAAACGTTACGTGCTACCGTGGAGAAAGACATGGCACAACTGCACGCGGCCATTGCCAGCGGTGACGAAAGACAGTTAGCCGAGTCCGCGCATCGCCTGAAAGGAAGCTGGCTGCTGATTGGCATTGATGAGGGCGTAGCGCTTTGTCAGCAGTTGTCCGATCGCGCCAGACAGCATCACAACATCTCAGCAGAGTGGCAATTGCTGATATCATTGACCGAAAGATTACTACATAAACTGGACACGTATGGCACACACCCACTCTCATAGCGGTCAGGACACTAACCGTACGCGGCTGATGGCCGCGTTTGCCGTGACGGCACTCTTTATGGTGGCAGAAGTGATTGGCGGCTGGCTGTCGGGCTCGCTGGCGCTGCTGGCCGATGCCGGTCACATGCTGACCGATACCGCCGCCCTGTTAATGGCCTTACTGGCGGTTCAGTTTGCCAAACGCAAACCCAATGAACGTCATACCTTTGGCCTGCTACGTCTGACCACGCTGGCCGCGTTTGTAAACGCCCTCGCCTTAATCGGCATCACCATTTTGATTGTCTGGGAAGCGGTGGAACGGTTTACCCATCCGCAACCCGTCACAGGCGGCCTGATGCTCGGCATTGCGATTGCCGGCTTGCTGGCGAATATTCTGTCTTTCTGGTTGGTGCATCACGGCAGTGAAGAAAAGAACCTGAATGTGCGGGCGGCTGCGTTGCACGTCATGGGGGATTTGCTTGGCTCGGTGGGCGCGATTGTCGCCGCGGTGATTATTCTGTTTACCAACTGGACGCCCATTGACCCCATCTTATCCATCGTCGTGTCGATGCTGGTGCTGCGTAGCGCCTGGTCGCTGCTGCGGGAAAGTTTACATGAGTTGCTGGAAGGCGCGCCTGCGTCGCTGGATGTGAAGAAACTGCGGCGCGATCTGAAGCGAAATATTCCCGAGGTGCGCGATGTCCATCATGTACATGTCTGGCAGGTGGGCGAGCAACCGATCTTAACGCTGCACGTCCAGGTCATTCCACCGCGCGATCATGATGGCCTGCTGCGCCGCATCCACACGTACCTGCATGACCATTATCAGATTGAGCATGCTACGGTACAGATGGAGTTTCAGCCCTGCGTGGGCCCTGACTGTGAGCTGAACGGACAGGTCATTGAAGAGGGCCATCATCATGGCGGGCATTCGGATCATGCTGCTGAAACGTCCCATCAGCACAGTGATCATTCACCTCACCACAGTGACCACGTTCATCATCACAGCCATCATCACTGAGCCGAGAGCGCACGCGAACCCTGTTTGCGTGCGCTGATGATCCACATGCGTGAGCCGTTCAGCGCAATTAAGGTCAGAATGGCGTACTCCAGCGACATCGCATACACCCCCTGACGGGCAAACACCATCACACTGATCACATTGATGACCACCCACAAAAGCCAGTTTTCAACATACTTCCGCGTCATCAGCACCATTGCCACAATCGACAGCACCATCAGGCAGGCATCCCAGAAAGGGAAGGCGTCCGGCTGCAACGCCGGCATCGCCACCGTAAAACCCAGTGCATTCATCAGGGCCACCGCGGTACGGGTGAGAAAGGCAAACACCGGATCGATGTAGATCGTCATCAGCCCCACCGCTATAACGCAAACCGCCGCCCAGCCAATCGCCTTGGGCAGCGGGAGCCAGCGAATCGTTAACGCCGCCTGGTTATCAATGGTTTGTCGGCTCCAGGCGTACCAGCCATAAACGTTAGCCGCAAAAAAGAACAGCTGTAACAGCAGGCTGGCATAGAGCTGAATCTGAAAAAATATCACCGCAAACAGCGTCACGTTTATCAGGCCGAACGCGTAGTTAGCGATTTTCTCCAGGCTGGCCAGCCAGATACATAACAGGCCCGCCAGGGTGCCAACGGCTTCAATCCAGGACAGATCGTACCCGGTCGCGCCCAACGGGATGTGAACTAAAATGTTTTGCGTGCTAAAAAAATCCATATCAGGCACCTGTCAACGACGCGGATTACGCGTTTCCTTTCACGTTATGTTTGAGGTCTGCTGCAAAGGATAGCATACGGTTTAGCGGCACCAGCGCGGCCTCGCGCAGCGCCGCGTCTACGTGGATCTCATGAGCCCGCCCACCCGACGTCAGCGCCTCGGCAATGGCCTGCAGTCCGTTCATCGCCATCCAGGGACAGTGCGCACAGCTTCGGCAGGTTGCGCCCTCACCGGCGGTGGGCGCTTCCAGCAATATTTTGTCAGGAACCGCCTGCTGCATCTTGTAAAAGATGCCGCGATCGGTGGCGACGATCATCTGCGGATGTGGCAAGGTTTTTGCCGCCTGAATCAGCTGGCTGGTTGAGCCTACCGCATCGGCCAGATCCACAATCGCCTGCGGCGATTCGGGATGAACCAGCACTGCCGCATCCGGATACAGCGCTTTCATCCGCTGCAGCGCTTGAGTTTTGAATTCGTCGTGGACGATGCAGGCGCCCTGCCAGCATAACACGTCGGCCCCGCTTTTTTGCGTAACATAGCGCCCGAGATGCCGATCCGGTGCCCAGATGATTTTTTCCCCCAGGCTGTCCAGATGTTCAATCAGTTCGACGGCAATGCTGGAGGTGACAACCCAGTCGGCGCGCGCTTTTACCGCCGCAGAAGTATTGGCGTATACCACCACCGTCCGGTCAGGATGCGCATCACAGAAGGCCGTAAACGCCTCAATCGGGCAGCCCAGATCCAGCGAGCATTCGGCCTCCAGCGTCGGCATCAACACGGTTTTTTCCGGGCTGAGAATTTTGGCGGTTTCGCCCATAAAGCGCACGCCGGCCACCAGCAGCGTAGTGGCGGGATGCTGGCTGCCAAAACGCGCCATTTCGAGCGAGTCAGAGACGCAACCGCCGGTTTCTTCGGCTAAGGCCTGGATGTCAGGATCCGTGTAATAATGCGCCACCATCACGGCGTTACGGGCTTTCAGCAGGGCTTTAATTTTTTCCCGGTAAAGCGTTTTTTGCTCGTCACTCAGCCGGGCGGGCTTAGGAGGAAAAGGATACACCGCATGTTCAGGATCAAAGATTGCGCTCATGACACCGCTCTCGTTCTGTAAAATTAACGAAAATAGCCGTTTCTGGCTTAACAGGACGTAAATACCGCCATCGTGTTTTATATGCTAAACACGATAGCGAAAAAGCAGCAGCCTGTCGCGTTTTATTTGGTCATGACGATGCAGAAAGCCCCACCAGACCGGGCTGAGGGGCTTCCAGTTGAAGCAAAAAGGCTTTGACCGTCAGGCCACCGGCAAATCCCGTCAGTTTTCCATTGGCCCCAATGACCCGATGACACGGTGCCACAATGGACAACGGATTTTTGCCGTTAGCAGCACCGACGGCACGTACCGCTGCCGGATGCCCAATCTGCTCGGCGATCTGGCGGTAACTGCGGGTTTCGCCAAACGGAATAGAAAGTAGCGCCTGCCAGACTTTTTTCTGAAATGCTGTGCCGTCCATATCCAGCGGTAAGTCAAAAACGCGCCGAGTGCCGGCAAAGTACTCACGTAACTGCGTTTCGGTTTCGCGTAAAACAGGATGATTATCGTCGCGCTCACGCGGCGACAACCGGGGATGTCTGCGCACTTCGTCCTGCCATAAAATGGCCGCCAGACCGCGATCGCTGGCGATCAGGGTCAGTTCGCCCACCGGCGTTATCACAGGTTTGCAGTAATACATGCTGTTCCCTCCATCACATTGCTGTCTGGCATTATCGCATTTTCGCCACGCGAAACTGGCTGTTTTCGGTCATTACAATAAACTGTTGTGCTGTCCGAAAACAGCCAGTCAATATCCAATGCCCGCGCTACGCTGTCGCTCTTTGCCGGAGAAAAACCATGTTTGATTCAGATACCGCTTACCAGGCACTGACCTCGCGTGATACGCGCTTCGATGGCGTGTTTTTTGTCGGCGTGACCTCAACCGGCATTTACTGTCGCCCGATTTGCCCGGTGAAAGCGCCAATGCAGAAAAACTGTCTGTTCTTCAACAGCGCTGAGGCGGCAGAGAAAGCGCATTTTCGCCCTTGTCTGCGTTGTCGTCCGGAGCTGGCACCCGGCAACGCCCCCGTGGACAACGCCCACCGCGTGGCCGACCGACTGGTGCAGCGCATTGAAGAGGGCTTGCTGGAAGCCCACAGCGGCCTGGATGCGATTGCTGCAGAGTTTGGCATCAGCGCCCGTCAGCTGCGGCGCATTGTGCAGCAGGAGCTGGGCGTCACGCCACTGGAGCTTAAACAGACACGTCGTATGCTGCTGGCTAAGCAGCTTCTGACCGAAACCACGCTGCCGGTAACCGAGATCGCTTACGCCAGTGGATTTGGCAGCTTACGGCGCTTCAATGACGTGTTTCAGGCGCGCTATCGCATGACGCCGGGCGCACTGCGCAAAAGCGGCAACCTGTCGCCGCAACCTGCAACGGACACAATGCGGTTACGCCTCAGCTATCGTCCGCCTTACGACTGGCAGGCGATGCTGGACTTTTTACGCCTGCGGTTAATGAACGACATTGAAGCCGTTGATGGTGAAACCTACCGCCGGACGGTGGCGCTGGGCGAATACCGGGGTTGGGTCAGCATTTCGCATCTCCCGGCAAAGCAGGCGCTTCAGGTTGAATTCACCCGCTCTCTCACGCCTGTGCTGCCTGCCCTGCTGCGTCGGCTGCGCGACCTGTTTGACCTGAATGCTCAGCCGCAGCGCATTGCCGAACACCTGCAACAGGATCCCCTGCTGGCGCAAAGTATTCAGGATTACCCCGGCCTGCGTGTCCCCGGAGCATTTGACAGTGTCGAAATGGGCGTACGCGCTATCCTGGGCCAGCAGGTCACCGTTAAAGCCGCCACGACGCTCAGCAGCCGCTTTGCTCAGGCATTTGGTGAACCCTGCACCACGCCGTTCCCTGATCTGTCGCGCTATTCTGCGCAACCCCAGCGCATTGCTCGGGCCACAGTCGATGAGATTGCCCGCCTGGGCATTGTCAGTGCGCGCGCCAGAGCGATTCTGGCCTTTGCGGCCGCCTGTAACGAGGGCAGCCTGCGTTTCAATGCGACGCTTTCGCCTGACGACATCATGGCGCGCCTGGTGGCCTTACCGGGCATTGGCCCCTGGACCGCCCACTACATTGCCATGCGGGCGCTGCGCTGGCCAGACGCCTTCCCGAAAGAGGATATCGCCGTGCGCAATAATCTGGGGGGATTAACACCCAAAGCGGCAGACGCGCGCTCACAGGTATGGCGTCCCTGGCGCAGCTACGCCGTGATGCATATCTGGAAAAGCCTGTCACCGGCCAGTGCGAAGTAAGCAGCCCGTTGTCCTGAAAAGAAATATCACGCCTCGCCTCTAAACTCCTGGCCTGCTCAACCGATAACCAATTTGGCTTAACATCGTTGACATGGGCAGGAGGCAGAGGTCATGGGGTTGCGGTTAGAAAATACAAAAATTTCGCACAAACTCAGTTTAGGATTTGGACTCGTTTTGCTGTTGGTGGTGGGATCGGGCGCGGTAAGCATCGCGCGTTTTAAAACTATCCATGACGTTTATGAACAGAGCAACCTGATTTACGACATAAATATTGACGTGTTTCAGGCTAAGGTTAACCGGCTGAAACTGCTGTATGGCGATGAGAAAGCGGGGAAAGTGATGGCGGATTATATCGCCCATGCCGCTCAGCTGACGCATGATGCCCAACAGTACCGATGGCTGCCCGAGGAGGAAACACAGCTCCAGGATATCGCCAGCCAGCTCAGCCACTTTCAGGCCAGCATCAGCGCAATGACCCAGGCCATGCAGTCTCTGGCAGAAACGGGTAAGCAGCTCGATCAGCGCAACATGCAGAGCCAGTCAACGCTGTACGAAGCGTTGATTAAAACCCAGATGACCGATGCCAGTGCACTGTTTCAGCAACTGCTTGCAATCAGCCAGTTGCGCGATCAGCTTCAGTTACTCCGTTATGATCCCGCTCATGCCAGCGCGATTCAGTCTCAGCTCACACCGCAGGTCAACGCCATCCAGACCGCCCTCACCACCCTGCTACCGCAATTACCTCCCGATGCTCAGGCGCAGCTCAACGCGCTGTGGAATGCAACCCTTGAGGTTAAGCAACTCAGTGAACGTTACGCAGCAGGCTTTCTGGCCCTCAGTCAGGCGGAGAACGCGGTGAAGGTCGATGGCGATAAGAGCAGTGCTATCCTCAAAACGCTTCTGCAGCAGATGAAGGTAGAAAACAGCGACCTGACCAGGAGTTCTGTTAACCTGACGCTGTCGACGGTTGGCCTTGCTGTGCTGCTGGGCATGTTGATTGCCTGGCTGATTGGCCGACAGATTACTCATCCCGTCAGAAAGAATTTATGGCTGGCGGAGCGCATTGCTAAGGGCGATTTAAGCGCCGATATCAAACCGGCGGGCCGTGATGAGCTGGGCAAACTGGCTGGCGCGATGGGCGCGATGAATCAGCGTCTGCGGACAATGATTCTGGAGGTCCGCGACAGCGTGCTCACGCTGTCGCAGGCGGCGAGCAGTATTAACAGCGACAACCACACGCTCTCGTCCCGCACAGAACAGCAGTCCGCCGCCGTGGTGCAGACGGCTGCCAGCATGGAACAGTTAACCGTTACGGTGAAGCACAACGCAGATAACGCGCGCCACGCCAGCCAGATTGCTGCTGAAGCGTCTAAAACGGCGGAGCAAGGCGGTGCCGCCGTCACGGAAGTCGTGCAAACCATGGGCGATATTTCTGCCAGCTCGAAGAAAATCGCCGAGATCACGGCCGTTATCGACAGTATTGCTTTCCAGACCAATATCCTGGCTCTGAATGCCGCCGTGGAAGCGGCACGCGCTGGCGAGCATGGCCGGGGGTTTGCGGTCGTCGCCAGCGAAGTACGTAACCTTTCGCAGCGCAGTGCGCAGGCGGCGAAGGATATCGATCAGCTGATCAGCGCATCGGTCAGTCAAATCGCGGAAGGCAATAACCGCGTTGCGCGCGCGGGCGAGAGAATGGGACAGGTGGTTCAGGCGATTTCCCGTGTGAATGATATCGTGGGTGAGATCTCTTCTGCCTCGGATGAGCAAAGCCGTGGCATTGAGCAGATTGCGCGTGCGGTCTCAGAACTGGACAGCACCACCCAGCAAAACGCCTCGCTGGTCTCTGCCTCTGCCCTTTCAGCTACCGCGCTGGAAGATCAGGCGCGCCGACTTGAAACGCTGGTCAAACAGTTTAGCCTGGAACCCGGTCAGACAGCCGCACGCTAATCCGGCTGACGTATTACGCCCTATAAGCGCCTGTCGGGCGCTTTTTTTATGGCAGATGATTAAGATCCGCCTGCGTGACGCCCGTTCAACGGCACGCTGCCGGACAGGAACAGTGCGGACGCAGGGTGTTGGGCCCTGACGGGAGTACGACAGATTTTGCGGGCCCGTGGGCCTCGCCCTGCGGGTGGATGCTGACGCATCAGCCTGAATCGCACCGCGATTCAGTCGAACCTGCTGCAGGTTCTCATCATGCACGCTTGACTGTAATGCCCCATAAACGAAAAACGCGCCCGTGGGCGCGCTTTTCTGTATTGGTGGGTCGTGCAGGATGGCCTTCGGCCCCGTGGGCCTCGCCCTGCGGGTGATGCTGACGCATCAGCCTGAATCGCACCGCGATTCAGTCGAACCTGCTGCAGGCTCTCATCATGCACGCTTGACTGTACTGCTCCATAAACGAAAAGCGCGCCCGTTGGGCGCGCTTTTCTGTATTGGTGGGTCGTGCAGGATTCGAACCTGCGACCAATTGATTAAAAGTCAACTGCTCTACCAACTGAGCTAACGACCCGCTCGGGGCTTACAACCGCTCAAACACATGTATGCATGCTGCCTGAGAATAAGATGGTGGGTCGTGCAGGATTCGAACCTGCGACCAATTGATTAAAAGTCAACTGCTCTACCAACTGAGCTAACGACCCATCTTAATGGTTGTGAAGCAATACTGAAGGTTCTCTTGGGGAACAGCGTCCTGCGGGAGATGGTGGGTCGTGCAGGATTCGAACCTGCGACCAATTGATTAAAAGTCAACTGCTCTACCAACTGAGCTAACGACCCATCTTCAGGCTTGCCAGACACATTTGCAATGTGTCCCGGCAACGGCGGCATATATTACTGATTTACCGAGGTAGCGCAACCCTTATTTTCTGTTAAGGGGTTCAATTGCCTACCTTTCATGCGGCAAGACCAGAAATCCATCGATATCCGGTCAAACCTGCACAAATTACATACCAGACAAGCGTTTTTGTGCCTGCTTAGCTGATTCGGTGTTCGGGTAAAGTTTGATCACCTGCTGATAAACGGCTTTGGCTTTTGCCGTGTCGTTTTTCTCTTGCATGATCACGCCAACCTTAAACAACGCTTCAGCCGCCTTGGGGGATTTTGGATACTGCTTCACCACCGTGGCGTAATAATACGCTGCGTCGTCTTTTTTACCTTTGTTATAAAACAGCTGCCCCAGCCAGTAATTGGCATTCGGCTGATACGTCGAGTCCGGGTAACGCTTCACCCACGCCTGCAGCGCAGTGATGGCCTGATCGTACTGTTTTTTCTCCAGAATGAGCGCAACAGCAGCATTGTAATCGCTGTTAGCATCGCCACTCTGAACAGGCGCACTGCTGCCGGCCGCGGCCGCACCTGCATCGTTGCCCGCTGTCGCAGCGCCCGCAGCCGTATTGTCACCGGCACCCGCGGCAGGCTGACTGGCATTGCTGCTGTTATTGCTGCTCAGACTGTCGATCTGTTGATAGATCTGCTTCTGGCGCTCAATAACCTGATTCAGCTGATAGGTATTTTGCTGGATTTCCCCACGCAATGAGTCGATATCCCGCTGGTTATCACTCATCTGCTGCTGCAGTTGCTGCATCAGCTGTGCCTGGGCATTGGAGATTCTTTCGAGACTGGTGACACGGTCTTCGACCGAGCCGGAGCCAACGCTACTGATTGACGCTTGGGCATGAGCGGCCCAGGGGGCCGCTACGCCAATCAGTAACGACAGACTCAACAGGTGATGTCTGAAGTTACTAACCATGTGATTCTCTTAGTAGACCAGTACGGCACGACGGTTTTTAGCGTAAGCCGCTTCGTCGTGGCCCAGAACAGCTGGTTTCTCTTTACCGTAAGATACGATAGACATCTGATCCGCAGACACACCTTTACCTTGCAGGTACATCTTAACGGCGTTAGCACGACGCTCGCCCAGGGCGATGTTGTACTCTGGCGTACCGCGCTCATCCGCATGACCTTCAATGGTCACTTTGTAAGACGGGTTGCTACGCAGGAAGTTAGCGTGCTGATCCAGCATCTGAGCGTAGTCAGGCTGAACATCGTATTTGTCCAGACCGAAGTAAACGATGTTGTTCTGTTGCAGCTGTTGCATCTGCAGACGCGCCTGCTCATCAGAAGACATGTTGCCGTTGTTCATACCAGAGTTAGCACCGTAAGCGCCGTCAGCACCTGCGCCAGACTGGTCGTTGTTGTTATTTTTGTGTGAGCTACACGCCGCAACTGCCATGATTGGCAGAGCCAGCATTAAACCCTTCAGTACTTTGTTCAGTTGCATTTGAAAATTCCCATTATTGTTTATTTTTTTGTAATGTCAGAAAGCTCAGACATTACAGGTACGGCGACCAGGCAGGAAATTTGACCTGTCCATCAGTTGCCGGAAGACGCGCTTTGAAACGACCGTCGGTTGAAACCAACTGCAACACAGAACCCATGCCCTGAGTCGAGCTGTAGATTACCATGGTGCCGTTTGGAGCCAGGCTCGGCGTTTCATCCAGGAACGTGTCCGTTAACGTTTGAACGGCTCCCGTTACCAGATCCTGTTTGGCGACGTGTTGAGCACCGCCACTGGTGCTAATCATCACCATTGATTTTCCATCACTGGCTACATCCGCATCCTGGTTCTGAGCGCCTTCCCAGGTAATGCGCTGTGATGCACCACCATTGATGCTGATTTTGTAGATCTGCGGCGCACCGGCCTGGTCAGAGGTATACGCCAGCGTCTGGCTGTCCGGGAACCAGGTTGGTTCAGTGCTGTTATAGCGACCATCTGTAATCTGACGAATCTGCCCGGAGGCCAGGTCCATAACATAGAGATTCAGACTACCGGTTTTAGACAGGGCGAAGGCCAGCTTGGTGCCGTCCGGTGAGAAGGCTGGCGCACCATTGTGACGCGGGAATGAAGCGACCTGACGGACAGAGCCGTTAGACAAGGTCTGAATCACCAGCGCTGACTTGCCGCTTTCAAAGGTTACATATGCCAGTTTGCTGCCATCGGGCGACCAGGCAGGCGACATCAGCGGTTGCGGTGAACGGTGCACGACAAACTGGTTGTAACCGTCGTAATCGGCAACGCGCAGTTCATACGGGAACTGACCGCCGTTGGTCTGTACCACATAGGCGATACGGGTGCGGAACGCCCCTTTAATGCCGGTCAGTTTCTGGAACGCCTCATCACTGACGGTGTGCGCCGCATAGCGCAGCCACTGTTTCGTAATTTTATAGGAGTTTTGCGCCAGCACGGTACCTGGCGCACCTGCGGTATCTACCAGCTGGTAGGACACCTGATAGCTGCCATCAGCATTCGGCTGAATCTGTCCAACAACCACGGCATCAATACCCAGTGCGCTCCATGCAGCAGGCTGCACTTCCTGAGCACTGGTCGGCTGCTGCGGCAGACGTGAACGATCAAGCGGGTTAAATTTACCGCTGTTACGCAGGTCAGCTGCGACGATACCACCGATATCTTCCGGTGCCGCGCCTGGGCCAGACCATTTAAACGGAACCACACCGATAGGGCGCGCGCTGTTGACGCCCTGGGTGATTTCAATGCGAACCTCTGCATGCAGCACCGCTGCCCACAGCAGGATAAAAAAGCCTAACGTTACGCGAAGAGCTTGCTTCATTTTATCTCCCTTATCTGAACCTGAGTCCGCGATAATTGGCACTGTTCCTGAAAACCACGAGTACAACTAGAGTACGGCAAGCTAACCATAGATCAACCTGCCGCAGGTTACTGCATTATTGCGGTCTGAAACGCATCGGGGCGTTTTTAAACACTTCGTACACCGCTTGTGAAGGCGGTTTCGGAATATGTGCCTGCTTCGCCGCCGCGATAGCGGCCTGGCACAGCGCCGGATCGCCGCCTTCTGATTTAACATCAATCAGCATGCCATCAGGAGCAAGTTTAATACGTAAGTCACAGCTTTTGCCGCTATACAGGTCCGCATCGTAGAAACGGCTCTGAATTGCGCTGGTGATCTGCCCAAGATACGCATTCACATCTGCGCCAGAAGCACCCGCCTTCTTCTGATTACCCTGCCCTGCTGCTCCACCCGACGCGCCGCTTTTCGGTGCATTCTTACCGGACGCTAAGCCGCCCAGCAGGTCATCGACGTCGCTGTCATTGGCGGCATCAGCGGCCGCTTTCGCTTTCGCCTCGGCTTTTGCCTTCGCATCCGCTTTTGCTTTGGCAGCAGCCTCCGCTTTCGCTTTGGCGGCGGCGTCCGCTTTTTCTTTGGCGGCCTTTTCTTTCGCTGCGGCTGCTGCTTTCTCTTTCGCTTCCTGGGCGGCTGCGGCTTTCGCTTCCGCTGCGGCTTTGGCTTCAGCCGCTTTCGCTTCTTTCGCGGCTTCCGCTTTAGCCTGTTTCGCCGCTTCGGCCTTAGCTTGTTTTGCGGCTTCGGCAGCCTCAGCTTTCGCCTGCTGCTCGGCCTGCTTCTTCGCTTCTGCGGCTGCGGCTTTCGCCTCTTGCTCAGCCTGCTTCTTCGCCTCTGCTGCGGCCTTCTTCGCCTCTTCCTGCGCCTTCATCTTTGCGTCTGCCGCGGCTTTCGCCTGTGCATCCGCTTCCGCTTTTGCATCGGCTTTGGCTTTCGCCGCGGCCGCTTCGGCGGCTTTCTGTTGCGCCTCGGCCTGTTTCGCTGCGGCTTCGGCGGCCTTCTGCTGTTCAGCCTGCGCTTTCGCCTGCTGTTTCGCGTCTTCCTGTGCCTGCAGTCGCTCTTTTTCCAGCTCTTTCAGCCGCTGCTGTTCAGCCGCTTGTTTCTGCTGAAGCTCTTCGGCCTGCTGCTGGGCCTGTTTCTGGCGCTGCTGCTCCGCACGCTGACTGTCGCTTTGCTGATTCTGCTGACGGTTATACTGTTCAACCACCGCACCAGGATCGACCATGACCGCTTCTATATCGCTACCGCCACCGCCGCCGCTGGCCTCAATGTGCTCATTAAACGAGCTCCATATCAGCAGGGCGATCAGCACGATATGCAGAATCACCGAAATGATTATCGCGCGCTTTAACTTTTCGTTTTGCTCGGTTGCCTTCGACACACTCGGTTCCCAAAAACGGTTCGACTTTAAATCGGCTGCGTCATCAAACCGACAGATTTAACCCCTGCCTGATGCAGCAGGTTCAGCGCCTTGATGATTTCATCATAAGGTACCTCTTTGGCACCACCGATCAAAAAGACGGTTTTCGGATTGGCTTCCAGACGACGTTGCGCTTCGCTAATCACCTGTTCTGGCGGCAACTGCGGCAAACGATCGTGATCGACGACCATGCTGTATTGTCCCACGCCGGACACTTCAACAATCACGGGTGGGTTATCATCACTGGAAACCGTCTTAGAATCTGTTGCATCGGGCAAATCCACTTCCACGCTTTGCGTGATGATGGGGGCCGTTGCCATAAAGATCAGCAGCAGCACCAGCAAAACGTCCAGCAGTGGAACGATGTTAATTTCCGACTTTAGCTCGCGGCGACCGCGACCACGCACTCGGGCCATCATTTACCTCTGTTTACTTAGCGCTGTCGCTGGAGAAAGCCTGACGATGCAGGATAGCCGTAAACTCTTCCATAAAGTTGTCGTAGCCCTGCTCCAGTTTATTGACGCGCTGGTTCAGTCGGTTGTACGCCATTACGGCAGGAATCGCAGCAAACAGACCGATCGCGGTCGCGATCAATGCTTCTGCAATCCCCGGTGCCACCATCTGCAGGGTGGCCTGTTTGACCGCCCCCAGGGCAATAAACGCATGCATAATCCCCCAGACCGTACCAAACAGACCGATATAAGGACTGATTGAGCCAACCGTGCCCAGGAAAGGAATGTGGGTTTCCAGCGCTTCGAGTTCGCGATTCATGGAAATGCGCATGGCCCTGCTCGCGCCTTCAACAGCCGCTTCAGGCGCATGATTATTCGCGCGATGTAAACGGGCAAACTCTTTGAAGCCGGCGTAGAAGATTTGCTCGGCACCCGCCAGCTCTTCACGACGTCCCTGACTTTCCTGATAGAGGCGAGACAGTTCAACGCCGGACCAGAATTTGTCTTCAAAGGCTTCAGCTTCCCTTCCCGCCGCATTCAGAATTCGCGTGCGCTGGATGATGATTGCCCAGGAGGCAATCGAAAAGCCGATCAAAATCAACATGATAAGTTTGACCAGAAGGCTCGCCTTCAGGAACAAATCAAGAACGTTCATGTCAGTCACTGCTTGAACTCCGCGACAATAGACTTGGGAAGCGCAATCGGCTTCATTAGGTGTGGGTTGATGCAGGCAATCAGGACCTCTGCCTCATTGAGCACTTTGCCTTCTGCGTTCACGATACGCTGGGAGAATGTCATCGTCGCCCGCGTCATTGATGTCACTTCGCTCTGGATCTCCAGAAGGTCATCAAGACGTGCCGCCGAAAGATAGTCCACCGTCATGCGCCGTACCACAAAAGCAACCTGCTGTTCTAACAGCGCCTGCTGATTGAAATGGTGCTGACGCAGCATTTCGGTACGTGCTCGTTCATAAAAAGCGATATAGCTGGCGTGATAAACCACACCACCGGCATCGGTATCTTCATAGTAGACCCGAACCGGCCAGCGAAACAGCGTTGTACTCACTCTACATCCCGGCCTCGTTTTAAACGTTGCTACTATACGCAAGACAATTAGGGTTGGGAATGGGCTGTCAGAGCCAGGAGAAAATAATTATCAGTTGGTTACAACCGGACGTCATTAATGGAGGTTTCTTGACCAGACGCTGAAGTAAACTCACGCGCCTGGGGTGAAGGGTGACAGGTCGTCAGCGATAAAAATGACTCAGCGCCCAGAAGAGTACCAGTAAGGCGGGCAATGGCGCAAAGAACGCACGCCAGCGTAAACGGCGCGGACGGAATCCGCTGCCGTGAATAACCCCGTGCAGACCGCCCAAATCAGTACGATGCCCTGCCATAGCAGGATGCCTTCCGGGCGGGTTGCATAGCGCGCGGGGTCCCATAACAGGCAGCCGGCCAGCCATAAGGCGAGTATCAGAGAAAGGGCCCGGAGCGGGCCCTTATCCATCAGGCGATAACCTGTCTGAATGCCTGTGCGCATTACGACTGGCGTTCCGCGTCGGCGCTGTCTTCGATATGTTCTATCGCCAGCGCGGTGATGATGCCAAAGGCACAGGCCAGCAGGGTGCCGAGAATCCAGGCAAAATACCACATATGTCGTCTCCTTTATCAATAGAGTGCGTTACTGTTGCGCTCAACATGTTCTTTAGTGATACGACCAAACATCTTCCAGTAACACCAACTGGTATAGAGCAGAATAACCGGCACAAAAATTATCGCCGCGAAGGTCATTATTTCCAGCGTCAGCAAACTGGAGGTGGCGTCCCACATGGTCAGGCTGGTGCCGGGAACGGTACTGGACGGCATAATGAACGGAAACATCGCGATGCCGGCGGTCATGATGACGCAGGCCAGCGTCAGCGATGAGCAGAGAAACGCCCAGCCGCCCTTCTCTCCGCGCGAACACATTACGGTCAGTAAGGGCAACACCACGCCCAGAAGCGGGAATAACCACAACACAGGATGCTGCTGGAAATTCACCATCCAGGCCCCCGCTTCGCGCACCACGGTTTTCCCCAGGGGATTAGAAGCAGCGAAGTGATCAAGCGTGCTGGTCACCACATAGCCGTCAATACCGTACCTTACCCAGACGCCAGCCAGCGCGAAACACGCCATCATCACCAGCGCGGCAATCTGCGCCGTGATGCGTGAACGCAGGTGCAGTTCGCCCGTGGTGCGCATTTGCAGATAGGTCGCACCCTGCGTCAGTATCATGGCAACGCTCACCACACCGGCCAGCAGTGCAAAGGGGTTCAGCAGCTGGAAAAAGTTTCCGGTGTAATACAGCCGCATGTACTCGTCGGCATGAAAAGGCACGCCCTGCAGCAGATTGCCAAAGGCGACGCCGATCACCAGTGGCGGGACAAAGCTGCCGATAAAAATGCCCCAGTCCCAGGCACCGCGCCAGCGTGTATCTTCGATTTTTGAGCGATAGTCAAAGCCTACCGGACGGAAGTACAACGAGGCCAGCACCAGAATCATCGCCACGTAGAAGCCGGAAAACGCGGCGGCGTACACCATCGGCCAGGCGGCAAACAGTGCGCCACCGGCGGTGATCAACCAGACCTGATTGCCGTCCCAGTGCGGCGCGATAGAATTGATCATCACACGACGCTCGGTATCGGTCCGGCCTAATACGCGCGTCAGCATCCCGACGCCCATATCGAAACCATCGGTGACGGCAAAGCCCACCAGCAGAATGCCGATTAGCAGCCACCAGACAAAGCGCAGAACTTCATAATCAAACATGGGGCTTCTCCTTATCCACGCACCGGCTGAGCGTTTTTAACGATCTGTTCATGGTGATAGCGCCCTGTTTTCAGGCTGCTAGGCCCCAGACGCGCGAACTTAAACATCAGGTACATCTCGGCCACCAGAAACAGGGTATACAGTCCGCAGATCAGTATCATTGAGAACAGGACATCGCCCACGGTCAGCGTGGAGTTCGCAATCGCGGTGGGCAGGACTTCCCCAATCGCCCAGGGCTGACGACCGTACTCCGCCACAAACCAGCCCGCTTCTACCGCAATCCACGGCAGCGGAATGCCGTACAGTGCGGCTTTGAGTAACCAGCGCTGTTGACCAATGCGATTTCGAATCACACTCCAGAATGACAGTGCAATGACGCCGAGCAGCAGCACGCCGCAAAGCACCATGATACGGAACGCAAAGTAGAGCGGTGCGACGCGAGGAATCGAATCCTGCGTGGCCTGTTTAATCTGCGCTTCACTGGCATCCGACACGTTCGCGGTATAGCGTTTTAACAGCAGGCCATAACCCAGGTCTTTTTTGCTGTGGTTAAAGGCATCGCGGACGGCCGGATCGGTATTGCCCTGTCGCAGTTCATCCAGCAGCGCGTAAGCCTTCATACCGTTACGAATTCGCACTTCGTGTTGCGCCAGCAGTTCTTTTAGTCCGGTCACCGGCGTATCGGTCGACCGCGTGGCAATGAGCCCTAGGAGATAAGGGATCTGGATCGCATACTTGTTGTGCTGTGCTGACTGATCGGGCACGCCAAAGAGCGTAAAGGCGGCCGGTGCCGGTTGGGTTTCCCATTCCGCTTCAATAGCGGCCAGCTTGGTTTTCTGTACGTCGCCCATCTCGTAACCGGATTCGTCACCCAGCACAATCACCGACAGCACCGCCGCCATGCCGAAACTGGCCGCGATGGCAAAAGAGCGTTTTGCAAACGCCATGTCACGGCCTTTCAGTAAATACCAGGCGCTGATGCCTAAAATAAACATGGCTCCTGTGGTATAGCCTGCCGCCACGGTATGCACGAATTTCACCTGCGCAACCGGGTTTAATACCAGCTCAGAGAAGCTCACCATCTCCATGCGCATGGTTTCAAAGTTAAACTCAGAGGCGATGGGGTTTTGCATCCAGCCATTCGCTACCAGAATCCACAGTGCCGACATATTCGAACCGATTGCGACCAGCCAGGTCACCGCCAGATGCTGCACTTTACCCAGGCGATCCCAGCCGAAAAAGAACAGGCCCACAAAGGTGGATTCCAGGAAGAAAGCCATTAAGCCTTCAATCGCGAGCGGCGCACCAAAAATATCGCCAACATAATGAGAATAATAAGACCAGTTGGTGCCGAACTGAAATTCCATTGTCAGTCCGGTGGCCACGCCCAGGGCAAAGTTAATACCAAACAACTTGCCCCAGAACTTGGTCATATCTTTATAGATTTGTTTACCACTCAGGACGTATACCGTTTCCATGATGGCCAGTAAAAACGCCATACCGAGCGTTAATGGCACAAACAGAAAATGGTACATCGCCGTCAAGGCAAACTGTAAACGCGACAGTTCGACGATATCTAGCATAAAAACTCCTTGCTCCTCGCATGAACGCCTGAGCCGTGTGGGCCGAATAAGCGTCAGGAACGACTGATTATTGATTCCAGTTTTATCATCGGCAGGTCATAACGCTGTGCGGCCTGAGATGAGGGAGTAGCGGTTAATCTAACCTGGTTAAACATCAACGCAGCGGCGTGGTTCAAACGCTTAACGGGGGATAAATAAAAATTGATGCTTTCCCGTATTTGAACAAACGTTTGTTTATTTTTTTAAAAGGCTGGATTGATGCAGCGCAATTTAAGCGCTTAACGGTAGGCTTTGCTAGCGGTAAAGTTTGTTATATATAAGGGGAAGTTGATCTGGAATAATGAAGCAAAGATAAAAATATGTTCTTAAGCGTTCTTTGTTAAAAAATTGTCTCTTATTAATTTTTAATTATAAAGAAATTTAACTTTGATCCCTGTTTAATAACTTAACGATCCGCGACGACGATGCGGCAAGCTGAATTCATCATAGCAAATAAACGGGGTAATACTTAAATTAATTTAATGGTTATTTCACGTTCTTATTCAATATCTAAAAAACGGGCCTGAGGGCAGCGTATTTTTTAAGTAAGTGACAGGCAATCATCCTGCCTGCAATCCGCCCTGCCCGTCCGGCCAGCGCTCTTTTTTCACTACCCACGTTCGTGACCGGCCTTGTGGCTGTGCGGCGATGTTTTGCCAGCCATAAAAAAAGCCACCCGAAGGTGGCTTTTTCAGTGGATGCGATTACTTCGCTGGCAGAACGGCTTTAACAGCATCACCGATGTCAGCCAGGCTGCGTACGGTTTTCACGCCCGCCGCTTCCAGTGCAGCAAACTTCTCGTCTGCCGTACCTTTACCGCCGGCAATGATGGCGCCTGCATGGCCCATACGTTTGCCTTTCGGCGCGGTCACGCCTGCGATGTAGCCCACAATCGGCTTGGTCACGTGATCTTTGATAAAGGCAGCCGCTTCTTCTTCCGCGCTGCCCCCGATTTCACCGATCATGACGATCGCTTCAGTCTGTGGATCGTCCTGGAACATTTTCAGGATGTCGATGAAGTTAGAACCCGGGATCGGGTCACCACCAATACCAACACAGGTAGACTGGCCGTAACCGATATCGGTAGTCTGCTTAACGGCTTCATACGTCAGCGTACCTGAACGCGATACGATACCGACGCGGCCTGGCTGATGAATGTGGCCCGGCATGATACCGATCTTACATTCGCCTGGGGTGATCACACCCGGGCAGTTTGGCCCGATCATGCGAACGCCCGCTTCATCCAGCTTCATTTTCACGGTCAGCATATCCAGCGTCGGGATGCCTTCGGTGATGGTGATGATCAGCTTGATGCCGGCATCGATCGCTTCCAGGATACCGTCTTTACAGAACGGAGCCGGAACGTAGATGACGGTTGCCGTTGCGCCAGTGGCTTCAACCGCTTCACGCACGGTGTTAAACACCGGCAGGCCCAGATGAGTGGTGCCGCCTTTGCCTGGCGTCACACCGCCGACCAGCTGCGTGCCGTAAGCCAGCGCCTGCTCAGAGTGGAACGTCCCTTGTCCGCCGGTGAAACCCTGGCAAATGACTTTGGTGTTTTTGTCGATCAAAATGGACATTATTTACCCTCCGCAGCAGCAACAACACGCTGTGCCGCGTCTGTCAGACTGGTTGCTGCAATGATGTTCAGACCACTGTCCGCCAGTTTCTTAGCGCCCAGCTCAGCGTTGTTACCTTCCAGACGTACCACAACCGGTACGTTCACACCCACTTCTGCTACTGCACCGATGATGCCGTCTGCGATCAGGTCGCAACGCACGATGCCGCCGAAGATGTTAACGAAAACCGCTTTCACGGCATCGTCAGACAGGATGATTTTGAAGGCTTCCGTTACGCGCTCTTTGGTCGCGCCGCCGCCGACATCCAGGAAGTTTGCTGGCTGACCGCCGTGGTGCTTAACGATGTCCATGGTGCCCATCGCCAGGCCTGCGCCGTTAACCATACAACCGATGTTGCCTTCCAGCGCAACATAGTTCAGTTCCCACTGCGTTGCGTGTGCTTCACGTGGGTCTTCCTGGCTTGGATCGCGCATTTCACGCAGCTCTGGCTGACGGAACAGGGCATTGCCATCAGCACCCAGTTTGCCATCCAGACAGATCAGATCGCCCTGTTTGGTGATGACCAGCGGGTTGATCTCAACCATCGCCAGGTCACGTTCCAGGAACATGGTCGCCAGACCCATGAAAATTTTGGTGAACTGGCTGACTTGCTTGCCGGTCAGGCCCAGTTTGAACGCCAGCTCACGGCCCTGATAAGGCTGAGGACCGGTCAGCGGATCGAGCGCCATTTTGTGGATCAGGTGCGGGGTTTCTTCCGCCACTTTCTCGATTTCCACGCCGCCTTCGGTTGACGCCATGAAGATCACGCGACGCGTTGCACGGTCAACTACGGCACCCAGATACAGCTCCTGATCGATGTCGGTCGCCGCTTCAACCAGAATCTGGTTTACCGGCTGGCCATTGGCGTCAGTTTGGTAGGTCACCAGACGTTTACCCAGCCAGTTTTCAGCGAAAGCACGGATGTCTTCTTTACTATTAACTACCTTCACACCGCCCGCTTTACCGCGGCCACCGGCATGAACCTGACATTTAACTACCCACGGGCCTGCACCGATTTTCGATGCCGCTTCTTCTGCTTCACGTGGTGTAGTACAGGCGTAGCCGGTCGGTGCTGGCATGCCATACCGTGCAAACAGCTGTTTAGCCTGGTATTCGTGTAAGTTCATGATGTTCTATCCATTCAGATCTGAAAAGAGTATTGAGGTTGGGCACGCAGCGCGTGCCCAGTGATGAATCAGACATCCAGCAGCAGACGCGCCGGATCTTCCAGCATCTCTTTCACTGCGACCAGATAGCCGACAGATTCACGACCATCGATCAAACGGTGATCATAAGAGAGCGCCAGGTACATCATTGGCAGGATCACAACCTGGCCATTCACCGCCATAGGACGATCTTTAATGGCGTGCATGCCCAGGATTGCGCTCTGTGGCGGGTTGATGATTGGCGTTGACATCAGTGAACCAAACACACCACCGTTGGTGATGGTGAAGTTACCGCCCGTCAGGTCGTCAACCGTCAGCTTGCCGTCACGGCCTTTTACTGCCAGTTCTTTAATTTTCTTCTCGATGTCAGCCATGCTCAGCGCATCCACATCACGCAGAACAGGGGTCACCAGGCCGCGTGGGGTAGAAACGGCGATGCTGACATCAAAGTAGTTGTGGTAAACCACGTCTTCGCCATCAATTGAGGCGTTGACTTCAGGGTAACGCTTCAGCGCTTCCACCACGGCTTTAATGTAGAACGACATAAAGCCCAGACGCACACCGTGACGCTTCTCGAACGCTTCGCCGTACTGCTTACGCAGATCCATAATCGGCTTCATGTTGATTTCGTTGAAGGTTGTCAACATGGCGGTGCTGTTCTTGGCTTCCAGCAGACGTTCCGCCACGCGCTTACGCAGGCGCGTCATTGGCACACGTTTTTCGCTGCGGTTAGCCACAGGCTGCTGGGCAGGCTGCGCGTCAGATGCCGGTGCCGCGGCTTTGTCTGCCTGCGGTTTGTTCGCCAGATGTTTTTCAACATCTTCGCGCGTTAAACGTCCACCCACGCCGGTGCCTTTGATCTGTGAGGCATCAAGGTTGTGTTCGGCAATCAGACGACGAATCGCCGGGCTCAGCGCATCGTTGCTCTCTTCTTCCAGAGAAGCGGTCTGACGCTGGGCTGGTGTGGATTCGTTGCTGTCGACTTTCGCACTGCTTTCTTTGCCAGCGCTGTTGCCTTCTTTCAGGCGGCCGAGAATCTGACGAGAGGTAACGGTTGCCCCTTCCTCTTCCAGTACGGCTTCCAGCACGCCGTCCGCAGACGCCGGCACTTCCAGAACCACTTTGTCGGTTTCAATTTCGACGATGACTTCATCGCGACTGACTGCATCGCCTGGTTTCTTGTGCCAGGTTGCTACTGTGGCATCTGCAACCGATTCAGGCAGGTCGGGAACGAGAATATCTACGCTACTCATTATCTTTCCTTTTAATTAATTGACGTTCAGTGCGTCATTAACCAGGTCTTGCTGCTGTTGTTGATGTACGGACATATAACCCACGGCCGGTGAAGCCGATGCCGGGCGACCTGCATAACGCAGCGTTGCACCAAACGGTACCACATCACGGAAATGGTGCTGGCTACAGTACCAGGCACCCTGGTTCAGTGGCTCTTCCTGACACCAGACAAAATCCTGTACGTGGGAATACGCTTTTAACGCTTCCTGTACCGCCTGATGCGGGAACGGGTAAAGTTGTTCGATACGCACGATAGCGACATCGGTTTTTTCGTCTTTACGACGCTGTTCCAGCAGATCGTAGTAGACCTTACCGGAGCACAGCACGACGCGCTTGATGCCTTGCGGATCCAGATCGTCAATTTCGCCAATCGCTGGCTGGAAGCTGCCGTTTGCCAGTTCATCCAGCGAGGAAATCGCCAGAGGATGACGCAACAGCGACTTCGGTGACATCACCACCAGCGGACGGCGCATACCGCGCAGCGCCTGACGACGCAGCATGTGGTAAACCTGAGCCGGTGTTGAGGGTACGCAGACCTGCATGTTCTGCTCAGCGCAGAGCTGCAGATAACGTTCCAGACGGGCGGAGGAGTGCTCAGGGCCCTGACCTTCATAGCCGTGTGGCAGCAGCATCACCAGGCCACACATACGGCCCCATTTTTGCTCGCCGGAGCTGATGAACTGGTCAATCACCACCTGCGCACCGTTAGCAAAATCGCCGAACTGCGCTTCCCAAATGGTCAGCACGCGCGGCTCTGCGGTGGCATAACCGTATTCAAAGGCCAGCACGGCTTCTTCAGACAGGACGGAGTCCCAGACTTTGAATTCACCCTGACTGTTATGAATATGGTGTAGTGGCGTGTAGGTTGAACCGTTGGTCTGATTGTGGATCACGGCATGACGGTGGAAGAAGGTGCCACGGCCGGAGTCTTCACCCGACAAACGTACCGGAATGCCTTCATCGACCAGCGTGGCGTACGCCAGATTTTCAGCCCCGCCCCAGTCAAACGCTTTCTCGCCTTCGGCCATCAGCTTACGATCGTTATAGATCTTGGCGACGCGAGACTGGACTTCAATCTCTTCAGGGATCTGGCTGATACGCAGCGCCAGCTCCTTCAGACGCTTCATGTCCACCTGAGCCGGATAGGGTTCATCCCACTCGTGATTCAGATACGGTGACCACGTGAAGGAGTGCAGGCTCATCGGACGCCATTCTGGCACCACGCATTCGCCGGCATCCAGCGCATCACGGTACAGATTGACCATTTCGGTGGCATCTTCCTGCGACGCGACACCTTCGCTTTCCAGACGATCGGCGTAGATTTTACGCGGGGTGGGATGCTTTTTGATTTTCTGGTACATCAACGGCTGCGTGGCGCTTGGCTCATCCGCTTCGTTGTGACCATGGCGGCGATAGCACACCAAATCGATAAACACATCGCGTTTAAAGGTATTGCGATAGTCCAGCGCCAGTCGGGTCACAAAGGCCACCGCTTCCGGATCGTCCGCATTGACGTGGAAAATCGGTGCCAGCACCATTTTACCAATGTCAGTACAGTACGGTGTAGAACGCGCGTCTTTCGGATTCGAGGTGGTGAAACCCACCTGGTTGTTGATCACGATACGCACGGTGCCACCGACTTCATAGCCGCGGGCCTGAGACATGTTCAGGGTTTCCTGCACCACGCCCTGACCAATGACCGCCGCATCACCGTGAATAGTGATGGGCAGCACTTTGTTGCTGACCGGCTCAGCCAGACGATCCAGACGGGCACGCACCGACCCCATGACCACCGGGCTGACAATTTCCAGGTGAGACGGGTTAAAGGCCAGCGCCAGGTGTACCAGACCGCCTTCGGTTTCGATATCCGATGAGAAGCCCATGTGATATTTCACATCACCAGTGCCCAGGTGTTCTTTATGTTTGCCTGAGAACTCGTCGAACAGATCCTGTGGCTTTTTACCCAGCACGTTAATCAGGACGTTGAGACGGCCACGGTGCGCCATCCCCAGCACCACTTCGCGGGTGCCGCTTTTACCTGCATGACGAATCATCTCACGCAGCATAGGCACCAGTGCATCACCGCCTTCCAGCGAGAAGCGTTTGGCACCCGGGAATTTTGCGCCCAGATATTTTTCAAGGCCTTCTGCCGCAGTCAGCTCTTTCAGGAAACCTTTTTTCTCTTCACCGCTGAACGAACAGTGGCCAGCACCGGATTCGAGACGCTGCTGAATCCAGCGTTTCTCTTCGGTGTTGTTGATGTGCATGTACTCTGCACCAATCGAACCACAGTAAGTCTGCTTCAGCGCCTCGAACAGATCGGCCAGCTTCATGGTTTCTTTGCCAATAGCAAAAGAACCTACGTTAAAGCTTTCCTGAAAATCGGCGTCGGTCAGATCGTGAAAAGCAGGGTCGAGATCGGCAACACGGTCCTGTTTCCACAGGCCAAGCGGATCCAGGTTTGCTTCCTGATGGCCGCGAAAACGAAACGCGTTGATCAGTTGCAGCACTTTCACTTGCTTGGAGTTGGTTGCCGGATCGGTGACTGAGGAGGTGTAACGAGATGCGTCTTTCGCCAGGCGACGGAAATATTCGCGGGTCGCGGAGTGGAACTGCTCGGGTTTCACTCCCGTGCCTGGTAACTGTTGGAACATCGAGCGCCACACTGCATCCACAGAGTCAGGATCGGTCAGGAAATCCTCATAGAGTTGCTCTATGTAAGACTGATTCGCGCCGGCCAGCCAGGAGGAGTCCAGCCAGGGCTTCATCGCGCTGTTCTGCATTGTGATCCCTTAAGCAATGTTATGCTTTATTGAGGTTTCATTTGTTGCCGCTTTCGCGGTTTGCCGTAGTGAGTTCAGCGATACGAGCACTGTGCGCAGCGCGCGCCCGGCCCGTAAGGGAACCTTTGTAAACGTGGTCGGAACCGCGTTTAAAGAGGCTTCCGTAAAACACCGGGAACCTGAGGTTCCCGGCTGTATCACTATGCCCCGCGTTGCAGCAGCATCGACTTGATATGGCCGATGGCGCGCGTGGGGTTAAGACCTTTAGGACACACGCTGACACAGTTCATGATGCTGTGGCAGCGGAACACGCTGAATGCATCGCTCAGATTATCCAGACGCGCATCGGTTTCGGTGTCGCGACTGTCAATAATGAAGCGGTATGCCGCCAGCAGACCCGCAGGCCCGATGAACTTATCGGGATTCCACCAGAACGACGGGCATGAGGTTGAGCAACAGGCGCAGAGAATACACTCATACAGGCCGTCCAGATGCTCACGCTCGCCTGGCGTCTGCAGATGCTCACGCGCAGGTGGGTTTTCACCGTTGTTTAACAAGTAAGGCTTAATTTTCTCATACTGAGTATAAAACTGACTCATGTCTACCACGAGGTCGCGCACCACAGGCAGGCCAGGCAGAGGACGAATCACAATCTTCTGCTTACCGTTGCCTAAGGCGGAAACCGGCGTAATGCAGGCCAGGCCGTTTTTACCGTTCATGTTCAGGCCATCTGATCCGCACACGCCTTCACGGCACGAGCGACGGAAAGCCAGCGTAGGATCCTTTTCTTTTAAACGGATCAACGCGTCCAGCAGCATCATGTCACGGCCATCTTCCGCTTCCAGGCTGTAATCCTGCATGCGCGGTTTATCATCGACGTCCGGGTTATAACGATAGATCGAAAATTCTAGTCTCATGATGATCTCCGCAATTAGTAGGTACGCGCTTTTGGCGGGAAGGCCGCACGCAGTTTCGGTTGCATGTTCACCTCACGGCGCGTCATGCTTTCCGTTTGCGGAACATAGAGGCTATGGCACAGCCAGTTCGCATCATCACGTTCCGGATAGTCGAAGCGGCTGTGTGCACCACGGCTTTCTGTACGGAAGTTAGCCGCAACCGCTGTGGCATAGGCGGTTTCCATCAGGTTATCCAGCTCAAGGCACTCGATACGCTGTGTATTGAAGTCGGGTGAACGGTCATCCAGACGCGCAGACTTCAGGCGCTCACGAATCACTTTCAGCTCTTCAAGACCTTCACGCATGGCATCACCTTCGCGGAAGACCGAGAAGTTGTTCTGCATGCAGCGTTGCAACGCTTTACGGATTTCAACCGGATCTTCACCCGTGGTGTTGTTCTCCCAGCGATTGAAGCGCGCCATGGCAGCATCGATGTTTTCCTGACTGGCTTCGCGCAGTTCGCCCTGCTCTTCCAGACATTCAAGCAGATGAACACCCGCCGCGCGACCAAAGACCACCAGGTCCAGCAGTGAGTTTCCGCCCAGACGGTTCGCGCCGTGAACAGATACGCAGGCGATTTCACCCACAGCGAACAGGCCCGGAATCACTTCATCTTCGCCCTGCGCATTGACGCGCAGCGCCTGGCCGGTCACTTTGGTCGGTACGCCGCCCATCATGTAGTGACAGGTTGGGATAACAGGAATCGGCTCTTTAATCGGGTCAACGTGCGCAAAGGTACGGGACAGTTCCAGGATTCCTGGCAGACGTGACTCCAGCACTTCGGCACCCAGATGGTCAAGTTTCAGCTTGATGTGCGGGCCCCATGGACCATCACAGCCCCGGCCTTCACGAATTTCCACCATCATAGAACGGGCCACCACGTCACGACCTGCCAGGTCTTTGGCGTTTGGCGCATAGCGCTCCATGAAGCGCTCACCGTGTTTGTTCAGCAGATAGCCGCCTTCACCGCGGCAGCCCTCGGTGACCAGCACACCCGCACCTGCGATACCGGTTGGGTGGAACTGCCACATTTCCATGTCCTGCACCGGTACACCTGCGCGCAGCGCCATGCCAACACCGTCGCCAGTGTTAATGTGGGCATTGGTCGTCGACTGATAGATACGTCCTGCACCACCGGTCGCCAGAATGGTCGCCTTGGCTTTGAAGTAGACGGTTTCACCGGTTTCCATGCAGATAGCAGTACAACCCACAATCGCATCGTCGTCATTCTTGACCAGATCCAGTGCATACCATTCGGAGAAGATGGTGGTTTTGTTTTTCAGGTTCTGCTGATACAGCGTATGCAGCAGGGCGTGGCCAGTACGGTCAGCTGCCGCGGCAGTACGCGCCGCCTGCTCACCACCGAAGTTTTTTGACTGACCACCAAACGGACGCTGATAAACGCGGCCGTCATCAAGACGGGAGAAAGGTAAGCCCATGTGTTCCAGTTCCAGAATCGCTTCCGGACCGACGTGGCACATGTATTCAATCGCGTCCTGGTCGCCGATATAGTCGGAGCCTTTGACGGTGTCATACATATGCCATTCCCAGTTATCGTCATGGGTATTGCCCAGCGCAACGGTAATACCGCCCTGCGCGGATACCGTATGAGAACGGGTTGGGAACACTTTGGACAGCAGGGCGCACGTCTGGCCCGACTGGGAGATTTGCAGTGCCGCGCGCATACCCGCGCCACCTGCGCCGATCACCACGGCATCAAATTCTCTGACTGGTAACTTCATTTACACACCCCACACCACAACAAACCCATAAATTGCATATGACAACAGTGCCACCACGATAACCAGCTGTAACAGCAAACGCGCCGCCAGCGATTTCACGTAGTCCGTTAAGACCTGCCACATACCAATCCAGCCGTGGATCAGGATCGAAAACAGCGTCAGGAGCGTGAACACTTTTGTAAATGCTGAGGCAAAGAAGCCACGCCAGATGTCATACGTCAGCGTGTCTGTCATCACCACGAAACCGAGCATGTAGATGATGTAAAGCGTAATAAGGATTGCCGACGCGCGCAGCAACAGCCAGTCCTGAATGCCATTGCGACCCAACGCGGATGCATTGCTTACCATACGAGGACTCCTGCTAAGATTGAAAGCACGACAGTAATACCAAATGTCACCTGCGCAGAACGCTTACCTGCTTCGAGCGTTTCCGCCAGATAACCAAAATCCATTAACATATGACGTATCCCGCCCACCGTATGATAGGCCAACGCGGTCAGAATGCCCCACATGATAAACTTCACAAAGAAGCCGCTCATGATAGATGCCGCGTGCTGAAAACCTTCAGGAGAGGAGAGAGAAAGACCGAGAAGCCACAACAGGATGCCGAGAGCAACCAGAGTGATGACGCCGGAGACACGGTGGAGAATGGACGATATTGCAGTAACGGGAAACCGGATCGTCGAGAGATCCAAGTTGACAGGTCTTTGTTTTTTCACGGTTTTGCCCACACAGCTCTTTTTTATTTTGCTTCCTCCGGAAGACAGGCCCAAACCCGAAAAAAAGGTTCAGTCTTAATCCGTCACCAAAATAGCAACATCCAGTGTTAAATGACGTGGTACAAACGCTGGGTGGCTCCTGGTGTCAGGGTGTTCCGGAGACCTGGCCGGAAGTATAGGACGATCACATTCTGATTACAATTCCCCTACAAACTCTTTGGAGAATTTTCGATGAAACAGTGATCCCACTCACGCTTTTCACAATTCATACAAATTTAATTATCTGATTTGACAATAGTTCAACAATTCAGTTACAAACTAGTCCGATAAAATCCTATGATGCACAAAAGTTATGGGGATACACTTTCTCCTAAGCTGAAGTTATGTAACATTGTCGGTAACCGCTTTAAATACCATCAGGTTATTGGTTACAAAGAAGTTATGTCCTGACCGGATCTTTAACAACCGCGATATGCACATGTCACGGCTTTACATTTCCAGTGGAACGCGCCTCTCACTCTGTACCCTTCACTGCTTATAATGCAGAGTGACACCGTGAAGTACTGCCAAATTGCAACATGCACGCGTTTCAGGTGTCGAAAGATCCTTACCTGCCTAAGGCGCTATGGAGACGAAAATGACAGATAAAAAAGTGACGCTAACCCTATCAGATGAAACGTCCATTGAACTGGGTGTACTGCAAGGCACGCTGGGCCAGGATGTCGTCGATGTCCGTCAACTGGGTTCCAACGGCCTGTTTACCTTCGATCCTGGTTTCACGTCTACAGCGTCCTGCGAATCAAAAATCACCTTTATCGATGGTGATGAAGGCATTCTGCTTCACCGCGGCTTCCCTATTGACCAACTGGCTACCCACTCTAACTACCTGGAAGTGTGCTACATCCTGTTAAATGGTGAAGCCCCCACGAAAGCCCAGTTTGAAGAGTTTAAACAAACGGTTACGCGCCACACGATGATTCATGAGCAGATTACCCGTCTGTTCCACGGTTTCCGTCGTGATTCACACCCGATGGCGGTGATGTGCGGCGTGACCGGCGCACTGGCTGCGTTTTATCACGATTCGCTGGATGTAAACATCGAGCGCCACCGTGAAATCGCCGCTTTCCGTCTGCTGTCGAAAATGCCTACCATGGCAGCGATGTGTTACAAGTATTCAATCGGTCAGCCGTTCGTCTATCCCCGTAACGACCTCTCCTATGCCGGTAACTTCCTGCACATGATGTTTGCAACACCGTGTGAAGAATACAAGGTTAACCCTGTGCTTGAACGCGCCATGGATCGCATTCTGATTCTGCACGCCGATCATGAACAGAACGCCTCGACCTCTACCGTACGTACCGCTGGCTCGTCAGGCGCTAACCCGTTTGCCTGTATCGCGGCCGGTATTGCCTCCCTGTGGGGACCCGCACACGGCGGCGCGAACGAAGCCTGTCTGCGTATGCTGGAAGAGATCAGCACCGTCGAGCACATTCCTGAGTTTGTGCGCCGTGCCAAAGACAAAAATGACTCTTTCCGCCTGATGGGCTTTGGTCACCGTGTTTATAAAAACTATGACCCGCGCGCGACCGTTATGCGTGAAACCTGCCATGAAGTGCTGAACGAACTGGGCATGAAAGACGATCTGCTGGAAGTAGCGCTGGAACTGGAACACATTGCGCTGAACGACCCGTACTTCATCGAGCGCAAACTCTATCCAAACGTGGATTTCTACTCCGGTATCATCCTGAAAGCCATGGGCATCCCTTCGTCCATGTTTACCGTGATTTTCGCCATGGCGCGTACCGTTGGCTGGATCGCGCACTGGAAAGAAATGCACGACGAAGGCATGAAAATTGCCCGTCCGCGTCAGCTGTATACCGGTTACACCGAACGCGAGTTCAGCTCGAAGCTGGATAAATAAGCTGTCCGGCAACGGGCGGTAAGGCGAAAAGCGGTGGTGTCCTTACGGGCACCGCCGCTTTTTTTTACTGACGCCGCTGGTCAGCGTGAGCGAATCTTAGTGAAAGGATGAACGGCGGACGTTTGAGATGCCCGAAAGGCCTGCCATTCTTCTCGCGTCACTTCCCATAATTGCGAGTCATGTGTGCCTGAAACGTACTGTTTTTTCTCTGTGCGGATACAGCGCATCCCACTGTTGACAGAAATATTCACAGAGCGCTGATTCAGTGCCGCTTTTGGCGTTCTCAGCAGCGTTTTTTTTAGATCGGTAAACCAGTAATCCGTCACGGCCAGGCAGGCTTCTGTCATATAGCCCTGCCCCTGCCACTCCGGTACCAACCAGAAGCCCCGGTTATTATCCGGCGTCTCCATCAGGCAAATAACGCCAATCAGTTGCTGTTCCGCCGCTTTAGGCCGCAATGTCCAGTACCAGCCCGTCCCGGCCGCGACCGCCGGTAAGGCGACATTGGCAATATAGTCTCGTGCCCCGCCCTCGGGATAAGGCCAGGGCACCGAATCGATCAGGTAGCGTACAATTTCCCAGCGCGGAAACGCGATCTGCATGGCATCGGCATCCTCCAGCGACAGGGGTTTTAAGCGCAACCTTTCCGTCACAATCTCAGGTGTCATGATGATTCCTTATGCTGTGAAGAAAACCGGGTGACGATATCCTTCGCTGACGAGTGACATTGCCCGCGTGCAACGGCGGGACAGGCCAGCGTTTTTATCTCTGACAGCCAGGGCACCAGTAAAACGGTCGGGCGGACAGGACGCCCTTTTCGATCACTTCGCCGCAGCGGCGACATGTCTTGCCCTGGCGGTGGAACACTTCAAACCGAAATGCCGCTTCGCTGTGGTATTTTTTCATGGTGCCGCGCATGCGATAGGCATGACGCGGCACGGACAACAGCGCTTCGCAGAAAGCCGTCAGTTGCGCCTCACTCAGCGACTGTGCGTTATGCCGGGGAAGCAACTGGGCCAGCCAGAGGATCTCAGCACGTAAATAGTTGCCCAGTCCGGCCAGAAAAGCCTGATCCAGTAACAGTCCGCTGAACCGGCGGCGACAGAAACGCGGCGAGCACAGCCGTTCCCTGACCGCCTCTACGGTCAACTCCGCATTCAGTACATCCGGCCCGATGCGGTTGAGAAACGGATGACGGGCAAGCGTTTCCGCATTCAGGAGTTCAATATCCGACGCGCTGTAAAGCAATATCGCCTGATTAGCCGTCGCGAGACGCACACGTAACTGCCGTTTTGTCTCGGGCTGCATGTCTGGCGGGACGATGCGCCAGACGCCGTACAGCTGATTGTGCGAATACAGCGTCAGGCCGTTACTGAAATGGGTCAGCAACGCTTTACCGCGCGTCTCTATCGACGCCACCTGTTCTCCCAGCAATGCGGGCTCATAGGTTTTTAATTCGGGAAACGCAAACCAGACGTCGGTCAGGGGCTGGCCGACGATGGCCACTTCAAGCTGATCCGCCACGCGGCGAATCTCCGGTCCTTCAGGCATCACTCGTCCTCTTAATGCGTTGCGCCACCCACTTCCTTCACATCCTGAGCGGTGGTCAGGGTCGTTTGTACGGCAATTTTCAGCGCCTCAATAACGGTTGCGGCGGGCATACTGGGTGCACCCGGGTGATGCACCGCCTGTTCAGGCAGGTAGGGAATATGAATGAAACCGCCCCGTGCCGGGCTGCCGTTGCTTTCAAGCCAGTGCAACAGACCATACATCACCCGGTTACAGGTAAAGGTTCCTGCGGTTTGCGACACCGATGCCGGAATGCCCGCTTCCCGCACCGCGGCCACAATGGCTTTGATCGGCAGGCGTGAAAAATATCCGGCCGGGCCATCCTGAACGATGGGTTCGTCCACGGGTTGCCTGCCCGCATTATCCGGGATGCGCGCATCATCCACATTAATACCAATTCGCTCTACCGTGATATCGCTGCGACCGCCTGCCTGCCCGACAGCGATAACGGCATCGGGCCTGATCGTTTCCAGCGCCTGATACAGCACATCCAGCACCTCGCTGAATACGACGGGCAACTGGCGCGTCACGATGCGTGCGCCGGCAATAGTCTGGCCTTCAAGGGCACTGACCGCCTGCCAGGAGGGATTAATGGATTCGCCGCCAAAGGGCTCAAATGCCGTCATTAATACCGTTTTCATGCTGCCTCACAAAAACATCAGGAAGTAGAGTAAGAAAATGTTAACAATTAACAGTAGCACACCGGTTGGCACCTGAGCTTTGATGACCGCGTTGCGATCCGGTAACTCCAGCAAGGCAGCAGGCACAATGTTGAAGTTTGCTGCCATCGGCGTCATTAACGTACCGCAGTAGCCGGAAAACATCCCGATTGCCGCCATGACCGCCGGGTTACCGCCATGCTGTAACACCAGAATGGGAATGCCGATGCCCGCGGTAATAATCGGGAACGCCGCGAACGCATTCCCCATCACCATGGTGAGCAGTGCCATCCCTGCCGCGTAAACCGTGACCGCAATGAAGCGGTTATCCACGGCAAGATAATGTTCGGTGAGATGGGAGATCGCGCCACCGACGCCCGCGGCCGTAAACAGTAGCCCCAGGGTTGCCAGGATTTGCGGCAGGAGAAACGCCCAGCCGATGCAGTCCAGCAAACGTCGGGTTTCCTGCATCGACTGCACTGGGGTTTCACGCGTCATTTTCATGGCGATCAGCCAGCCCAGCAGACAGCCTGTGGCCATGGAGAACAGCGTAATCAGGGTGGAATGGTTGCCCGCGCCGAACACCCACGTTTGCAGACCGGGAAGGTTATTAAACGCTAACACACCGATCACTGTCACGACGGGGATCGCCAGGGCTGGCAGGAAAAGTTTGTTGCCCAGACGCTGGGCACTGGCCTGTTTTTCCGCCTCACTGCGCTGGTGATAGCGGCCCATTTTTACCCCACCACAACCGGCAAGGATCCCCATGATAACCACCGCTACGCCCACGCTAATTTGCAACGTACGTGTGCCGCTTTCGGCAGAGCCCATCATTTGGGTCATCAGAGCGGTTGTCCAGTCACCCACCAGAAAAATCAGGCCATAGAGTCCCCAAAATAAGCCAGTGGTGAAACGGCGCGGATTTGCGCTGTCGCGCCAGGATAAAACCGCGACAACCAGCAGAATCAGGCCAGCCAGCCACATCAGATACTGTTGCTGAATCATGACGGCTCTCCTTTGGCTTTCATGGCCTCGCTGTTGATGACGCGCAGTTCTCGTGCCAGCTGGCGGTCCAGCCTGATCAGGCGGGCGGAATGAATCAGAAAGGCTGAGAGCGCCGTGGGAATGCCCCACAGGGCAATATGCAGTGGCTCAGTCTGGATACCGGCGGACTCCTGCATAAAATTATGCATAAAAATAATGGCGCCAAAGGCGACAAAGATATCCTCGCCAAAGAACAGCCCGACGTTGTCGGTGGCAGCGGACATGGCACGCAGGCGATGACGGACCTCGGGCGGTAGGGCCCCGTAGCGGTTTTCGCTGGCCCCCTCGGCCATCGGCGCAAGTAGCGGTCGCACCATTTGCGGATGACCGCCGAGACTGGTCAGCCCGAGGGCCGCAGTCACCTCACGCACAAACAGATAGACAATGAGCAACCGTCCCGCCGTCGCCGTTTTGATCTGGGCAATCCACGCCTGCGCGCGCTGTTTCAGACCATGGCGTTCCAGTAAGCCAATAACCGCCAGCGGCAGCAGCAGGATCAACGGCAGGTTGCGGGTATTCAGAAATCCCTCACCCAGCTTTTGTAAAATATCGCCCAGCGGCATCAGGGCAGCGATCCCGGTGACGAAGCCTGAAACAATGACCACCAGCACCGGATTAAAACGCAAAACGAAGCCAACGACGATGGCAGCAATGCCCAGCAGCGGCCAGAGATTTACTACGCTGTCCATACTTTTCCCCTCGTGAAATAGTAAGCCCGAGACGTTCAGGCTGGTTATGCCGTTTTTTTATTGACTGGTGACGGTGATAGCATGGCTGGCAAAGCTGGCACGCAGACGTTGCGCAAACGTCAGTGCATGCGCCCCGTCACCATGCAGGCAGACGGTTTCTGCGTTCACCTGAACCGCCTCACCGGTCACACTGATGACCTGCCCCTGTCGCACCATCATCAGGGTTTGCTGAATCGCCTGGTCTTCCTCTTCAATCAATGCGCCGGGCTGGCCACGGGGCACCAGCGCGCCGCTGCTGAGATAGCCGCGATCGGCAAACACCTCCTCCCGGGTTTTCAGGCCGTGATGGGCCGCCGCGCGAATCAACTCACTGTTAGCCAGCCCCACCATGATCAGCCGGGCATCGACGGCTTTGACGGCTCGCGCAATCGCCTCGGCCAGCGTGGCATCCGCCGCCGCCTGGTTATACAACATACCGTGAGGTTTAACGTGAACAAGCGACTGCCCTTCGCTCTCCGCCAGACTTTTGAGCGCACCAACCTGATAGATGATTTGCGCATAGACGGTTTCCGGCGGCAGTTGCATCGCACTGCGGCCAAAGTTTTCACGATCGGGAAAGCTGGGATGCGCGCCAATCGCCACGCCAAATTCGCTGGCCCAGCGAATGGCCTGCAACATCATCTGCGCGTCGCCTGCGTGAAAGCCGCAGGCGATGTTGGCGGAACTCACCAGCTGCAACAGCGCACGATCGCTGCTGCTCCCCTCGCCCAGATCGGCGTTTAAATCAATTTTCATTTGCCAGTCCCCAGGCCATTTGCCCCAATACATGCTGCTGCTGTCGCGTTGCCGCCAGCGCCTCTTCGGGCGTACAGGGCATAAAATGAATCGGCTCGCCCAGACGAATCTGCGCCAGATGATAAAGATCGCATTCAATGACGCAGGCGATACGTGGATAGCCGCCGGTAGTCTGTGCATCCGCCAGCAGGACGATAGGCTGACCGTTTCCAGGCACCTGAATGACGCCGGGCACCAGACCATGCGATAACAACTCGCGCGGCACGTCGCGTTGCAAAGCAGGCCCCTGCAAACGGTAGCCCATGCGATTACTTTGAGGGTTCAGCTTCCAGGCTGCTCGCCAGAACGCCTGTTGTGACGCTTCGCTGAATTCGTGGTATTCCGGTCCGGGTAACGCCCGAATACGGTTACCCCAGAGCAACTGGCGCACGCCTTTTTTGCTCGTGAAGTGCTGTTGCGGTTTGCCTAGCGGAATGACGTCGCCGTCCTGCAGCGTTCGCCCCTCAAAGCCGCCAAAACCGGCCTTGATGTCGGTGCTGCATGAGCCCAGCACCGGCGGAATAGCGAAACCACCGTGCACAGCCAGGTAGCTGCGCATGCCGTGAATCGGTTTCTTCAACACCAGGACCTGCCCTTTTTTTACCGGTAAACGCCAGCCTGTCCAGACAGGCTTGCCATCCAGTTCGGCCTGACAACCCGCTCCCGTTAGTGCAAACCACCCATCCCGACGGAATTCCGCTTTAAACTGTCCGAGGACAATCTCCAGCACGGCGCTGCCCGGCGGATTGCCTGCCAGCAGATTGGCTGTGATCATGGCGGGTTGATCCAGAACACCACTGACGCCGATGCCATACTGTCGCCAGTGATAGCGTCCGAAATCCTGAATGCTAGTTGCCAGACCCGCGCGAAGAATGTTTAACATATCCCTTCCTTTTGCGGCACAAACCGGACATTGTCACCCGGACGAAGTAAGGTTGGCGGCTGCTGGCTGGGTGTGAAAAGCGCGACCTGCGTCCTTCCAATCAACTGCCAGCCGCCTGGTGAGACCAGCGGATAAACACCGGTCTGGCTGCCGCCGATGCCCACCGATCCAGCCGGAACCGCAACGCGCGGTTCGGCGCGGCGCGGCATATGCAGGCGCGCATCCAGGCCGGCCAGGTAAGGAAAGCCGGGCTGAAAACCAATAAAGAAAACCGCGTAATCCGTGCTGCTGTGTAACGCGACGACCTGCTTTTCCGTCATGCCGGCGTGGTCGGCCACCTGACGCAAATCCGGCCCCGCCTCGCCGCCATAGATGACCGGTAAGGTCACAAGGCGCGACTCTGTGTCCTGCGCCTCACTTTCCTGCCACCACTGTTCAAGTTGCGCTGTCGCCTGTCGGGCATCTCTGGGCGGCTCCCGTAACAGCAGCGTCAGGTTGTTCATGCCGGGAATCACTTCCCGGGTCGCGTCGTGTGACTGCAAACGCTGGCACAGATGCCAGATTCGCTGCTGACTGGCCAGCGAAACGGGCGGAGACAACTCCAGTACCACCGCGCGCTCGCCCAGCATATAGCATCGTGTTTTTTGCAACACGTACCTCCTGGTAAACAGCTTTGCGGCACTCAGACAGGATTCTGGCGCGCAAAAGCCAAATGTGTTTTACAACCCAGGAAGGTAGTTATGCGAAAGTGACGGTAATGTGTCAACAGGTTTGGGTTCTGCGCAGATGGCAGAACCCAGGGGGATCAGGCGGGATTGGGAATATCAATAAACGTGACATCCAGGCCATGATGCTCCGCCAGCCATTCACCCAACGCCCGAATACCCGCGCGTTCGGTGGCATGGTGGCCTGCGGCGAAAAAGTGCAGGCCTTGTTCACGGGCGCTGTGAATGGTTTGCTCAGAGACCTCGCCCGTAATAAAGGCATCTACGCCAAAGGCGGCCGCATTATCAATAAATCCCTGACCGCCGCCACTGCACCAGGCAACACGACGGATCGCTGCTGGCGCATTATCACCACAGTGAAGCGGCTCCCGTCCCAGCACCTCAGTAATACGCTGTGCCAACGCATGGCCGCTCACAGGTTGAGTCAGTTCACCCCAGGGCACCAGCGGCATAATCTCGCCCATCACGTTAATACCCAGCAGCTTAGCCAACTGCGCGTTATTGCCCAGCTGAGGGTGCGCATCCAGCGGCAGGTGCCAGCCGTAAAGGTTAATATCGTTTGCCAGTAGCGTGCGCAGACGCTGGCGTTTCATGCCTTTAATCACCGCCGGTTCACTTTTCCAGAAATAACCGTGATGTACCAGCACCGCATCGGCTTTGCGCGCCACCGCTTCATCCAGCAGCGCCTGGCAGGCGGTCACGCCGGTAACGATCGTTTTCACTTCAGGTCGGCCTTCGACCTGTAGCCCGTTTGGCGCATAATCGCTGAAGGTATGGGTTGCCAGCTGATCGTTAACGATTTTTTCTAACGCATAGTGATTCATTTCTGCTCCTTGCCACCTCAGGCCGCATTTTTTGCGCGCTCGAAGGCGTCGAGTGTCTTTTTACGTGCATCCTTATGTTCCACGATCGGTGTTGGATAATCGAGTGTCTTGTTGTTTTTCCGCGCCCATTCGTGCGGCTGATGAATCGCACTGTCCGGCACGTCTTTCAGTTCGGGCAGGTAGTGACGAATAAAATCACCCTGTTCATCGAAACGCTTACTTTGCGTCGTAGGGTTAAAAATGCGGAAATACGGCGCGGCATCGGTCCCCGTGGACGCCGCCCACTGCCAGCCCCCGTTATTGGCGGCCAGGTCGCCATCGATAAGCTGCTGCATGAAATAGCGCTCGCCTTCACGCCAGTCGATTAACAGATCCTTTACCAGAAAACTGGCCGTGATCATGCGAAGCCGGTTATGCATCCAGCCGGTCTGCAGCATCTGTCGCATGGCGGCATCGACGATGGGATAACCGGTTTTCCCGGCTTTCCAGGCGTCAAAATGCGCCTCGTTTCGTTGCCACGCGACATGCCGCGTCCAGTGGACAAAAGGCTGATGCTTACACAGTCGGGGAAACGCAACGATGAGATGGCGATAGAACTCACGCCAGATGAGTTCATTGATCCAGACAGCCGACGGGCTGCCTTCCAGCGCCCCGGGATGTTCATGCAACACCCGATGCAGACACTGGCGCGGTGAAAGCACGCCGATGGTCAGGTAAGCCGATAACCGGCTGGTGCTGTCGCGCGCAGGCAGGTCACGCTGCTTTGGGTAATCCAGCACGGCATGTTGCGCAAACGCACGTAGCCGCTTAATCGCCGCCTGTTCACCGGCCGGAAACAGCGCATCATCAACCTCAGCATGGTCGTAATCAAACGGCGAAATCGCTTCTGGTGTGTTCAGGGGCGCGCCATCCCGGGCTTTAGGCGCCGGGACACACTCAGGCAACCCCTGCTGCATGCGACGAATAAAGGCTTTGCTGAACGGAGTAAACACTTTGTACATCTCACCATCGCCGGTCTGGATACTGCCGGGCGACAAAAGTACGCTGTCATCAAACCCCTGACAGATCACGTCCGCTTCATCTAACCGCTTTTCCGCCTGCGCATCGCGCTGACGTTCGTTAAATTCGTACTGGTAGTTATAAAACAGTTGATCAACGTCTTGCTGTTCACAAAACGTGACGAGAAAATCCACGCTGGCAGCGAAATCATCACACTGATGAACATGCAGCGGGATGCCTTTTCCGGCCAGTGATGCCTGCAGGCTGCAGAGATTCTGGTGAATAAACGCGGCCTGGCGGGGGGCCATATCGTGTTGCTGCCACTGTCCCGGCGTGGCAATAAACAGTGCTATGACACGGGCATCTGACTTGCTGCAGGCGGCATGCAGCGCAAGGTTATCATTGATGCGCAGGTCATTACGGAACCAGACAAGATGGGTCGTCATCATGCTCCCGACTCATTGTCCGTAGCGCAGGCGCAGCGCTTCCGGGTAAGGATCGAAGTAGCGCTGCTGCGTCAGCCACGGATGAGGATATTCAGCCATGTAGTGCTTAAGAATCGTAATCGGCGCCAGTAACGGTTGCGTGCCCTGACGGTAACAATCAATCAGTGACGTCAGTTCTCTACGTTGCGGCGAACTCAGTTGACTGCGGAAATAACCCTGAACATGCATCAACACATTGGTGTGGTTAGTGCGCGAGGCCGGTTGTGACATCAGATCCATAAGGCGGTTGCGGTACTCGAAGGCAAACGCCTCCAGTGACTCCCACTGGTTCATCGAGGCAACAAAGGGGCCCAGTTCACGGTATTTTTTTTGCGAATGCGCCAGCAGTAACAATTTATACTGGCTGTGGAAGGCAATCAGGCCATGACGGGTCAGCCCCTTTTTCCACATTTCATGAAACTCGTGCAGCGCGCAAATCCGGCCGATAAAGTTTTCACGTAATGTCGGATCGTTCAGACGCCCATCTTCTTCGAGCGGTAACCAGGGCATTTCACGTTGCAGAAAACGGGTAAATATACCGGTTCCCGCTTTACGGTTATTATTGGTAGCGGGCTCGTAGATACGCACGCGCTCCATCCCGCAACTGGGTGATTTTGCACACAGTATGTAGCCGCACAGGTGATGCAGCGATTTCACGCGTTTTTCGGACCAGTCGCGCATCTTATCGGTGATGTCATCGCCGCCCTCTTTGCTGAAGCAAAGGTGCAGTTCATCGTCGTCGCTCTGCTTAACTAAGCGCAGCGCCGGGCGCGGCGTGGGCAGCCCAATCGCCATTTCAGGGCAAACGGGTTCGAAACGAACAAAAGGCGTCAGTTGCTCAGTGGCGAACGCGAGCCGCTTGTGGCCGCCATCAAATCTGACGCTCTCACCAAGCAGGCAAGCGCTGATCCCAACGGGAATTTTTTCGCTCATACTTGTACAACCTCCGAAAACTTGTAGAGGTTTAAGTGTAGCGTAAAACGACCGGGATGGTACAGATTCTGTGTAGCAAAAGTGAACGCCGCGAAGCCTTTCAGATGACCAGCCCGTGGTCTTTTTTAACGGTTTATTCTCCCACTGCCACGCTGACCAGCCAGCGCCGAATCACCTTTTCATCCTCAGGCGTGACACCCGAAAGCAGGCTGGCCTCAACCGACTGAACCGCTACTTTGCACTGCGCGAGAACCTCACGCCCGGCGTCAGCAATCTCAATCACCTGAATTCTGCCGTGCACCGCGTGCGGACGACGACGAATCATTCCGGCCCGCTCCAGATTCGCCACAATGACGCTCATCGTCTGTGGCGTCAGCAGCGACAGACGCGCAAGGTCGGCACCCGATGCGCCGGGATAGGCCGCAAGCATGGTCAGCACCGAAAATTGCGGCAACGTGACGCCTTTATCCTTCAGCGCATTTTCCATTCTGATTTTATGAGCCGCATGGGCCTGCCGCAGCAGATAACCAATATGGCCTGACTCACCGCGTTTCCCTTCTCCGGGTTCGGGGATGGTGGTGCTCTGCAGATCTGACTTGCGCATAATATAAGAGTTCGTATATTGTTATTCGAACTCTTATATTAGCAGATGAGGTATATCGTGACATCGCTTAATCACCTTCGCAGCGACTGGTCTTCGTTCGAACATACCGCACCCGATGTGGTGGCAGCCTTAGCGATGCTGGGCAAAGCCGTTGACGATTCCGGGCTGGAAAAATCGCTCACTGAGCTGATCAAACTGCGCGCTTCACAGCTGAATGCGTGCGCTTTTTGCCTCCAGTACCATCTCAATCTGGCGCGTAAGACCGATTTGAGCCCGGTAAAAATGGATCTGGTCGCCGTATGGCGCGAAGCCGGTATCTATTCGGAGCGGGAATGTGCGGCGCTGGCCTGGACAGAGGCCCTGACCTTGATGGCTCAGCAGCCGGTTTCTGATGCGGTGTACGCTGAGGTCAGCCGCGTCTTCGATAAACAGGAAATCGCGTTTCTTACCTCGGCTGTTGCCGCGATCAATGCCTGGAACCGTATCGCAGGCGCGCTGCAGTTTGCCCCGCCGGTGCCTAAACGCTAGCGGTCTGTCGTCAGTGCTTCTGCCTGTGGGCGATATTGCAGCGGGTTCTGAAGCGCGTAAAGTGCGGTGCCCGTCGGGGCCGCCGGTCAGATAATAAGGAAGGGTTGCCCGTGAACGGGCACTGACGAACGGGGCGGCTTGCCGGGACACTGGGAAGGTTTCCTGCGTCACTGGCGCAAAGCTAAGGCGCAACTAAGCTGCGTGACGGAACGAACAGGGAAAAAAGAGGCGCTGTGTCGACCTTAACACCGGGCCACAGCACACTGCAGGTGAAAACAGATAAGCACGTCTGAAAACGCTGGCAATCCCCTCTGTAGGGATGTGTCCCCAGACCTGTGCGGCGTAAAATCAAGCGCACAGCAGGGACTTACCAGAAAATACCCGCCGCTGCTTCAGACTGCGCCAGCCAGACCGGTTTGGCGCTGGTTTTGCACCACATCCGATGCAGGTAGCTGTAAAAGCGCGCCCGATCCTGACGAAACAGCATAACCGGCAGAGCGAGCAGACCGGACAGGATGACCAGCGTACGGCGCAAAATAATTTTGTGAAGTGGATAGGTGCGGTACATAGCAGCCTCCTGAGTAAAAAAACGTCATAAATGTGATCTGTGTCTAATATTACGCCGGGTTGGATGATTTTACTACTCATCTGACCACTAAATTTGCGTCTTTTTTGTTCTGCACGGGTAAGTTTACCTGGCCGTTATACCCAGGTTAATTATGAGTTACAGAGGTGATCCTTCAACGGATTTCATGGCAACACGGACGAACGCCAGAAAAGTTGATACAGTGTGTTTTCCCTTTTCAGGCAATGGCAGGATTGGTGTGACCACGGTTTTAATCATTGAAGATGAGAAAGAAATTCGCCGCTTCGTGCGCCTCGCGCTGGAAAGTGAAGGCCTGAAGGTTTTCGATGCTGAGACGCTGCAACGTGGGCTGATCGAAGCCGCCACGCGAAAGCCCGATTTAGTCATCCTTGATCTGGGTTTACCTGATGGCGACGGCAAGACGTTTATTGGTGAACTCCGCCAGTGGAGCACGCTGCCGGTTATTGTTCTCTCTGCCCGTACTGACGAGCAGGACAAAATTGACGCACTGGATGCTGGTGCCGATGATTACCTGACTAAACCTTTTGGGATTGGTGAACTGCTGGCGCGTGTTCGGGTCGCCCTGCGGCGTCATGCCGGGAAGCACCCGGATCCGAAGGTCAGCTTCGCCGACGTGGTCGTCGATATTGCCGCACGCCGCGTGCTGCGCGCGGGCGAAGAGGTTCACCTTACGCCCATCGAGTTTCGTTTGCTGACCACATTACTGAATAACGCGGGGAAAGTTCTGACGCAGCGTCAGCTGCTGAATCAGGTCTGGGGACCCAATGCTGTCGAACACAGCCATTATCTGCGCATTTATATGGGCCATCTGCGTCAAAAGCTTGAAGCCAATCCGACACAACCCGTTCACCTGCTGACGGAAACCGGTATCGGCTACCGGTTCATGCCATAAAAAAAGCGCCAGCGGCGCTTTTTTTATTTAACAGATTTATCAGGCGTTTTTCAGCACTTCGCTGACAATCTCGACGGCTTCTTTCTCGATCTGCGCACGGTGCTCTGCGCCCAGGAAGCTTTCACAGTAGATCTTATACGCGTCTTCGGTGCCCGATGGACGCGCGGCGAACCAGCCGTTTTCCGTCATGACTTTCAGTCCACCGATAGACGCGCCGTTACCGGGAGCGGCCGTTAAGCGCGCGGTAATCGGATCGCCCGCCAGCGTATCTGCACTGACCATTTCAGGTGACAGCTTCGACAATGCGGCTTTCTGCGCCGATGTTGCCGGTGCCTGCAGACGGTTGTAGCTTGGCGCACCGAAGCGTGCAGCCAGTTCGTCATAGTGCTGCTGCGGGTTCTTGCCCGTTACGGCCGTAATTTCTGCCGCCAGCAGACACAGGATGATCCCGTCTTTATCGGTTGACCAGGGTGTGCCGTCGAAGCGCAGGAATGACGCGCCCGCACTTTCTTCGCCGCCAAAACCAAAGCTGCCATCAAACAGGCCATCCACGAACCATTTAAAGCCCACCGGGACTTCTACCAGTTTGCGGCCAATATCGTCCACGACCCGGTCAATCATCGCACTGGACACGAGGGTTTTACCCACGGCAACGTCCTGACCCCACTGCGGACGGTGCTGGAACAAATAGTTGATCGCAACGGCCAGATAATGGTTTGGATTCATGAGCCCGGCAGGGGTAACAATGCCGTGACGGTCATAATCCGGATCGTTTCCGAAGGCCAGATCGAATTTGTCTTTGTAGGCCAGCAGCCCCGCCATGGCGCATTCGGACGAACAGTCCATGCGCACCACACCATCTTTATCCAGGTGCATAAAGCGGAAAGTCTGGTCGACAGCGTCATTCACCAGCGTCAGATCCAGCTTGTAGTGCTCAGCGATACGCTGCCAGTAAGCGATCCCGGAACCGCCAAGCGGATCGACACCAATCTTCAGACCCGCTTTCTGAATCGCAGGAATGTCGATGATCTGTGACAGACCTTCCACGTAAGGCTGAATCAGATCTTTTTCATGGATGTGGCCGCTGGCCCAGGCCTGATCCAGTGACAGACGTTTAACGTCTTTAAGGCCGTCTTTCAACAGCTGATTCGCGCGGTCTTCCACCACTTTGGTGACGTTGGTATCTGCCGGACCACCGTTTGGCGGATTGTATTTAATGCCGCCATCTTCCGGGGGATTGTGCGACGGCGTAATCACAATGCCATCTGCCAGTGGGCCGCCGGATTTGTTGTGTACAAGGATAGCGTTCGAAATCGCAGGCGTTGGCGTATAACCGTTATCCTGCTGAACGATCACATCAACCCCGTTTGCGGTCAGCACGGACAGCACGGACAGCAGCGCGGGCTCAGACAGCGCGTGCGTATCTTTACCCACATAGCACGGGCCGGTAATACCGTTCTTTTTACGCTCTTCCGCAATCGCCTGCGCAATCGCCAGAATGTGCTTTTCGTTAAAGCTGTGACGTCCTGCGCTACCGCGATGGCCTGATGTGCCAAATTTCACCGCATGTTCTGGATTCGCCACATCGGGCTGCAGGACATAATATTGTGAAGTTAATTGTGCAACGTTAATCAAATCGCTCTGCTGGGCAGGCTGCCCGGCACGGGGGTGATTGGCCATTGGCGCTTCTCCCTGACGCTTCAGTTTAAATGGTGCCGCAAACTTTCTCAGCCAGTTCCGATGGGAACTGCATCGACAGCATAATGTGTTCGATCATGCTGCGTTTACGACCGGTATTGGTATTCGTAATGACCCAGTACGGCGTGCCGGGCACATGCTTCGGCTTGGTATGGGTGCCGCTTTGCAGCAGCGTGTGCTCATCGCCTGCAAAATAGATGCGCGTACGGCCCTGCATGGAGGTGGTCGCCTCAGCAAACGCGGCCGTATCCAGACGATAGAGCGTTGACAAGATTAGCATAAAGCGATTTACCGCCCGCTTCTGCTCTGCATATTCATCAGAAAGCAGCAACTCGCGCACCGCACGAACACGATCCTGAGGGCGTGACTCATTCCCTGCCGACTGTGCCGTTTTAGACGGCTGCGAGGCGGCAACAGGCTGTGTTTCGGTCGCGGTGGCTGTCTGACCCGCAGTAAACTTCAGCATACGGCGCAGAATATCGGATGCGCTTTCGCCAATATGTTGCGTGTGGCTGGCAATATAACGGTAGAGCTCTTCGTCAACTTCGATCGTTTTCATCTTATTCCGTACGGTTTTGACTCACGACAGAACCCGCGATTTTCTGAAAATCCAGAGGTAAACACCGGGGTTTCAGGCCGTGTGCAGGTTCTAACATGAAGATTATAAAGTTAAATTCAGACAGGCTGATAGCATTCAAACGGTTTAGGGGCAAAAGTCAGAATATGTCCTAATGCCACCGGAAGCAGCGCACCTGAAAAGGTGAAACCATGATAACCTAAGCGCAGGTCTCACACTTAAGAACTTTGCTATGATTTTGAATGCCCGTCTGCAAACTGAACAATCTTCTGCTGATTCCACACCCGTTCTGCTCATTCACGGTTTGTTTGGCAGTCTTGATAACCTCGGCGTTCTGGCGCGCGGTCTGAAAGATGACCATCCGCTTATCCAGGTTGATGTGCGTAATCATGGCTTATCTCCGCGCGCTGACGAGATGACCTATCAGGTTATGGCCCAGGATATGCTGGACACGCTTGATGCGCAGGGCATTGAGCGCCTTTCCGTCATTGGTCACTCCATGGGCGGTAAAATTGCCATGACGATGAGCGCCCTGGCCCCTGAGCGGATAGAACAGATGGTGATGATCGACATTGCGCCCGTCGACTATCAGACGCGCCGCCACGACGAAATTTTTGCCGCGATCCGAGCCGTCACCGACGCGGGCGTGACGCTGCGCAGTGAGGCGGCCGAAATTATGCGTCAGCATCTTAATGAAGAAGGTGTGATTCAGTTCATCCTGAAATCGTTCAGTAGCGGTGAATGGCGCTTTAACGTTCCAGCGCTCTGGGACAACTATGCGTATATCACGGGTTGGGAAACGGTGCCCGCGTGGCCGCACCCGGCGTTGTTCATTCGCGGTGGTGACTCCCCTTATCTGGACAATCAGTACCGTGATGCGATACTGCAACAGTTTCCCGCCGCGCAGGCGCACGTGATTGGCGGTGCAGGTCACTGGGTCCACGCCGAAAAACCTGATGCTGTTTTACGCAGCATTCGCCGGTTTTTTGCACGATAAATCCGCTTAACTGGCTGTAAAAGTTTAGGATTGGCGTCCATGGTTAGCCTGGAGTATGATGGCGCGCTAAATTTTTGCCGTGGGCGCGTATCCACGGTAAAGCCAGTAATTTAATCTGCGCAGCGGAACGATCCGTGTGCGCCCATTCAGTTGTACTAAGCCATGGCAAAAGAAAACACTGACCGCACGACGCTCGATCTGTTCGCTAACGAGCGTCGCCCTGGTCGCCCTAAAACCAGTCCGCTTACGCGTGATGAACAGCTGCGTATCAATAAACGCAATCAACTGAAACGTGACAAAGGGCGCGGGCTTCGCCGTGTCGAACTCAAAATGAACAGCCAGGCGGTAGAAGCGCTTAATACGCTGGCTGAACAGCGTAATCTCAGCCGCAGTGAATTAATTGAACAAATGCTGCTGGCGCAACTCAAACTGGACTAACGCACGTAAACCGCACACAGAAACAAATGTCGCGGCTTTACAAGTTCCGCCCTTTTGCGTGGTCTGCTATCATTTGCTGAATATGCTCAGGCATTCATTCTATCATCAGGATTTAAGAGGTTATTTTACCCATGGCAATCGTAGGCATCTTCTTTGGCAGCGATACCGGTAACACCGAAAACATTGCAAAAATGATCCAGAAACAACTGGGCAAAGACGTTGCAGAGGTTCACGACATCGCGAAAAGCACTAAAGAAGATCTGGAAGCCTTTGACATCCTGCTGCTGGGTATTCCGACCTGGTACTATGGTGAAGCACAGTGCGACTGGGATGACTTTTTCCCGACGCTGGAAGAGATCGACTTCAACGGTAAGCTGGTGGCGCTGTTCGGTTGTGGCGATCAGGAAGACTACGCCGAGTACTTCTGTGACGCGATGGGCACCATTCGTGACATCATCGAACCTAACGGTGCCATTATCGTGGGCCACTGGCCAACCGAGGGCTACCACTTCGAGGCCTCAAAAGGTCTGGCAGACGATAACCACTTCCTGGGCCTGGCGATTGATGAAGATCGCCAGCCAGAACTGACGAACGAACGCGTCGACAAGTGGGTTAAGCAGATCTTCGATGAACTGCAACTCAAAGAAATTATCGAAGCCTGATAGCCATGAGCGCAGTGTGGGCGCTGGTCCGCACTGCATCAATGGCTTTTCCTATAAAAATAATAGCTACATTTTTGTAACTTTCCGCATTTAGTCTGTAGAATACCCGCATCGATCATCTGCTTATTTCCCTGGAATTGAGATGACACAACGCGAAATGGTAGCCAGCCCGCCCTCCATGCTTTGTACCGCGAACATCGCCACGGTTTCATCGCAGGCAGCATCGGTTTTCATTTCAGCGCATCAGTTCTATAATGAGACGCAAATGAGAATGGCGGTCGATCGACATACAGGCTACATGCCACAAGAGTGACCAAAGTAACAGGACAATATCCGCATGACTGACAACAACACCGCATTAAAGAAGGCTGGCCTGAAAGTCACCCTGCCCAGACTCAAAATTCTGGAAGTGCTTCAGGAACCTGCATGCCATCACGTCAGCGCGGAAGATCTGTATAAACGCCTGATTGATATGGGCGAAGAGATTGGACTGGCCACGGTTTACCGTGTACTGAACCAGTTCGACGATGCCGGCATTGTGACCCGCCACAACTTTGAAGGCGGTAAATCGGTGTTTGAGCTGACGCAGCAGCACCATCACGATCACCTGATCTGTCTGGATTGCGGTAAAGTCATTGAATTTAGTGATGAGTCTATTGAAACGCGTCAGCGTGATATCGCGACCCGTCACGGTATTAAGCTCACCAACCACAGCCTGTACCTGTATGGTCACTGTGCCCTGGGCGATTGCCGCGAAGACGAAACACTGCACGACAAGTAACGTTTGTCAGACGGTAAAGAAAAAGCCGATGCCTGCATCGGCTTTTTTGTGCCTGTCAGTCACGCCACCAGCGTTTCCTGCAGGTAGCGCCAGCGGGGCACCGAGGTGGAGCAGTCCAGAATCGCAACGGAAATGCGGCTTTTATTTTCCCCATTCATCATCTGCACTTCCCGATACTGAATGGTGACCTCGTTAGCGTGCTCTGACAGGATCACATGTTCGCTGGTCGCGATGCGCATCCCTTCCCGTGCGCCCTGTAAGCGGCGAAAGAGTTCTTCAACCTCATTGAGGTTCAGCATCTTGCCCTGTGGCGTGACCATCTGGAAGTCAGGATGAAAATGAGAAAGCAGCAGATGAAAGCTGTCACCACTGTCACGGCTGTGGTTAAAAATATGTTCAATGAGTTGATGTAAGACGACAACGCTGTGTTTGGCTTCCTGTGCGAAAACTGTCATTTTTTTCCTTTTTAACCCGCAAACAAAGACTACAGAGAGTTAGCGTACCTGAAAAAAAATAATTCACACCGGGAAAGTTATTAAAAAAATTAAACTGAGAGCGATTCCACAGAAGTAAAATTAATCGAATTAAACGGGTTCAGGACAAATGTCGGCGCTAAAAAAAATCCACCCAATAAAAAAGGGCGATTGCTCGCCCTTTACCGATCATCTGATGACCATGCGGCGTAAATTATTCGCCGTTTTTCGCCCAGGTATCGCGCAGACCAACAGTACGGTTAAACACTAACTGCGACGGTGTTGAATACACACTGTCAGCGCAGAAATAGCCTTCACGTTCGAACTGATAAGGCGCACTGGCTTCTGCGTCACGCAGACCGGGTTCAACGAAGCCGTGTTTAATCGCCAGCGAATCCGGATTGATTGTCGTCAGAAAATCATCCGCCGCACCCGGATTCGGAACGCTGAACAGACGGTCATACAGACGGAATTCTGCCGGTAGTGCATGTTCAGCTGAGACCCAGTGGATAACCCCTTTGACTTTACGGCCATCAGCAGGATCTTTGCTCAGCGTATCGACGTCACAGGTGCAGTAGATGCAGGTGATATTGCCTTCTTCATCTTTCGCGGTCCGTTCCGCACGGATGACATAGGCATTACGCAGACGCACTTCTTTACCCAGCACCAGGCGCTTATAGTGCTTATTCGCCTCTTCGCGGAAGTCGGCACGATCGATCCAGATCTCGCGGCTAAAGGGAACATCGCGTGTGCCCATTTCCGGTTTGTTAGGATGATTTGGCATGCTGAGCACTTCATTGTGCCCGGCAGGCAGGTTTTCCAGCACAATTTTCACCGGATCCAGCACCGCCATCGCCCGCGGCGCATTTTCGTTGAGATCGTCGCGGATACAGGATTCCAGCGAAGCCATTTCAACGATGTTGTCCTGCTTCGTGATACCAATGCGGCGGCAGAACTCACGAATGGAGGCCGCGGTGTAACCACGACGACGCAAACCCGACACGGTTAACATGCGCGGATCGTCCCAGCCTTCAACATGCTTCTCGCTGACCAGCTGCGTCAGTTTGCGTTTTGACATCACCGCATACTCCAGATTCAGGCGCGAAAACTCATACTGACGCGGATGAACAGGAATAGTAATGTTATCCAGCACCCAGTCATACAGGCGGCGGTTGTCCTGGAATTCCAGCGTGCAAAGGGAGTGCGTAATGCCTTCCAGCGCATCCGAAATGCAGTGGGTGAAATCGTACATCGGGTAGATGCACCACTTATTGCCGGTTTGATGATGCTCGGCAAACTTGATGCGGTACAGCACCGGATCGCGCATGACGATAAAGCTGGAAGCCATGTCGATTTTCGCGCGCAGACAGGCTTTGCCCTCTGCGAACTCGCCATTGCGCATTTTTTCAAACAGCGCGAGGTTCTCTTCCACACTGCGGTCGCGGTAAGGGCTGTTTTTACCCGGTGCCGTTAAGGTACCGCGGTATTCACGAATTTCGTCTGGCGTCAGTTCATCAACGTAGGCCAGGCCTTTGTTGATCAGTTCAACGGCATAGTGATAAAGCTGGTCGAAATAGTCAGATGAATAACGAACCTCGCCGCTCCAGGTAAAACCCAGCCACTGCACGTCACGCTTAATGGATTCGACGAACTCCATATCTTCTTTGACCGGATTGGTATCGTCAAAACGCAGATTGCACTCGCCCTGATAATCTTGTGCAATACCGAAATTCAGGCAGATTGATTTAGCATGGCCGATATGCAGATAACCATTTGGCTCTGGCGGAAAACGGGTATGCACACTGCTGTGCTTACCGCTCGCCAAATCCTCGTCAATAATCTGACGAATAAAGTTCGTTGGGCGGGCTTCAGCCTCACTCATCTCAAAATCCTCAACGCATAGAATGGGTGGTTTATACCACGTAATATCCGGGTATGATCCACAAAGCGTTGCAGAGAAACAACCGTTTGTTGGGCGATTAAAATAAAAAAGGCAGGAATCGCTTCCTGCCTTTTGTTGAGGATACAGGGAATTAGCCTTTTACTTCATACAGCGGGGTTTCACCGGCGATGACCTGGCCCTGCGTCAGCAGCGTTAAACCGGCGAAGTCTTCAATATTGCTCACCACCACCGGACTGATCATTGAGCGGGCATGGGCGTTAAGATAGTCCAGATCCATCTCCAGCACCGGCTGGCCTGCTGTGACCTGTGCACCCTCTTCCACTAAACGGGTAAAGCCCTGACCGTCCAGCGCCACGGTATCCAGCCCCATGTGCACGACGATCTCTACCCCGTTTTCACTTTCCAGACAGAAAGCATGGTTCGTGTTGAAAATTTTCACCACCGTACCGGCAACAGGCGCAACGACGCGCTTGTCGCTCGGCTTAATCGCCACGCCATCACCCACGGCTTTACTGGCGAAAGCCTCATCCGGCACCGCATCCAGTGCGATAACCTCACCGCTCACCGGGGCCACCAGCGTTGCGATAACGCGTTTTTCACTGTTCAGGACGGCCTGGGGTTTGGCCTCGTTAGCGGGGGCTGGCGCACTGCCACTGCTGGCTGCGCCAGCAACCGGGCCTTTCACCAGCACTTTTTTCATGGCCGTGGCGATACTTTCCGCCTGGGTACCCACGATAATCTGGACACTTTGCTTGTTGAGGCGAATCACACCCGACGCACCCAGCCGTTTTGCCACACCTTCGTTAACCTGGCCCGCATCTTTCACGTTCAGACGTAAACGGGTAATACAGGCATCAATGGCGGTAAGGTTGTCTGAACCGCCCACCGCGCCGATGTAGCGGCGTGCCAGTGATTCCGTGGCGCTTTCACCATTATCAGTGGTATCAACGTTCACGTCATAACCGTCCGCTTCATCCCCCGCTACCGCCAGTTCACGACCTGGGGTCATCAGGTTGAATTTTTTGATGGTAAAGCGGAAGACCAGATAATAAATCACGAAGAACACCAGGCCCTGCGGAATCAGCATGTACCATTGCGTCGCCAGGGGATTACGGGTAGAGAGCACCATATCCACTAATCCCGCACTGAAGCCAAAGCCGGCAATCCAGTGCATGCTGGCAGCGATAAAGACCGAGATGCCGGTCAGTACAGCATGGATGACATACAGTACCGGTGCCACGAACATAAAGGAGAATTCCAGCGGTTCGGTGATACCGGTAAAGAATGCTGCGAAAGCGGCCGCCAGCATGATACCGCCCACTTTTGCCCGGTTTTCAGGGCGAGCGCAATGGTAAATTGCCAGCGCCGCGCCCGGCAAACCGAACATCATAATTGGGAAGAAACCCGCCTGATAGCGGCCAGTGATGCCCGGGATAGCAGTGCCATTTGCCAGTGACTGCGCACCGCCGAGGAATTTAGGGATATCGTTAATGCCTGCTACGTCGAACCAGAAAACGGAGTTCAGCGCATGATGTAAGCCAACCGGAATAAGCAAACGGTTAAAGAAGGCGTAAACACCCGCACCAACCGATCCCAGTTTTTGTATATGCTCACCGAAGCTCACCAGACCATTAAAGATGACAGGCCAAATGTACATCAGGATAAATGCCACCAGAATCATCAGGAAGGACACCAGAATAGGCACCAGCCGACGCCCGCTAAAGAATGAGAACGCTTTGGGCAGTTCTACATGGCTAAAACGGTTATAGACTTCTGCTGACAGCACGCCTACCAGAATACCGACAAACTGGTTGCTGATTTTTCCAAACGCCGCCGGCACGTCCGCCACCGGGATTTTCTGGATCATGGCTACAGCAGCCGGTGAACACAGCGTAGTGACGACCAGGAAGCCCACAAAGCCGGTCAGTGCAGCCGCACCGTCTTTATCTTTTGACATGCCGTATGCAACGCCAATGGCGAACAGCACCGACATATTTTCGATGATCGCGCCACCGGATTTAATTAACAACGCGGCAAAGGCATTGCCTGCACCCCAGCTGTCAGGATCGATCCAGTACCCTATTCCCATTAAAATTGCTGCTGCGGGCAGCGTAGCGACCGGCACCATCAGGGCCCGCCCCACACGTTGTAAGTAACTTAACATTGACCTTTTCCCCCATTGAAACTGACTTATTGCATGGCTGCCGCTTAATGTTGTTATGTCAGCAGCCCGCTTCTGACGGCATTACACTCAGTGCTGAGGAGTGTAATAACAAATTAATTCGCTCTACAAATTAATAGCAGCCATTTGTGACAAAAATCACCAAAAATTGATTTTTAACGTCGACATGACTGGCTATGAACGCCCACTTATTTTATGATGCGAAATATCAAGACGCGCGTTTCCTTCCTGTTCGCCTGTCCTCACCGGCAACATGGCTTTGCTGCGCGTCGAATCCTTCACTCACATTTGAGGTGCAACATGAGACTGATTCCTTTATCTACTCCCACTCAGGTCGGCAAATGGGCAGCGCGCCATATTGTGAACCGTATTAATGCGTTTAATCCCAGCGCTGACAAGCCCTTTATTCTGGGACTGCCTACGGGCGGTACGCCTCTGGAAGCGTACAAGCACCTGATCGATATGCATAAAGCGGGCCAGGTTAGCTTCAGACATGTCATTACCTTCAACATGGATGAATATGTCGGGCTGCCGAAAGAGCATCCGGAAAGCTACTACAGCTTTATGCATCGTAATTTCTTTGACCACGTTGATATTCAACCTGAAAACATCAATTTGCTGAATGGTAATGCGCCCGATATTGACGCAGAATGTCGCCGTTATGAAGATAAAATTCGGTCTCTGGGCAAAATCCACCTGTTCATGGGCGGCGTCGGTAATGATGGCCATATCGCCTTTAACGAACCCGCGTCGTCATTATCTTCACGCACTCGTATCAAAACGCTGACTCACGACACACGTGTGGCAAATTCACGCTTTTTTAACGGTGATGTTGATCAGGTGCCGAAATATGCCCTGACCGTTGGCGTGGGCACGCTGCTGGACGCTGAAGAAGTGATGATTCTGGTTACTGGTCACGTTAAAGCACAGGCGTTGCAGGCTGCCGTGGAAGGAAACGTGAACCACATGTGGACAATCAGTTGCCTGCAACTCCATCCTAAATCCGTGGTGGTCTGCGACGAGCCCGCGACCATGGAGTTGAAAGTTAAAACGGTGAAGTACTTCCGTGAAATGGAAGCGGAAAATATGCAGGGCGTTTAATACCGTTATTACGTCACCTGCTGTCAGATGCACGAGCGGCAGGTAAGCCGGGAGAAGAAGATGTACGCATTAGTCAATGGCCGAATCTACAGCGGCTACGAAATTCTGGATCACCATGCCGTGGTGATCGCTGACGGACGCATTGAACGGGTTTGCCCTGTTACTGCCTTGCCGTCAGGCATTGAACAGCAGGACGTAAGCGGCGCCATTATCGCGCCCGGCTTTATCGACCTGCAGCTTAACGGCTGTGGCGGCGTCCAGTTTAATGACGATATAGACGCCATCAGCGTGGAAACGCTGGAAACCATGCATCGCGCCAATGTGAAATCGGGCTGTACCAGCTTTCTGCCTACGCTGATTACCAGCAGTGACGCACTGATGGTGCGCGCGGTGGAAACAATGCGCGCCTTTTTGCAGAAGTATCCTCACGTTATGCTGGGCTTACATCTGGAAGGCCCCTGGCTGAGTGTGGCGAAAAAGGGCACACATAACCCTGCCCTGATCCGTGAGCCCGATGCGCAGATGGTGCAATTCCTTTGCGACAACGCAGACGTGATCAGCAAAGTTACGCTGGCACCCGAAGTGGTGGGCAGCGCGGTGATTCGCCAACTGAGCGAAGCGGGTATCGTGGTCTCAGCCGGACATTCCAGTGCCACTTATGAAGAGGCAAAAGCGGGGTTTGCGGCGGGCATTACGTTCGCCACGCACCTCTATAATGCGATGCCTGCCTTTGCCGGACGTGAGCCCGGCCTCATCGGTGCGCTGTTTGATGCGCCTGATGTATACTGCGGCATTATTGCAGATGGTTTACATGTCCATTACGCTAACGTCCGCAATGCTAAACGCATCAAAGGTGACAAACTGGTGTTGGTCACCGACGCGACAGCACCGGCGGGCGCTGCTATCGATAAGTTTATTTTTGCTGGTAAAACAATCTATTATCGTAACGGGTTGTGCGTGGATGAGCAGGGCACGCTAAGCGGTTCAGCACTGACAATGATTGAAGCCGTACAAAACTGCGTTGAGCATGCGGGCATTGCGTTGGATGAAGCCCTGCGCATGGCATCACTTTATCCCGCACAGGCAATGGGCGTTGAAAAACAGTCAGGTACGATTCAGGCAGGGAAACTCGCCAACCTGACGGTTTTTACACGCGACTTTAAAATTATTAAGACGTTAGTCAATGGAGATAACGTCCTGAGCGAGTAAGCACTGAATGACCACTGGCGGCCAGACTCAAATTGGAAATGTCGATCTTGTCAAACAACTGAATAGCGCGGCCGTCTACCGGTTAATCGACCAGCAAGGGCCGATTTCACGTATTCAGATTGCGGATTTAAGCCAACTTGCTCCCGCCAGTGTCACCAAAATTACACGTCAGCTTATTGAGCGCGGTTTGATTAAAGAAGTGGACCAGCAGGCGTCCACTGGCGGTCGCCGCGCCATTTCTATCGTGACGGAAACCCGCCACTTTCACACCATCGGTGTGCGCCTTGGCCGCAATGATGCCACGCTAACCCTGTTCGATTTAAGCGGTAAATCCCTGGCTCAGCAGGATTATCCCCTGCCCCAGCGCACGCAGGAAGCACTCGAACAGGCGTTGTTCGATGCCATTGCGCATTTTATCCAGCAGAGTGAAGCGAAAATTCGCGAGCTAATCGCGATTTCCGTGATTTTGCCCGGCCTCGTTGATCCGCTTAATGGCGTAATCCGCTACATGCCGCATATTCATGTGAATCAGTGGCCGCTGGTTGCTAATCTAAAGCACCGGTTTAACGTCACCAGTTTTGTGGGCCATGATATTCGCAGCCTGGCGCTGGCTGAGCACTATTTTGGCGCAACGCGCGATTGTGCCGACTCGATATTAGTGCGCCTGCATCGGGGAACCGGCGCAGGCATTATCGCCAACGGGCAGATTTTTTTGGGCAGTAATGGCAATGTCGGTGAAATCGGTCATATTCAGGTCGATCCCCTGGGGGAACGCTGCCACTGTGGCAACTTTGGCTGTCTTGAAACCATTGCGGCAAACAGCGCCATTGAACATCGTGTAAGCGAGCTACTGAATAAAGGCTACCCGAGCATCCTGACTCAGGCGGCGTGCCAGATGCAGCATATCTGCCAGGCCGCCAATCAGGGCGATGCGTTAGCCTGCGAAGTTGTCGAGCATGTGGGGCGTTATCTGGGTAAGGCGATTGCGATTGCGATCAACCTGTTTAACCCGCAAAAAATCGTGCTGGCAGGCGAGATCACCGAAGCAGAACGTGTCTTGCTACCCGCGATTGAAAGTTGCATTAATACGCAGACACTGGCGGCCTTTCGTAAAAATCTGCCTGTGGTGCGTTCACAACTCGATCATCGCTCGGCGATCGGCGCCTTTGCGCTGGCGAAACGAGCGATGTTAAACGGCATCCTGCTGCAACATCTTTTGGAAGACTAAGCGCAGCCTGTTTTCTGACAGCGCGCATCGGAACACATTTATGACGATTAAAAATGTAATTTGTGACATTGATGGCGTGCTGATGCACGACAATACCGCGGTGCCCGGTGCAAAAGAGTTTTTGCAGCGCATTCTGGCTAAAGATATGCCATTAGTGGTGCTGACCAACTACCCTTCCCAGACGGCGCGGGACTTAGCCAATCGCTTCTCCTCCGCGGGCATCGACATACCGGATTCGGTGTTTTACACCTCAGCCATGGCGACCGCTGACTTTCTGCGTCGTCAGGAAGGCAAAAAAGCCTATGTCATTGGTGAGGGTGCGCTGGTGCACGAACTCTACAAAGCGGGCTTTACCATCACTGACGTTAACCCGGACTTTGTCATCGTGGGCGAAACCCGGTCGTTTAACTGGGACATGATGCATAAGGCGGCTTTCTTTGTGGCAAACGGGGCGCGTTTCATTGCCACCAACCCCGACACGCACGCCAGGGGATTCGTGCCCGCCTGCGGTGCCTTGTGTGCCGGTATTGAAAAGATCTCCGGTCGCAGGCCGTTTTATGTCGGCAAACCCAGCCCGTATATCATGCGTGCCGCGCTGAATAAAATGCAGGCGCACTCAGAGGACACGGTGATCGTGGGTGACAACCTTCGCACCGATATTCTGGCCGGTTTTCAGGCCGGGCTGGAAACCATTCTTGTCCTGTCTGGGGTGTCAACCCTGAGCGATATTGACGCGATGCCTTTCCGTCCTGACTGGATTTTCCCTTCCGTGGCCGATATCGATCTCTTCTAAACGTTCAGCTTATGACGCACTGCCGCCTCAGGCAGTGCATCCCCCTTCGTTGCCCCTCTCTGCTGGCTTGAGATCGTTCAAAAAACACCCCAAAATTACTTTTCATTGCCGATTCATCAATAAAAAGACACTTTCATTAGATAAAATTCAATATCCAGGGTTATTCAACAACCTTTTTATCAGTGAAACACGATTCCTCTTGCATTGTGTACCTGAAATAACGCATTTTCTTATACATCACGCAGCGAACGGCTGCCGGACAAACGTAAAATTACATCGCCGCAGGTGAGTTCAGGAGTCAGATATGTGTTCTATTTTTGGTGTGCTGGATCTGAAAAGCGATCCCGTTGAGTTACGTAAAAAAGCATTGGAAAGCTCACGCTTAATGCGTCACCGTGGGCCGGACTGGTCAGGTGTGTATGCTGACGACCACGCGATCCTTGCTCACGAACGTCTCTCAATTGTCGACGTCAACAACGGTGCACAGCCACTGTATAACGCCGATCACACTCACGTTCTGGCCGTCAACGGTGAAATCTACAACCATCAGGCCCTGCGCGCAGAGTTAAGCGATCGTTATAGTTTCCAGACCGGTTCGGACTGCGAAGTCATTCTGGCGCTGTATCAGGAAAAAGGCGTCGATTTCCTGGACGAGTTGCAGGGCATGTTTGCCTTTATCCTGTACGACACCGTGAAGCAAACGTATCTGATTGGTCGCGACCATATCGGTATCATTCCGCTGTATATGGGCAACGATGAGCACGGCAACCTGTTTGTGGCGTCTGAAATGAAGGCACTGGTGCCGGTTTGCCGCACCATTAAAGAATTCCCACCGGGAAGCTACCTTTCCAGTACTGACGGTGAAATTCGTCGTTACTGGCAGCGTGACTGGATGGAATACAAAAACGTTGAAAACAACGTGACTGACGCGGCTGGCCTGAAACATGCGCTGGAAGAGTCGGTAAAAAGTCATCTGATGTCAGACGTTCCTTATGGCGTGCTGCTGTCTGGCGGTCTGGATTCTTCTATTATTTCAGCCGTGACCAAGCGTTTTGCCGCTAAGCGCGTTGAAGATCAGGACAAAAGCGATGCCTGGTGGCCACAGCTGCACTCTTTTGCCGTCGGTCTGGAAGGCTCACCGGATCTGAAAGCAGCCAAACTGGTTGCCGAGCACCTGGGTACGGTTCACCATGAAATCCACTTCACGGTGCAGGAAGGTCTGGATGCTATTCGTGACGTGATCTACCACATTGAGACCTACGATGTGACCACCATTCGTGCCTCCACGCCGATGTACCTGATGTCGCGTAAGATCAAAGCGATGGGCATTAAAATGGTGCTGTCAGGCGAAGGCGCAGATGAAGTCTTCGGTGGCTACCTCTATTTCCATAAAGCGCCTGATGCCAAAGAATTCCATGAAGAGAACGTGCGTAAGCTGCTGGCTCTGCACATGTTTGACTGTGCTCGCGCCAACAAAGCGATGTCCGCCTGGGGCGTAGAAGCGCGCGTGCCGTTCCTGGATAAGAAATTCCTGGATGTCGCCATGCGTATCAACCCACAGGACAAGATGTGCGGCAGCAACGGTAAAATGGAAAAACACATTCTGCGCGAATGTTTCTCTTCCTATCTGCCGGAAAGCGTTGCCTGGCGTCAGAAAGAGCAGTTCTCTGACGGCGTAGGTTACAGCTGGATTGACACGCTGAAAGAAGTAGCGGCTAAGCAGATTAGCGATCAGCAACTGGCGACGGCGCATTTCCGCTTCCCGTATAACACGCCGGGTTCGAAAGAAGCGTATCTCTATCGCGAAATTTTCGAAGAACTGTTCCCACTGCCGAGTGCTGCCGAGTGCGTGCCAGGTGGGCCGTCTGTTGCCTGTTCGTCGGCAAAAGCGATTGAGTGGGATGAAGCCTTCAAAAACATGGACGATCCTTCAGGACGTGCCGTGGGCGTGCACCAGTCCGCTTACAAATAAGTGCTATACTGAGTGAACAGATGGGCCAGTAATGGCCCATTTTTTGTGGAGTTGCCGTTGTATTCACTGAAAAATTGCCGAATAAAGCACCACCCTGGTTATAAGCCAGACAAACAGGCGTTTGAAGGCAAAAAACGGCAAAAAACTTGTTGACGCTGTGTAGTCAACTCCGCATAATGCGCCCCGCAACGCCGATGAAGGTTGCGCGAAAAAAGATGGCTACGTAGCTCAGCTGGTTAGAGCACAGCACTCATAATGCTGGGGTCACAGGTTCGATTCCCGTCGTAGCCACCATCTTTTTTTTGCGGGAGTGGCGAAATTGGTAGACGCACCAGATTTAGGTTCTGGCGCCGCAAGGTGTGCGAGTTCAAGTCTCGCCTCCCGCACCATTTCACGAGTCGGCAGCATGGATGGGGTATCGCCAAGCGGTAAGGCACCGGTTTTTGATACCGGCATTCCCTGGTTCGAATCCAGGTACCCCAGCCAATTTCGATGTATCTCGCGGCTGCGAGTGGACGAATGGGATATCGCCAAGCGGTAAGGCACCGGTTTTTGATACCGGCATTCCCTGGTTCGAATCCAGGTATCCCAGCCATCATCGAAAGGCAATACAATTTGGCTACGTAGCTCAGCTGGTTAGAGCACAGCACTCATAATGCTGGGGTCACAGGTTCGATTCCCGTCGTAGCCACCATTTTCTTGGGGTGTCGCCAAGCGGTAAGGCACTGGTTTCTGATACCAGCATTCCGGGGTTCGAATCCCTGCACCCCAGCCATTTTAGACAATTTGATTTGACACCATTGGGGTGTCGCCAAGCGGTAAGGCACTGGTTTCTGATACCAGCATTCCGGGGTTCGAATCCCTGCACCCCAGCCAAATTAAGCAAAAAAGCCCGCAATAGCGGGCTTTTTTGTTTCTGGCTTCCGGCTCATGACCACGCGTCAGATCCATGCGACGCGTGGCTGAGGCTTACAAGCCTAACGCATAGCGCAAGACCTGACGTTTCAGCACGCCGGAATGCTCAGCGGCGATCAATCCCAGATTGCGTACCAGCTTTAACGGGCCGACGCGGTTGCTAAACGTAAAATAGAACAGATCCATCCCGCTCTGCATCAGCAGATTATCGTGGCGGCGCTGGCGCTGGTAACGTAACAGCACCCGTTCCGACGACCAGGTTTCAGCGTTGTCACGCGCAGCAATTACTACATCCATTAACGCATCGATGTCACGATATCCCAGATTCACGCCCTGCCCTGCCAGAGGATTAATGGTGTGCGCCGCATCGCCGACCAGCGCCAGCCCCGGCAGGACATAACGCGCGGCATGACGACGCACCAGGGGAAAGCCACCGGCTGCATGCACATGAAAACGGCCCAGTCGGGCCGGAAAGTGATGGGCGATCTCTTTCTCCAGCTGCGCGACAGGCATGGCCTGTAACTGTCGGATACGGGCGGCGGCGTCATACCATACCAGCGAGGCATGATGACCGAACAGCGGCAGGAAAGCACGTGGACCGTCGGGCGTAAAGTGCTGCCAGGTCGCATCGCCAGCCGGATGCTCGCAGGTGACGCTGATCAGTAAGCAGGACTGTGCGTAACTCCAGCCGTGAATCCCAATACCCGCCATCTGTCGCACCTGTGAGCTTGCGCCGTCTGCCCCCACCACTAATTTTGCGGTTACGGTCGTGCCATTGCTTAATGACAGCGTCCAGCCCGCATTACAGGGCTGAAGATCCTCCATCGTCGCCGGACACAGCAAGGTGATCCCTCGCTGCGTCATCTCTTCCCACAGCGCACGTTGCAGCACCGAGTTCTCCACCATATAACCCAGTTCAGGCAAACCCAGCGACTCCGCATCGAAACTGACCTGCGCCGTCTGCCACTCCCAGGTTTCCAGTTTGCGGTAAGGCGCACAGCGCATCGCCTCCACGCGTTGCCAGACGTTCAGTTGTTTCAGGAGCGCCACCGACGAGGAGCCGACAGCGGAAATGCGCACGTCCGGCAGGCTGTCGGGATCGAAAGGTGGCGGGGTTGCCCGCTCAATCACCGCCACCCGGAAGCGGTGCTGCGCTAAACCACAGGCCAGCGCCGCTCCGACCATGCCGCCGCCGACAATCACCACATCAAACTGGTTATCCTGCATCACTTGTATCCCTCTCTTAGGCCGCCCCTTTTCAGCGCGGTGGTATTCCTGCAAAGTGTACCGGAAAAATGAGGCACGATCAGAAAAGCCCTCAGGCTGGTCACATCCGCAGCAAAGCATTACAATACGCGCCCAGCACTTCACTGCACTGATTTAATGGCTAGCTCGATGACAAAAAAACTGCATATCAAAACCTGGGGATGTCAGATGAATGAGTACGATTCATCTAAGATGTCTGACCTGCTGAACAGCACGCACGGCTATACCCTGACAGAGGAAGCCGAAGAGGCGGATATTCTGCTGCTCAACACCTGCTCAATCCGCGAGAAAGCGCAGGAGAAGGTTTTCCACCAGTTGGGGCGCTGGAAAAAACTCAAAGAGCGCAACCCGGATTTGATCATCGGTGTTGGCGGCTGCGTCGCGTCGCAGGAAGGGGATCATATTCGCCAGCGTGCGCCTTGCGTGGACATTGTCTTTGGTCCGCAAACCCTGCATCGCCTGCCTGAAATGATTAATACCGTGCGCGGCAGCAAAAGTCCGGTTGTGGACATCAGCTTCCCGGAAATTGAAAAATTCGACCGCCTGCCAGAACCGCGGGCCGAAGGCCCCACCGCGTTTGTCTCCATCATGGAAGGCTGCAACAAATATTGTACGTTCTGCGTGGTGCCTTATACGCGCGGTGAAGAAGTCAGCCGTCCGTCAGACGATATTCTGCTGGAGATCGCGCAGTTGGCTGCGCAGGGCGTACGCGAAGTGAACCTGTTAGGGCAGAACGTGAACGCTTATCGCGGCGAAACATTTGACGGCGACGTGTGCACCTTTGCTGAACTGCTGCGTCTGGTGGCGGCGATTGACGGCATTGACCGTATTCGCTTCACCACCAGCCATCCGATTGAGTTCACCGATGACATCATTGATGTCTATCGCGATACGCCAGAGCTGGTAAGCTTCCTCCACCTGCCTGTGCAGAGCGGCGCCGACCGGATTCTGACGCTGATGAAGCGTGCGCACACTGCGCTGGAGTACAAGGCTATCATTCGCAAACTGCGCGCTGCACGCCCTGACATTGAGATCAGTTCTGACTTTATCGTGGGTTTCCCGGGTGAAACACAGCAGGACTTTGAGCAAACGATGAAGCTGATTGGTGATATTAACTTTGATATGAGCTACAGCTTTATCTACTCAGCGCGGCCGGGCACACCTGCGGCAGACTTGCCTGACGACGTCAGCGACGAAGAGAAAAAACAGCGTCTGTATATTCTGCAGGATCGCATCAACCAGCAGGCCATGGCGATCAGCCGCCGTATGCTTGGCAGCGTGCAGCGGATTCTGGTAGAAGGCATTTCACGTAAAAACGTGATGGAGCTGACCGGCCGGACCGAAAACAACCGAGTGGTGAATTTCGAAGGTCCGGTAGAGATGATAGGTAAGTTTGTCGACGTTGAAATTGTCGATGTCTATACCAACTCCTTGCGCGGCAAGCTGGTGCGGACTGAAGAGGAAATGGGCTTACGTGTGGTTGAAAGCCCGGCCTCCGTTATCGCCCGTACCCGCAAAGAAAATGATATCGGCGTTGGCGTCTTCCAGCCCTGATCTTCCGTTATGTGCGGCAGCTCACCGTCGGCTGCCGCACATTCTGCTGTTTTGCACTTGGTTTCTGCCGGTGCCGCCCAAATATCACCTCGTAAGCTTGCGCCCCGGCATGACCGCATAAATAATTTCGTTATGATGCATCCGCTTAACACATCTGATGCACCCGCAATCCCTTTCAACTGGCCCTGAGTGACCCAAAGGATTCGTTTGAATATTGAAACCCGTGAAATCGCCCTTGAACCGGCTGATAACCGCCGTCTGATGAGCCTGTGCGGTCCATTTGATGACAATGTAAAACAGCTGGAGCGTCGTCTTGGCATTGAGATAAACCGCCGGGACAATCAGTTTAAACTGGTTGGTCGGGTGCTGTGCGTGAATGCCGCGGTCGAGATCCTGAAAACACTTTATGTCGATACCGCGCCCGTGCGCGGCGAAATTCCGGATATCGAACCCGAGCAGATTCATCTGGCGATAAAAGAAAGCCGGGTGCTGGAACAAACGGCAGAAAGCGTGCCCGACTACGGTAAAGCGGTCAATATCAAGACCAAGCGTGGCGTCATCAAGCCGCGCACCCCAAATCAGGCACAGTATATTGCCAATATCCTCGACCACGACATCACCTTTGGCGTGGGCCCGGCGGGTACCGGTAAAACCTACCTGGCTGTCGCTGCCGCGGTCGATGCGCTCGAACGCCAGGAGATTCGTCGCATCCTGCTCACGCGCCCCGCCGTCGAGGCCGGTGAAAAACTGGGCTTCCTGCCGGGCGATTTGAGCCAGAAAGTGGACCCCTACCTGCGTCCGCTTTACGACGCCCTGTTTGAGATGCTGGGCTTTGAAAAAGTCGAGAAGCTGATGGAACGCAACGTCATCGAAGTCGCGCCGCTGGCCTATATGCGCGGCCGTACGCTGAATGACGCGTTTATCATTCTTGATGAAAGCCAGAACACCACTATCGAGCAGATGAAGATGTTTCTGACCCGTATCGGCTTTAACTCAAAAGCGGTCATCACCGGCGACGTCACGCAGATCGACCTGCCGCGCCACACAAAATCGGGTTTACGTCACGCGATTGAGGTCCTGTCTGAAGTGGAAGAAATCAGCTTTAACTTCTTTCACAGTGAAGACGTTGTGCGTCATCCGGTCGTGGCACGCATCGTGACCGCTTATGAAGCCTGGGAAGAAGCCGATCAGAAACGTCGCGATCAGCAGGCCGAAGAGCGTAAGCGTGAAGCCCTTGCTGCCCAACATAGCGTTCAGGAGAAACCATGAGCGACGTGATTCTCGACCTGCAGCTGGCCTGTGAACAAACAGAAAATCTCCCCACGGAAAGCCAGTTTCAGCGCTGGCTGGAAGCTGCGGTGACGCCGTTTCAGCCGGAAAGCGAAGTGACTATTCGTCTGGTGGATGAACAAGAAAGCCATGAGCTTAACCTGACCTACCGTGGTAAAGATAAACCCACCAATGTGTTGTCATTTCCTTTTGAAGCGCCACCCGGTATTGAATTGCCCCTGCTGGGCGATTTGATCATCTGCCGTCAGGTCGTGGAACAGGAAGCGCAGGAACAAGGGAAAAGCGTCGAAGCCCACTGGGCGCACATGGTGGTTCACGGTACGCTGCATCTGTTGGGTTATGATCACATTGAAGACAGCGAAGCCGAAGAGATGGAAGGTCTGGAGACCGAGATAATGCTTGCTCTTGGTTATCCTGATCCGTACATTTCGGAGAAAGAAAACGCCTGAGTTGTGGACTCAGGCCATCCTGCTGCCGGTAACCCGACCGGCAGCATCACTTACTGACCAGAGAGATCTTTAAAAACCGCCATGAGCGACGACCATTCTCAAAACAGCGATGCACCCAGTAGTAAAAAGGGATTTTTTTCCCTACTGCTCAACCAACTGTTTCACGGTGAACCCAAAAACCGTGACGAGCTCCTGAGCCTTATCCGTGATTCCAATCAAAAGGACCTGATTGATCAGGATACCCGCGACATGCTGGAAGGCGTGCTGGATATTGCAGAACAGCGCGTACGCGACATCATGATTCCGCGCTCTCAGATGATCACCCTGAAACGCAACCAGAACCTCGAAGAGTGCCTGGATGTGATCATTGACTCCGCACACTCCCGCTTTCCGGTGATCAGCGAAGACAAGGACCATGTTGAAGGCATCCTGATGGCGAAAGATCTGCTGCCGTTTATGAGCAGCGAATCAGAAGCCTTCAGCGTCGAAAAAGTGCTGCGTCCTGCGGTGGTTGTGCCTGAGAGCAAGCGCGTTGACCGTATGCTGAAAGAGTTTCGTTCCCAGCGCTATCATATGGCGATTGTGATCGATGAGTTTGGTGGCGTGTCCGGACTGGTCACGATTGAAGATATTCTCGAACTGATTGTTGGCGAAATTGAAGACGAATATGACGATGAGGAAGATCGGGATATCCGCCAGCTCAACCGCCAGACCTACACGGTGCGTGCGTTAACCCCCATTGAGGATTTCAATGAGGTGTTCGGCACCCAGTTCAGCGATGACGAAGTGGATACCATTGGTGGACTGGTAATGCAGGGCTTTGGTCATCTGCCGGCGCGCGGTGAAAGCATCGACATTGATGGTTACCAGTTCAAAGTTGCCATGGCCGACAGCCGCCGTATCATTCAGGTCCACGTAAAAATCCCGGAAAATTCGGCGCTACCTCAACTGGATGACGAATAACGCTATGGCATTTGCCTCCTTTTACCAGCAGCAGCGGGTCCGTCTGCTGCTGGCTTTACTGAGCGGCGCCTGTGGCACGCTCGCCTTTTCCCCTTATGATTTCTGGCCTGCCGCCCTGCTTTCGCTGTTCGGCCTGCAACTTCTGACGTTGAACCGCACCAGTCCTCAGGCCAGCGCCATTGGTTTCAGTTGGGGGTTTGGCCTGTTTGGCAGCGGTATTAACTGGGTTTATGTCAGCATTGCCACTTTTGGCGGCATGCCTGGCCCAGTGAACGTTTTTCTGGTGGTCCTGCTGGCGGCTTACCTCGCGATTTATCCGGCGCTGTTTACCGGCATCCTGAACCGGATTTGGCCACGTCCCACACTGTGGCGACTGGCGCTGGCCGCTCCCGCGTTATGGCAGGTGACGGAGTTTTTGCGCGGCTGGATTTTAACCGGCTTTCCGTGGTTGCAGTTTGGCTACAGTCAGATTGATGGCCCGCTAAAGGGGATTGCGCCGCTGGCTGGCGTGGAAAGTATTACCTTCCTGCTGATGGTCATTGCGGGTTTGCTGGTTTATGCGCAGCAGCGACGTCAGGTGAAAAGCCTGGTGGGCGCGCTCGCGTTACTGGCAATATGCTGGCCGTTGCGTTATCTGCACTGGTATCAGCCTTTACCCCAGCAGGCGGTCGATGTCGCGCTGGTGCAGGGCGATATTCCCCAGTCGATGAAGTGGGACCCGCAGCAGTTGCTGAACACGCTGCGCATTTATAACGATTTAAGCCAGCCGCTGATGGGGAAAGCCCCCATTATTATCTGGCCGGAGTCGGCAATTACCGATCTGGAAAGTAACCAGCAACCGTTCCTGCGTTCGCTGGATGCCGAACTCCGCGCGCGCGGTAGCGCACTGGTGACCGGTATCGTGGATTCGCGCCTGGAGCAGAATCGTTATCATGATTACAACACGGTTATCGTGCTGGGCGGGCCGAAGCCCTACAACTACTTCAGCACTAACCGCTATCAGAAAAACCATCTGGTGCCGTTTGGTGAGTTTGTTCCCATGGCGGATTTGCTGCGCCCGCTTGCCCCCTTCTTCGATTTGCCGATGTCTGCCTTCAGCCGCGGTGCCTATTTGCAGCCTCAGCTCAATGTGGCGAATTATCACCTTACGACGGCGATTTGCTACGAGATCGTGTTGGGTGAGCAGGTGCGGGCGAACTTCCGTCCGGACACCGACTTTCTGCTGACCGTCTCTAATGATGCCTGGTTTGGTCACTCGATTGGTCCCTGGCAACACTTCCAGATGGCGCGTATGCGCGCACTTGAGCTGGGCAGACCGCTGCTGCGCGGCACCAACAATGGCGTAACCGCCGTGGTGAATGCCAATGGCGATGTGGAAAAGGTTCTGCCGCAGTTCACGCGCGGCGTACTCGTGGATAAGGTAACGCCTACCCGCGGCGAAACGCCATACTCGAAAGCCGGGCTCTGGCCGGTATGGATAGCGACAGTGCTGGCCGGGTTACTGGCCTTCATCCGACGTCAGCGCTGACACGCTGTGGTGAAGCGCTGCTTCGCCACAGCCTTTCGCGGTGTCTTAATCCGCACGCTGTTTCCCTTCCCCCTTTTACTGCTTTTGTTTCTGCTTCTGCTTCTGCTTCTGCTTCTGCTTCTGCTTCTGCTTCTGCTTCTGCTTCTGCTTCTTCAGTCAAACCGCCCGTTCACCCCACTGTCATTTTATTCTGGCACGATGATTGCTAAATGTTTCTGTATTCCTGCAACGCGGGGCTTGTTACCCACGATGGCATGGGCGTAATGCACCATTAACGCTCAATCTGCGCACCTTCCGCGTGCATGGACGCGCGATTGCCTTTTTTTGGTGCGAATGCCATCGCAAAAAAGAAACTTTTTTGTTTCATTAGGTTAACAATCCGCTATGTTAGTGAATATTCTTAAGCGCAGACGCGCGAGGGAATAATAAGAAAAGCAGTGCAAAATACACACAACATCACACTCAGTACAGGGTTGATCCTGTGCAATTTCCACACGAAGGAGTTGGAACATGCAATTACGCAAAGTGGCATTATCTCTTTTGCTGTTGAGCGCAGCAGCGGGAGCGGCCCAGGCGGAAGATCTCAGCGGTACCCTGAAAAAAATTAATGACAGTGGCGTCATTGTTATCGGGCATCGCGAATCGTCAGTTCCCTTTTCATATTACGACAACCAACAGAAAGTCGTTGGCTATTCACAGGCTTATTCAAACGCGATTGCTGATGCCATTAAAGCGAAGCTGAATAAACCTGATCTGCAGATCAAAATGATCCCGATTACTTCACAGAACCGTATTCCGCTGCTGCAAAACGGCACCTATGACTACGAATGTGGCTCAACGACCAATAACCTTGAGCGCCAGAAACAGGCGGCCTTTTCCGACACCATTTTTGTTATCGGTACCCGCTTGCTGGTTAAAAAAGGCAGCCCAATTAAGGATTTTGACGATCTGAAAGGCAAGACTGTCGTGGTGACCTCAGGTACGACGTCAGAAGTGCTGCTGCATAAACTGAACGACGAGAAAAAGATGGATATGCGCATCATCAGCGCCAAAGACCATGGTGATTCGTTCCGTACGCTGGAAACCGGTCGTGCCGTGGCCTTTATGATGGATGACGCCCTGCTGGCTGGCGAACGCGCTAAAGCGAAAAAACCGGATGACTGGGTCATTATCGGTACGCCACAGTCTAAAGAAGCTTATGGCTGTATGCTGCGCAAAGACGATCCGCAGTTCAAAAAGCTGGTTGATGACACCATTGCAAAAGCCCAGACCTCCGGCCAGGCAGAAAAATGGTTCGACACCTGGTTTAAACAGCCTATTCCTCCTAAAAACCTGAACATGAACTTTGAATTGTCTGATGACATGAAAGCCCTGTTCAAAACGCCGAATGATAAAGCGCTGAATTAACAACGATAACAAGGGCGGCGCTGTCGCCCTCTCGATTGCTGAAACCGCGGCGTGGACAGACCGCCTGATCGGGTCGTTCCCCTGATTCAGGCGCATTAAGCCGTTCATCAATCTTCAGGGTAGCTCTGCTACCCTTTTTTACCGGAGTTCGTTATGGGTATCGATTGGAACTGGGGCATTTTTCTCGAACAGGCCCCGTTCGGAAATACCACCTATCTCGGCTGGTTGTGGTCCGGTTTTCAGGTGACAATTGCTGTCTCCTGCTGTGCCTGGATTATCGCTTTCTGCGTAGGTTCATTCTTTGGCATTCTGCGTACCGTGCCTAATCGCCTGCTGGCAACGATTGGCACCTGCTATGTGGAATTGTTTCGTAACATCCCCCTGATCGTGCAGTTCTTTTTCTGGTATCTGGTGGCGCCAGAGCTGGTTGGTCAGAAGCTTGGCATGTGGTTTAAGTCGGAGCTGGATCCCAACCTGCAGTTCTTTATCTCATCGGTGATCTGTCTGGGCCTGTTTACCGCCGCACGCGTCTGCGAGCAGGTGCGCGCGGCGATTCAGTCTTTGCCGCGGGGACAAAAGAATGCCGGGCTGGCAATGGGCCTGACGCTGCCACAAACCTATCGCTACGTGTTGCTTCCTAATGCTTACCGCGTGATTGTGCCGCCAATGACGTCAGAAATGCTTAACCTGGTTAAAAACTCGGCGATTGCGTCGACGATCGGCCTGGTGGACATGGCTGCGCAGGCGGGCAAGCTGCTGGACTATTCCGCACACGCTTATGAATCGTTTACGGCCATTACGCTGGCCTACATTGCCATCAACCTGGTGATTATGTTTTTGATGAGCCTGGTTGAGCGCAAAGTGCGTCTGCCCGGCAATATGGGAGGCAAGTGATGTACGCGTTTGACTGGAGTTCCATTCCTCCCAGCCTGCCTTACCTGCTTAATGGTCTGGTCATTACCTTTAAAATCACGCTTACGGCGGTGGTCTTCGGCATCCTGTGGGGCACGCTGCTGGCGGTGATGCGTTTGTCGACCTTCAGGCCCATCAGCTGGTTTGCCAAACTGTACGTTAACCTGTTCCGTTCGGTACCGCTGGTTATGGTCCTGCTGTGGTTTTATCTGGTGGTGCCGAGTTTCCTGCAGCAGGTGCTGGGTATTTCCCCTAAAACCGACATTCGTTTGATTTCGGCAATGGTCGCCTTTTCGCTGTTCGAAGCGGCGTATTATTCGGAAATCATTCGCGCCGGCATCATCAGTATTGCGCGTGGGCAATCCAGCGCGGCGCTGGCGCTGGGCATGACGCAGTGGCAGTCCATGCGCCTGGTGATTCTGCCTCAGGCGTTTCGTGCCATGGTTCCGCTGTTACTGACCCAGGGCATCGTCCTGTTCCAGGATACCTCGTTAGTGTATGTGCTGAGCCTGGCGGACTTCTTCCGCACCGCCTCCACCATCGGTGAGCGTGACGGTACCCAGGTTGAGATGGTGTTGTTTGCCGGTCTGGTCTACTTCGTGATCAGCCTGAGCGCGTCACTGTTGGTCAGCTATCTAAAAAGAAAAAGGACGGTTTAAATGATTAGCCTGAAAAACGTTTCTAAGTGGTATGGTCAATTTCAGGTGCTGACCGACTGCTCTACCGAAGTCAAGACCGGTGAAGTGGTTGTGGTATGCGGGCCGTCAGGCTCGGGCAAATCGACCCTGATCAAAACCGTGAATGGCCTGGAACCTGTGCAACAGGGCAGCATTACGGTAAACGGTACTGAAGTGAACAATAAAAAAACCAATCTGGCCAAACTGCGCAGTAAGGTCGGCATGGTGTTTCAGCACTTCGAACTGTTCCCTCACCTGAGCATTATTGATAACCTGGTGCTGGCGCAGGTCAAAGTCTTAAAGCGCGACAAAACCGCCGCCCGCGAGAAAGGCCTCAAATTGCTGACTCGCGTGGGCCTGTCAGCGCATGCAGATAAATTTCCCGGCCAGCTCTCGGGCGGTCAGCAGCAGCGTGTCGCGATTGCGCGGGCACTCTGTATGGATCCGATTGCCATGCTGTTTGATGAGCCGACCTCCGCACTCGATCCCGAAATGATCAATGAAGTGCTGGACGTTATGGTCGAACTGGCCCAGGAAGGCATGACCATGATGGTCGTGACACATGAAATGGGCTTCGCCCGTAAGGTGGCCAATCGGGTGATCTTTATGGACGAAGGAAAAATTATCGAAGACACCCATAAAGATGACTTCTTTAATAATCCACAGTCTGAGCGGGCAAAGGATTTCCTGGCAAAAATTCTGCACTAAACGTCAGGCGGGCACAAAGCCCGCCTGCTTCTTCTACGGCTCAAAAGGCTGACGATAAAACTGATCGTGATTGCATTCGGGGCAACGTGACAGCGTTTCCGGCGTATAAATGGCGCGAGTGAAGTGGCATTTTTCGCAGACCAGATTGCCCAGGCCCACCACCTCACCACTTTGGTACACACCGTGATGTTGCAAATCCTGAAAAACCTCACGCCACTCTAACTGACTTTTATCCGTAATATCTGCCAGCTCCTTCCAGATGCTTTCCCGAATCACGCGCATAAAAACGGAGTCGGCGACCGGCTCTTCCGCCTCTGCATAGTTACGGCCAAACTCTGCCAGATCGCGACGCACCGACGTCAGCGCCCGATCGATTTCGTCCGGCGTCAGATCGGAGTGCGCTTGTAAATGACGGCGCCGATCGTCGACTAATGTATCCAGATCGCGATCGCCGTGGCGAAGACGTTCGGTTAATACCGCCAGTGAGGCGTGATATTCCTGGGCCACTTTATTCATTTTATTCTCCTTTTTGCGCTCAGTACCTGTACTAAGTTTAGCTACTTTGTCACATTTGCCCGGCTCGCTGGGTAAGGAAGCGTAAAAGAGTGAAAGCAGGGATGCGTTGACGATAAATCGCCCCGCAAAAGTGGGAAGTGTTGTTGATGTGCGGCCTTATGGGTATGCTATGCGGATCGTAAAGTCAGCAAAGTGTCATCTATTAAGGACCACAGGCAGCCATGCAAGAGCAATACCGCCCGGAAGAGATTGAATCCCGCGTTCAGCAGCAGTGGGATGAAAACGAAACGTTTAAAGTGACTGAGCAGGAAGGCAAAGAGAAGTACTACTGCCTGTCTATGCTGCCCTATCCTTCTGGCCGCCTGCACATGGGCCACGTTCGTAACTACACCATCGGCGACGTCATTGCGCGTTATCAGCGCATGCTCGGCAAAAACGTGCTGCAGCCAATTGGCTGGGACGCCTTCGGTCTGCCTGCGGAAGGCGCGGCGGTCAAAAACAATACCGCGCCGGCGCCCTGGACTTATGACAACATCGCGTACATGAAAAACCAGCTTAAGCTGCTGGGATTTGGCTATGACTGGAGCCGCGAGCTGGCGACCTGTCAACCGGAGTATTACCGCTGGGAACAGTGGTTCTTCACCAAACTGTATGAAAAAGGCCTGGTGTACAAAAAAACCTCGGCGGTGAACTGGTGCCCGAACGATCAGACCGTACTGGCTAACGAGCAGGTTATCGATGGCTGCTGCTGGCGCTGTGACACCAAAGTCGAGCGCAAAGAGATCCCACAGTGGTTCATTAAAATCACTGATTACGCCGAAGAGCTGTTAAACGATCTGGATACGCTGGAAGAGTGGCCTGAGCAGGTCAAAACCATGCAGCGTAACTGGATCGGCCGTTCTGAAGGGGTGGAAATCACCTTTGACGTGGCAGACAGCAGCGAAAAAGTGACAGTTTATACCACGCGTCCGGACACCTTCTACGGCGCGACCTATGTCGCTGTCGCCGCCGGTCATCCGCTGGCGGCACAGGCGGCGGCCAGCAACCCTGCTCTGGCTGATTTTATCGCAGAATGCCGCAATACCAAGGTAGCCGAAGCCGATATGGCCACCATGGAAAAGAAAGGCATGGCGACAGGCCTGTCTGTCGTGCATCCGTTAACGGGTGAACGTCTTCCTGTGTGGGTCGCGAACTTCGTCCTGATGGAATACGGTACGGGTGCGGTCATGGCCGTGCCGGCGCATGACCAGCGCGACTGGGAATTTGCGACCAAATACGATCTGCCGATCAAACCGGTTATCCTCAATCTGGACGGCAGCGAGCCTGACGTCAGCGCCGCCGCGATGACCGACAAAGGTACGCTGTTTAACTCTGCCGAGTGCAGCGGCCTGGATCACAGTGCCGGTTTTAACGCCATTGCAGATGCGCTGGCGGCAAAAGGCGTTGGCGAGCGTAAAGTCAACTATCGCCTGCGCGACTGGGGCGTTTCTCGTCAGCGTTACTGGGGCGCGCCGATTCCGATGGTAACCCTGGAAGATGGCACCGTCATGCCGACACCAGAAGACCAGTTACCGGTGATTCTGCCGGAAGACGTGGTCATGGACGGCATTACCAGTCCGATTAAAGCCGATCCGGACTGGGCAAAAACCACCGTGAACGGTCAGCCTGCGCTGCGCGAAACCGATACCTTTGATACCTTTATGGAATCGTCTTGGTACTACGCGCGTTATACCTGTGCAGACTACAAGGACGGTATGCTGGACCCGGCTGCAGCAAACTACTGGCTGCCGGTAGATCAGTATGTCGGCGGTATCGAACACGCCATCATGCACCTGATGTATTTCCGCTTCTTCCATAAACTGCTGCGTGATGCAGGCCTGGTGAATTCGAATGAGCCAGCCAAACGTCTGCTGTGCCAGGGCATGGTGTTAGCGGATGCGTTCTATTATCTGGGCGTTAACGGCGAACGTAACTGGGTTTCGCCGGTTGACGTGACCGTCGAGCGCGATGAGAAAGGCCGCATTGTTAAAGCCGTAGATACTCAGGGCCGCGAGGTGATTTACGCGGGCATGAGCAAAATGTCCAAGTCGAAAAACAACGGCATCGATCCCCAACTGATGGTTGAGCGCTATGGTGCCGATACCGTCCGTCTGTTCATGATGTTTGCCTCGCCTGCGGATATGACGCTGGAGTGGCAGGAATCCGGTGTGGAAGGGGCAAACCGCTTCCTGAAACGTGTCTGGAAACTGGTCTACGATCATTCACAGAAAGGTGCAACGGTTGCCCTGGACGTCGCCAGCCTGAATGACGATCAGAAAGCGTTGCGCCGCGACCTGCACAAAACCATTGCCAAAGTGTCGGATGATATTGGTCGTCGCCAGACCTTTAACACCGCGATTGCGGCGGTCATGGAGCTGATGAACAAGCTGGCGCGTGCGCCGCAGGACAGCGAGCAGGATCGTGCGTTGATGCAGGAGGCCTTACTGGCCGTGACGCGTTTGCTGTATCCGTTCACCCCGCATGCCAGCTACGTGCTGTGGCAGACGCTGGGCGGCGAAGGCACTATCGACAATGCGGAATGGCCAGTGGCGGATGACGCCGCAATGGTCGAAGATTCTCTGCTGGTCGTGGTGCAGGTCAACGGTAAAGTGCGGGGTAAAATTACTGTGGCAGCCGAGGCTACACAGGAGCAGGTTCAGGCGCGCGCTGCTGAGGAGCCCCTGGTGGCGAAATACCTTGATGGTGTGAGCATTCGTAAAGTCATTTATGTACCGGGCAAACTGCTTAACCTGGTTGTGGGTTAAGTTCAGGAGGAACTGTGCGACATCCGATTATCAGGTTGTTTGTCATGCTGGCGGCGGTGATCACCGCTGGCTGTGGTTTTCACCCGCGCGGCACCACTCAGGTGCCGACGGAACTGCGAACGCTGGTCTTAGAAACGGGCGATCCTTACGGGCCGCTGACGCGCGTGGTGCGTCAGCAGTTGCGAATCAACAACGTTAACATCGTTGAAGCGACGCAGAAAAACAGCATGGTCGTACCGACCCTGCGTCTGGGCGGGGAATCTCAGGGCCGAAGCACCGCATCCGTCTTCATCAGCGGCACAACCGCTGAATATCAGATGGCGATGGTGGTTACGGCTCAGGTCTTGATTCCCAACAAAGGGATCTACCCTATCAGCACGACCGTTTATCGCTCGTTCTTTGATAACCCGAACGCGGCCCTGGCGAAAGATGCGGAACAGGACATGATCACCCAGGAGATGCGTCAACGTGCAGCCGAACAACTGGTTCGTAAGCTGTTGGCGGTACATGCGGCCCAGATGGACAGCCCGCAGACATCCTCTTCGTCAACGGTGGCAAAACCGGTTCACTCTGCTGCGGGAACGGCCTCTTCCGCGGCACCCCTGACGCAATGATCAGGATTTATCCGGAACAACTCAGCGCGCAGCTCCGTGAGGGGCTGCGCGCCTGTTATTTATTAACCGGCAATGAACCTCTGTTGTTGCAGGAAAGTGCGGATGCCATTCGCGCCAGCGCCGTGGCGCAGGGCTTTGAAGAACATGTGAGTTTTACCCTGGATGCACAAACAGACTGGGACAGCCTGTTTGTCAGTTGCCAGTCAATGAGCCTGTTTACTCAGCGACAGACGCTTACATTGCAGTTTCCTGAAAATGGTCCCAATGCCGCCATCGCCGAACATCTGATCACGCTCGCCTCGCTGCTTCATGAGGATATTTTGCTGATTTGCCGGATGGCGAAACTCAGCAAAGCGCAGGAAAACAGCGCCTGGTTTAAAGCGCTGTCAGCCCATGCGGTGCTGGTCCCCTGCCAGACGCCGGAGCAGGCGCAACTGCCGCGCTGGGTCACCAGCCGGGCCAAAGCGATGAGGCTCGCGATCGACGATGCGGCGGTCCAGCTACTCTGTTACTGCTACGAAGGTAACCTGCTGGCGCTGGCGCAGGCACTTGAACGTCTGTCTCTTCAGTGGCCCGATGGCAAGCTCACGCTACCGCGCGTTGAAGCCGCAGTCAGTGATGCCGCGCACTTTACGCCTTATCACTGGGTCGACGCGCTACTGGCAGGCAAGAGCCGTCGCGCACTGCATATCCTGCAACAGTTGGAAAGTGAAGACAGCGAAGTGACGATATTGCTGCGGACGCTGCAGCGCGATCTGATGACTCTGCTGCACCTGCAACGTCATCAGACACAGCAACCTCTGCGTACACTGATGGATCAACAGCGCATCTGGCAAAATCGCCGTCCTCTCTTTACTGAGGCGTTGCAGCGCCTTGATGCAGCGCGCTTACAACAGGCAATCCATCTGTTGACGCAAATCGAAATTACGCTGAAACAGGATTATGGACAATCGGTCTGGCCACAGTTGCAAACGCTGTCGATGCTGATTGCCAACCGTGCTTTTCCCGCGAGTTTTGCACATGTCTGATTTACACGCCCTGTTTGGCGGCACCTTCGACCCGATCCATTTCGGCCATTTACGCCCGGCAGAAGCGCTGGCGCAGCAAACTGGCCTGGCCCGGGTTACCCTGTTGCCCAACAATGTGCCGCCGCACCGGCCGCAGCCGGAAGCCAGTCCGCAACAGCGCCTGGCGATGCTGCGGTGCGCTATTCGCGATCGGCCGCTTTTTGATATCGATACGCGCGAACTGCAACGGGACACGCCCTCATGGACTGTCGATACGTTAGAAGCCATACGGGCTGAACGTGGCGATCAGCCGTTAGGGTTTATTATCGGTCAGGACTCATTACTGACGCTTGCAAAATGGCATCGCTGGCAGGATTTACTGAGCCTGTGTCATCTGCTGGTGTGCCAGCGACCAGGCTATCCGACTGAGATGGCGACGCCGGACATGCAGGACTGGCTGGACAGACACGTGATCCACGATCCTCAGGAACTGCAGCAGCGTCCGGCCGGCGGCATCTGGCTGGCAGAAACCCCGCGCTATGCCATTTCAGCTACCGAAATTCGCAAGCGTCGTCATCAGCATCTCGCCTGTGACGATTTACTGCCCGCCTCGGTAATCGACTATATCGACCGCGCCGGCTTATATCGCGACTGATATGGGCGTGATATACTACGCCGCTAAATTTTTCGGCTGTATCCCGGGCGTCAGCCAGCCCGCTCTCACCAGTTTTTAAAGGGGAACCTTTTGCAAGGTAAAGCACTCCAAGAGTTCGTTGTTGATAAGATTGATGATTTGAAAGGTCAGAACATCGTCACCCTCGACGTTCAGGGTAAATCAAGCATTACTGATTTCATGATCATCTGCACCGGCACCTCGACGCGCCACGTTACCTCAATCGCTGAACACGTTGAGCAGGAATCCCGCGCCGCCGGCCTGATGCCGCTGGGCGTTGAAGGCAAGACGGCCGCTGACTGGGTTGTGGTCGACCTCGGTGAAGTCATCGTGCATGTGATGCAGGAAGAGAGCCGTCAGTTATATGAACTGGAAAAGCTCTGGGGTTAAGCGGTGAAATTGCAGCTTGTTGCCGTCGGCACCAAAATGCCTGACTGGGTGCAGACCGGTTTTATGGAATACCTGCGTCGTTTTCCCAAAGACATGCCGTTTGAACTGACGGAAGTTCCGGCGGGCAAACGGGGTAAAAATGCCGACATCAAACGCATCCTGGAAAAGGAAGGTGAAGCGATGCTGGCCGCCACAGGTAAAGGCAACCGGATTGTCACGCTGGATATTCCCGGACAGCCCTGGGAAACCCCACAGTTGGCCCAACAGCTGGAACGCTGGAAACAGGATGGCCGCGATGTCAGCCTGCTGATTGGCGGCCCGGAAGGGTTAGCGCCAGCCTGCAAAGCGGCGGCGGAACAGAGCTGGTCGCTTTCGGCCTTAACGTTGCCTCATCCGCTGGTGCGCGTGCTGGTTGCCGAAAGCCTCTATCGCGCATGGAGCATTACGACAAATCATCCTTATCATCGTGAATAACCGATAAGCTCACTCCAGACATTACAAGTAGCGGATGAAATTACAAAGCAACGCCTTTCGCGATTACAGCGCCGAACAAAAAGTCTTTGTCCGCAGGGCTTTTATTGCTTTTGTCGGCGTCTTACTGCTCTCCTCCGTGCTGGTGGTTAATCTCTATCACCTGCAGATTTTACGTTTCGACGATTACAGTACCCGCTCCAACGAAAACCGAATCAAACTGGTGCCGGTCGCGCCCAGCCGCGGCATCATCTATGACCGCACGGGTACGCCGCTGGCCCTGAACCGGACCATTTACCAGGCAGAACTGGTGCCGGAAAAGGTCGATGACCTGAAACAAACCCTGCAAAATTTGCGTCCGGTCCTCGAACTCACCGATGAGGATATCGAGGCGTTTGAAAAAGAGCGTAAACGTTCACGCCGCTTCACGTCGATTCCGGTTAAAACTGGGTTGAATGAGGTGCAGGTGGCGCGCTTTGCGGTAAATCAGTATCGCTTTCCTGGCGTAGAAGTGAAAGGCTACCAGCGCCGCTACTATCCCTATGGCCAGACACTGACTCATGTTGTGGGCTATGTGTCGAAAATTAACGACCGCGACGTAGCCCGTCTGGATAAAGAGGGAAAATGGCCCAACTATGCGGCGACGCATGATATCGGCAAACTCGGTATCGAAGCCTATTACGAAGACCTGCTGCATGGCAAAACCGGCTATGAAGAGGTCGAAGTTAACAACCGTGGCCGGGTCATACGGCAGTTGCACGAGCAGTCGCCCCAGGCCGGTCGTGATATTTATCTGACTATCGATCTCAAACTGCAGCAGTATATCGAGACGCTGCTGGCCGGTAGTCGTGCAGCGGTCGTGGTCAGCGATCCGCGCACCGGTGAGATTCTGGCGATGGTGTCGACCCCCAGCTACGATCCCAACCTGTTCGTTGACGGCATTTCCAGCAAAGACTATCGCGGCTTGCTGAACGATGAAAATCGCCCACTCTATAACCGCGCGATTCAGGCCGCTTATCCGCCTGCTTCTACCGTTAAACCCTATGTTGCCGTCTCCGCCCTGAGTGCGGGGGTGATTAACCGCAATACCAGCCTGTTCGATCCTGGCTGGTGGCAACTCCCCGGCTCCGAGAAACGCTACCGTGACTGGAAAAAATGGGGACATGGTCGCCTGAATGTCACCAAATCGCTGGAAGAGTCCGCTGATACCTTCTTTTATCAGGTTGCCTATGACATGGGCATCGATCGCCTGTCGGAGTGGATGACGAAATTTGGCTATGGCATGCGCACCGGCGTTGACCTGCCTCAGGAAAGCGCTGGCAACATGCCGACGCGTGACTGGAAAATGCGTCGCTTTAAAAAGCCCTGGTATCAAGGCGATACCATTCCAGTCGGCATCGGTCAGGGTTACTGGACAGCGACACCGTTGCAGATGAACAAAGCGATGATGATTCTTATCAACGACGGCATCATCAAAGTGCCGCATTTGCTGCGCGCGACCCGTGAAGGCCGTACGCTGGTGCCTTATCGTCAGCCGCCTTCCCAGCCGATTGGCGATATCCACTCTGGCTACTGGGAAATTGCCAAAGACGGCATGTACGGCGTCGCCAACCGGCCAAACGGCACGGCCCACAAAAGCTTTGCCGATGCGCCTTACAAAATTGCCGCGAAGTCCGGTACCGCACAGGTCTTCGGTCTGAAAGAGAACGAAACGTATAATGCGCATAAAATCGCTGAACGCTTACGTGACCATAAGCTGATGACCGCTTTCGCGCCTTACGATAAACCACGCGTTGCCGTCACCATGATTCTGGAAAACGGCGGGGCCGGTCCGGCAGTGGGCACGGTCATGCGCCAGATTCTGGATCACATTATGTTAGGCGATAACAATACTGTCCTGCCGGATGCTGCGCCTACACCACCTGGCTATGAAGGTGAATAATCATGTCGATGAATGACAGCCCGCAGAAGCGGACGATCTGGATGCGCATGCACATTGATCCGCTGTTTATGCTGATCATCCTTGCGCTACTGACCTACAGCGCCATTGTTATCTGGAGTGCCAGCGGCCAGGATCCCGGCATGATGGAACGTAAACTGGGCCAGATCGCCATGGGATTAGTGGTGATGCTGGTGCTGGCGCAGGTCCCGCCGCGAGTGTATGAAGGCTGGGCACCTTATCTGTATATTATCTGCGTCATTCTGCTGATCGCGGTGGATGCTTTTGGGCAAATCAGTAAAGGCGCACAGCGCTGGCTGGATTTGGGGTTTGTCCGCTTTCAGCCTTCCGAGATCGCCAAAATTGCGGTGCCGTTAATGGTGGCGCGTTTTATTAACCGCGATGTCTGTCCACCTACCCTGAAGAATACCGCAATTGCGCTGGTGCTGATTTTTCTTCCCACACTGCTGGTGGCCGCACAGCCTGACCTCGGCACCTCGATTCTCATCGCCGCGTCCGGGCTGTTTGTGTTGTTTCTGTCGGGCATGAGCTGGAAACTGATTGGCATTGCCGTCCTGCTGGTCGCAGCCTTTATTCCTATCCTGTGGTTCTTCCTGATGCATGATTATCAGCGAGACCGCGTGATGATGCTGCTTGATCCGGAAAGCGACCCATTGGGCGCGGGCTATCACATCATTCAGTCAAAAATCGCCATTGGCTCCGGCGGCTTGCGCGGTAAAGGCTGGCTGCACGGTACTCAGTCACAGCTGGAATTCTTGCCGGAACGTCATACGGACTTTATTTTTGCCGTGCTGGCCGAAGAGCTGGGTCTGGTCGGCGTGTTGTTACTGCTGGTGCTCTACCTGCTGTTAATCATGCGCGGCCTGATCGTCGCCGCACGGGCACAGACCACCTTTGGGCGCGTCATGGCGGGCGGATTAATGTTGATTTTATTCGTCTATGTTTTCGTTAACATTGGCATGGTTAGTGGTATCTTACCGGTGGTTGGCGTTCCGCTGCCGCTGGTCAGCTATGGCGGCTCGGCGCTTATTGTGCTTATGGCGGGATTTGGCATCGTAATGTCGATCCACACACACCGAAAAATGTTATCTAAAAGTGTTTAAGAGGTCGCAGATGCGTAAGGACTGGCTTGGCGTTGTATTGGCTTCAATGGTGTTGGCTGCATGTTCTACCCAGGAACCGCAACAGCAGAGTGCTCCACCCCAGCCCGCCTACAATGGCCCGGTGGTGGAAATTCCTGGCGTTGAGCCGCGTTATGAGCCGGTCAATCCGTCGACCAGTCAGGACTACAGCGTCAATGGCAAGACTTATCACATCATCAAAAATCCGGCTAACTACAGTGAAGTCGGATTAGCAGCCTGGTATGGCGACGAAGCCCAGGGCAGCCGTACCGCCATCGGCGAGGCTTTTGATCCGGATGCCCTGACCGCCGCGCATCCGACACTGCCGCTGCCAAGTTATGTGCGCGTCACGAATCTGGCCAACGGACGTCAGATTGTCGTGCGCGTTAACGATCGTGGCCCTTACACGCCAGGACGCATTATCGATCTGTCGCGTGCGGCCGGCGATCGTCTGAACATCTCCAATAACACCCGCGTCCGTGTGGATTACATCAGCGTCGCGCCAGATGGCACGCTCTCGGGTCCGGGTACTATCGGCACTGTTGTGGCAAAACAGAGTTACGCCCTGCCCGCGCGCCCCGATCTGAACGGCCCCGTCATGAGTTCGCCCTCCGTCATGAACGGCGGCGGTCAGACGCAAACGGCACCGGCAATGGAAACGGCACCTGCCGCACAGGACGTGTCGCCCATCAGTAATGCGACTCTGAAAACGGACAATGCCATGGGCGCGCCCGTTCAGAGCAGTGGTTTTCTGGGGGCCCCTCAGCCCTTACCGAGCGGTGTTCTGGAAGGCAGTGAGCCAGAGGCGGCCCCCGCCACTGCCGCACCGGTGGTTGCCAGCGCCGCCGCGCCTCACGCCGCTTCATCCAGCCAGAGCAGCAGCGCTTCGCTGTCCGGCTATGTCGTCCAGGTCAGCGCTATCAATGATGCAGCACGTGCGCGCCAGCTGCTCAGCAGTCTGCGCCAGCGCTTCGGCGTACCCGGCGCAGTGGAAAACGCGGGGAACAACGTTTATCGCGTACAGCTCGGCGGTTACAAAACCCGTGCCGAAGCTGTGGCGCTACAGCAGCGCCTGAGCCGTGAGGGTCAGAGCGCGGCTTTTGTGACCACCGCAGGTCGTTAAACAACAGCTTTACTCATGACTGGTAACGTCTGTTAACAACCCAGTTATCAAGCCGGATGCCTGTTAATCAGGCATTTGTTATGATGAATGACTTTTTTTAACCCTAAACCCATGGATGTTGTCGTCCCACACATGAACACGCTGAAACCTTCTCGTTTGTTAAAACGCCTGACAGTGGGATCACTGATCGCTTTCTCTCTCAGCCATGCCGCCATTGCTGATGATGTCAATCTTAAGACCATGATTCCGGGCGTTCCGGATATTGATGCGGAAGCCTACGTTCTTATCGACTACAACTCAGGCAAAGTGCTGGCTGAAAAGAACGCCGATGCACGCCGCGATCCTGCCAGTCTGACAAAGATGATGACCAGCTACGTGATCGGTCAGGCAGTGAAAGCCGGGAAAATTCATCAGGACGACATGGTGACTGTTGGTCAGGATGCCTGGGCAACGGGCAATCCGGTCTTTAAAGGATCATCACTGATGTTCCTGAAACCCGGCGATCGCGTACCGGTTTCTCAGTTAACGCGCGGTATCGTCCTGCAGTCTGGTAATGATGCCTGCGTCGCGATGGCGGACTATGTTGCCGGCAGCCAGGATGCTTTCGTAGGGCTGATGAACAACTACGTGAAAGCGCTGGGTCTGCAGAACACGCACTTCCAGACCGTCCATGGCCTGGACGCCGAAGGCCAATACAGCTCCGCCCGTGATATGGCGTTGATTGGTCAGGCGCTTATCCGTGATGTGCCGGAAGAGTATGCGGTTTACAAAGAAAAAGAGTTTACCTTCAACAACATTCGCCAGATGAACCGTAATGGTCTGCTGTGGGATACCAGTCTGTCGGTCGACGGGATCAAAACCGGCCACACCGCAGCGGCGGGCTATAACCTGGTCGCCTCTGCGACAGAAGGTCAGATGCGCCTGATTTCCGCCGTAATGGGTGGACATACCTTTAAGGGCCGTGAAACCGAAAGCAAAAAGCTGCTGACCTGGGGCTTCCGCTTCTTTGAAACGGTTGCACCGTTGAAAGCCGGCAAAGAGTTTGCCTCTGAGCCCGTGTGGTTTGGTAACAGCGATCGCGTACAGCTGGGCGTGGAAAAAGATGCGTATCTGACCATTCCTCGTGGCCGTATGAAAGACCTGAAAGCCAGCTATGTGCTGAGCAATACTGAACTGCATGCACCGTTGAAGAAAAATCAGGTTGTGGGCAGCATCAACTTCCAGTTAGATGGCAAAACCATCGATCAACGCCCTCTGGTGGTGCTGAACGAAGTCTCTGAAGGCGGCTTCTTTAGCCGTATCGTTGACTACATCAAACTGATGTTCCATCACTGGTTTGGTTAAAGGTGCATGGCGGCGGTTGAAAAACCGCCACTTCGCCCCCATTACAGGTTAATATGATGCTCCCGCTTCGGCGGGAGCCTGTTTTTTAAGTACCGGAGTGATTATGAAAACCAAACTGAATGAACTGCTCGAATTCCCGACCCCGTTTACCTATAAAGTGATGGGGCTGGCACAACCGGAGCTGGTTGATTTGGTGCTTGAAGTGGTGCAGCGCCATGCTCCCGGCGATTACAGCCCTGAGGTGAAACCGAGCAGCAAGGGTAACTATCACTCGGTCAACGTCACCATTAATGCGACACATATCGAACAGGTTGAAACCCTGTATGAAGAACTGGGCAAAATTGAAATCGTGCGCATGGTGTTGTAACACTGTCAGTCATACTGCCAACGGGCCATGTCGGTGCTACCGGCTGGCCCGTTTTTGTTTGCAGACCGCGCCGGTGCGGCGGAAAATGTCTCAGCCTTCCTTTTACGCTCATCATTTCACTTCCGCGCGGCCGGCGTTATACTCAGCCTCTGCCCTCTTAACGGATATTCGTTTTGTCAGCTGAAACGCTCCTTATTCGCCAGCCTGGTTTATGTGACTGGCAGTTAACCTCAGACGCGATGCATCGCTACACCGACCAGCGCGACGCCGAAAGCCGTGATGAAGTCTGGCTGGTTGAACACCCGCCGGTCTTTACCCAGGGCCAGGCAGGCAAAGCCGAGCACCTGTTGATGCCCGGCTCGATTCCGGTGGTACAGAGCGATCGCGGCGGCCAGGTGACCTATCACGGTCCGGGCCAGCAGATCATGTATGTGCTGATCGATGTTAAACGTCGCAAAACCGGCGTGCGTCAGCTTGTCACCGCGTTAGAAGAAACGGTGATCGCCGTACTGGACAGCTTTGGTGTGGCGGCTCGGGCGCGCGCCGATGCACCCGGCGTTTATGTCGGAGAAGAAAAAATCTGCTCGCTGGGCCTGCGCATTCGCAAAGGGTGCTCGTTTCATGGGCTGGCTCTCAATGTCGATATGGATCTCAGCCCGTTTTTGCGTATCAACCCCTGCGGTTACGCGGGCATGCACATGACGCAGTTAAAACATTTTTGCCCGGAGGTCACGCTGGCGGATGTCCGCCCACGGCTTGCCGAGACCTTCGCCCGCCAGTTAGGTTATCAGCAGGTGGAATGGCATGAGGCGGAACCGGCCTTACCTTGACGGTGCGTGCGTATTTACAAATATGTAACTTATCACGCACGTCTGTGGCTGCTTCCTGGCCGCTGAGATGATATAATTTTTGCACTTTTTTCAAATAAAGTTGAAAGCCGCCTTCTCGGGTTGAGTGAGACAGCTTTCAAATCGCAATCCGACCGGAACCTGCTGATTTATGAGTAAACCAATTCAGATGGAACGCGGCGTCAAATACCGTGACGCAGACAAAATGGCGCTGATCCCGGTGAAAACCGTGGCCGTTGACCGGCAAGAAATCTTACGCAAGCCGGAGTGGATGAAAATCAAACTGCCTGCGGACTCCAGTCGTATTCAGGGCATTAAAGCGGCGATGCGTAAAAACGGTCTGCACTCTGTTTGTGAAGAAGCCTCCTGCCCTAACCTTGCCGAATGCTTTAACCACGGTACCGCCACCTTTATGATTCTGGGTGCAATTTGTACCCGACGTTGCCCGTTCTGCGATGTGGCACACGGTCGCCCCAACGCGCCCGACGCGAATGAACCCGGTAAGCTGGCACAGACCATTGCCGACATGGCATTGCGCTATGTGGTAATCACCTCCGTGGACCGCGACGATCTGCGCGACGGCGGTGCTCAGCACTTTGCGGACTGTATTACCGCCATCCGCGAAAAAAGCCCTAATATCAAGATCGAAACGCTGGTACCCGACTTCCGTGGTCGCATGGATCGTGCGCTCGAGATTCTGACCGCCACCCCACCGGATGTGTTTAACCACAACCTTGAGAACGTGCCGCGTGTATACCGTCAGGTGCGTCCGGGTGCCAACTATGAATGGTCGCTGAAGCTGCTGGAGCGTTTTAAAGAGGCGCATCCTGATGTACCGACGAAATCCGGTTTAATGGTTGGTCTGGGTGAAACCAATGCTGAAATCATTGAGGTTATGCGCGATCTGCGTCGTCACGGTGTGACAATGCTTACTCTGGGACAGTACTTGCAGCCCAGCCGTCACCATTTACCTGTTCAGCGTTATGTCAGCCCGGCGGAGTTCGATGAAATGAAAGAAGAAGCGCTGGCGATGGGCTTTACCCACGCGGCCTGTGGACCCTTTGTGCGTTCTTCTTATCATGCGGATATGCAGGCAAAAGGGCTGGAAGTGAAATAAGCATTTGCCGTTGTGTCAGGTGCAGAAAAAACAAAAACCAGATTGTCCGCAATCTGGTTTTTTTCTGCAGTCAGAAATAAAAAGTAACACTTCTGTCATTCTGACGCGGTCTTACTCTTTATGAGAAACGCGTTCTGCAGGGGTTTCTTCCGCTGAGGTACGTGCTGCACTGGAATCTTCGTCTTTCATAGCCTTTTTAAAGCCTTTGATTGCGGAGCCCAGATCGCCACCCAGCGAGCGTAACTTGTTGGTGCCAAAAAGCAGTACGATAAGCGCACCGATAATCAGCAGCTTGGCAATACTGATACCTTCCATATTTAACCTTATAATCTGACGAATAACGGTAATGACTATTTAGGCGCAGTTTAGGGGCAACCTCAAGCGGAATCTGTAACAGAGTAAGAAAACGCCCGACGCATTTTATGCGCTACGCCTTGCCCGTTCTCCTGCGCCTTGGGGATCAACGCGCCTGATCCAGCTCTGGCCGGGCAAAGCGACGGTTCTCCAGTACCGGCAGCAGAGCCCGCGCCGCCGCAATGCGCTGTGGGTCCAGATCGGCAACGATCAAAGCAGGCGACTCCGCGGCGCGACTTATGGGTACGCCCAGCGGATCGATCACCATACTGTTGCCAATATTACGTGCGCCGCACTCGCCCACCGCCAATACATAACAGGTATTTTCCAGCGCTCGCGTTCGGGTGAGTAAATCCCAGTGCATCTCTTTTAGCGGTCCTCTGACCCACGCTGATGGCACGACCAGCACGTCAGCACCATCCAGCACCAGACGTCGTGCCATTTCCGGAAACCGCACGTCATAGCAGGTCATCAGCCCAACGTTCATGCCCGCCACGGGCACCAACGGCGGCACGTCCTGACCGGCCTCAACCCGCGCCGATTCCTGCATTGAAAAGGCGTCGTACAGATGCAGCTTGCGGTATTCCGCCAGAATCTTGCCGTCGCGAATGGCCACCAGAACGTTAAAGACTTTATGGCTGTCGCCCGGCACATGCATCCCGAACACAGTCGTCAGCGCCTGCCCCTGGCTGGTGGTCAGTAACTGGGTCAGAAACGGGCCGTTCAGCGGTTGGGCCGCTTCCCGTATCCAGTCAGGGTGGGTCATATCTGTGGCCAGCACGGCCTCCGGTAGCACCAGCAGATCGGCGCTGGCTTCCCGGGCTTGTGCCATCATGTTTATACAGGCTTGCGCATTCTCCTGCCATTCCCGTTTAACGACAAACTGACCCAGCGCGACTTTCATTCGTCATCCTCCCTGCCGACAGCAGCCCTGCTGTGGCGCTTATAATGGCTGTAAGGCTTTCACATGGTAGCGCGGTGATTCAACATACCCTTCGCGGCCATAAAACTGGTTGGCTTTAAGGCGTGACGCATGACAATGTACTTCCATGCGATCACAGCCATGTTGCGCCGCCAGCGCTTCAGCCTGCTTAAGCAGCGTCTGTCCCACCCCTTTGCTGCGCTCACCATCGGCAATACAAAAATAGCTGATGCGGGCAAAATCACCGGCCAGGGCCAGTTGTGGGATGAAGTGCATAGAGAGAAAACCCAGCACCTGATTACCGTGTTCGGCCACCAGCAGCGTTTCACTGGGATCGGTTATCAACTGGGCAAGGCGCTGTTCAATAAACGACTCTGTGCCGCCATAACCTAATTCACTTAACAGCGCGCTCAACACGAAACTGTCCCTGGCCTGGGCGGGGCGAATATTCATCCTGTCACCTCTTCCTCTGCGATGTAGAAAGGTAGTTATAACCCGATCAGCCCGAAAATGCTGCCTCGGGAGGTTGTTATAATTATGTTACAGGAGCTATCTGTGACTGGTAGCGCAATTTATGCGCTGAAATACCGTCCTGACGGCGGATAAGCGGCTGGCTGGATTAAGAAAGGCAGCAGGAAAGCAGCCGTTCGTGAGGTTAAAGTGAGCAACACCGCAAGCAGGATTCTCGCCGCAGCAAAAATCAGATTAACGCAGGCATAAAAAAACCCGCCAGAAGGCGGGTTTTTAGAATTCTGACTGTTAACTTACAGACTGATAACGTTAGCAGCAGATGGGCCTTTTGCGCCGTCAGTGATTTCAAACTCTACACGCTGACCTTCAGCCAGAGTTTTGAAGCCATTGCTCTGGATCGCAGAGAAGTGTACGAATACATCTTTGCTGCCATCTTCAGGAGTAATGAAACCGAATCCTTTAGATTCATTAAACCACTTAACGTTACCTTTAATCTTAGACATCTATATTACCTTTACATGAAAAATGGACACTAAACTGTGTCGTCATCTAGTACAGCAATTGCTGAAGGTTTTGTCCAGCCTGATTTGATGAAAAAGTGATAAATATCCATTTTATTTACCCTTCGGTGACTTATTCACTGGCGCGGACAGTTAAAACTGCCAGCGCACCCAGGCAAAATACACGTTCCCGTTGTTATAAGTCCCTGGAATGTAAGTCATTTGAAAGTTCACCGGGCCGTAACCTACTGATGCCAGAGGTAATATAGCCGGGATGGGATAATATCCCCAGTTATCCCTTGCCGTTACCCCAACCGTATAGCCCAGTCCATAATGAAATGCCTGATTAGTGAGCGGGCGCCAGGTCGCTTCCCAGCCATAGCCTGTAAAGGGTTCCCAATGATTAAAGGAGTCTTTGAACGCCATCGCATAAAGGCCATGCCAGTTCCCTTTCTCGTCGTAACGGGAAACGCCACCGCCCGCTCCCCAGGGACGTTCGTTGTAGCGATCAATATGCTCTCTGTCATAGGTCCAACGGTTGTGCCAGGTGATGGCAGGCACATAAAGATCGATGCTCTGCGGTTGTTCCCAGGTTTGCTGAACATTATCGCTAAAGGTGTTCCAGCCGGATTTGATTTGCTGGGTAAATGTGGCGGCCTGGAGGGAAAAAGAGACAAACAGGGCCAAAAAGGGGCCTGAAAAAAGAGATTTATTCACGTCAATGCTACCTGTATCGTTTCGATTAAATTCAGTATTCCACACTGAAACTCAGTAACGGAAAAACGCCTCAATCCCGGATACGTGTCCCTCTCCGGGTATTTTCAGCATGTAATTATCATTCATGTTACGGAAAAGTGGGGAAATTTTAACGTAAAAAATCTGAACACATCCCAAACGGCAAGGGCAAATAGCCGCTTACCTGCCCTTCAGCTAGCGAAACAGCAACTTACAGGCAACCGGGCTTACTGAGAAGCCCGCTAAAATATGGTGTGTCCCTGTCCTACTCCTCTATGAAACCGGGCGCTGATCCTGCTTGTGCGGGCGTACGAGGGCCTTGATGAGAAGAACAGCGATTGCGGCCACAACGTACCTGGGGATGGCACAGCCGGTCGGGATGACGCAGAGATGCAGGCTGAAATACGAAGGGGAGAGAAACAACACACAGGAAAATTTTAGGCATCGGGCACCCGTCTGGATGCCCGTAAAAACACGATCAGAAGATGAGCTTAAACACGCCTGTCAGCGTCAGCAGTCCGACGATAAAAATGATGGCGATGATCCACAAAATTATTTTCATTTCATATCCCTTACCTAATAAAACAATCCCCTGACAGTATAGGCGAGATTTTGCCGTTTGCTTTTTGCCAGCCGTGATCGCATACCGGAAGGCAATAATCGGTTTTAGCGGTTTCTTTCTGTGAGAAGTATCGCATCGCGTGGCTTTAGTGCGGCCTGCCGTTTCGTTTTGCAGATTATTCCTGGCTAAAATTTATGCCGACAGGAAAGCCCGAGAATGTTGACAGTCCAAATGCAGAGCAGGGAGAGACCTTATGAGCAGTATTAATACCAGTATGGGCCGCTACAGCCTTAAGGCAAAGTACAGCGGCGACAAAATCAAAGGTTTTTTCGCCATCAATGATGAAGGCGGCACGCAACTGACCCGACAAGAGTTTGCGGAGCATTACCTTGATGATGTGGTCAACAATGTGATTTATCCGGTTACAGGCGGTAACCGTGAGATTGCCCGCGCACTGCGAGAAGAAATGGTGAAAGCGGGTTTTGAAGATGCAGATTAACCTTTTGGGCCGCCCGTTCTGTGCGGCCCTTTTGTTTTCTACGCTCTGATTTCTATACCACGTAAGAGAGCAACAAACAGCCCACCAGCCCACACACCGAAATAATGGTTTCCAGCGCAGACCAGGAGCGAAGCGTCTCGCCTATCGTCAGGTTAAAATACTCTTTAAATAACCAGAACCCCGGATCGTTAACGTGTGAAAAAATCACACTGCCCGAGCCCACCGCAATGACCATCAGTTCAGGGCTGGCACCGCTGGTCGCAATCAGTGGTGCCACAATGCCGCCTGCCGTAATGGCCGCAACGGTAGCGGATCCGAGTGCAATACGTAACACAGCAGCGATTGACCATGCCATGAAGAGAGGCGACAGATTAGTTGCATGCATCATACCGGCGATGTATTTATCCACGCCGCTGTCCACCAGGACCTGTTTAAAGGCACCGCCGCCGCCAATGATGAGCAGCATCATGGCGATAATCTTGATGGAGTCGCTCAGGGTATCCATGACCTGTTCCATACTGCGACCACGATTCAGACCGAAGGTGAAGATAGCAATCAGCACAGCAATCAGTGTCGCCATGATGGGATCGCCAAAGAACTCAGCATAAGGGAGCAAGGCATGCCCTTTAGGCAGAACCATTTCGGCCACCGCGCGCAGCGCCATCAGTATTACAGGCACAAGCGATGTCCAGACGCTGACCCCAAAGCCCGGCATTTCCGCTTCCGTGAATGTTTTGGGGTTGTACAGGCCTTCCGGAATCGGTTTATCAATGCCTTTCAGGAAACGGGCATAAACCGGCCCCGCAAGAATCACCGTTGGAATGCCCAGTAAGGTGCCAAACAGCAGCGTTTTCCCCATATCTGCGTTGAACAGCGTCGCAATGGCGGTCGGGCCCGGATGGGGAGGCAGAAAACCGTGGGTTACGGACAGTGCCGCGGCCATCGGCACGCCCACAAACAGCAGCGGGACACGTGCTGATGCGGCGACGCTAAACACCAGCGGCAGCATTAAGACAAAACCGACTTCATAAAACAGCGCAAACCCCACGATGAAACCGGTCAGCACAAGCGCCCACTGAATATGCCGCGTGCCAAACTTCGCAATCAACGTAGTGGCAATACGCTGCGCACCGCCGCAGTCGGCCAGCAGTTTACCGAGCATCGCGCCAAAGCCCATAATCAGCGCCAGACCGCCCAGCGTGCCGCCCACGCCATTTTTAATTGAAATAATCACTTTGTTGACCGGCATGCCCTGCATCACGCCCACCGCCAGCGCAACCAGAATCAACGCGATAAAACCATTAAGTTTAAAGCGAATCATCAGCAGTAACAGTAATGCCACGCCAATCGCCACATAGAGTAATGGCATAATTTTTCTCCACCTGATGCCCTGAATGATGTCAGTGCCGCTTGGTTATCGTGATCCCGGAGGACGCTTAAAATCAGGGAAATGTCGTGACATTTATGTTTTGACACACCCTGTTACCGATAACATGTTAAGGGTAACATCCCGACTCGCGCATCACCCCGCCAGGGATGAATTTACGTTTTGCGAAGGTGATCAACTTTTTAACCGACCGCTATCAGAAAGTTTCTTGAGGCCTGACGTTGGGTTTTCGTTACACTCAAAGCTTAGCGAAGAGACAAAAGGATGCGCGGGTGAGTGACAATCTGAGTGAGCTGTACAGCAATCAACATACTCTTTTTGGCCGGGGAAGCCTCAGCAAGCTGATTCCTCTGCTGGCTGCCCAACCCCAGGCCACTCTGCTCTTTTGCGGCCGGTCATTTTTGCAGGGGGAAGCTTATGCACGTATCAAAACCACCCTGAACGATCATATTGTGGGTTATGAAATTGTCAGCCATGAGGCTTCCCCGGCGGATATTGATGGCTGGGTCACCCGCTGGCGAGGGCATGTTGATCGGGTCGTCGCGATAGGCGGCGGAAGCGTACTGGATGCGGCTAAAGCCTTTAGCGCCATGATTCAGCATCCACTCTCCACGGCCCGTTATCTGGAAAAAGTCGGCGATACGGCGGTCAACCCGGTTACCCTTCCCCTCATCGCCGTTCCGACCACGGCGGGCACCGGCAGCGAAGTTACCCAAAACGCGGTGGTGACCGACCAGCAGGATATCCAGATCAAAGCGTCGCTGCGTCATCCGGTATTTGTGCCGCAGGTCGCCATCCTGGATCCCGACTTACTCAAAGGCGCCCCCGATACTGTGCTGGCGACCTGCGGGATCGATGCCTTCACACATCTGTTTGAAGCCTACCTGTCTGGCAAGGGCAACCACTTTACCCGTCAGATGGCCTTGAGCGGGCTGCGTCAGTTTATCCAGGCCTGGCCGGCCTTGAACCAGTTGGATGAAACAGGCGATCGGGCGCGTGAGGCGATGATGATGGCTTCCTGGCTGGGCGGTGTCAGCCTGAGCACTGCCGGTCTGGGCGTGATTCACGGTATTGCGGGCGAGTTGGGGGCGATAAAGCCTTTCCATCATGGCGAAGTCTGCGGCAGGCTGTTATTCACGTTTCTGGACCATCTGGCCGTGAGCCAGCATCCTGAACAACGTCAGTTGATGGCCGACATGCATCAGCAGCTGTTTGGCACGCACACGGACTCTCCGGCACGTGACCTGAAAGCCTGGCTGCAACGTACCGCGATTACCGCATTCTGGCTGGATGGCCCGACGCTGAGCGAAGCGGACGTGGCCTGGATTCTGGCCCGCGCGAACAGTAAAAACAGTCTGATCAGCTACAGTAAAGATGAGATGCACGACATGCTTGTTCGTGCCTGGGCCGTCACCGCGTAGCCCACGGGCGGGCGTTTTGCCCGCCCGCATCAGGCCACTACCTCTGCTGCGCTGCCGCTGTATTGAACGGCGCTTCCCCTGCCAGCATCTGTTCAATCACCTGCAGGACACCTTCCTCATTGTTTCCGGGAGCCAAAAAACGCGCCGTTTGCTTTACCCGTTGCGGCGCATTGCGCATGGCGAAGCTGTACCCGGACTGCTGGAGCATTTCCAGATCGTTACCGCCATCACCAAAGGCCAGCACCTGATCGTGGGAAATGTCCCAGCGCTGTGCCAGCAGGTTCAGGCCATTGGCTTTATGCTGACCGGGCACGATTAAATCTACCGAGCCGTGACCGCTGGATGTGGCTGCTGCCGATCCTGTGTGCAGGCGACCAATATCCGCCATTAAAGGCTCGACGTAATCGTCTGACAGATTCAGCGCAAATTTCAGTATCCGATCGTCAGCCACCTCATCAAGCGTACGTATTGGCTTAAGCCGGTGACAGTAGTGACGCATCTTCACCAGCCACGTTTCATCCATTCCCTCAAAATAATAGGCGCTGTTTCGTCCACAAAGCAGATAACGCAGGTCGGGATAGTGTCCGTTTTTCAACGTATCGAGCACGGCATCGATGTCGCTGCGTGAGAACGCGCCACAGAACAGCTCTTCATCCCTGTCGATAATCAGTGCGCCATTTTCAGCGACGAACGCGATCTCGCTGGCGATCTCAGGAAAAAACGACCGCAGTTGGTGGTATTGATTGCCACTGGCGACCACAAACCTGATGTTTCGCTGGCTGAGCTGGTGGTAACAGGCAAGAAAACGGGCGCGGTTGTACTGCTTTTTGTCATCCAGAAAGGTGCCATCCATATCAACGGCAACCATTTTTACCGTGGTCATCAGAACTCCTTAGCAGGGAAACGTTCAGGATTCACTGTCAGAATAGCCTGATAATGCAGCGCATGTGGCATAAAAAAGGGATGGCATCTGCCATCCCTGTATGGTGATCAATGAAACGCGTTGTTGAGGATGAGTGAGGTGATAATGCCGGTGGCCGCTGCAATCAGCACATAGTTACCATCGATATCCGCCCAGTGCTGCCCTTCCGGTGGCTCTCTCAACCCGCGCTCACGCCAGTCATCGATCCGGTATCTGTCGCCGCAATATTCCCGTGGAACGGGTCGGCCGCGCCGGAATTCATGCCCTTCCCACGCAAACCGATCGTGGTCGTAGTCACGACGCGCATCAGGCGGTGGCGGTCCACCCGGTCCCGGCGGTCCTTCGCGTCGCAGGCCCGGCGGGCCGAAACCATCAGGACCGCGTCCCGGATGATGCCATGGGCCACCAGGACCACCGGGGCCATCCGCCAGTCCCGGCAGGCTGTACAGGGTGCTGTATGCTAAAAGGACACTCACTAAAACTGATTTTATTTTTTTCATGGTACTGCCTCCAGTGTAACGGCGACGACGCGCCGTTATGACTACTATCGGCATGAGGCGTCACAATAAGTATCGCCAAAACTCTTAAAAGTCAGCAGATGAAAGCGCCGTGTCTCAGGACGCGCTGAACGACGCCGCAGGTGGAAGAACAACAGGGTGACAGCAGAGACTCACGCGTAATCAGGCGAGCAGGGTCAGCCCGACCATGATGTTAAACGGCACGAAAGCGCGTCAGCCAGAGGCGCGCGGTCATCGGCAACGTAACGGAATCCTTTCCGATAAGCGGATCAGCCTCAACCGCAGCGCGTTATGCAGGCTGACTCAACACATAATTCAGCCTGCACGCGGCGGTCAACAGGTTCGCGCCTCAGGGAAAGGTATCAGGGATAACTCAGCATGACGGGCGCATCCGGTAATTTAGTAAACTGGCGGATAATGTTGTGGTAATCCGCGGTAGGATCCAGGTCACTAAACTGCTTTGGATAAAGATCTTTTGCCAGAATTTCCATACCAATAATGTTGTAGGGATGGTTATAAAAGTGGTGATAAATCCCGTAGGTCTTTCCCTGTTTCACCGGCTCAATCTGCGCCAGCCCTGTGCGTTTTAGTAATGTGGTAAAAGTGGTGGCGACATCCTGTTTATTCGCCCCGTAGCCCAGCGGCAACACGTTGCTGTTGGACCGTTTCGAGCCAGTCATGATGTAAACGTCCGGCTTCATGGCGATGATCTTCTCCAGCGACACAAAACCGGCATTACCGGGCAGCAGTGACGAGCCAATATTTTTGCCGCCGACCGCCTCAACCAGCCCGCCCCAGCCGCTGTGAGCGTGGGTAAAACAGCAGCTGTCGCTGTTACCGGCGATAGGTTCAATAAAGACGGTAGGCTTGTTTTTGACCTGATCGATTTTCGTTTGCAGCGCATGCCAGCGCTGTTGATAAAAATCTGTATAGGCTTTCGCCTCCGCTTCACGGTTCAGCACGCTGCCCAGCAACGTTATCCCTGGCACCGTGTTTTGCTTAGGATGCAGTTCGTCATCGACAAACACGACCGGGATATTCAGGCTTTTCAACGTGGTCAGTACCCCAGATTGCATCAGCGCCGGTTTGGCACGCAGTTGCGCAATCATCAGATCCGGCTTCTGCGCCAGCACGCTTTCAAGGTTCACCTGTCCCTGATCGTTGAATCCCATATCCACAATACTGGCAGCCTGCGGCCAGGTTTTCTCCAGCAGCGCCCACGTTTGCGTGTCCTGCTTTTTGGGCAGATTGTTCCAGGCCACGACGCGTTTGAACGGATTATCACGATCCAGCAACGCCAGCGCCATAATGTCGCGCCCGTCCTGCAAAATGATGTGCCGGGGCTCTTTCTGCAGCGTGATACGCTGGCCATCCATGTCGGTGACGGTGACAGGATACGTCGTTGCCGAACAGACGGTTGAGGCCAACAATGTTGCTGCAAAAATACCGAATTTCATGTTTAGTAACCCTGTTAAGGAATAAGAATTATTCTCGTTAACTTTAACATGCAAATTCGTAAAAAATTTAAAACTTTTTTTAACGAATACGTCTGAAGCCGTGAACGGAGGATCGCTGTCCGGCAGAAACACAGGGCGGCGTTGCCAGCCGCCCGTCAGTCACGCCTGCAAAAGCGAATAGAAAATAGCGGAAATGGCAATCAGCCCACTGGCCACCACAAAGACATTACTGAGCTTGCCGCTGTATTGGCGCATGGCAGGAACACGATGAATAGCGTACATCGGCATTAAAAACAGAATGACCGCAATCACCGGGCCGCCCAGGGTTTCAATCATGCTCAGAATATTAGGATCGAGCGTCGCCACCAACCAGGTCGTCAGCAGCATAAAGCCTGCCGTCAGGCGATTCAGCCGCTGAGGCGCAATCGTCTTGCCCCGGCTACGCAGCGCTTTGTTAACGATGCCGTTAAACCCTTCGCGTGCCCCTAAGTAGTGCCCGAGAAAGGATTTAGCGATTGCGACCATGACGATTACCGGCCCCGTCCAGGCGATCAGCGGCGCATTAAAATGGTTCGCCAGATAGGACAATATCGTAATGTTCTGAGCTTTCGCTGACCGCAGGTCATCAGGGGACAGGCTCAGCACACAGCTGAACACAAAGAACATGACGGTCAGCACCATTAACAGGTGCGCGCAGGCCAGAATCCGTGAGCATTTTTGCTCAGCCTGCGCGCCGTATTCCTGACGTTTGGCCACCGCAAATGATGAGATAATCGGCGAGTGATTAAAAGAAAAGACCATCACCGGCAGGGCCAGCCACAACGTGCTCCACAGGTTGCCGCCGCCGCTGTGCAACGTTTGTAGTGCGGCGCCGTGCCAGTGAGGAATCAGGCAGACGGCCATCAACATCAGCACCGCGACGAAGGGATAAACCAGCACGCTCATCGCCTTGACAATCATGGTCTGGCCGAAGCGCACCACCGTCATCATGCCCACAATTAACAGCAGCGCCAGTAAGGCGCGCGGGGGCGCAGTCAACCCAAGTTGATTGACCATCAGGCTTTCGACCGTATTCGTCATCGCCACGCTGTACATCAGCAAAATGGGGTAGATAGCAAAGAAATAGAGCAGCGTGATCAACCTGCCTGCGCCAGCCCCAAAATGCTCCTCCACCACATCCGTGATGTCGCCCGCCGGATGACTGCCTGACAGCACGAAACGCGTTAAGGCGCGATGGGCAAAAAATGTCAGCGGAAAAGCCAGCAGCGCCATAATTATCAGCGGCAACAGACCGCCCATCCCCGCATTGATGGGCAGAAACAGGACGCCTGCGCCGATTGCGGTGCCGTAAAGCCCCAGCATCCAGACGGTATCCGTTTTACGCCAGCCCGTTTCTTCTGTAATGCGGGCAGATTCCAGGGGGCGGGTGTGCGAGGTTTTCATTAGCTTTTCCAGAGTATGCATCAGCCGCAAAGGCGGCCAGTTGCGGGTAAAAGTGTGGCCGTTCTCAGAGGGAACAGGTAAACGCGGGCGACAGGAATGCCTCAGGCTGCCGCTGCGTAATCGATTGCGCGTGCGTTTTTTTACACTATCTGACGACCTGAGTTCAAGTAATGCGTCATATCGTGCAGATTCCGGGCGGGTTATGCGCATCATCCCCTACAGGAAAGGCTTTACAGGCCGTGGTTGTTTCATGGTTTCACCCCACCGCTCTGCTTACCCGTTTTTCCCTCACTACACTTCAAGCACCCTTACAAATTTTGGCGACGACTGTTGTCGGGCTGGTATCGCCGACCGCGCCGTTGCTGTCCTTCACCGGTTTACAGGAGTCAACTACATGAAAGCCTTAACCTGGCATGGTCCGCATAAAGTCAGCGTTGATAATGTTGCCGATCCCGGTCTGGAAGCGGCCGATGATATTATTCTTCGCGTTACCGCCACGGCTATTTGTGGCTCAGATCTGCACCTGTACCGGGGAAAAATCCCGGGTACGGATCATGGCGACATTTTTGGCCACGAGTTCATGGGCGAAGTGGTGGAAGCCGGTCGCGCAGTGACCGCCGTGGCAAAAGGTGATCGGGTGGTGATTCCGTTTGTGATTGCCTGCGGCGACTGCTTTTTTTGTCATCTGCATCAGTACGCCGCGTGCGAAAACACCAACAGCGGAAGAGGCGCGATCTTAAACCGCAAAAAAATTACGCCACCCGCGGCCCTGTTTGGCTACAGCAAACTGTACGGCGGTATCCCCGGCGGTCAGGCGGAATATGTCCGTGTTCCCAAAGCGAATACCGGTCCGTTTAAAGTGCCTGCAACGCTCCCGGACGAGAAAGTGCTGTTTCTGTCTGATATCCTGCCGACCGCCTGGCAGGCGGTCAAAAACGCTGAAATCAAGCCGGGTTCAAGCGTCGCGATCTTTGGTGCTGGCCCCGTCGGCTTACTCAGCGCCGCCTGCGCCCGCCTGGAGGGCGCAGAACAGATCTATATGATCGATCATAATGACTACCGGCTGGACTTTGCCCGGGAACGTTATGGTGTGATTCCGATTAATTTCGATAAAACTGACGATCCCGCCGCCTGGATCATTGAGCACAGTGCGGGCCATCGCGGCGTGGATGCGGTCATTGACGCCGTTGGTTTTGAAGCCAAGGGCAGCCTGACAGAAACGGTATTAACTAACCTGAAACTGGAAGGCAGCAGCGGGAAAGCGTTACGTCAGTGTATTGCGGCCGTTCGCCGGGGCGGGATTGTCAGCGTGCCCGGTGTGTACGCCGGCTTTATTCACGGCTTCCTGTTCGGCGATGCGTTTGACAAGGGCCTGACCTTCAAAATGGGCCAGACGCATGTTCATGCTTATCTGCCCGACCTGCTCAGCCTCATCGAAAAAGGGCATTTAACCCCGGAAGAGATTGTGACGCACCATATGCCGCTGGAGGATGCGGCACGGGGCTATGCCATCTTTGAAAAACGGGAAGAAGCGTGCCGAAAAGTAATTCTGGTGCCGGGCATGACGCCAACCCAGGCGACGCTGTAGCAAACACGGGCGGGGTTTCCCGCCCGTTACAGGTTAACGGTGCTTCGCCTGGGCGTAGGCCGCATCTAAATCCAGCCGCTGCCAGAATGCCTGATCCGCGCCCGGCCCACCCAGTGGGTAACCGGCGGGTAACGCGCTTTTCACCATCAGCGCACGGCGCTGCTTCGCCGACAGTTGAGGCAAGGCGGTTTCCAGCAACACCTCTGCGCCGTCGGGAACCGTTAACCTGGCCTTATTGCCTGCCACCTTCGGCAGGTTATAGCTCATGGTGAAACGGTAAAACGGCTTCATGCTGCCAGTGCCATAGGGATCATCCTGTCCCGCAGGTTTTGCGCACACCGCTAATGTGGTACCACACTCTTTTTCCAGCGCACTGCGCAGTTGCTGGCGAGCCTCTGCGAATAACGTCCGGTAAGCAGCATCATTCAGATAATGTGCAACGTTATATTGGGCCACCATGCGCGATCCCATCACGTCCAGCGGATAATGTACGCCCAGAACCAGCCGCGAATACCCGTAACGCGCGCCCCGTTGCAGCAACGCATCAAAACGTTCCGGGATCATCTCAGCCAGCAATAACGCATCGGTGTAGCCGGTATTGGTATGTCCGCTGGGAAAAGAACCCCCATCGGCCGTATAAGGCTGGTTATCTTTGATCACCGTGTCATCCGGCACCAGATGAATCGTATTGCCTTTGTGCAGGAAAGGACGTGGATAGTCGAAGTGTTTTTTTGCCGCGCTGGTGCTGACTTCACTGGCTTTTATCAGCGCGGCAGCTTTACTCAGCTCGCCTTTTTCATAGGCCGCAAGAAAAGCTTTACCTAAGCGCGGTCCCAGGGCATCGGCAAGGAAATACAGATAACTAATCCCTTCGGCGTCCGCCAGCGCCTGACGGCGTTCGCCCTGCGTGGCATTAAGATTAATTGATGTCACTGTGGCCCGGTTAGCGTTCATCACGTTATCCGGCAGCGTACTGAATCCCGATAACAGCGCAATGCCCGCCTGTTGCAGGGGTTGGGTCTGGAAATTGTAGCCACTGGCTTTCAGCCAGCGATAGTCGGCGAGTTTGTCACTTTGTTTCGCCTGTTTTAGCTGGTCACGGCTGAGCGTAGGTGCACCGTTCTGGATGGCCGTGCGCTCTGCCGCCAGCGCCTGCAGTTCAAGCGCATTGAATACCGGACTGGATGAGCCCTGAGACGTTTTGTTCGCCAGCGCACTGGCTTCAGACAACGGGATTGCCTGCGCCTGTTGCGTCACGAACAGCGCCGCCGCAATCAGGGTAATGTGTATTTTCATTATTATTCCTTTTTTCTCTGACCTTGCCGGTTGTCACGCTAGCATTGCTGTATGACAGTTTTATTTCGCAAGCCTGGGCCGCGCGTCAGCCGTCAGTGGCAGGCTTATCTCAGAAATCTGTCGCGCTGCGCCAGCAAAACCGCCCGAACCCGCTACGCTAAGGTAGGCATCGTTCGCGGCCGCGGCCGGGGGCGCGACATGGCCTGTCTCTCGTCGGTTGTCTGCGACTGAAGAATGCGCTGGCCAACGCAGCGTGAGGAGAAAATAAAAACAGAATTGATCGTTGATTCCCGATGCCACATTCATACACTTTCGGGTGGCCAATGCCCGCATCGGCATACGTGCTTATCAAGGGATGTTTACATGAGGTTATCCTATGCGCTTTAAAGGACTTACTATCGGGTTTTTCCTGCTGATACTGGCCATCGCGACGGTGGCTTTTTTCGAGGTATTAGCGCCTTACTTCTCGCCGATTCTCTGGGCTGCCGTGCTGGCCGTGATCTTCCATCCGCTGAAAACGTATTTGCGAGGCAAGCTGGGCGATCGTAACGGGCTTGCCGCCCTGCTGACGCTGTTGTGCATCTGTCTGATCGTCTTTACGCCTTTAGCGATTATTGCGTCATCGCTGGTGGTCGAAGTAAATACGGTTTACCACAAGCTGCAAACCAACTCGGCCCAGTTCCCGGTCGTTTTCGCCGATCTGCTGCAACATCTGCCAGGCTGGGCCAAACATTACCTTGCAGAAAACAACCTGGACAATGCTACGCAGATTCAGCAAAAGCTGTCGGCCTTTGCCCTCAAAGGCGGCCAGTACCTGGCCGGTAGCGCCTTTATCATCGGTAAGGGGACATTCAGCTTCACCGTCGGCTTCGGCATCATGCTCTATCTGCTGTTCTTCCTGTTGAAAGATGGATCGTACCTGGTCCATCTGATTCTGGAAGCGCTGCCGCTGTCTACCTATGTAAAACACCATCTGTTTAAGAAGTTTGCCGCCGTGTCGCGCGCGACGGTAAAAGGCACGGTCGTGGTCGGTGTGGTACAGGGGATTTTAGGTGGGCTCTCCTTCTGGATTACCGATATTGATGGCAGCCTGCTCTGGGGGGCCTTGATGGGTTTCCTGTCGCTTATTCCTGCCGTCGGCTCCGCTATTATCTGGGTGCCCGCTGCGATTTTCTTCTTCGCAACCGGGGCGTTGTGGAAGGGGCTGTTTCTTGTGGGCTTCTTTGTAGTCATCGTCGGGCTGGTGGATAACATCCTGCGCCCACTGCTGGTCGGCAAAGACACCAAAATGCCTGATTACCTGATCCTGATCGCCACCCTGGGCGGAATGGAAATCTACGGCATCAACGGTTTCGTCATCGGCCCGGTGATTGCTGCCCTGTTCATTGCCTGCTGGAATTTACTGTCCGGACGCGATAACCGCGAAAACATTGAGGAAATCGATGAAGAGTTTATCGAAGAGGGGAAAAAACAGTCTGATACGGCGCAGCAGGATGCCGCAGAAGCAGAGGCGGCAAAGGCCGAAGCCTTACAGGCTAAGACCGTTCCGGCCGACCCCGAACAGAAATAGGGAATAAAAAAACCCACCAGCGGTGGGTTTTTTCTACACAAAAGCGGCTTAGTTGGTCGCTTTGTTTTTCAGGTCTTCGGCACCCTGCTTGGTTTTATCCCAGCCTTTCTCGGTGCCTTCTTTGGTTTTGTGCCAGCCTTTCTGCGCACCTTCAGAGATTTTGCTTGAGGTGGCGTTGCTCTTACCTTCCGCTGCATGCTCAGACTTCAGCTTCAGCTCCTGGCCTTTGTGCTGCGTCTGATGCAGTTTTTCTTTAGCGGTATCTGCGCCTTTATGCGCTTCAGCGACAGTTTCATCCGTTGTGGTAGCAGCGAAAACTGGCGAGGCCAGTAAAACAGCAGACAGTGCAATAATTGCTTTCTTCATCGTAATTCCCTCTTGTGTGAAATTTGTCGTCTTGCGTAATTATCCTGGCACAGGAGACCAAAGAACGATTTAAGAATAGACCTGAAATGAAATATAGCGAACCTGACTGGTTAAAAGGACACCAGAGGTATAATCGTTGCCTATAACAAATCGAGTTGCTGAGGCGACGGGTCCGGTGCCGCAGGTTTGCGCACGCGACGTGGAGGCGGGGGTTGCTGCATAGCCTGGTGAATCCAGTCCATGATCACGGCTACCACATAAGCCTGCTGATTATCAGTCAGCGTCTGATGTTGCGCAATACCGTGCCACTTTGCCAGGCATCCGCGACAGCAGGTCGCCGTCGCATGCTGAGCAATAAAGACCGGATGACCGCGCATCGGCGTTTGCTTGCCGTCATTCACCGGATGGGCGGCGGACAGACGCTGGTGGATAAACCCGGCGGCGTGCTGTTGCACCCCGGCCTGCCCTTTCGCAAGACAGTAATCGTATTCTTTACGACCCAGACGAAAACGCTGGCGAAAAGGCGAGCGCGACAGGCGCGCAAACAGGTCCTCAAACATTGTTTTTTCTATCTCAACGATCACGACAACTTTCTTCCTGCCAGATAACGTACGCCCTGCGCGCCAAACGTCTCGCGGTGCGGTTGCCCGGCCTGCAAATGAAAAATGTCGCCTACCTGGTAGGTACGGACACCGTCTTCGGTAAACAGGGTGATATCCCCTTCAAGAATCAGCGCCATCGCCTCAAAAGGATGATCGTGCTGGTCCAGTTCACTGTGGGCTTCACGTTCGACAATGACCGGTTCTGCAAAGCCTTTCTCAGCCAGCAGCGTTCTGAATTGATGTTCTGTCATCGGCATCCTCGTCTGTCATTGGGTTTACTGGCAGTGTAGTCACTCGCGTGTTTTTTTGCCGTTACGTAAAGTAGCGCAAGCAAGGTTGTAACAGAGAATCCCGCATGTGTACTTTCTGCTAATCGTCTCGTTAACACGTCATCTCTTAAACGGATTAAGCATGCCGCACAGGGTAAAGACTGCGCTGTTATTGATCAATCAACGTTCACGCAAGGGCCGCATTGATGCCGCCCGCGCCACAGAACTGCTGCAGCAGGCGGGCATTGATCTAATCCTGCCCGCCCCGGGCGATCGACGTAGTTACCCCGATCTTATTTCTGCTTACGCCGGCCAAATCGATTGGGTGATTGTGGGCGGCGGCGACGGCACGCTCAATGCGGCAGCGCCGGGACTGATGCGCACCGGGCTGCCGCTGGGGATTCTTCCGCTGGGCACCGCCAATGATTTTGCGCGAACGCTGGGGATTCCCACTCAACTGGAACAGGCGGTCAGTGTCATTTGCCAGGGCCATACGCGCTCTGTGGATCTCGGTGAGGTCAATGGTCACCTGTTTCTCAACGTCTCCAGTATTGGTTTCTCGGCTGAGTTGGCTCGTAATCTTACGGCACAGGCGAAAAAGCGCTGGGGCGTGCTGGGTTATGCCTTTGCCGCGTTGCGCATTCTGCGGCAAAGTCGGCCTTTCCGCGCCACGCTGATTCATGGCGGCAAGGCAACCGCCATTAAAACCGTGCAGGTGTCGGTTGGCAATGGGCGCTTTTATGGTGGCGGAATGACCGTACAGCAAAGCGCCGCGCCTGACGATGGCTTGCTGGACGTCTACAGCCTCGAAATCAAACGCAGCTGGCAACTGCTGTTGCTGTTTCCTTCGCTGCGACGCGGCACTCATGGCCGCTGGCGCAATGTCCGCACGTTCAGCACGACCGCCCTGACACTGCAAACGCGTCGGCCACACTTTATTAATGCAGATGGTGAGATCATCGGGCAAACGCCAGCCCATTTCCGCCTGCTTAATGATGCGTTGAGGGTGCTGGCTCCCGCCCCCTCCAGCAGGGAAAAGCCTTAAGAGCTTACAGGTAGTGCGGGGCGCTTGCGCATAGCGCTCAGCGCCAGGATGACCAGTCCCAGCCCAATCAGCACCAGGAAGTAGTAATTGAGTAAATGCCAGAGCCCGATGCCGGCGATCCCGCCCGCCAGGAAAGAGAGGATCGTGTAAGTATGCAGCCGCAGGCGCTCAACATACAGCGGCGCGTCTTTTGGCGACGCCTTACGCCGAAGCACATCAAACAGCATCGCCAGTTCGATTCCAATGTCGGTGGAGGTGCCGGAGACATGTGTCGTTCTGACGCGCGCATTGGAGATGCGGGTCACCACCGCATTTTGCAGTCCCATCAAAAAACTCAGGCTCAGAATCAACAGCGCGCCGGACGACGCCAGCGTGTAATGGGCTTCGGTTATGCCCAGCGCCACCAGCGCCGCACCTTCCAGCAGAATATTCACAGCGTAGATTGTGCGAATCTGCCGTCGGCGTCCGGCATTAATAATCAGCGTCGATACCATCGCGCCAAAAATGAACATGAAGACAATCAGCAGGAAAAAGATGCCCTGATGCACATTGGCTTTGGCCAGATAATCCGACAGTGAGGATACGTTGCCTGTCATATTGGCCGAGAAGAAACCGACTATCTCAAAGGCAGCCGTGTTTAACGCGCCGGCGACAGCGGCAAGCGTGCAGGCAAGACGGCTGTCCGCGATATGCGTCCGTTCGGTTTCCGTGCTGATCAACATAATGTTCACTCAGATACGATGCGATTGGCTCTATCATTCGCTGAGTTCGTTAAGGAAACAAGCGCTAATTCAGCGACGTAGACCTCCGTCTGCCTGACTCTGTTTCACGAGACGGTAGAAGCTATTACTGTGTCATTCGGCGCGAAGCCGGATGGCCTTTTCGGCTGGCGTGGCCTGTCTCCCTCTGTTCTGCTACTTACCGCCATAGAGAGACTGTTTCGACAACAATGCCGCACCTTATCAGGCTGTGTTCGCGTCTGTTGTGTTGGCCTCTGCTGCCCCGCTTCACGCTGTTCATAGCAACAGCATCAGGGCACACCGTCAGGAGAGCATATGTTATCTCGTCAGATCCGAACGCCGCGATAAAACCCCTCGCTAAAACAGTAAGCGCCTCACTTTTCAGCCAGTTGCACCCTACTCTGTGGCAGATCAAGGTACCACGCTGCGCAACGCTTCATGCTTTGCGCTTTGTCCACCGACTCATTTATTAAGAGTATGAAACCGATTTCTAAAGCATTACTGACGTTAACAGCGACAGGATGGCTGGCTGGCAATGTGCTCGCTCAGCCGTTACGCGCACCGCTGCTGGGAAATTTGCAGGCCAGCGCGCACCAGCGCTGTAGACAGGACATCACACTGCAACTGCTGAAAACGACCGATAACATCATGCTTATGGGCCTGAAAAACCGGGAAAGTGGCGAAACCGATCTGTTCATGTCCAGCAGCCCGTTTACTGCAGACAATAGCTATTCCCGCTTCGTGCCCGTGAAGTTCGATCAGTTGTCGAAGCACTTTATCGAAACGCATAACGCTGTGCTGGAGGTGATCTGGGGCGCAGCAAAAGACGATAAGAACGTGCTGCGCTATACACTGGCGTTAGGCAGTTACACCTATTCCTGCGGTGCCATTGAGTCCTGGCCGAATGATACGGCAAACCAGTTGTACGGTGAGCCGGATAGCAGCGATGCTGGCACTGCGGCAGAGAAAAAAGCGCTCAGGGAATAGCGCAACCCTCGACCTGTTTAACGGCACGCAGTCTGAGGCGCCCGCGTAAATTGACCATGAATAATGGCAAAGCGTTGTACTACCGTGGCCTGCTCAGCGATAGAGACATTTTTTATCGTCATCTCAAGCGGAAACGTCTCGCTGTACCCGTCCAGCGTAATTTTTCCGTTGCCTGTCCTGACGTTGTCGAAGGTGATATCCCGGTAATCGGGGATCATCGTGCCGCTGGCGTGCGGATCATAATGCGTATCAATGACCACGGGATTGTCCACATCCTGCATACAAATGTTTTGGTAGCGAACCGCCCGCACCTGCCCACCGCGCGAGCGGTCGCTTTTGATGCGCAGGCCATTGGTCGTGCCGGTTAACGTCAGCCCGTTCACCAGCACATCGCTGACGCCTCGGTTTATTTCACTGCCAATCGACATACCATGACCAGAGCCAAACTGGTTATTCACGATGGAAATATGCGAGGCCGGTGCGTTTCCGGCTTTAATCGCCACATTGTCATCACCGGTACTGATCCGACTGTTGATTAACGTAACATCGCTGGACCCCATGGGATCCACACCGTCGGTGTTTCGTGCGGTCGCGGGCGTGTCGATGGTGATGCCCCATAGCGTAATGCCCTCACTGTCACTGACAGCCACGTGAAAGTTTGGCGCATTCTTCAGGGTGATCTGATACAGCGTGATATCCCGGGCGTGATCAACCTGGATCAGCCGCGGCGCATTTTGCTTTGCGTCATCACTTTTGGCGCTGGCCGCCAGTTGCCACCAGGTTTGCGTCTTACCGGTGACAGAGGCTCCACCCTGCCCGTCGATCATGCCCTGCCCGTATATTCCGCTACCGCGGACATGACTGAGAGTAATAAACGCCCTGCAACCGTTGCCCTGCGAATCCAGCGTGCCACAGCTTCCGCGCCCGTTATCATACAATCGTGGATCCGGAAGCGCGCGCAACACCGCTCCCTTATCAATGCCCAGACTGACACCCGAAGGCAAAGACAGTGGCCCGCTATAAAATACCTTCGCACGGGTTGAGGGTACTAACAGCACCATTTTGCCGGGCGGGCAGCTATCCAGCGCCTGTTGAATAGTCTGACTGACATTATATTGATCCATGGCCGGGATACGCTGGCAGACCGGCGGATAAACCGGTTGTGTTACCGTTCGTCGATCGCCCATTTGTGCCTGAGCAGTAAAACTGATCGCCAGGCCAACAATCATGGCTAACAGAACAAAGGGAGAGCGATACATCGTCACAATCGGGTCGGTCATAGTGAAAGGGGCGACAGAGGGACAGGCCTTCACAATACGCAAGTCCTTCCTGGCAGGTAAAGCAGAAAAATGAGCCCGTCGCCGGAAGTGGTCAAAATGTTAAATTGATGCGCAGGGGTCAGCGAAATAAAAGCGGGATGGCTTCGTTTTCCCCTTTGAAATGCCGCCGTCCACAGCCTGGATACAGAGGATTTTGACCTTTATTCGCCCAAGGGATGGGTTTGACAGCACCAGGGCCAGTGCTACGCTTCTTGTCATATAACCGACTGATTTTTGGCGGCCTTCGCGAGGCCGGGCGGCCATTAAACGCTGAGGTATTGATGCATGATGCTCAGAAAACCCCGTATTAAGGAAAATATAAAAAACCTTAATTTTGAATATCAGTTTAGTCGTGCAGGGTTTATTTTACTGACAAGTATTGTTGTGGCGGCAGTGCTGGGGTTATTTTCTAACGGCCTGTTTAGCGAGCAGCACCTGCAGAATAAAACGCACACCTTACGTCTCGATTACGATCGGTTTGGCCGCCTGACCAGCGAAAACGAAATCAAAGTCTCCATCAAAGAGCTCAACGCACCGGACTATATTCTCAGCTTTGGAAAAACGTTTCTGGACGAATTTCAGATTGGCAGCATTAAACCTCAGCCTGACCGGATGTACAGCGAAAAGGGTTATGTCTACCTGGTCTATAACCACGCCGACAAACAGCCGACCTTCTCAGTCTGGCTGGCCCTTACCCCAAGGAAGCCGGGCGCTTTTAGTAATACCCTGCAGGTCAACAATGAACCCGAAATCCATTTCAGCCAGTTTATTTATCCGTAGGTAACCTTTATGGAAATGGTCCTCAGAGCCGCTGCGATATACCTGATCCTCCTCCTTGTGTTCAAAATAGCCGGGCGAAGAGCCCTGCTTCAGATGACCAGTTTTGATCTGATCCTGCTCCTCATCATCAGTGAGGCAACTCAACAGGCGCTGCTGGGAAGCGATTTCTCCGTCACCGGCGCAATGATCACCATTATCACACTGATAGTAATGGATATGCTGTTTGGTTACATCAAGAGGAAACACAAAGGGTTTGAACAACTAATTGATGGCAGCCCGGCCATTCTGGTTGAAAACGGCCAGCCTTTTCCCGATAAGATGAAAAAAGTGAACGTCAGCGAGGATGATATTTTGCTGGTCGCGCGACAAAATCATGGGCTGTGCGAACTCGATGAAATTCGCTATGCCATTCTGGAAAGTAACGGGCAGATTTCGATTATTCCTGCTGAGAAATGAAACCCGTTTAATCCGCACCTGGCCATGGCGGCATTTCATCATGTGAGAAACGACACAACGACCGAAAAGTCAGATACGGGTCACGCATAGCCTGTAGAAAATGCGTCAGAAGAGGATTCAGTGACGGCAGGAGGAGATGGGCGGTCGTGGAAAGCTATGACGATATCTATCGGCGCCTCAAAAATGAGGGCTATGAATCCTGGACAGGAAGCGGCTTTTCGCGAGCCCGTCAGCGGCTCAGCGAGGTGCTTTATGAGCTTGAAGAAGCAGCATGGCTTCCTGACAAAGGGACTGTTCTTGAGCTCGGATGTGGCAATGGTGCCATGGCATCACATTATTTTGCCCGACAATCATTCGTCGTTTACGGGGTCGATATCTCAGACGTGGCGATTTGCTGGGCCCGGGAACGCTTCAGGGAAGCAGGTCTGGTCGGTCATTTTAACCAAGGCAACGTATGCGACCTTTCTCTCTATAACGATGCTCAGTTCGATGTCATCGTTGACGGCAGCTGCTTTCATTGTCTGGTGGGAACACAACGTACACATTGCCTTAAAGCCGTGCGCCGTGTACTGGCCTGTGACGGCGCGTTAATTATCAGCAGCATGTGTGGTTCGCCTAAACAAATAAGCGAATCTCTGCGTTATGACCCTGGACAGCACCTGTTACTGAAAGACGGCATTCCCTGGCGCACGCTGAAACCGCTGGACGACCTGACCGCAGAAATCACAGCAGCCGGTTTTAACATCCGTTATTTTTCAGTTAATCAGAATTCGTGGTGGGATCATGCAACGCTTGTGTGCCACAAGGCTTCCAGTTAGTGCAGCCCGTCATCTTATTGGTGCGGATTGCCCTTACCCGAATACTTACCGCTTTTTGCCCGACGCGGTTGGCAGTTCAATGCCAACAAAACGCCTGTAGACCGTCGGCATCAAGATTCCTGTAAAGATGGCGTAAAAAAGAGGCATACTAAGTATGCCTCATAGTGTAGTAACAGGTTAATCAGACCGTAAATAAGCCGGGCTAAGAAACAAACACGCTGAGATTAGTTGGCTGCGCGCTCTTTTTTAATCTTATCTGCGTACTCAATAACTTCTTCGCCGGTCTTACCGGCCAGTGCGCCTTTGATCTTTTTATCAATCAGCGCGCGTCCACCTTCATCACCGCTGCCCGCCTGCATCAGCTCTTTCATGCTGACCTGGCTGAAGGCGACAACCTGAATAGCATCGTTAAACGCGGCGCGCTTATCCTCTGCAAGTGACTCCCGAACTTTTTGAAGCGATGTCTGAAAAGCCTCTTCGGAAGAACCATCGATCTTAGGCTCTCCACATCCAGTGAGGACGAATGCTAACAAAACGACTGCGATTGCTTTTTTCATATGGGTTTTATCCTAAAAAAATTCTTATCAATCGTAAGTTTTTGTAGCAGTTTAATAAAGCTTTTTTTATTAACACTTACTGACTGATTACTACCTAAACGCCGCTACACGTCTGTTACGTTGAGTTTTCAGATAAACGACAAAAGAGGGTAACGTGTAGATTCGTCGATGGATAAAAGGGGGAGATGCCAGGTCCACCGGCTGCCAGTCAAAACTGTTCATGCAAGTTTACTGAGTATTAAACATGTCTGAAGACAGCTTAAGACCTGTCCGAAGTATGCCAGACATTGCAATACATGAATGAAAACAGTTAACGAAGTCATCGGCACATTTTCTGATTTTGAATTAATACATTTTTTTGGGCGCATTGAGTAATACCTTTCTTTCCGGCCACAGGAAACCTTGCCCGTACTGCGCATGTGTAAGCAGAATACGTTGTCTTTCTTGCTGCGTTTCAATACCTTCAACCAGAATCTGTGGGTAAATTACAGAAGCTTTTGAGATGAGGGCAACGATTCTGCCTGAATCTTTAATTTCATTTCGGTCAATTTTTATCCCATTTACTTGTAAAGGCATCCTGCTGATTAAAGGGATAAGCGTAGAAGTGACATCATCCAACCAGATACGCCATCCTGCCTGTCTGAGAACATCAACGCCTTTTTTAAAAGCGGTAAGCTCATCCCAGGAAAGGTGGGGCAGGTTTTCGGGATCCTGAACCTCCAAAATAATACGATTATCATGATTTATGTTTACAAGTTGCTTAATCTTATGGGTATTACAAAATATCTTCACGGGTAAATTAAGCCAGTACTCACCAGGAAATTTTGCTAAATATTCCATCTGCCATAGAAATAAAGAAAAAACCTTACCAGAAGACAGTTGTGAGAACCATTTTTCAGGATTACTGTTTTTGATGCTTGACAATACTTCACAAGCAATAATCTCTCCAGTTTTGAGAGCAACAAGAGGTTGGAATCTGATTCCCTCAACATCACTAAGCATTTAAGGCCCATAGTTTTTGATAAATTAATTATGAAAGAGATTTTTTTCATTTCCCACCCGAATGATCACAAATAAATCTTTTATCTTTCGGCCAGCGTCCATAAGCCTCATTACAGAGATAACGGTACTGCGAAGGCTGCTGAAGAAGCGCTATTCTAATCATGCTGTTATAAATATTTGGATCATTATGAGTTTTTAAGAAATCGTCTGCCCATTTTTGAAAAGCATACAGCAGTGTGAGATCGCGATCTTTATTAAATCTTAAAAGCAGAGCCACATGATAATCAAAATCAACGCGTGCTCGCTGGCTATAGCGATTTGGAAAGGCCGACATCGTTTTTTCGGGCTCTACCACAAATGCCTGCAGGCCATTTTTTTCAATTTGTGTCAACTTTTGCTGCGTTATCAAACCGGTGAACGAAAAATAAATCATAAAAAGGGACAATGATCCCCAAAAAATTCTTGCCCGTAAAAATCTCGGTTTTATTTGCACTCCATTCTTCATTATTTCTTCTTTAACAGGTGATGCAGCAACGCCAGCAGCGAGCAGTAATAGCACTATTACCAGAGCATAAGCTGCCGACTGATAAAGAGGATATTCCAGATTCATATGTACTGCTACAGGCAATAAAAACGCCACACCATACCACTTTAGTGCCCCTCGTTCCCATAGTTGCCTGATGACACCAGCAACGATTAGCACTCCCCCACACAGAGCGATGACTCCACCTTCTACCCAGGCAAAAAGTAATTCGTTGTGAGGATGCGTTACCGTAGCGGCTTCAAGACCGGGCCAGACAGTCGAGGCCAGTTGACCAAAAACCGCCTCAAAGCTGCCATAACCCTGCCCTGTAATAGGTGACTGCATGATTAATTCTGTTGTCAACCGCATCATATAAAAACGGGCGCTATTCGATGAGGTTTTAACGATAACGGGCAGAAGCGGGCCAGGGAAAAAAATGGGTAAAACATACAGGATGAAAAGCCCGCATCCAGTGCCTGTCAGCAACAGTATAAGAGCAGTATAAGATCTGGTACGTTTTTCTGTGAACCCCTTCCACAGAACAATACCTGCACCGCCAATGACACCAATAAAAGCGGCTCGGGATTGAAGCACGACGATTATGCCCGCCAGTAATGCGATACTAAAACCATAATAATAACGTAATATCGTTTTCTGTTCTGTTTTATTCCTGTTAAAAACGAATAACAGACATACCAGACCTGTTGCCAAAAAAGAAGAAAGCACATTAACTTGCTGAAAACTTCCGTAAGGCCTTTCACCCGGCGAAAAAATCAATTGTAGGATGACGTAACCAGCCTGGAGTAAACACGTATTCACAATGACATGCAAAAATAAGTAACGAGATTTTAATCGGTAGGATAACGTGTGGTTAAGGGTTAAATAGAGAAAAATTAATACAATCAGAGCAACAACTCGTGGCAAAGCATTTTGAAACCAATCAAGATCTCGGGTAAGAAAAAGGGGGAAACACCATAAAATCACGCCCAATAAAATCACTCTCTCTCCGCCTGAAAGCGAGGATATTTTGACCCCTTCAAATTGTTTAGAAAAAGCACAAAACAATAAAACAAGAGCGATAACAAGCCATGTCAATAAATTTTGCGGCAGTGAAAGTCCTGAACCGCCGCTATTAGGCAAAACATATAAGAATCCACCACACAACCAACACATGATAACACCTGATATATACATATGTATTTTAGGCATCATCTTTTTATTAGTTAAAACTTTCATAGTATTTATCGCAGGATGCGTTCTTATAAGAAAAATAAATTTATAAAATCAATCTTCTGACATAACAACCACAGAACTGGCACTAAAAGCACCTAATCGAATATCCTTGACCTTTACGTCTGGATTGCGGAAAAGATAAAACCTCACGGTTTTTTCATGAATACCATTTTGATAAACAGTACTTATGCTCTGTGCGTCCTCCTGCGCAAAGTGTCCATCAATATAAGGAACAATTTCGACGCCGCTGGAGGATGTATAGATAGTACGATATTTCCCTACCATTGAATTATGCAGAACCTCCATTTTTAAAGAGATACCCGCGTCACGCGTACAGGTAACAGGGATATTAATCTCTTTATAAATTGCGGCAGGATCTTCTGGGCTGGTAGTTAGATCTGTTCTTGTAACATTCCCGAAACGAACATGAATATCTCTGCCCCGGTTAATGTAACAGGTCGCTGCTTCGACCGGTAGTGGTACACCGTCACTGCATGAATAAGATTCATTGGGATCGACATAATAAGCATTATCCGTGCCATCCATATTTTGCAACGCAACACAAAATGATGCTGATGGCTGATTTTGTAATGCACTGGCAGCCCCACCAAAGTTAGGCTTCGATTTGGATATCGTTTTAGTTGTATTGAGAGTGTTAGTTGTCCGTGTATGCAATTGAAAATTAGCTGTTGAAATTGTACATTTTACTGACTTTTTGCTCTGACAAAAAAACAACACTGCATTATAGTTTCCACTATACTGTGGATAAACTTTGTAGCCGTCTAATTCAGTGACGTGGTTAGTCCCTGTGGGCATAGACCATCCTTCACCTATCAAAAATCCGGATTCAAGCCCTTCCTGAGTTGGATGGCAGTCGCCAAAACCCAGCAAACCATCCGTCATATGTTTTGATCCCTTAGGACAACTTTTGGGTAAAGGAATGCCTTTAACATTCGCCAGGGAAGTAACAGGAAGCCCAATGAGTAAAAGAAAAATTATTCCTGAAAGGTATTTTAAATAGTAATGCTTAATCATATACCACCGTCATGCTGGCAGAACCGGAAAAGTCATCGCCTTCCAGTGTTTTGGTTAACTGTTTAACTAATATTACTTCGAGTTGAGGCGGTGAAGCCAAATTAGCCCTTTTTTTCTCATGAATCGTCATTGGTGCACCGTCCATCAGAATTTGCATTCCTAAGCCATTAATGCTGGTTTCAATCGTTTTTTCATCATCGAATCCGGCAGCTTTATTACCTTCTAATTTAAAAAAAACGTTATAGCCCGGCGTAGCATCCGAGCAAATAAATTCATTCTGCAACGATTTTTTATATTTCCCGGATGAGATTTTATTGGGATCTACCGCATCAAATACAACATCCATAGATTCGTTGTTATTAATGATGCACCAGGGAGAAGTATCGAGTCTGGTCTGCATTAATACAAATGTGGAAAAACCACAAGATCCCGTTACTTCACCATTATCAGCTACCTCGCTCTGACAACCATCATTACTACCGTCGTAAAAGGCTAACGCAAAATGAGAGGATATGCATACTATGAATATGGCAATTGAAAAGAATATCCTGTTTTTTTTCATATTATTGAACACATTAATTAGGTTGGACAATCACATTGACGACGGCAAATAATGACATATTATCCTCTAAGTCAGCACCATACGGATCCAACTGAATTAACTGAAACGCCATACCTGTATTTTTTCCTACACGCATCCAATGAGGCCGCTGAGTGGTCACAGGATTTCCATTAAACAAAAGTTGTAAACCTAAAGATTTTACATACTTGAATAGAGGGAGAGACAGTAGACTCATTACACTGTTTTTTTGTCCCTTGACGGTACCGTAGACAGGATACACCTGAACCAGCATGTAACTTTCCAGTGCCAGTTCGCCAGTGCAGGTAAATTCGACGTTGAAATTTTTACGATATTTTCTGTCTAATATATAGCGGCCATTGTATGATCTAAATACCACTTCACCAAAATTATAATTATAGACGTTATCATTTTCGACAAGACCGCTTAGTGCATCACCAGGTCCGGGATTAAGTCCTTCAACGTTAAAATAGCACATGCCGGGATCGGTAACGATATTGCCATCAAAATAAATATTAGTTTTAAACGTTTCACTAGCAATAGCATCAAAAGCATAAAAAAAGACACATAACGCAGCCATCATCAAAGTCGAATTCATTTTCTTTAGAGAGGTGTTTAACATCATTCATACCTCAAAGTGAAGTTTGCTGTTGCTGTGAAATCACCAAGCATTACAGTTTTATTTTTTACCGCCTGAGGTTCACCTTGTATATAAGCACCCAATACGAAAAAAACATCATCATTATTGACAGAGCCCCGAACAGGCGAATGACTGTTAATTAAAACGGGGGAACCATTAACACCTCCGGACTTTAAACCTATTGCAATGCCTTCGGCCTGCCCGGATATATGAAGAAAACCAGGAAGTGTTTCACTTTCTACTCCAATGAAATCTATGGTCAATTCATTCCCCGGCTGGCAATTTTTCGCAGTGATAGTAAATTCCTTCGCTAAATCAGGCGAGTATGAATAAATGTCTTTTACGTTCACCTCTGAAAAATCAACCAGATGATCTTCACTAGCATCAATAACTTCACAGGTCGATATAACAAGTTTTCCGGAAACATTGATATTATCAATGTCAACAAATTCATCACTTGCAGAAGTCTTTACAGATAATAAAAAACCCGCAGTAAAAAGAATGATAATTGCAATAATTTTTAAGTGACGATAAATAAACATGTTATTCATAATCGACCTTGAAATTGGCTACCGCCCAAAAATCACCAAATAAAACTTGTGATTTCGTTTTAACGACCGATACAAAAAAAACAAACCGCTCTGTTTTATGAGAGATAAAGTACTTACCGCCCCGCTGATTTAATGAGACCATATTCATATCTTTGTCGCTTATTTTTAACGCAATCCCTTTGGCCCCCTGTACTTTCAGCAACGAAGTGAAGTCGTCATCAGCTAATCCTGAAAATGTAATCGTGGCTAATGGTTCTATATATGAAAACAGATTTTTTTTCCCAGGCATCTCTGATTGATCTTTAAATGAACGATAACAATCAGTCAGCCGGATACTAAACCTTACTGGTGTCGTCTCACTTCCTGGCTTTTCAAGCTCAGCCACATTTAATACACCTAAATCAATTTGTTGTAAAACCGAATTAAGATCCAGACGGCACGCGCCTTCGCTTAGTAAACCGTTCACAACAATTTGGCCATGCTCTCCCTCCACCTGCCAGGTATCATCTACTTTCGATGTGGCACTTACAAAAAATGAAGAAAGAATAAGACAACCAGCATAACACCCGGGTACTAGTCTACTTTTTAGATGTCTCAGGAGAACGTTGAACAAAATATTTAACCTGCTTTCTGCTCGGTGACCTTACAAGCATTACCTGAGCAACTAAAAATTAATTTTGGTCTTCCCCCCAGTCGTTTATGTAAGTCAATACGGGTTGGGCTCCTAATTTTGCCGCACTCATTTCAACTATTTCGCTACTTTTCGGTGCAATCATTACCGATTTAAAATCATTGTTACTGGCAGCGTTATTAGCACTCATGTTGACTATCGTAATATAGTATCCCGTTGGATTGATAATACGGTAACGGTCGCCTTCACGACGCAATGTTAATGCTGTCTGAGGTACATCTCCACTTGCTAACTTAAGTGCCTCTGGTCGGTAAAACATTTTTATACGTGTTTGCAATGCAATCTGCAGCGTATTCGGTTTTTTGCTTTTAGGAGGGATTTCCCGGACATTAAAATAGTAAAGTGACTCTCTGTCTTGAGGATGTGAACTTCCCGCCATGGTCTGTACTTTGATTTGACCTTTTGAATTGGGTTCAATACGTTGCAAAGGGGGGAGCGCAATAAACTCGTTTTCAAGTTTTTTGCCCGAATCATCTTCAACCCATGACTGTGCCAGATAAGGGGCTTCTTTATTGTGATTAGTAATCGTTAATGTCTCAGATTTTTTATCGCCGTTAATAATCAGACGCGTGCGATCGAGTCCTACAGCAGCATTTGCTGCAGGAATAGTCATCACCATGATTGACGTTATAAAACGCAATAGAAACTTTCTGTTGTTCGTAAGCATATAAACCTCTAATTTAGCAATTCACAGGAAGTAATGTTTAAAGGCGTTTAAAAATAGTGGTTTTGCGTTAACGCAAGCCAATAATAAACATTACTCATTAATACAAGGCAGTAATAAGCTAGCAGTCTTTTCGTCTAGTTTTTCAGGAAGAATAAAGATACATCGTTCTTTGCCGTTCCAGCTTACATCCATTTTTCCACCCGGTTTCATACCAGATAGCCAGACTCTTCCGTTTTCAGCAATGATACCCGTCTGGATTTTATCTTCATTTTTTACCATCGCACCAAAAGGCGGAACAGAACCATCTTCGAGTTTGACGATAGCCATTCCTTTTTGTCCGGCTAAAATACCAAATTTGCGATAGCCGATAGCGCCCTTAGTCAGGGTATCTTCAACAACAGAACGCGTCGCTTCAACATCATCTGGTAATTCATCCAGATCGATATTAACGTTGCTGCGATAGTAACTATTTATGTCTGTTACCACGGCCTTACCAAAGTAATTGGTTTTGACATCGTTTCCGCCCCCGGAGACAGCAACATCACTGATCCCTGCCGTATCTACCATCAGTCGGGTGCCATCAACACCGGATGAGCGGTGGAGTGCTGCGCCTTGTGCTGTTGCTGTCATTCCCCCTTCTACAGACAGACCCAGTGTACGATATCCATTATTTTCAAATCCGGCGGAGGCAGTCATTTCAGCTATACTGCCCGTGTAGTCGAGATAGCCATTAATCGAATGTTCACCATCCGAAGACGTGCCAATATCGACGTTGTAATCACTGTTATCGCCAAGGTTGTCACGCCAACCCACGTTTTGGCTTTGCGTCCCGCCTGAAGTTTGACCACTGTAGGACAAGGTACCTTCGCCAAAAGGCAGAGACAGACTTAAATAAACACCATCGTCATTAGTGTGATCATATTGTGTTCGATAGCCGGTGAGACTCAGACTGGCATTTTTGAAGCGACCCATATCAAAATTGCTGGAAAGTGAAAGATTCCATGTATCACTCGCAGCACGCTCCCAATAAGTTTGGTGGTTATAACTCAGGTATATTCCTGCATTAAGCTTTCTGAGTTGTTTTGCAATGGTAATGGTATATAACTCTTTACCCTTTCCCGGATTACTGTAAGCCGACGTTCTTGAGCTTAAAAACTGTGACATCGTCATATAGTTGCGGTCAGAAAACCGATAGCCTGCAAAGGTAATTTGACTATCATAATCATCAAACCGTTTGGAATAACTTAAACGGTAAGAGTTTCCTTTTCGGGTAACATGCTCATTTAATTTAGCCCGCGCTGAGGTGACATCCAGAGAAAGGGCGCCTAATGCTAATAAGTCTCGTCCCATACCTGCCGCAACGGTCAGGTAATCATTGGCAAAAAGCCCACCACCATAGACTGACCAGCCATTTGAGATCCCCCACGACAGTTCACCTGTAGCAAAATGAATATTTTGTGTGTGGTGTTCGTAATCCGATGGCTTACCTATTGCCAGTTTATAACGCACACTCCCTGGCCTGGTCAGGTAGGGAATCGTCGCAGTATCGACCTGAAATGTACGTCTGGTGCCATCCTGTTCCTGAATAGTGACATCCAGTTTGCCCATTACCGCATTATTGAGATCCTGAATGCGGAATGGCCCGGATGCTACTGTCGTTTCATAAATAACGCTGCCCTGCTGACTTACTGTTACTTTAGCGTTGCTTTTGGCCACGCCCACAACTTCTGGCGCATAGCCCCGTAAGTTTGGAGCAAGTTGCGCATCATCCGACGTTAAACTGGCACCTGTAAAACGAAATGAGTCAAATATCGTTGAGGGTAAATAAGATTCCCCTACTGTCAGTTCAGACTTGAGCGATTTGATGGCGCGAAAAATATAAAACCGGTCCCATTTGAAATTTTTCCTTAAAGTACCATCTTTACCAGATTCACGTTCATAATCACCCTGCCAGTTTGCGCGTAAGCGCCAGGGGCCTATGTTAAATCCTGCCACCCCATTACCGCTTAATGACTGTGCATCCGAACTAGATTTCGACTGAGTGTGTCTCGCATTCAAGTAGTAATCCAGAATAAATCCCGGTATGCCGTCATCCCAGCGAGAAGGTGGCTCCCAGTTTTCAGAGGTATATTCCAGCAAAGACTGCGGTATATTAATTTTTAATATACCCGATCCCAAATCAGGCGTGACTGTCATGCCCGGCAATGAATTTACATCCAGACACTGGCCATCCTGCCACCAGCCTGCTTTTCTTATTTCATTTTCTTTAAAACCAAAGCGGCTGACTAAATCAGGAGAAAGGCACGCTAAAGAATCATCAGGTTTATCTTGAGGGGATAAGTAGCTAACTTTTTCCTCTGGAAATTCAGATTTATTAACAACAACATTGAATAGATATTCACCCGGCATCAAATAACCCGCGCGTGAGAATCGATTAATATCGACTTCATTACGTTCTTTAACGTCGAGCACGTCAATATTAAATTCCACCTCATCGCTGGCCGCGATAACACTTTCAGACATAAAACATGCGATGAATACGGCAAAGGCGACAGGACAAATGGATAACGTGAGATTGCGATTTTTATAATTCTGATTTCTCATAATATTTTATGTCAGGGAAAAAATTAGTAATAATCAACTTTGAAACGCACAACAGCACGGAATTTCCCCGAATGCATATGGTGCGCATCTCCAACAATCCTCATTTGATAATCGAGTGTTTGTCTGCCTTGCGTGAGCTGACCAAATGGCATCGGTTTACCTGGAAAAGCATAATTACCAGCCATGTCTTTAATTTCGATGCCTATACCGCTGGCACCACTGACACCAAATAATTTTCCATCGGGGATTCCATCAAAAGTCACCTGGAAGTGGGTTTTATCTCCGCCAGTGGTATTGGAATCAAAAAGCGAGCAATGAATAAGATGAATAGAAAAATTTCTGGTGAAGCCTGCGCCATCATGAATGAGTTCACCTGTCGTTAACGCTGGTATGTCAATAAGCTGCTCTCTGTCATTGACTTCTATGGCACAGGGAGCATCAAGAATGCTGCCTTGCATACCGACAACACCCTGTCCATGTTCCTGCGAGTGGCAAATTCCAGATTCAGGCACGCATAATGTCAGTATGAAAGGCAGCATCCATAAAAATTTTTTCAATATTATTTCCATAAAAGATGCCTTTCCTGAAAAGGCATGAGCAGATCACGCTGCTCATGCAATCGAAGGCTAATGTATAATATTAACGTTCGCTTTCTGTCTTATTTATAAGCCAGAGTAAAGTTTGCTACAGAGGTGAAATCACCTGGGACAATAGTTGCGGAAGCACCGTCGCCCTGCAGGTATGCAGAAAATGCCAGGGTGTTAGTCCCATCCTGAATATCATGTGCAGGTGAAGCCTCACCCAGTTTGATGATCTGACCGGCACCATTGGTGATAGCAATTGATGCACCACTTGCCGTACCTGTAATACCTAACAGATCTTTATTACCTGCAGAAGCTGCACCGGTAAATGTTGCCGTTACGCTGTTAGAGGTTGCTGTATCGCACTGTTCAAGCTTGATGCTAAATGCTTTAGGTGCTGATTTTCCGCCATTTTTCAGCGCAGCATTGGTCACTTCACCTAAATCCACAGTCTGATTTGCAGACTCTGCAGTGATCGAACAAGGTGCATCAACAATTGAACCTTTGAAGTTGATTTCGCCATGACCCTGGTCAGCTGCAGTAGCGCCAAATGCAACCATCATTGCACACAGTCCGATTGATTTAACCGCTTTATTCAATTTCATTACAACAATCCCTTAAACTTAGATTTTTTATAATGCGAAATACGCATTCATCGCTCATACGCTTAATGAAAAGCATGGTTGCAGAAGAGAACCTATGTGCTTCTGAACGGAACAAATAATAATACCGACCTGAATTAATCAGCCAGAAAAAATCATGCAAACTATAACAACGAGATATTTACTCATCTTGCTCCACGCCCAAATAAAAAATAAAGATAATAAAACCAAACAAAAGCATATAATAAGCACAAAATATCGCAAATGGTTACATTAATAGAGTTTTATTAAGTTAAAAACCTTTTAAAATAGCTCAAAAAACCAATCAAAAGACAATCGCGGCATAGTTATCGACTTATTTATTAGTGAAAAAAATACAAAAGAGACGGAACCCACTTTTTCTTTAAAACTTACACAAACTCCCGGCAAAGGGTAATTTCATGCACCCATTAATTTATTATTAAAATAATGCCTTATGCAACTGCATCTCAACGCTTAAGCACGCTATAAAAACTTTAATGTTATTGCGAGAGGTAATATCAATGGCATTGATGAGATAAATAATAGTTATTAATAACAGTAATAAAACACAGGATTGTTAATTACGGTAAAATACAGGAAAAAAAAGCCAGCGTTAGCCTGTAACGCTGGCTTTTTTGATGCTGAGGATAAATCGTCAATTACACAAGTGCTAGCGCCCCAAATCCCGCAACTTCTCACCCGCCATCAAATTCTTCTCAATCCGCTCCAGCGTGACATTCTTGGTTTCCGGCACCAGATAAACCGTTATTACGATAAACACCAGATTAAAGCCGGTATAAAGCCAGAACGTGCCCGCCGCGCCAATGCTGCCCAGCAGGGACAGGAAGGTGGCACCGATAATCATGTTTGCCACCCAGTTAGTGGTCGTCGAACAGGTGATACCAAAGTCGCGGCATTTAAGCGGCTGAATCTCAGAGCACAGGATCCAGACGACAGGCGCTGCGCTCATCGCATATCCACCGATACACAACATGGTCATGCCCACAGAAACCCAGGATAACCCATGGCTGATCTCTCCCTGTCCCGCTTTCATCAGGCAATAGCCCAGCACCAGCGTAGCAAACGCCATGACTGAGAAACCAATTTTCAGAATCGGTTTTCTGCCCGCTTTATCTACGGTAAAAACAGCAATAAAAGTGGCAAACATAAAGGTCAGGCCAACAATGACCGTGGCGATCATCTGCTCCTGTGTGCTTTTAAAACCCGCCATTTTAAAAATCTGCGGCGCGTAATACATAATGATGTTCATCCCGGTAAACTGCTGCATGCCCTGTAATAACATGCCCAGAAAGACCGCACGCCTGACGTTCCTGTTACTTTTAAACAGTGAAAAACCCCCCTGCTTCATGCGCAGACTTTCCCGAATCTCGTTCAGTTCCTGACGGGCTTTTTCAGACGTATCGCGCAGCATCCGCAAGACATCTTCTGCTTCAACATGCATGCCTTTTGCAGCCAGCCAGCGCGGGCTGTTCGGCAAGAAAATAACCATGACAAACAGTACGACGGCGGGGATAGCCAGGACGCCCAGCATGGCTCGCCAGTTACCGCTGTAGCTAAAAGCCGTATCCGATACAAAGGCCAGTACAATGCCCAATGTAATCATCAGTTGATACAGACTGATCATTTTGCCACGGACGTTTTCGGTTGCCATTTCAGACAGATAAAGCGGTGCGGTATAGGAGGCTACGCCCACAGCCAGGCCCAGCAGGAGGCGAAAGATCAAGAGCATTTCAACGCTGGTTGCACCGGCTGAACCCAGCGATCCAATAGCAAACAGCACTGCGCCCGCCATCAGACTGTATTTGCGGCCAAGACGATGTGATACCCAGCCATTACATACTGCCCCTATTGCGGCACCCAGCATCATGATGCTCACCACCCATTCCTGCTCATGGCTGCTCAGATTAAAGTGATGGGTGAGAAACGGCAGTGCCCCTGAAATCACGCCAATATCCAGTCCAAACAGCAGTCCTGCTAACGCAGCGGAAACAGAGATAAACAGGTTCATACGGCGAACTTTTTGCTTATGTTCGCTTTGAAGATTGAAAGTATTTACATGAGACATCATTAAGCTCCGCTCACACAACATGTAGTGTCCATGCAGCATATAAAGCAGAGACAGCGGGCGATGAGGGCAAATAAGGTCTGGATATGGACGATTTTACTGATCTCACTCTAAGTGTGATGGAGATCTCATCGACAGAGTGAGCGTCTGTTTTTCGTTTTATGACGTAATATTGCTACACGTCTTTTCTGGCGATAATGTGTAAAACAATCCATTGATGGGCCGCTTAATGCGGCGGACTGTTCAGGTCCGGCAGACACTCTGCAATACTTCACCACTGACGCAGTATATGAATTAAAGCGCTGTCAACATCGCTAAAAATCTGCCCTGGCCGCAACCGGTCTGACGATATGATGTATCGCCCAGACACCCTTCATAACAGAATCCCCCTTTATAATGAAAGCCAGCCACGACTCGCCCGCTTGAATCTCGTTCCAGGCTTATTTCGTTGTCGAGGGTTTATTCGCCGCACTACGGAAATACAATACTGCTCAGCAAAATGCATAACGTTTATCAGGATATGACAGGACGAAGGAAATGGTGTGCGCCGTTTTGGTTCAACCTGTTTTAATGACTGTCCTGTTTGAGCTCTGAGCATAACCTGATCTACTGAATGATCGTTTAAACCGTTGCCAGAACGGGCTGCCGTGAATACGTGCTTCAGTTGCGGAGAAAAGTGAACACAGGGAATTAATCATGACCGGCATCATTTTATTATTACTGCTCATTCTCATCTTGCTTCTGATTCAGGAAGTGCTTGATGAGCGTTATTCACCTCATTATGAAAGTGAGGATTACGATTAAATTTTCGTATTTCTGTCATGGCTTTCAACCTGAACGCTTATAATCGTTCATGACCACCCGACCTGTTTACACCGTTATCGTTTCTGGATCAGCCCAGTTATAAACCGCAAAGACCAGCCGGATATCGCCAGCTACGCTCCCATACCTACGGTGCATATTGTCAATAAAATACGATTTAAGCGAGTCGGGCAAGCTGGCAGCGCGATAGCGAAGCAACGTCGTATGCCAGAATTCAGGCGGGGTCGTTTTTCCACCGTGCCTTTCGAGCAGTAAATCCCGCCACGTCGCTGATGACATCAACGCATTCCAGAACGCAGCTCTTTGCGCGACTGCGCTGCCGTCAGGAAAACCTGCCAGCAACAGCTGATCGGGAAGCGCGAGCAAACGCAATCCCTCCACCCTGAGTGATGAATCCGTTACGCACTGGCGGAAGGTGCCAGTCACTTCGCTTATCATCGGGATTTGCTGGCGCTCGTGATAACGGGCAGGTGTAAGCGGCAGGAAGGTGACATGAAAGTTTTTTGCCTGCATAACATCTGCAAGTGGGTCATCGCGGGTTAAACGGCGGATGTCGTCAAGAAGAGCAAGGATGTCGGGATTCAGATCAGGCAAAATGCCACAGCTCAGCGCTTTAAGCCCGTCTGGGTAAAAGAATTTTTCAGGATGGTGATGCGCTTGCCTGTTTTCCTGTTGCCACAGCCGCAGGGTTTCACTGTTTCGGTCTGCATAGAGAGCGTCAAAATAAGCCGCCTTTTTCACCTTCTCTCCTGAATGTCCCTGAACGAGGTGTCCACAGCATAGCCAGACGAGCGGGGAAATACAGCACTTTCTACAGCGGATATATTCCGGCCCACTTCACGCAGGTGGGCCGGCAGACTTAATCTGGCTGTTTATCGCCGGATTCAGGCGCGTGGGTTACATCATCTTCCGCGCCGTCGGTGCCGCCTTGTGACGGGCTTTTTTTCCCCGGTTGATAATCCGGATGATCACCCTCTACTGGTCTTTCTGTCATACAGGCCTCTCTGGTTAGCAAACCGAACACTAAGTCTGGTTCACAAAAAGCGGGTAAGCACAGCGGCTTCCCCTCGTGGGATGGCGCTGCACGTATCCGCTTTCACAAAAGCATTGATATCACGCACTTTTTTTTCGCTACATTGACTTAGCGAAAATACCGACCAGACTTATCAGGCGAGCTGTTTTTTAAGTGTGTTAATCACGAGGGAAAGAGATGAAAAGCATTTTGAGCGGTTTGTTAATTGTTTCCAGTCTTTTAATGATGTCGGGTTGTCAGCAGGACAGCAGCGCCGTCGGCAACGATGGTCGCCCGCATGCGCCAAGCGGCCAGTCAGTGCCTGGCGGTCCACTGGGCAAAGGGCCGGTTGGTCAGCCGCAGGCATAAAAAATCCGGCCATGTGCCGGTTTTTTTTATGTCTGCGCAGAAGCCCACCTGTGGCTTGAACTTTATGCACGTAACCATCATCCGCGACATTACTCCTGCGTAGTATTTAACGGCAATGGTCATATTGCTGCGTGCTGTAACAATTGCACAATGTGGGTTCACACCGCGTTTAAAGGTATCGTCACACCAGATACGGGATATAATCCCCGTCATATCTGTGGCCCACGATAACGAAAGCATTTTCAGGGCAATATAAGACCTGGCGCGAACACGGTATCTCAATACATGGTTATTTCAGTAACGCGCAACGGACTGACAACGCCCATGGCAGTCCGCTTTAACGTCAACCTCTCCTGCCCTACTGAATGGACGACGACAGCCGGAAAACCGGTCTGTATTCCGCCATATCCTCAAACACGCAAAACGCCGGTGCATTCAGTTCAATGATCGGAGAAACCCGCATAAGCTTTTCCAGATAAACCGCTCTTAACCTCTGAAGGAGGCGGCACTCCTCGGCGACCGGCGGGTTAATCAGATATGACACACTGATATGAAACTCGTAAACATCATGATTATGTCGTCTGCAGCGCAGGACATGACTGAGACGATCTCTCAGCCCGCGAATTTTTGTTTCTTCCGCCTGATTCATTGGTGCCAACGAGAGCGAGACGCCGCGCTTTAATACAACAGCCCCAATCCGCATTTTTACGGGAAATTCAGTTACGCTAAAGTCGGTCAGCTTTTGGGCAAATAACCGATCGCACGCCGATATGGGCGCATCAAGGCTCAGGTCTGCGGGCCAGGCCGGCAAATAACGCGCCCTGTCATTCGCACCATTAAAGACGGTCATGTGGTAGCTCGCCGACGGCAGAAAGGTATAACATCGTGCCAGTCCTTTCGCCTTCATGGCCTCCACCATCTCAGAGATCACGCTAACGATTTCGCTGTCCTGATCCAACTGGCAAATGAGCGTGTTACCTCTGAAAGGCAAATATGCACCATCAGCCGCAAATTTTTCACCGATAGCATTCTCTTTCCAGCCGTCGTACTCAAGCACTTCTGACATAGCTTCTGCCCTAATCAATGGATAAATGCCTGCGTTTGAGGCGCGCGTGCTTCGCACAACAAAAGACAGCGCCGCACAACATGATCGTCCACGCCTGAAAAGTGTGGCCTCACGGGCTTATGACAATAATGCCGAAACATGACCGTTTTTATTGCGCTGCACGAAGCAGGCAACGAACGCCGTCATGCAAGGTGGCTGCATATCAGCAGCGGAAAGGGGCGCGCAAAGACTGTTAAAATTTTATGTCTCTTTACCCTGCTGCGCCGGACAGACGTTGTATTCCTGTGCTGGCTACCCACGTCGCACGCGCGTGCGATGAAGTTTCATTCTGCAACAAATTTCACGCCATTTACCGCTTATGCCCGGAAGGCTTTTGCCGAAAACATCATGGGCCATATAAAATCTTAACTGGGGTGAAAAATGAAAGTATCGACGCGATTATCTGCTGGATTTGCTTTTTTAATGTTGTTTTTCGTCATTAGCTCTGGGGTTGCACTGAATCATCTGCTTGAAGCCCGAAAAAATATCAACGAAATCGTCAACACTAATCTGAAAAAAGTCACGCTGGCGAATGATGCGGGAACGGCTCTGCGAAATATGCTGGTCGAAGTCAGGAACATGGCCCTGTTTTCTGATCCCAAAGCCATCGAGAATGAATGGGGCCGTTTCGAGGGCCAGAAGGCCGTTTATACACAAAAGCGCGCTGAACTGGCCTCGCTGATTGAAATCAACAAAAACCCCGAAGAGCTCGGTCTGCTTAAAAAAGTGCAGGAAAATGAAAACGCCGCGCTTACCACCCTGGCGACAGCGGCCACAATGGGCAGACAGCGGCAACTGACCGGACTGGCGGACTATCTGACCAATGTTGTCCGCCCGCCCCAGCAAATCCTTATTGGCAGCCTTAATGAACTGACCGAGATGCAGCGGGCCTTTGCAGAGCAAACGGCAGAGAAAAGCAATGACTCTGTCAGCCGCATCATTAAGATCTTTATTTTTCTGGTTCTGGCGTCCCTGATTTCTGGCGCCGTGATCTGTGTATTAATGAGCAGGAAACTGATGGCGCAGTTGGGTGGAGAGCCGGCTCAGGCCCAGCAGCTGGCCGCCGCGATTGCGGCGGGTGATCTGACTACGTCCGTTACGTTACGCCGCCACGACAGGAGCAGTCTGCTCGCTTCTCTGGATACCATGCAGGCAAACCTGCGCGGCCTGGTGTCGCAGATTAAACATGCCTCCACTACTGTTGCTCAGGCCGCCGATGAAATTTCCCAGGGCAATACCGAACTGTCCTCACGCACCGAGCAGCAGGCCGCCGCGCTGCAGGAAACTGCCGCCAGCATGGAGCAACTCACAGCCACGGTGAAAAGCAACAGCGCTGGTGCGCAGCAGACGGCTGAATCCGCGCGCGAAACCGCCCGACTTGCCCGTTCCGGCGAAACGGATATGAATCGCATGTCGGATACCATGAACGCGATTGCTATCAGCGCGACCAAAGTGCGGGACATCACCGCGGTAATCGAAAGCATCGCTTTTCAGACCAATATTCTGGCGCTCAACGCGGCAGTGGAAGCGGCACGCGCCGGAGAAGGCGGACGCGGTTTTGCCGTGGTGGCGGGCGAAGTCCGAACGCTGGCGCAGCGCAGCGCTACCGCAGCCCGCGATATCAAAACGTTAATTGAACAGGCCGTAAGCCAGGTTGAAAGCGGTGTTGCAGTGGCGTCAGGCACGGGCGAAAGCATCATGAAGATTGTCGGCATGGTCGGAGAGCTTGCCAGCGCAATGGACAACCTGTCGCTGGCCTCTTCAGAACAAATGCAGGGTATTTCTCAGGTCAGCGTAGCGGTCAGCCAGATGGACAGCGTGACGCAGAATAACGCAGCACTGGTAGAAGAGTCTTCTTCCGCGTCACAGTCCCTGTCAGTTCAGGCCCATGCGCTTCGGGGCATGGTGGAAACCTTCCGGGTCTGATTATCATGGCGCGGCGAGACGGTTACTCAACGTTTTTCGCCTGAGGGCAGCAATCCGCCCTCTTTATCGTATCACCACCAGCCCGGATGCCGGGCTTTTTTCATTTGTATAAACATTGCACTGACCAACAGTGAATATCGGACATGCTGTTATGGTTTTCAGTATGTGCGGGACCGGGCTGTCACCTTCACTATCTTCATGTCGCTTACATTCGCCGGGGTCGATGAGCGACCCCGGACATTTTCGTTGTGCTGAGAACATCAGACGCAAAGACTACGTTACTTAACCAGATACAGGTCTTTGGTATAGTAGAAACGCAAATGCGACGGCGCGTAGCCGCCTACTTTTGGACTGACCATCTGATTCAGAGCGCCGTAAAAGACCGGAATGACTGGCGTATCATTAGCAATAATATCGCTGGCTTTTTGATAATCCCGGGTCACGGCATCCGGGCTGGTATCCATGCCTGCGGCTTTTACAGCGGCATCAAACGCCGGGCTGGCATAACCCGCCGTATTTTGACTATCGCCGGTACGATAGGTGTTAAGGAAAGTAGACGGTTCGCTGTAATCGGCGCCCCAGGTATAGCGCACCAGATCAAACTGCCCCTGATGCATATTATCCACCATGGTTTTCCACTCCTGGTTTTGCAGAGTGACCCGGGCGCCCAGCACTTTCCCCCACATCGACGCGGCAGCGATCGCGATACGTTGATTATCCTGATTGGTGTTGTAGAGCAGAGTAAAAGTTAAAGGATGGCTGGCGGAATAACCGGCTTCACTGAGCAGCGCTTGGGCTTTTTTCACCCGTTGTTCCTGCGTCCAGCCCGCCCATGCTGGTGCCTTGAGCGTCACCTCCCCCATAGATAAGGGCAGCATAGCCCAGGCCGGTTGCTGGCCCATACCGATGACTTTATCAGCGATAATGGTTTTATCCAGCGCCAGGTTGAGCGCCTGCCGCACACGCACATCCGTAAAGGGCGGCTTGCGGTTATTGATTTGGAAATAGAACACGCTGTATATCGGTGTACTGCGCACCTCTTTTGGCCGTTCTTTTTTCATACGAGAAAAGTCAACGGCTGGAATGTTGTCCGTGATGGTAATGCCGCCCGCAAGATAGCGATTAAGCTCTGCGGATACATCGTTGATCGGTAAAAAAGTGACCTTGTTAATTACCGTATGTGCGTTATCCCAATAGCGATCGTTACGGACGAGCGTAATTTTTTCATTTACCACCCACTGGTCCAGCTTAAACGCTCCGCTGCTGACCATATTGCCGGGCCGTGTCCAGGTTTCTCCAAACTTTTTGACATTATTTTCGCTAATCGGGAACAGGGAAGGATGAGCGACAAACTGCAAAAAATACGATACCGGCTGATCGAGCGTGACCTGAACAGTATGGTCGTCCAGTGCCTTAACCCCCAAACTGTCAGTCGGGCTTTTTCCGCCCGTTACCGCATCCGCATTGAGGATGTGGGCATAGCTGGCAAAAGAGGCATAAGGCGAAGCCGTTTTGGGATCGGTGAGACGACGCCAGCTAAATACAACGTCCTGTGCGGTCAGCGGCGATCCATCGGACCAGGTCAGATCCGGGCGAAGGTGAAAGGTCCAGACTTTGTTATCCGCCGTTTCCCATGAGGCTGCCAGCCCGGGCACCACCTTACCGTCGGGCGTGGTCTGCACCAGCCCCTCAAACAGATCGTTAAGAATTGAAAAAGCATCATTCGTTTCCGCTTTTTCGACGTCCAGTGTGGCAGGTTCAGCACCATTACCGCGCACAATTTCCTGTAAGGGAGCCAGCGTTACTCCCGTTGGCACATTTGCCCCTATGGCGGGAAAGGAGGATAGCAGCCCTGAAAAAATTACCGACCCACACAAATGGGCAACATATGAACGGCTTACTGGCATTCGTCTGACTCCTGTTGGATAAATTATTATGCGACTTTGCGCCAGCACTGCTGCAATTTATGGGCCAGAGGCGAGACGCTGTACTGCGCCAGTCTGCCAAAGGTCAGGTGGTAAAAAGCGTTATCACTGCACAGTTTTGATGCAAAACGACAAACGGGCTGTGCCGTCTGCCCCGTTGCGATTAACAGAACTTTTACGCTATGCCAGCAACCCTTTTTAACCCGCTTCACACCTCGACACAGCCAAATTGATAGAGTAATGGGATATCAATCTGGAGCCTGTATGAAAAAAGTCATCCTGTTAGTGATTGCGTTAGCCAGCGTCTCGGCGCTGTCGGGCTGTGTCTGGCCGTTCTGGGGACCGGGCGGTGGCGGCCCAGGGCATATGGGACCGGGCGGCGGACCCGGTGGTGGTCCGGGCGGTGGCCCGCACGGCTAAAGAACCCAGGACGGTCTCTTCATGAAGCCGTCCTGCTTCCCTAATCAAAATCATTCTGGCATTCACACCTGTGTTGCCAGATGCGCGCGACAACTGCGAAATACTGCACTGGAACTTAAATTGACAACTCAGCGTATGACACGATCCGCTGGCAGACGAAGTGCGCCGGCCGATAACACGCTGGGCTTACTGATCATCCTGACCGATCGCCTTGGCCGTACGCTGCGCGGACATTTTAATACGCGCGCTAATCTGCTATGACGGGATCCACCCGGCAACCTCATTCACCTTACCCTGCCAGGAGAACAGCAGCTCACGTGGCTGCATCACAGCTCCCGCCACGTCAACACCATTCGCTTTAATCAGTAACTGGTCAGTGAATTTACCCGTTATCGCCTGCCTCGGGAAATCTGCCACAGTCAGGAAGTGCGTGAGAATGTACGGCATGACGACCGCCCGGGCAGACGCACCTTACATCACGGTGAGCCTGAATTGGGTTGTTTTTTTGCTCCTCAGAGAAATCCATCTGTATTTCTGTGAAGAGTAATAAAGCATGATAATCTTGATTTTTTATTTCAAAGAAAATCTCCTGAAAATTGAAATTATATATTCTACAGATGAAATGTGTGATTAAAAAACAAAGCCAGCCACCAGGCTGGGTTTGCTATTTTTAAAAGTATAAATAAAATGCCTGACTTTTTTAGCAGGTAAGCTGAAGCCTGCAGAGTAATCGTTTACTTCATCATAAAATCCATCCCTGACATCCATTTCAATTAAAATTATCAACTAAAAAAAGATAAAACCAGCACTAATTAAAATAATGCCCCCTCACTAATAAAACAACCGCATTACAAAATAAAAGTTAATATCACACCCGGGACAAAAAACACGTGCCGAAATCAGTAAAATAGATGATTAACAATAAATCATTAAGCTGTTAAGAATGAAATCTACTCCCTCTCAATGCCATTTTCTATGTCTTTTTTTACAGTATATACTTATTTTCCCACCAGACTTATGATTGTAAGGTGCCATGTGGACACGGTGGAGGTCGATATGAGAAATTTCGGTTTCGTCGTAATAGGTCTGGTTGGTTTTGCTGCATTCAGCGTTGCTTTTTGTGCCCTTTGCCTGACGACATCCGGTGTCATCCATTAGCTGCGCGGGAAATCCACGATATGGCCATTCGTGGCCATTTTGGTCAATATCATAACGCCCTCTACCGGCTCTGCATTATCTCTTCGTTGCAGAGTCACAGCGCTAAGCGGTATCTGAACGTGCAACGACCTGAAAATTTTAACGGAAGGCCTGCGATGTTCAGGTCAGCGATCTTTGCCCTGCGTCTGACTTCTGCTAACTTTGTTATGAAAACGTTAACTTCAGACAAGGCAAGCTATGAATCAGTATGACAACCTCTGGAATGCTATCGAAACGCGCGTTAAGCAGAACAATGATGCCTCAACGCTGGATATGAGCCATTCCGATAATCTGATGGTTAACCAGGTGAAACAACGCACCGCGCAGATATTTATTCTTGAAATCATTTTGGATAAACATCGTAAACAATTTGGCACGCGTTATTTCCCGTTATCCGGCGAAGAAGCGCTTTATCATTTGATCTTTACGCGCACGAACTGGTTACCGGCACAAATCAGAACCCTTTCACTTTCTGATGCACTTTTTGTTATCGCAGAACTGTTTCGCGATGGCAATCTACAGGAAGGCGTCAGAAACTTTCTGGGCACGCAGGGACTGCGAAATGTCTCTTATCCCCTTGATGAGTTTTCAGACAGAGACTGGGCACCTAAGGAAAACGAGGTACATCTGTCCCTTCCCTGAGACAAACGTAACAGGATGCCGTAGGTGATATCACTGTGCCTGTGAGACTATCCCAGGCACCGTTGGCGCTAAAGAAAAAATGTCCTGGCCATCAAGCCGATAAAGTTGATAGCTTTCTTCTTTATCTGCTGGTCTTTCTCCCTGCCAGACAAGCGTGCCATCCACAAATTCCTGCGGATGCTTTTTATCGTGCTGTACCAGAAGCCAGTGACAGCGAAAGGCACCTCTGTGCTTTCCTTCCCTTAGCGTGACTAAGCCGTCGTAATACTCCAGTAACGCGCGCTGTGGCTCGCCAAGGTGCCGACTGGCTACGCACTCATCTTTAGGCAGCCAGGCTCGCATCGGGATAAAGACGTCTGAATAACGCTTCGTATAATCCAGATAAGGCATGCCAAGCGTCATGGCCAACACCCAGCACAGGGTTATACAACTGGTGAAGATATATAAGGGGCTTTGTCGCGCTGCCCGATGGCAAAATACGATGCCACTCATCATCAGGGTAACCAGCAGTGCCACGCTAAACATAAGCGGATGGAACTCAGGCATAAATCCAGGTGCGCCTGGCGCCACCCACTTATTCCATAACGGGACAGGCCAACCGGTTATCAGTATAATCCCCGCGCCCCACATCACCGCAGGAAGCAGACAAAACAGGCCCAGAGACCAGGGCCGCAATTTTTCAGCCCACTCCGCTTTTCGTTGACACGCCCCCGCCGCTAATATTGCCAGTGGCAGCAACAACGGCATGGCATAGAGTTCGCGTGCATCTGCGGCGGCAGACAATGTAGCAAAACCTGCCACAAAAAACGTCAACAGGACTTTGACTGCCGGGCTAATGCCGTTTGCCCCGCTGCGCCATAACCACCATACCGCCATAGGAAGCGCTGGAAATGCATACCACGGAAGCAATTTAAGATAAAAGAACGGCTTCGCTTTCGGACCCAGTCTGGCGGTACCGTCAAATCGGCCAAAGTTATTCACCATAAGCCAGGTTGAAAACAGTTTTTCTGAACGCATCCAGAGCGCGTAAAGCCAGGGCGCGACCAGCGGGCAAAAAACCAAAAAAGCAATGGCACAAAAGATGACGTAGCGCCTGTTGCGAAATTCAGTATTGAGCAACGGTAACCCCATCGCCGTTACTCCCAGAATCCCGGGACCCAGTAGCCCCTTTGAGAGAAACATAACGGCAGCGCCCACGCCCAGTACAATGCCGCCAGCAACATGGCGTCGAATCCCCAACACGAAACCATAAATGCCGATGGCACCGCCCGCCAGCAAAGCCGTATCGGTAATCATCTGGTGCGCCCGAATGGGAAAACCGACGCAGGCAAAGAGAATAAGAACAGCCCAGCGTCCGGCGCCCTTACCCAGTAACTCTCTGGCAGATAGTGCAATAGCGTAACAGGCGATCAGGATGAAGAAGCCCGTAGTCAGACGCGCTGCATCCGGCTCGCCTAATAACGGACTGAACAACCGAAGGAAAAACGACGCCACCACAAAATAGAGCGGCGGCTTTTCCATAAAAGGCTCACCTGCCAGCGTAGGCACTACCCAGTCACCGGTCTGCGCGATGTGGCGAATTAACCCAAATGTATAAGCTTCGTCAGGCTTCCAGGGTTCATGTCCTACCAATCCTGGTAATAACCAGCAGCTAAAAATAATAAAGCATAAAAATAAGGGAATTTGCTGCGCAAGAGGAAAGAGAGTCGTAATACGCTGCGTGCGAGTATCGCTGCTGTCTGTGGATGTCAGAGGTATAAATGCATCCGGGGCAGCGGCCCGTGTTGCAGGAAAAATAACCTGAAAATGTTTTGTGTTCACGCGTTACTCGCTTGTCTTACCGACTTTTAGAGTAAAAATACGGTGTATAAGCTCTATGTCTGTTCGCAAAAATCTTTACAGAAACGGCCCAATAAAGATGCAAAATGTGCTTCTTAAGCAAAATGCTGAATCCCTTTATCCGCTCAGCACTTTTTGAAGTTTATAAGCGCTTATTAGTGCGAGGATTTGAACATCCGGAGCTCCGAGCTTACAAAAAATTCACTGTTAATAAGATAAAGAAGCGGAAGTAAACGAGAAATAAACATTCTGCGCTTTGAGTTTAAACGCTTAGCCCAGACTGACATTGAGGATAAGAACTGATGAGGAGCCACCACCAAATCTAAAAAGATGAATGTAAAGAACGGAATAATGACTTATGGGTCCGGTTCAATTACGGGATCTGATCATGATAGATGTGTTAAACGCGTCACTAAAGCAGAAGCATCTGGCATAGTGTTTCCGTTTAAAGAAAGCACGAAATGCACGAAATGTTCCCCTCAATAAGTCAGCTGAGGCACCATTAAATCACCTATTATTCGGACCTAAAGACGAACGTCTCTAAGTGCCCTGTGCCGCAATACGATCACAGGATCTAACGCCTTTCTGAAAAGGTGCAGATATGAGCCAGAGCGAGGCAAGTCGCCCATTGACTAAGAAGCATTATGAGACGCTTAAACGAAAAAAAGCCCTGTAACGAGCAGGGCTGATAACCATTCAAAAAAATTTATCTATTTCTTATAAAAAGTGTATGATGAGCGCGGAGTATTCCCTGGTGTTGGCTGTGTTAGCCACCCTCACATCAACCCTTGAGGTTTCCGAGGCCACTGGTGGTGTGGGGGTTTCTTTTTTAAATCATAAATTATATTGAACCTTAACCCGCTTCATAACAACTAGACTTTAGATCAAAAAAAACTATACTAAAGGATAGCAAAGTGAGCTTTATCACTTTGTAATCAGATGCATAAGCGAGAACCCTCTCAAGCTAACTTCGGATTGCGCTTGAGTTTTTTGTTCATCACCTTTAATTAACCACACAAACACCTGAGCAGCATTATGCTCTGCAAGCACGTCGTTTCCAAACGCCTTCAGACTGATTCCCTGCCCCCGGAAAGAATAAAACCATCAGAAAAATTGATACTAACCGAGTATGCTGCGCTGCAAGCTGAGCCGATCTGCCCTTCCACGTACAGCACCTGGTGCCAGTTCACCCCTTCTCCTGGTTTCACTGAATTCTCTTCCGCCGGACCCACGTATGTTTTACATCGTCGTATAATTGTCATCATCCTGTGATAGGTTCTCTGAGGGGTTATACACGCTCTTCTTAAACGCACTGGAGTTGTTACATGAAAACGACAAAAGCCCACTCTTTAGAACAGGCTAATGAATTACTGTCCAAAGGACTGGCTAAGAATGTTGAGTTGTGTTTTGAATTGACCACGGATGAGTTTTTCAGATTCACCGATCACTGGTGTGATAAAGGGGCAAAAATTCTAAAAAAAGAACACTTTGTCGTTAAACTGAAGCCTTCCGCTTCGGTCTCCGACCCAGAGTAATTCTGTTCTTTGCCTGCTGACTGCGGTCTTAACGATCGAGACGCTAACCGCGTTTTTATACACGCAACGACAGTCAGTAGGTGTTTTTTCACGGCTTGCTTTTTGAATAGCGCTGGAAATCCCTCCAGTAAAACCGGGTATAGTGCTGCCTGACCCGTCAAAATCCTTATACATCTCAGTTCAGCGTGCCGGTACAGCCCGTAAGCAGTAGCAGAACGACACAAAGCACCACGTTTATCACTCGCGGAGACATTCTGATTGAAGCGAGTAAATTACGGTCTTTTGATACGTGCTTATTGTGACCCGTTTTAGCGAAACGCTGAGACAGCATTAAAATGTCGAATGGCAGTAACAGCATTGCGGGGGTCAGTTTTGGCCGGTTCTCACTCTTTAATGGCTGCATTATGTTTTTCTCCGTCATCGAGTTTAACTGCGAGGTGGCTCACTGACATCTGTCACAACCCCGATAACCCTATATCCGCTAGCGAGTTCTGAATGGGTATACCTTGTAGCAATAAGAAAAAAATCGTGAACCAGCGCAATAGTGTTTCCAGTGCTAAATACGGCAACAAGCTTAATCAATTTCACTATGAACGTTACGTGATTAATTCCAAGGGTACTGCATGTCAGCTTATAAAGCATAATTAATGCATGTCTTTTTCTTAGCGCAGCGCTTAAAAAGCTGAAAAAATACTAACATTATCGTTAAGTATGGTGTGGTAAGTGTAAAACGCTTATTAGACAGCACCATTTTGCTTTGCATCAGGCGCTAAAAATGCTCTTCCAGGGTGCTGTGGATAGCAATCAGCTGTCATTCCTTGCCAACGAAGCCATTTTTTCAGCAGTATTGGTAGTTCAACACCGCACTAGTGAGTATGAACTTAAAAATATGACAAAATGATGGCGAAGACAGTATGTCTGTAGCAAATCGCATCAAATGCAACAGCCAGCCTTTTTCAATGCGCAACCTTCAAACCGTCATTAATTATTAAAAAAATAACATTCAAATCAATTATTTATCGATAGATAAATTAACATACAAAAATCAGATGTGAAGTTAAATCCTCGCAAATAAAAAGCCTGCGCTTTTAAAATTCTCTCTGGGTATAGACTCCCGTTATATAGTGAAGGAAGATTTAAAAGTCACTGCGATGAGCATCCATTATCTGACAGAAAAGACGAACAGCCCAGTAAAGCGTATTGTCATGGACAGGAGCTAATTCTCTGTCGGGCAAATTCACGAAGTACACTGCATAACTTTATCATGTACCGTTTATCGATAACCCATTTCCGTTACTTCTGGAGTCAGGGGCTCTCGGCCTTAGCTTCTTGCTGTACATTATTAAACGAAGAATTAAGACCGTGCTTCTTTATCCAGGCATTAAAAGTATGCGTGACGATATAGAGACATGCTACTACCATGGAAACAGAATGAGTGCAATCAACGACCTGTTTGGCCGCTTAAACTTCAAACATTTTAGGATAACACTTACCATTCATGGACATATATCTTAACTCATATTAAATAACACTAAGATGTCTGTAAAAACCTATGGCAATTCAATAAATTCTCAGTTATATCTTGAGAAAAAAATCTATTCCAGCCTCTTTCTGTAATTTTCTTTGAATATTTACACTTACGAGGCTATCAGACATATCTTCGATACGATTTTTACATTAACGTGAGTTGAAAAAAACAGCGCCCTATATAAGTTATAGAAAAATAAAGAGCGCTTGATTTTAATAAAAATTTACCGAAAAATTAATTCTGCCACTTTTCAATAATCACATTAACAGAGCCAGAATCATCCGCACGTTGCCAGTCTTCTAAATACAAGTCAAACCCGCCGCCCTGGGGAAAAGCATGGATAAGAGATGAAGATTGAAGCCCATCATTGTTTAAACCATAATAGCTTACAGAGGCGGTTTTATCTGCAGTTGTTGTACGATCGTAAGTTCTTAATGCGGCAGATTTTGAGTTTGTATTTCCTGCTTGTCCAGTGGCATAATCAATCCCTACCGAAGCTGAATCAACACGGAAACGATAGACTCCAGAAGCCACATTAGTTTCGTAATAAAGATTCCCACCGGGAACCGTATTATTATATCCATCTAAAGAAACAGTTTTATAGGGTTGCCAATCTGCCATAGCTGAAAAAGATGCTATTACAGAAGCAGTTAAGATAGAGGCTTTCAACGTTTTCATCATGGTTTAATTTCCTTAAGTGAGTCAACCAGCCTCTTATATATATCGGTATCTGACTCAGTTGTTAAGGGTATAAACTTTACTGGTGAACTACACAACAAAACACCTTTTGGGGCCTAAAATTTTAGCCTGAAGCTTTTATGCGTCATCAAACCGTCAACTCAGAATAATAAAATTCAATTATTTTACGAAATCTGATGTAGACTCATTAAAGTTTTATATCAGCAACTTTAAAGTGAGAATAAATTGGTTACATAACCAATTTTCGATGCTGAAAATATGCTCCAGCATCTGACATTGATCTTTTTTTATATAAACCAGAATGCTGAATAAATAATTTGAAAGGAGTAATGGGTGTCCTAAATCACTTGATACAAAGGGCAAAATGAGAGCCATTACCACTCAATTTTTATCACCTCGATTCCAGACGTTCCTTACCCGCTATCTGTTTCGATAGGGCTTTTTTCTTGATAGACTCAGGTTACTTTAAGACCTGTTAACCATGGTTAAAGAAAGGTATTGTTATGAACAATTACGGGAACAGGAAAAGAAAATCAAATTACTTTTCTACGTATGGCAAGCCTTTAGACCAGTCATTTAGTTAATTTTGCTCCATGCATGTCAAAGTTATATACCAAAGATGCGCTTGTCCGTCTGAATTTTCAGTAAGAAGTTCGGACCATAACCGCTTGCAGTCTTTAGCTTTTGGCTCCGTTTAGAGATATATCAAGATACATACCACCACCATCGGAAAGTTTGTATGACTTTTCTTTTGGCTTCGCAGAGTCGATTTGTCGGGCTGTTAGCTTCATTTGGGGGCATCATTTCCATTGAACCTGTCGATGCCCCCTATCGTGCCCCCATATTGGATAAGAACGCAATAGGTGACCCTGGACCGAAATGGACCAGTTAAAAGAGTTATATTCTGATTTTTAAGGGTAAAGTAGACTTTAAAGGATGCAAACAGAAGAGAAAGTGGCGCGCCCTACAGGATTCGAACCTGTGACCTACGGCTTAGAAGGCCGGTGCTCTATCCAGCTGAGCTAAGGGCGCGGAGAGGTTGGGTCGAATTATACGGTTGAACGCTGTTACGTCAACGTTTTTGCCGCGCCGACGCGGTGAGTGCCCAGGTAATGACCAATTTTCGCTAATGTTTGTCTCGCCAGGCGCTCAGCGACACCAGGTTACTCACCTCGGCGGTTTCACCTTCCAGCTCAACGCCTTGCTGAGTCACGCGCGTATTATACTGCTCGCGTAGCGCATTAAGCTCATGACTATCCGGTTCCAGCTGGCGCAAAAAGCCCAACGCCAGCAACAACTGCTGGCGGGAAATCGTCGCGGTAAAGCCTGCCCGGCTGAGTGCGCCGTGCCAGCGCCAGAGATTTTCATCGCTGCCATCGACAATCATCACCTGCCAGATTACCAGCACTGCCGCACCATTATTCAGATGTGCTTCATTATCACCGCTGATGTAGTCGGTAAACTCTTTTGCCGCCTCCTTTCCCATCAGGGAAAGCATGGATTCGATGTGAACCGGCGGGAGTTGTAGACGCTTACTGAGCGCCTGCGCGGCATGGCGTGAACCGGCGGTCAGCAGCTGGAAGCCTATAACAAACACGACAACTAAAGTGGCGATTATTAACCAAATCATTACGTCTTCCCTTCATTTCTCTGTCTGGCATCATAAGCGTTAACCCATACTTTCGTCACGGCGAAATGTCGGTAACCACACTGTGGTCAGAATCTCTACCTGACAGCCGGACGTGCTTCTGACAAAATAGGCGCCATTCCCGATTCAAACTCAACACAGTGGATTTACGCTCTGATGGCAGCAAAAATTATTGACGGTAAAACGATTGCGCAGCAGGTACGGCTTGAGGTTGCAGAAAAAGTGAAACAACGCCTGGCCGCCGGTAAACGTGCACCGGGTCTGGCCGTAGTTTTGGTAGGTGAGAACCCTGCCTCACAGATTTATGTCGGCAGCAAACGCCGCGCCTGTGAAGAAGTCGGCTTTATCTCCCGCTCTTACGATCTGCCCGACACCACCAGTGAAGCGGAATTGCTGCAGCTGATTGATACTCTGAACAGCGACAACACGATCGATGGCATTCTGGTGCAACTGCCTTTGCCAGCCGGCATTGATAACGTCAAAGTGCTTGAGCGCATCACGCCCGATAAAGATGTTGATGGTTTCCATCCCTATAACGTTGGTCGCCTGTGCCAGCGTGCGCCAAAACTGCGCCCGTGCACCCCGCGCGGCATTGTGACACTGCTGGAGCGCTACAACATTGATGCTTACGGGCTCAATGCGGTGGTTGTCGGTGCATCAAACATTGTGGGCCGTCCCATGAGCATGGAACTGCTGTTAGCCGGCTGCACAACCACCGTCACGCACCGTTTTACCCGCGATCTGCGCCACCATGTTGAACACGCCGATCTGCTGATTGTCGCGGTCGGTAAACCCCATTTTATTCCGGGCGACTGGATTAAACCGGGCGCAATCGTCATCGATGTCGGTATTAACCGTCTTGAAAGCGGCAAAGTGGTCGGGGATGTGGATTATGAGGCTGCCTTTGAACGTGCTTCTTATATCACCCCGGTTCCGGGTGGCGTAGGGCCAATGACCGTGGCGACACTTATTCAAAATACCTTGCAGGCATGCGAAGCGTTTCATGATGGGGAGCAGGCATAATGGCTACGTTTTCTTTGGGCAAATTTCCCCACGTTGATCTCTGCGATCTGCTGAAACTTGAAGGCTGGGTAGAAAGCGGTGCACAGGCTAAAGTGGCGATCGGTGACGGCGACGTGCGGGTCGACGGCGAAGTCGAAACCCGTAAGCGCTGCAAAATCTTTCAGGGGCAAACGGTCGAGTTTGCCGGGCAGCGCGTTACCGTTGTTGCCTGATCCGCTGGTGCCCCAGGCGGGGCACCTTAAATCCGCGCCTCTCCCACTATCCGCGTCTCACCGTTAACCTGCTCCAGTGCAATGTGACTGACCTCTGCATGTTGTGCAATCAGCGTCGCCAGCCGGGGCGAATGGCTGGTGATCCATAACTGACTGAACTGACTGGCCTCGGCAATCAGGGCGGCAAGGGCAGGCAGTAAATCCTCATGCAGGCTGTTTTCAGGCTCGTTCAGCGCCATAAAGGCAGGCGGGCGCGGGCTGAGCAGCGCCACGACCAGGCAGAGGAAGCGCAGCGTACCATCGGAAAATTCGGCGCTTTCCAGCGGGCGCAAAATGCCCTGGCGCTGCATCAGCATCTGAAAACGTCCGTTCTGCACATCCACCTGAAACTCAGTGTCCGGGAAGGCTGTTTTCATCACTTTATACAACAGTTCATGATGCCCACGTTCCACTATCGTTGCCCATGCTGCGGCAAGATTACTGCCATCATGGGCCAGAACGGGTGCGCGCACGCCAATCTGCGGCGAACGAATCGGTGAACCTGGCCAGACGGCAAACTCATGATAAAAGCGCCATGCTTTCAGGCGTTCACGCATCCGGGAAAGTTCGGGATAGCGGTGCGGCTCACCCAACTGTCCAAACAGGGATTCTTCAGGATGCAGTACGCCAGCATAACTGACGCGCTCTCCGTCGATGTTATGCAGAAAGGCGGTCTGATTAGTGCGCTGCATAATGCAGGAAGACGGTCGGCGCTGCTGGCCACTCAGCCAGATGCGTTCTTCTTTAACCAGCGGATCCAGGTTAAACAGGCTGGTTGATAGCGGTTCAGGAAAACCGGTTTCCAGCTGGTAATCCATATCATCCATCGTCACGGCCAGGATGAGCCGCTTAGGATCATGTCGGCGGTCGCCACGGCGCAATCCGCCCGCCCACATCACTTTTTGCACCCCGCCCTCTTCGGCCAGCGCCAGAGCAAGCCGTCCGTTAGCCGCCTCGTGCAGCAGCCGCACCGCTTTATAAAGATTGGATTTACCACAGCCGTTGGGACCGCTCACCACGTTGAGCGGGTGCAGCGGAAGCGTGAGATCGCGTACCGAACGGAAACCGCGAATGTGAATCTGCTTTATCGTCATCGACAAAAAAGGGCGATTGCTCGCCCTCTCCTGTGTTGCGTTTTATTTACGTCGCCAGGTGGAACCCTGCGGGCCGTCTTCCACAATCACGCCCAGCGCATTGAGCTTATCGCGTGCCACATCCGCCTGCGCCCAGTCTTTCGCCGCACGCGCATCGGCGCGGGCTTTGACCCAGTGTTCGATTTCAGCCACTTCGTCGTCATTGCCTTGGGCACTGCTTTGCAAAAACACTTCCGGCTCCTGTTGCAGAATCCCCAATACATCGGCGATTTCACGCAGTTTTGCTGCCAGCGCACTGGCGGCCGTCATGTCTTCACCTTTCAGACGATTCACTTCACGCGCCATATCAAACAGCACCGAATAGGCTTCTGGCGTGTTGAAATCGTCGTTCATTGCTTCGCGGAAACGGGCTTCGAACGCCTCGCCACCGCTGGCCGCTACGGTGCGGTCAGTATGACGCAGCGCGGTGTAAAGGCGTTCCAGCGCGGCGCGTGCCTGGTTCAGGTTATCTTCACCATAATTTAGCTGGCTGCGATAGTGGCCCGACATCAGAAAGTAACGCACGGTTTCGGCATCATAATGCTGCAGCACATCACGCACGGTGAAAAAGTTGTTCAGTGACTTCGACATCTTTTCACGGTCAATCATCACCATGCCGGAATGCATCCAGTAATTCACATACGGACCATCGTGGGCACAGGTCGACTGGGCGATTTCGTTTTCATGATGGGGAAACATCAGATCAGAACCGCCACCGTGAATGTCAAAGTGCGCACCCAGCTGTTTGCAGTTCATCGCCGAACATTCAATGTGCCAGCCCGGACGACCGTTGCCCCACGGCGATGGCCATGAAGGTTCGTCCGCTTTGGACATTTTCCACAGCACGAAATCCATCGGGTTACGTTTCACGTCGGCAACCTCTACACGCGCGCCTGCCTGTAGCTGCTCCAGATCCTGACGCGACAGTGCGCCATAATCAACATCGCTCAGGACATCAAACATGACATCGCCGTTATCCGCGACATAGGCGTGACCGCGGGCAATCAGCGTTTCCACCAGCGCAATGATTTCAGGAATATGGCGCGTGGCACGCGGCTCCACATCCGGCGGTAAAATCCCCAGCGCATCGAAGTCGCTGTGCATTTCGCCGATCATACGGTTGGTCAGCGTTTCGATGCTCTCGCCGTTCTCGTTGGCTCGTTTGATGATTTTGTCATCAATGTCGGTAATGTTGCGCACATAATTGACGTCATAACCGACGTAGCGCAGATAGCGCGAGACCACGTCGAAGGCCACAAACGTGCGCCCGTGCCCAATGTGACAGAGGTCATACACCGTGATGCCGCAGACATACATGCCGATTTTGCCAGCATGAATAGGGGTGAATTCCTCTTTTTGTCGACTCAGGGTGTTGTAAATCTTCAGCATTGGGGGTTTCCGTAGTGAGGCGTGCGTAACGCACCGTTTTGAGTATCCTGTTATTGTGCCGTATTTTTATCTGTCACGCGACGCAAAGCAAGCCAACTGCGCTGCCTGGCTGACGTATTATCGGAAATTATGATATAAGAACGTTCGAGAAAAAGGCGTGTGCGCTTAAAAGCACACCCTATGCTACTGACGACAACCTTTACAGGACGAAAAAAATGGTAACTTTCCAGACTAACCATGGCGATATCGTGATCAAGACCTTCGATGACAAAGCGCCCGCAACCGTAAAGAACTTCCTGGATTACTGCCGTGAAGGTTTCTACGACAACACCATTTTCCACCGTGTGATTAACGGCTTTATGATTCAGGGCGGCGGTTTTGAGCCTGGCATGAAGCAGAAAGCCACCAAAGAAGAGATCCGTAACGAAGCCAACAACGGTCTGAAAAACACCAAAGGCACGCTGGCCATGGCCCGTACCTCTGCGCCGCACTCTGCGACCGCACAGTTCTTCATCAACGTGGCGGACAACGACTTCCTGAACTTCCGTGACGAAAGCCTGCAGGGCTGGGGTTACTGTGTATTTGCTGAAGTGGTTGAAGGGATGGACGTGGTAGAGAAAATCAAAGCGGTTTCAACTGGTCGCAGCGGTATGCATCAGGACGTACCGAAAGATGACGTCATCATTCAGAAAGTGACCCTTAGCGAGTAATGTCGCGCACGCTGTTTATCGCAGATCTCCATCTGTGTCAGGAAGAACCGGCGATTACCGCCGGTTTTCTGCATTTTTTGCAGCGCGAAGCGCCCCACTGCGACGCGCTTTATATTCTGGGCGATCTGTTCGAAGCCTGGATCGGTGATGACGATCCGAATCCGCTGCATCAACAGGTTGCCAGCGCCCTTCATGCCCTGCCCGTGCCGGTCTTTTTTATTCACGGCAACCGCGATTTTCTGATCGGCAAACGCTTTGCCCGCGCCAGCGGCATGACCTTATTGCCCGAGGAGCAGGTTCTGACGCTTTATGGTCACCGACTTCTGATTATGCATGGCGATACGTTGTGCACCGACGATTCGGGTTATCTGCAGTTCCGGGCGAAAGTGCATAATCCCTGGATTCAACGTCTGTTCCTGACGCTGCCGCTGTTTATTCGTAAACGGATTGCGGCACGGATGCGCGCCAACAGTAAACAGGCCAACCAGCATAAGTCGCTGGAGATTATGGATGTCAATCAACAGGCCGTGGTCGATGCGATGGTACGTCAGCAGGTGCCTTTACTGATTCATGGTCATACGCACCGCCCCGCCATCCATGATGTGTCGCTGAACGGAGCCCCCGCACAGCGCGCGGTATTGGGTGCCTGGCACAGCCGGGGATCAATGATCCAACTGGATGCAAACGGCATCCAGCTCATCGACTTCGATTTTTAGTCGTCCGGTGACATCGCGTTGCACACCTGCGCTGAGGCCCGTCGAGCGGCGCAAGGTACCCGGGGACTGTGCGAACGGGCGGCAGGCCAGCATAGTGAAACGCGTTCACGCCCTGCCGCCTGCCTTCCCCGCCCTGCGGTGAGCTGAGTTGTCTCACTCAGGCCGTATTCATTCCTGATGCGATAAGCTTATCGTCTGACGCTAACCCGCCCGACGCAACCGTTTTCCTTGCGCCTTTCTCATGGTATTCTCTGTGCCCTTCAAAACCTGTCCGCCTGGTCAGGTGTGTTTTTATTCACAGGAGTTGACCGCATGTCGTCGAATGCCGCCCCGGCCCGCATCGCAGTTGTTATGGGTTCCAAAAGTGACTGGTCCACCATGCAGTTCGCTGCGGAAATCCTTACCAGCCTGGACGTGCCCTTCCATGTGGAAGTGGTGTCAGCGCACCGTACCCCGGATAAACTGTTTAGCTTTGCGGAAACCGCAGCGGACAACGGTTTTCAGGTGATTATTGCCGGTGCCGGTGGCGCGGCGCATTTGCCAGGGATGCTGGCTGCCAAGACCCTGCTGCCGGTACTCGGTGTGCCGGTACAGAGCGCCGCGCTGAGCGGCGTCGACAGCCTCTACTCGATTGTGCAAATGCCACGCGGCATTCCGGTCGGCACGCTGGCCATTGGCAAAGCGGGCGCCGCTAACGCAGCCCTGCTGGCGGCGCAGATTCTGGCGATTCATGACAGCGCGCTGGCGTCACGTCTGGCCGCCTGGCGTCAGTCACAGACCGATGAGGTACTGGACAATCCGGACCCGCGGGAGGAAGCATGAAGCCGGTTTGCGTACTGGGTAACGGACAGCTTGGCCGTATGTTACGTCAGGCGGGCGAGCCTATGGGCATTGCCGTGCATCCGGTTGGCCTGGATGCCGACCCTGCTGCCCTGCCTATCGCCGGGAGCGTGATTACGGCTGAGATCGAACGCTGGCCCGAGACGGCACTGACGCGCGAACTCGCGAGCCACCCGGCCTTTGTGAATCGCGATATTTTCCCGCGGCTGGCCGACCGTCTGACGCAAAAACAACTGCTGGATCAGCTCAGTCTGGCGACTGCCCCCTGGCAACTGCTGGCGGATAAAGGTGAATGGCCGCACGTTTTCAAAACGTTGGGCGAACTGGCTATTGTTAAGCGCCGCACGGGCGGTTATGACGGTCGTGGTCAATGGCGGTTACGTGCCGGTGAAACCGATACGTTACCCGACGACTGTTATGGTGAATGCATTGTCGAACAAGGCATTAACTTCTCGGGGGAAGTGTCGCTGGTCGGCGCGCGCGGCCATGATGGCAGCACCGTATTTTATCCGCTGACACATAATCTGCATGAAGAAGGCATTCTGCGTACCAGCGTTGCGTTCCCGCAGGCAGATGCCGCGCAGCAACAGCAGGCTGAGGCGATGTTAAGCGCCATCCTGCACGAGCTGAACTATGTCGGCGTCATGGCCATGGAATGCTTTGTCACGCCGCAGGGATTGCTGATTAACGAACTGGCACCTCGCGTTCACAACAGCGGGCACTGGACTCAGAACGGGGCCTCAATCAGTCAGTTTGAACTTCACCTGCGTGCTATTCTGGGTCTGGCTCTGCCACAGCCCGTGGTCATTGCGCCCTCAGTGATGGTTAACCTGATTGGCACAGCGTTAAATACTGACTGGCTCCAGCAGCCGCTGGTGCATTTGCACTGGTACGACAAAGCGGTGCGTGAAGGACGCAAAGTCGGTCACCTCAACCTGACCGACAGCGACCAGAGCCGTCTCGCTGCCGCCTTGCAGGCCTTGTTGCCGCTGTTACCTGCCGGGTATGCCAGCGGTATTCGCTGGGCAGCAGCCAAGCTGTAAATCTGTTCACGACCGGGCGCAGTATCATCGCGCCCGGTCGGTTTTACGTCGCGTCAAACGTCCTGAACAACGCATTGCCTTTCAACAAACGCACGCCCAGCCAGCCACCACAGAGCGACAGTAAGAGCGCGCCGCCCAGCGGTAAGGCCAGCCACAATGTCCAGTCGGGTTGCCACGGAAAATCAAAGATTTTACGCTGCAATGCCCAGAGTGCGGCCTCAGCACCGAGCGCCGCCGCAATGCCCGAGACGACGCCAATCAGCGCAAATTCACACCACAACGTAGTGCGCAGCAGACGTTTGCCCGCGCCCAGCGTGCGATAGACGACCAGTTCCTGTCGGCGCTGGCGCATCCCCACCTGAATCTGCGCCATGAGCAGCAATACACCGCAGGCCGTGACCAGCACTACCATGATTTCCAGTGCCTGGCTGACCTGGGTCAGAACCTGTCCAATCTGACGCAGGATACTGCCGATATCCAGCAGACTCAGCGTGGGGAATGTGCGGTTAAGCTGCGCCAGTAATGCGGCACGGTTGTCCAGACGGAAACTGGTCAGCCAGGTCAGCGGCTGGCTGTCCAGCGCGCCGGGGGGAAAAATAAAGAAGAAATTGGGGCGCAGGCTTTCCCAGTCCACTTTTCGCAGACTGGTGATTTTGGCGCTGAACCGCTGCGTATCGCCCTCAAAGGTCAAACTGTCGCCCGGTTTTACCCCCAGGCGATCGGCCAGCGCCACCTCCATGGACACTTCTCCGGCTTTCGGCGGCCAGCTCCCCGCGACAAGCGGATTATGATCGGGAAGCGTTGCCAGCGCAGTCAGATTCAGTTCGCGGTTCAGCGCGTTGTCCCGTGCGGGATCGGCAGGCTGACCGTTAATCTCACTCAGGCGCATGCGCGCAATCGGGTAAAAGGTTTCAGGTTTAACCTGATGCGACTGCAGAAACTCACGCACCTGCGGAATCTGCTCCGCCGTGATGTTGAGCAGGAAAAAGTTCGGGCTGTCTGCGGGCAACTGCTGCTGCCAGCGATCCAGCAGATCACCCCGCATCACCAGCAGCAACGCCAGTAACATAAACGACAGGGAAAAGGCGGCAAGCTGACTCAGCGTCATAGCAGGCTGACGCAGTAAACGATTAATGGCAAGCCGCAGCGCCAGATTACGTACGGACAAACGACGCAGAAGCAGTAATGTGCCCCAGCCGAGCAGGGCCAGCAGCCCTGCCAGCACCATCACGCCCGCCAGCAGTGCCCAGAGCATTTTGCTGCCGCCGACCAGTACCGCCAGCAGCGCCACCACCAGTAAGCCCATCGCGGGCAGATAGATTTTCAGCGGCCAGACGGCGGCAACGGCATCGCGTCGCAACACACGTAACGGCTGCGTCGCCAGCAGCAAGCGGTAAGGACGTAATCCCACCAGCAGGGAAATCACAAACAGCGAACCGATCGCCCACACCCACGGCCACAGGCTGGCCGCTGGCAGAGACGCCGGCAGCACCGGTTTCAACATTGCCATCAGGATGGCTTCAACCACCTGACCGACTGCGCCACCGGCCAGGGCGGCCAGCAGTAACACCGCCAGCCACTGACCGATGATCAATCGTTGTAACGCGCCGCGCGTGGCACCCAGCGTTTTCAGCACGGCCACCAGATCGTAGCGGCTGCGGCAGTAGTGACTCATGGCGACCGCCACGGCGGCAATGGCGAGCATCAGCGTTAACAGAGCAGATAACAGCAAAAACTGCTGGGCACGCTGCATGGAGCGGCCCAGCGCGTCTTCCGAATTTTCAATACTGATCCAGCGCTGCCCGGTTTTAATCTGTGGCGTTATCCAGCGGTCATACGTGTCCAGTTGCTGAGGCTTGCCTGCGAATTTGTAGCGCCAGGTGAGGCGACTGCCGGGCTGGATGGCGCCGGTTTTATCCGCGTCAGCCAGGTTAATCAGTAAACGCGGGGCCATCTCAAACGGATTAAAACCGCCATCTGGCTCCTGGATAATCTCACCCGTAATACGTAGCGTAGTATCGCCCACATCCAGTTCATCGCCGACGTGCAGATTAAGCAGTGCCATTAAACGCGGCGCGGCCAGCGCGGTACCGGGCTGGGGCTTCAGGCCTGGCGGCTGCGTTTTCAGCTCACCAAACATCGGATAAGTGTTTTCTACGGCTTTCACCGCAGCCAACTGCGGTGTCTGACCGGCAAAAGTCATGGTCATAAAGCTTAACTGTCGGCTGACTAATAACCCCGTTTCGCGGGCTTTATCCAGCCATGCCGCCGGCGCCGCCGTGCTGCTGCGCAACGTGCGATCGCCTGCCATAAAATCCCGGCTCTGCTGGCTCAGCCCCTTTTCCATGCGATCGCTAATCGATCCCAGCGCCAGCACACAGGCGACAGCCAGCGTTAACGCCAGCCAGACGATCAATAATGAGGGCGAGCGCCACTCACGCCAGAACCACCGCCAGATCATTTTTCCTCCCATAATTTTCCCTCGCGCAGACGCAAACGGCGGTCACAACGCGCCGCCAGCTGCGCATCGTGGGTAACCAGAATTAACGTCGTGGCAAAATCGCGATTGAGGGAAAATAACAGGTCGGCAATGCGATCGCCGGTGTGGCGATCCAGATTGCCTGTGGGTTCATCGGCAAACAGCAGCCCCGGACGGCCGCTGAACGCCCGCGCCAGCGCAACGCGTTGTTGTTCGCCGCCGGATAACTGCGCAGGCAGATGCTGTAAACGCCCGGCCAGGCCTAACTGCGTCAGGAGATCGCGCGCCTGATCGCGGCTCTGCCGATCGCTCTCACCGCGCAGCAGTGCAGGTAACTGGACGTTTTCCAGCGCGTTGAGCGTGGGCACCAGCATAAATGACTGGAACACGAACCCGACCTGCTTCGCGCGCAACGCGGCACGCTGTTCTTCGTTCATGTGATGTAACGGCTGCCCCAACAGATGCACTTCACCTTCGCTGCCGTCATCCAGCCCGGCCAGAATGCCCAGCAAGGTAGATTTACCGGATCCTGACTCGCCAATCAGGGCTATCGTTTCTGCTGGTTTGACAACTAACTCAACTCCGGTAAGGATGGTTAACTGATGCTCTCCCTGACCCACGGACTTAGTAAGATGATGAACTTTAAGAATGTTTTCCGCTGGCATTATCCTTTCCTGTTATTGTGCTGTCTGTTGGTGTCCCGTCTTGCTGCGGCCGATACGTTGCTGGTGCTGGGTGACAGCCTGAGCGCAGGCTATCAAATGTCAGCCAGTCAGGCCTGGCCCAGCCTGCTGAATAAACAGTGGCAGCAGCAGCCCAGCGTCGTGAATGCCAGTATCAGTGGCGATACCGCCGCACAAGGGCTGGCACGCTTACCTGCCCTATTAAAACAACATCAGCCGCAGTGGGTGTTAATCGAACTGGGCGGTAATGACGGTCTGCGCGGCTTTCCTCCCAAAGACGTGGCGCAAACGCTGGGCACCATCATCGATCAGGTGAAAGCCGCAAAGGCAAAACCGATTCTGATGCAGATACGTTTACCCGCGAACTATGGCCGCCGTTATACTGATGCCTTCCGCGATATTTATCCGCAACTGGCAAAACAGTACGACATTGCTTTAGTGCCCTTTTTTATGGAGCAGGTTTATTTGAAACCGGAATGGATGCAGCAGGATGGGATTCACCCCAATCCTGATGCCCAACCGTTTATCGCCGACCTGATGGCAAAAGAGCTGGCTCCCTTAGTTAAGCAGTAGTTGTGCAAAAAAGGTAACGCATGCAAAAAACCATTTTGATAACGGGCTGCTCCAGCGGGATTGGTCTGGTCGCCGCCAAAGATCTGCTGGCACGCGGCTATCACGTCATCGCAGCCTGTCGTAAAGCCGACGATGTTGCACGGATGGACAGCCTGGGATTCACAGGGCTGCAACTGGATCTGGACGATCCTGACAGCGTTGATCGCGCTGCCGACAGGGTACTGGCGCTGACGCATGGCCGACTGTTTGCGCTGTTTAACAATGCGGGATTTGGCACCTATGGTCCCTTAAATACCCTGACGCGCCAGCAACTGGAAAAGCAGTTTTCCAGCAATGTGTTCGGCACTCATCAGCTCACCCTGCGCCTGCTCCCGGCCTTAAAGGCCTGGGGCAATGCCCGAATCATTAATACCAGCTCGGTGCTGGGCATTATTTCGACGCCGGGCCGCGGCGCTTATGCGGCCAGTAAATACGCGCTGGAAGCCTGGAGCGACGCGTTACGTATGGAACTGCATACCAGTGGCGTGCGTGTCAGTTTAATCGAACCGGGCCCCATTCATACCCGCTTCACGGATAATGTTACTCAGGGTGAGCAGGATAATCCGGTGCAAAATCCGGCCCTTGCGGCACGTTTTACATTACCACCTGAGGCCATTTTACCCAAACTGCGCCACGCACTGGAGAGCAACCATCCTCGCCTGCGTTATCCGGTGACGCTGGTCGCGCATATCATGAGCCTGTTGAAACGTCTGCTGCCTGGCTGGATACTGGATCGCATAATTCGCAGTCAGTGAGGCGAATCCGCGAATACAACTTGAAGCCGGGTCGGTCGGCCCCATATTCTTTAAACATTTTCTGCAAAGAGACTTAGTCATGTCACCACACGCTTCGATTATCGACATTAACGAATCCAACCTGCATCAGACCCTTGAGCAGTCAATGCAGATTCCGGTGCTGTTCTACTTTTGGTCGGATCGCAGCCAACACTGTCAGGAACTGACGCCACTGCTGGAACGCCTGGCGCAGGAATATGCAGGCCAGTTTATTCTTGCCAGACTGGATTGTGACAAGGAACAACGGGTTGCCTCACAGTTTGGGTTACGCTCCATTCCCACGGTTTACCTGTTCCAGAATGGCCAGCCCGTCGATGGCTTCCAGGGGCCGCAGCCAGAAGAGGCCGTGCGCGCCCTGCTGGAAAAAGTGCTGCCGCGCGAAGAAGAGCTAAAAGCCCAACAGGCGATGGCGCTGATGCAGGAAGGCAAACCGCTGGACGCGCTGCCGCTGCTGAAAGACGCCTGGCAGCTCAGTAATAAAGACAGCGAAATCGGCTTTCTGCTGGCAGAAGTGCTGATTACGTTAAATCGTAGCGACGAAGCTGAAACCGTATTAAAGGCCGTTCCCCTGCAGGATCAGGACACCCGTTATCAAAGCCTGGTCGCGCAGATCGACCTGCTGAAACAGGCCGCTGACACGCCAGAAATTCAGCAGTTGCAGTCGCAGCTGGAAAGTGATCCGGACAACGCCGAACTGGCAACCAAACTGTCGCTTCAGCTGCATCAGGTCGGACGCAATGAAGAAGCGCTGGAACTGCTCTTCAGCTTTATCAAGCGCGATCTGAATGCTGCAGATGGCCAGGCGCGTAAAATGTTGCAGGAGATTCTGGCTGCATTAGGCACCGGCGACGCCCTCGCTGCGCGCTACCGCCGCCAGCTTTACTCCCTGCTTTACTGAGGTAAGCAGAAAACGGGCCGAACGACTTGGCCCGTCACGCTGACAACCCGGAGGTTATATGTTCACGGTTATTCCCGTTCTTATTCTGGTCGCACTGGTCATTGTCTGGTCCGGCGTGAAAATTGTGCCGCAAGGTTACCAGTGGACAGTTGAACGCTTTGGTCGTTATACCCGTACACTGCAGCCCGGCCTGAGTCTGGTCGTGCCTTTCATGGATCGTATCGGGCATAAGATCAACATGATGGAACGGGTGCTGGATATTCCCTCCCAGGAGATCATCTCCAAAGATAATGCGAACGTGACCATCGACGCCGTCTGTTTTGTTCAGGCTATCGATCCGGCACGGGCTGCCTATGAAGTCAGTAATCTTGAACTGGCTATCCTCAATCTCACTATGACCAATATGCGCACCGTGCTGGGCAGCATGGAACTTGACGAGATGCTGTCCCAGCGTGACAGCATTAATACGCGCCTGCTGCATATTCTGGATGAAGCCACCAATCCCTGGGGCGTAAAAATCACCCGTATCGAAATCCGCGATGTCCGGCCGCCGCAAGAGCTGATCGGTGCTATGAATGCGCAAATGAAGGCCGAACGTACCAAACGTGCCGATATTTTAACGGCGGAGGGCGTGCGTCAGGCAGAGATTTTGCGCGCGGAGGGAGAGAAACAGGCCCAGATTTTGAAAGCGGAAGGGGAAAGAACGTCAGCTTTCCTTCAGGCAGAAGCGCGTGAGCGCCAGGCCGAAGCGGAAGCCCGTGCGACAAAAATGGTGTCGGACGCCATTGCCTCAGGCAATATCCAGGCCGTGAACTACTTTGTGGCGCAGAAATATACCGACGCGCTGCAAAAAATTGGCGAATCCAGCAACAGTAAAGTGGTGATGATGCCGCTGGATGCCAGCAGCCTGATGGGCGCCGTTGGCGGTATCAGTGAGTTGTTAAAAGAAACCCGTAGCGAGTCAACGCGCTGATGCTCAGCGAAATTGTGGCGCATCCGCACGGATTCTGGCTGACGCTGGGCGGCTTACTGCTGGCGGCTGAGATGCTGGGTACCAGTGGTTATCTGCTCTGGAGCGGGCTGGCCGCGATGCTGGTTGGCCTTGTAGTCTGGTTTCTCCCCATGAACTGGGCCGCACAAGGGATGCTGTTTGCCCTGTTCACACTGGTCAGCGTATTTTTATGGTCTCGCTGGCTGCGCTACCGCGAACGTCAGCAGCAGCCCAGTTCACTGAATCAGCGCGGCAGTCAGATGATTGGTTTACACCTGACGCTGGAACAGACGCTGCAAAACGGTATCGGACATGTGCGCATCGGTGACAGCAGTTGGCGCGTTCAGGCCGAACACAATTTGCCTGCCGGAACCGAAGTGGTCATCGTGGCCGTTGAAGGCATCACGCTACGTATTCAGCCACGTTTGCCGTCAGCCTGACGGCAGCAACCTGCCAGGTCATTAATGATGGGGCAGTCTGCACTGTCGTTGCCCGGACAGGCTGCCGCCAGCGCCAGCAAACGTGCGCGCATGACGTGCAACTCTTCAATATGCGCAGCAATCTCATCGGCTTTTTGCAGCGTACGCGCCTTCACATCGGCGCTATGACGCTCAGGATCGTTAAACAGCGCAACCAGTTCGCGGCATTCATCCAGCGTAAAGCCAACCTGGCGCGCCTGGCGCAGTAGATTCAGCTCATCAAGATGATGCGTATTGTAATGCCGGTAACCATTATCCCCGCGCAACGGGGGCGTCACGACGCCCTTCTCCTCATAAAAACGAATAGCCTTGCTGGTCAGTCCGGTCTTTTTCGCTACGGCACTAATATTCATAATGGATTCCCTGCCCTTCCCCTTAACAGTTAGCGGGATGATGAAAACAACGTTTGCACGCTGCTGGCTTAATACTCAGTTTACCTGTTTAGCCTCTGCCTTATCACCCTGGTTTCACTTCACTATGTTGACCCGCTTTCCTGAGAAACTATAGCGCACATCACCCCGTTTCTGAGGTCTGAGCCTGCTCATCGTCAGGCTTCAGAGACCGCGCGTTGATTCCTGTTTCCCTTATGTTGCTTACGTTGGCAGCTCTTCCTCTGCCCCAGGCTGCCCGTGCACAAGCACGGCTCTTAAATCAAAGCCATAAAAAACAGCCATATAAATATTGTCAATGCGTAAAAATCTTATAAAATGCCGCACATTTGTAACTGTTAATCACATAAATTAAGGAGTGATTATGGCTTTAGTCAGCTGCCCGGAGTGTCATAAGGAAGTAAGTGATTCAGCATTACGTTGTCCGTCATGTGCCAAACAGCTCAGAAAACCACGCCGTTCGTTCTTTGGCAAAGTCATCAAATGGGCTTTCATCCTGTTCAACATTCTCATGATCTACTGCCTTGTTGCCGGATTAAGTGGAAGCGGCGAGGTGGTCAACAACGCGGCTTCTGATGCGGAAAGAGCGGGTGCTGCGATCGGTGCCGGTTTAGGTGTCATGGCTATTGGCGGCATTTGGGTGATTGGCGACATTATTCTGGGCATACTGGTCCTCTTCACAAGACCGAAGGGATGATGGACGTCACAGCGGTGTTGTAGAATATTTTTTGCGTTAAATGCGCCAGTGCGTCACCCCGCGCTAACGCGTAAAAAACCCTGTATCGTGACCATCATTAACGATTAAGTCTGACAGTGAAGCGGACAGGCCCTGAAGGCGCCTTGCTGCGTAATTCCGGCCAAGGCTCGCCGCTCAGATAATCCGATTCGGGTTAGTTGTCACACAGCTCGTCTGACGCCGAAACGATGCATAAAAGCCCCGCGGATAACCCGGGGCTTTTTGCTTTTCCACCCCCACCCGCGACACGGGCTGCACATTTTTTACCCACCCATTCTGGCATTCTGTGCCTTTTAACAGCCTGTATTTGACCTTCCCCTTGATGGAAGGTTTATCCTTAGTCACAGTCACTTCTGACTACTCACTCCGCCACACCAACCAAGGAGTCAACGATGTCAAATACGGTTATCCTGGCACTGGAAGGATTATCCTGCGGCCATTGCGTTAAACGCGTAAAAGAGGCGCTTGAGCAGCGCGACGATGTTGAACAGGCCGAGGTCACCCAACAGGAAGCCAGCATTTCTGGCAGCGCCGAGGTCACTTCGCTCATCGCCACTGTCGAACAGGCGGGCTATCATGCAACGCTGAAACCTGAAGGCGCGCGCCCAAAGCCTGAGCCGTTGACAGCATCAGAGCCGCCGCCGGAGGCGCTGACAACGGAGTCCTCTTCTCTGCCGGCAACCGAAGCATTGCCTGCTCACGTCCTGCTTATTGACGGCATGAGCTGTGCCAGTTGCGTCAGCCGGGTTGAAAAAGCCCTTGAACAGGTTGCCGGTGTACAGCAGGCACGCGTTAACCTTGCCGAGCGAAGCGCGCTGGTCATGGGCCATGTTGAGCCACAGCAGCTGGTCGCTGCCGTGGATGCGGCCGGTTACGGTGCGGAAGTGGTTGACGACGAGCAGCAACGGCGTGAAAAGCAGCAAATCAGCGCCCGACGCGCCCTGCGTCGCTTTAGCTGGCAGGCGGGCGTCGCGCTGCTGCTAGGCGTGCCACTGATGGTATGGGGCATGATGGGCGACAATATGATGCTCACTGCCGCGAACAGGACCACCTGGCTGGTCCTCGGGATGCTCACCCTGCTGGTAATGATCGGGGCGGGTGGCCACTTCTACCGCAGCGCCTGGCGCAGTCTCCTTAACCGCAGCGCCACCATGGATACGCTGGTGGCGCTGGGAACGGCGGCCGCCTGGAGTTACTCCTTCAGCGTGGTCGTCTGGCCTGACTTTTTCCCGCCGCAGGCGCGTCATCTCTATTTTGAAGCCAGCGTGATGATTCTGGGCCTGATCAATCTGGGCCATGCGCTTGAACAACGCGCGCGCCAGCGTGCCTCACGCGCCCTGGAGCGGCTGCTGGATCTTACGCCCGCACAGGCCAATGTCATCACGGAACAAGGTGAGACGCTTATGCCCGTCAGCGCGGTAGAGCCCGGTATGATCCTACGACTGGTCGCAGGCGATCGTATCCCCGTAGACGGCGAGGTACAGTCAGGCGAAGCCTGGTGTGACGAAGCAATGCTGACTGGCGAAGCGGTTCCCCAATCCAAAACACAGGGCGATCGCCTGTTTGCCGGTACGCTGGTGCAGGACGGGACCGTTCGCTTTATTGCGCAGGCGACTGGCGGCAATACCGCGCTGGCACGAATTATTCAGCTGGTACGTAAAGCGCAGAGCAGCAAACCTGAGGTTGGCCGTCTTGCGGATCGTATCTCTGCGGTCTTCGTACCGGTGGTCGTGGTTATTGCCTTGCTGAGTGCGCTGATTTGGTACCTGGTGGGTCCACAGCCCCAACTGGCCTATGCGCTGGTCGTTGCCACCACCGTCATGATCATTGCCTGTCCCTGTGCGCTGGGTCTGGCAACACCGATGTCGATTATCGCGGGCACCGGACGCGCTGCTGAATACGGTGTGCTGGTGCGGGATGCCGATGCATTGCAACGCGCAAGTCATATCGACACGCTGGTGTTTGATAAAACGGGCACGCTTACCCAAGGTGCCCCGCAGGTCACCGAGGTTATCACCTGGCAGGGCAGCACCCGCGATGCCGTGCTCTCTGCCGCTGCGGCACTGGAACAGGCGTCAGGGCATCCACTGGCGAAAGCTATCGTGGCAGAGGCCGGCGCTGGCGAGAAGCCTGAGATTTCGCAATTTCGTACAATACGCGGCAAAGGGGTGAGTGGCATTCTTAACGGCAGACAACTTGTCCTGGGTAATGTCAGCCTGTTAAGCGAGCACGGTGTGGATTGCCAGGCGGCACAGGAAGAAACGGAGAGACTAACCCGCCAGGGCGCAACGCCGGTTTTACTGGCTGAAGACGGGAAGCTTACTGGCCTGATTAGCCTGCGTGATACTCTGCGGCCGGAGGCGGGTGAAGCGCTGCAACGGCTGCATCAGGCAGGTTACCGGTTGATTATGCTGACCGGGGACCATGAGAATACCGCCCGCGCTATTGCTGATGACGTGGGCATGGATGAAGTGATTGCGGGTGTTTTGCCGGAAGGTAAAGCCGATGCGATCAGCCAGTTGCAGCAGCAAGGCCGTCAGGTCGCCATGATCGGCGATGGGATTAATGATGCACCCGCGCTGGCCCAGGCGGATGTCGGCATAGCCATGGGCGGCGGCAGTGATGTGGCGGTGGAAAGCGCATCGATAACGTTGCTACGTGACGACCTGCATGGCGTGGCAGATGCCTTAGCGATTGCATCCGCCACACTCAGGAATATCCGTCAGAACCTGTTTGGTGCCTTTATCTACAACATTATCGGTATTCCGCTGGCTGCGGGCGTGCTCTATCCCTTCACGGGGTTGTTACTCAGCCCAATTGTTGCCGGCGCGGCGATGGCACTCTCATCGATTACCGTCGTCAGCAATGCTAACCGGCTACTGCGCTTCACACCGCGCAAGAAGCCTTAACGGCCGCCTCTGTTTTTCGCCGCCGGATCCCGCTAGCATGGTGTCTTTAACACAGTAAGGACAGGGAATGACTGCGAGCCTTTGGCAACGTTTGCGTAACTGGATGGCGCCCCTTTTTCCCACCAGCTACCGGTGGCCGGCCGTCGATATCCGGTCGGGAGCATGCCAGTTTCATCTGGTGGGAAGCATTCATATGGGCACGCGCGATATGCAGCCTCTGCCAGTGCGGCTGCTACAACAGTTGCAAAATGCCGATGCCCTGGTAGTGGAAGCGGATATTACTCAGGGCGGTTCGCCATTTGATGACACCGAAGTATGCCCGCCGCTGTCGGTGCGTATGGATGAAGGCACGCTGGCGCAGCTGGACGCGTTATGCAATGAGACCGGTTTGTCCCTGACGCGGTTTGATACGTCACCAGCCTGGCAAATTGCGTTGATGCTGCAGGCCCGTCAGGCCCAGCGGCTGGGATTGCGCCCGGATTACGGCATTGATTATCAGTTGCTTCAGGCGGCACGTTCACTGCAAAAACCCGTGATTGAGCTGGAGGGCGCAGACGCGCAAATCACCCTGTTAAAGTCGCTGCCCGATAACGGTATGGCGCTGCTGCAGGATACGCTGACGCACTGGCACACCAACGCGCGCATGTTGCAGACGATGGTGAGCTGGTGGCTGGAAAGCCCGCCCCGCGAACCGCAAATCGCCTTACCGGCGACGTTCAGTCAGACGCTCAATGACACGCTGATTAGCCAGCGCAACCGTGAGTGGCGCGGGCGATTACAAACGTTGCCCGCGGGACGTTATGTGGTGGCCGTCGGCGCACTGCATTTATATGGTGAGAACAATCTGCCAGCCCTGCTACGGGCGGAGTAATCAGGGATAAAAAAAAGAGAGCCGACAGTCATATCGGCTCTTCAAAGAGGAATGTGTTAATGATTTTAGTTATCGCTCAACAACCCAGTTGCTGGCGCGTGGCAATTCTCGCCTAAAGCACATTATTTCGCCACATTTATCTTTCAATAAAACGTAATAAGATTTTTCTGAATCAGAGGCCATTATGACGCCTGCGGTAAAACTGTTGGAAAAACAAAAAGTCAGCTTCACACTGCACCCTTATGAGCATGACGCAAGCGAAACGCATTTTGGCGATGAAGCGGTGCGTAAGCTTAACCTGGACGCCCGCCAGGTCTATAAAACGTTGCTTGTAGCGCTGAACGGCGATGCAAAGCAGCTGGCCGTGGCGGTGACGCCCGTGGCAACGCAGCTTGATCTCAAAAAGGTGGCTAAGGCTCTCGGGGTAAAAAAAGCGGAGATGGCCGATCCCCTGCTGGCGCAGCGGATTACGGGTTATCTGATCGGCGGCATCAGTCCGCTGGGGCAAAAAAAGCGTCTGCCGACGGTGATTGACCACTCAGCCAACGACTTTGCCACGCTGTTCATTTCTGGCGGTAAACGCGGACTGGATATTGAACTCAGCCCGCAGGATTTGTCCCGTCTTCTGAATGCCCCGCTGGCAGACATTGCCCGACGCGATTAAGCCGGTTGCAGAGCGCAGAGTTCATCAATCATCCAGCGCCCGGCCGGGCCGGGCGGATGGCGGCGCGACCAGACCACTTCTACGGCGATGCGCTGCGGCCACCCGGCAACAGGCAATTCCTTTAAGACACCATGTCCAAACTGTTTCACCAGCCAGCGCGGCAAAATGCTCCAGCCAAAGCCCTGTTCCGCCATCTCAAGCAGCACATAATATGTCTGAGCAGACCAGGCCCTGCCCTGAAAAGTGGGGGCGCGGCGTTCGGTCCAGGTATTGAGACGAAGGTGACGAAGGGGTTCAAGCTGGCTTTCATTCACCGTCGCTTCCTGCGCCAGAGGATGATCCCGGTGCAGGTAAATCCCTAACTCAGCATCGACCTGCAGGCGGGCGACCGCGATGTCAGCCGGGAGCGTCGGCTGGGCACGAATCACGCCGATCTGCGCGCGCCCGGTTTGCAACAGTTCGACGACATCGTCATCTTCTGCGGCAATGCCTTCCAGCTCCACCTCCGGATAGCGCCTGTCAAATTGCCTGAGCAGGCGCTGATGGTAGTGCGTTTGCCAGAAGTCAGATACCGCCACGCTGAGCCGCGGTTCGATTCCCTCGGACAGGCGCGTTGCCAGCGCATCCAGTCGCTCACTGGCGGCAAGAATCTGCTGAACCTGCGGTAAGACGCGTCGCCCTTGTTCGGTCAGTTGCGGCTGACGACCGCGCCGGTCAAATAAGGCAAAACCCAGATCGTCTTCCAGGTTAACCACAGCCACGCTGATGGTGGACTGGCTTTTGTTTAAGGCGCGCGCGGCGGCAGAAAACGAGCCACTGGCTACCGTTTGCACAAAGGCTTCCAGGGATTCAGGAGAGTAACGCATGTGAACCATCGCTTTTATCGATAGATGATCATTTTATCTTAGCATGATGCCATGGGAAAATAGGCACCTGAACTAAGGAGACTGACATGCAAACCCGTTCACTCACCGAGCGCATCTTACATGCCAGCCTGTTTGAAGGTCTGGCCATCCTCACCATTGCCCCGCTGGCAGCCTGGATGATGGATAAACCGCTGTTTCAGATGGGCGCACTGGCCATCATGTTGTCCACGGTCGCGATGCTCTGGAATATGATGTACAACAGCGTGTTTGATCGCTGGTATCCGCCTCGTCAGAAACGCAGTGCATGGGTTCGTGTGCTGCATGCTCTGGGATTTGAGGGCGGCTTTATCCTGATAGGGCTTCCGCTGGCCGCCTGGATGCTGGAGATTTCGTTATGGCAGGCCTTTATGATCGAAGTGGCGTTTTTTCTGTTCTTTCTGCCCTACACCTTCGTCTATAACCTGGTGTGGGATAAACTGCGGTCGCACTGGTTCAACCGTAAGGCCTGCCGCGCCTGACAAGGCACCGGGGAGACGAAGCGCCTCCCCGGTGATTTAACGCGGTGCTGCACGTTCCCCGTTCCAGTGTTGTATCCATGCCAAAATCATTTTGGGATAACGACGCGCGGGCACCGTTTCTTTCGCGTCTTTCAATGTATCCTGGGCCGTTGCCGTCTGGTAAATCACCTTATCGCGAGGCACGTAGTCGCTGGCATTCAGCGGCGAATGTTTACTGACCCAGTCACGCAGCACCACGGCGTCAACGTTGCCACTGTTGACATAACCCGGATGTGAATCAATACGGGGATAGCCATCGCCGCCCGCCGCATTGAAGCTGTTAGTCGCCATCCGATAAGTTTTGGTGTCATCCAGCGGCTGTCCGTTGATCGTGACTTTACTCACGCCGCTGCCATTCGCGGTCAGACTGACATTTGCAAACTGGGCATAACCGCCTGAACCCGGTTCGATATTCGCCACCACCGCCAGATAGCGTTTAATTTCCGCCCCACTCAGCGTGACGGAAACGACCTGATTGGCAAAGGGTTGGACCTGGAGCAAATCGCGCCACGCTACGGGCCCTGGTTTGAGCGAGGCCCGAATTCCGCCGCCGCTCATCACGGCGAAGTCGGCCTGGGTCGCGGCCATCTGCGCCCGCAGGATGAGCTGCCCGAGGCTGCTTTGCTGAACGCGCACGGTTTCTTTTTCGCCGGAAAACACCCCGTTGACGCGCCCGACATTCACCTGCAGCGTCGCTTCAGCGCGTTTTTGAAACGGCGTCAGTAATTTCATCATAGCCGTGTTTTTGGGGATCTCTTCCTGCCAGGTCAGCCAGGATTCGCTGCCATCGAGATTTTTGATTTTATGTTTGAGGTTAACCGGGATGAGCTGATACGACGCCAGGGTAACCTCGCCATTGCGGTAGGTAAAATCGCCACGTCCGACATATTTTCCCCACTTTTCCGCCTGCATAATCCAGACGCCATTTTGCCGGTCAGGCTGACAGGGCTGACCCGGCTGATAATCTTTGCGGCTCACATTCTCTTTTTCCATACAGACCGCGTCATGCGAATGCCCCCCTACAATCATATTGAGTGTGCCCGCAGGCAACCTGCGCGCCAGCGTCACATCATCAATCCCGTTACTGCCGTGTTTGCCGTCGTCATAATGACCAAGATGGGCCAGCGCCACGATCACATCCGGTTTTTCTTTGGCGCGTAGTTCAGACACAACCTTTACGGCTTCGGCTACCGGGTCACGGAATTCGATATCCGTTAACTGTTCAGGGTTGGTCAGGCGGGCGGTATCCGGCGTGATTAACCCGATAACCGCAATCTTCAGCCCCATGCGCCGGAACATCGCCCAGGGCTTAAACAGACGTTTACCTGTGCTTTTTTGATAAACATTCGCGGCCAGAAAAGGGAATTTGGCCCATTTTTCCTGTTTCCGCAGCACGGCGAGGGGTTTATCGAATTCATGGTTGCCCAGCGTCATGGCATCGTAACCAATCAGGTTCATGCCACGAATATCAGGTTCGGCATCCAGGGCATCCGATTCCGGCACGCCAGTGTTGACATCTCCGGCCGACAAAATCAGTGCACCACCGCCTTTGGCCTGAATATCGTAGCGTGCGGTATCTATTAATGTTTTTTGTGCCGCCAGACCGTACTCGCCCTGCTCATCAAACCAGAAATGGCCGTGCAGATCGTTGGTGTGCAAAATGCTGAAACGGTAACTCCGGTCAGGCACGGCGGCCTGAGTAAACAGTGATGAGAGCAACATCGCTCCGGTCAGACCCGCACCCGCCCATCGAGATAACACCACAGCCTCTCTCCTTTGAATAATGATTCTTGCCGATCGTCAGCGCCTTTTTGTGTCGCACATTCCCTGTGTTAACTCAAGTTTATCGCGCGTCGTCCGGTCATTATCGCAGGTTGTTCAGCGCAGGACAGGGTCTGATTTTGTCATCACTGTTATGCATGAAGGCGCAATGTTAAGCAGAAGGAACGATCAGCTTGTTAATTTTTAGATACTTTCGCTGGTGTGATTCGCCCTGTGTTAAATTTATGTATTACTCTGTTTTTAACAGTGCATTTCGTCAAGACGGCCTTCGCGCGCGCAGACAAGGCTGGCTGAGCCAATGCTAAATAACAGCCTGTTTTGTTTGCTGTTTTATCATCCGCTTTTATGCCATCAGGTCAGCCGCCTATCCGGCCGCCCCGACGCACAGAGGCCAACGAAGCAAAGGGAGCAGGCAAATCGCTACCTGGGTGCGGTTGTAGGCTGTTACCAACACATTTTCACCTCATTATCGTCACGCTTGTGTCATTTAGAATGAATAAACTCCTTCCTGACCGTACGCAACAGACCGTTGTATCGACCCATAACCGCGATAAGTGAGAAAAACAGCCTTCATCTTGCGCTTTTCGCGTATTTCCCTAATTTCTTTTGATAATCCCACAAATTATTCAGCGATGCCGCCTGATATGCATTAAACTCATTTGTTACAACCGGATACATTTACATCCAAGGAGACAGGCATGCATCACACCACACCGCTGATCACCACTATTGTCGGGGCACTGGTTCTGGCTTTCCTCCTTGGTATGCTGGCTAACCGGTTACGAATTTCTCCGCTGGTGGGTTACCTTGTTGCTGGCGTTATGGCTGGCCCTTTTACACCCGGCTTTGTGGCAGACACGAATCTGGCGCCGGAACTGGCCGAACTGGGCGTGATTCTGCTGATGTTTGGCGTCGGTCTGCACTTTTCACTGAAGGACCTGATGTCGGTAAAGCGGATAGCCATTCCCGGCGCGATTGCACAGATCGCGGTAGCCACCTTGCTGGGAATGCTGATGTCGTGGGCGATGGGTTGGTCGTGGATGACCGGCCTGGTGTTCGGCTTGTGTCTTTCTACCGCCAGTACCGTGGTGTTGCTGCGTGCGTTAGAAGAACGGCAGCTGATTGAAAGCCAGCGCGGTCAAATTGCTATCGGCTGGTTAATTGTCGAAGACCTGGTGATGGTGCTTACGCTGGTCTTGTTGCCCGCCATTGCGGGCATGATGGAACAGGGCAACGCCAGCGCCAGCCTGGTGATCTGGGATCTGCTCTGGACCATCGGCAAAGTTGCCGCCTTTATGGTGCTGATGATGGTGGTAGGCCGCCGTGCGGTCCCCTGGATTCTGGCGAAAAGTGCGGCCACGGGTTCACGCGAGCTGTTTACGCTGTCTGTCCTGGCGCTGGCGCTGGGCATCGCATTTGGCGCCGTCGAGTTCTTCGACGTGTCTTTTGCGCTGGGTGCGTTCTTTGCCGGAATGGTGCTGAATGAATCGGAGTTAAGTCAGCGCGCTGCCCGTGACACGTTGCCGTTACGGGATGCTTTTGCAGTGCTGTTCTTTGTCTCTGTCGGCATGTTATTTGATCCCATGATCATGGTGAAAGAGCCGCTGGCCGTGCTGGGTGCGTTGGTGATTGTCGTCATCGGCAAATCCGCCGCCGCCTGGCTGTTGGTTTCGCTGCTGGGTCATTCGCGTCGGACAGCGATGACCATCTCGGTGAGTCTGGCGCAAATCGGCGAGTTTGCCTTTATTCTTGCCGGTCTGGGCATTTCACTTGGCCTGCTTGATGAAGAAGGCCGAAATCTGGTCCTGGCGGCCGCTATCCTTTCTATCATGCTCAATCCGGTTCTGTTTACGCTGCTGGGGCGTTACCTCGCCAAAAATGAAACGATGGAGCAGCAGACGCTGGAAGAAGCGCTGGAAGAAGAACAAGAGATTCCTGTGGATGTCTGCAACCATGCCGTCATCGTTGGCTATGGTCGCGTCGGCAACCTGCTGTGTGAGCAACTGATCAAACTGAATATTCCGGTGGTGGTGGTAGAAAGCTCCATCCCGCGCGTAAAAGCCTTACGGGATCAGGGGATCAGAGCGGTGCTGGCGAATGCTGCCCGCGCCAATACCCTGGCGCTGGCTCGGGTGGACTGTGCCAGCTGGCTGTTAGTCACTATCCCTAACGGCTACGAGGTAGGCGAAATTGTGACGGCAGCACGACAGAAGCAGGCTGATATCGATATTATCGTGCATGCCCATTATGACGATGAAGTGGAGTATATTCTGGAGCGCGGTGCAAACCACGTCGTTATGGGTGAGCGGGAAATTGCCGCCAGTATTATTCAAAAGTTACAGGAAAAGCTAACGCTGCAGGAAGAAAAAACCGTCAGCGAAGGCCAGCACTAATCCATCCCAAACGGCTGTCGCCCCGCTGAACTCTCAGAGATTCAGCGGGGCGTCTGACTTGTCAGCCTTAACGATCCCAGTAGGATTCTTCCAGGCTGTCTTCACGCTCAGGCAAACCGCGCGTCAGTCGGGGCGAATGCTGATTCAGGACCTGATAGCTGACCCGGTTAGCATATTTGCAGACCTGCGCCAGCGACGAATAGGTCAGATAAGCACGCGCATGTTTACTGGAGTTAGGTACGTTGCGGCGATGGTAGTTATTCGCCGTAATGTCATGCAGCAACGCTGCCAGCGCGCCGTCCCCTGCCCCATTGGTATTCATGATCTTCTCCGGGCCGCCCATGTAGGGCGCGATGTGCGAGAAAATGCGTAACGGCTGCTGACAATCCTGTTTACGCATTGCCCGACTGAATTCGTACTGGTTGAATTCAGCAATCGCGCCCGGTAACAAAGGATGATTGGTTTTACGCTTAAATTCGTCTTCGGTATAGCCCGCCATATATAAACCGGTCGGCCCTGCCGTGCACAGCACCAGATCCACCCACTCCAGCGCCCTGTCCGAGGCCAGTAGCGGGTCGGCCTCGCCCGTCAGCGCCAGCGCCTCTTCTTCGTTCATCGCCACAATCGACACGTGGTCACGCAGGAAATCACGCCAGAACTGAGGATTGTCACCTATCACGTGTTTCGTGCCTAACGTCAGCACCACCGGCACGTTGTGGCGCTTTGCATACTCGATAGCCTGCAGCGTCGCCTGTGGCATCGGTTCACCGTCTTTGCAACGCACCAGATACGAGGTCAGAACCAGCGCGGAAGCGCCCGCAATTACGTCCTCAGGCACACTTTCCGCTTTGAGCTGGTTCATCTGGCCAGGGCTAATCGCAAAGGTCCGATCGCCCTGATCGCCGATCAGGGTGAAACAGCGGCCAATCGCTCCGTCCACACCCTGAAGATAGTTAAGATCCATGCGGCTCGAAGTATTACAAAGGTAACGATACGCATAACCGCCAATCTGAATGTTATTGCACATCACGCCCAGCAATACGGAACGGTCGTCCGCCAGCACGGAGAAATTGTGCAGCGTGTTGCCAATCGTGCCGCCTGCGAACTGGTGAGTAATCAGTTCGTCACGCATCAGTTCAGCGTACAGCGCTTCTGCCACGGCATCGTCAATGACCAGCGAATGGCCGGCACTCAGACCATAGCGGACCAGAAAGGCGTCATCGACTTTCGCTTCGATATCGACCAACGTCTGATCGATGCCCACGACCCAACTGCCGTCTTCGTTATCGAATGACGAGGACTGGAGAAGGGGATCGCGCGCGCTGACGGGAAAATAGTGTTTGGATTTACGTTTGCCGGGAAATTTCATGGTGACTGCCGTGAGGAAAAACAGGCAGAGAAGCATATCATATTCTCTGCGACGACTTTAACGCTGCGCGCGAATCCGTAGCTCGCCCATCCCGCCCTGCCAGACTCCGGCGCATCTGACGTATCAGCGTATATTCCTGGCAGGCCATCTGATGAACGCCGGGACGTGGCGCCTGCAGGTTCATGACAGCCTGTAGGAGGATGCAGCACGACAGTAATGCGGTTCCGTACCTGTCAGGCAGCAAGGGCCAGAAAACGGTCTGCGACAAGCGCGGCTGGCGTTCAGAGGACAACGAAGAAGGAAAACGCAGGAAAGTATGGGTAGATTCACTACAGCAAAAGGGGCCAGTCGTACCGGCCCCTCTCTGCTTAGCCCAGAATTTTAGCCAGCTCTGCACTCACGTCGGACACATTACGTGTGCCGTCGATTTTGTGGTACTCAGTGTTACCCGCTTCGGCTTCTTTGCTGTAGTAAGCAATCAGCGGTGCGGTTAGCTGATGGTATTCCACCAGACGTTTGCGCACCGTTTCTTCCTGATCGTCTTTACGCGTGGTCAGCTCTTCACCGGTCACGTCATCCTTGCCTTCCACCTTCGGTGGATTGAATTTGACATGGTAAACACGGCCTGATGGCGCATGAACACGGCGACCGACGATGCGTTCAACGATCAGTTCATCCGGCACAGCGAACTCCAGCACATAGTCCACTTTGATACCGGCTTCTTTCATTGCGTCAGCCTGAGGAATGGTGCGTGGGAAACCATCAAGCAGGAAACCGTTTTTGCAATCTTCCTGGGCGATGCGCTCTTTAACCAGCGCAATCACCAGCTCATCAGTAACCAGCTTGCCGGCATCCATAATGGCTTTCGCCTGGTTGCCCAGTTCGGTGCCCGCTTTAACCGCTGCACGCAACATGTCGCCAGTGGAGATCTGCGGAATGCCGTATTTCTCCATGATGAATTGGGCTTGAGTCCCCTTACCTGCGCCCGGAGCTCCGAGCAGAATAATACGCATTGCGTAAATCCCCTTGCGAATCGCATTGATGAATCTGAGAAGCGGAAGAACATACCATTATGATCCGCGCACCACAAGGAAGGGGCGGATCAACGCAGATCAGTGTACTGACTTTAGCCAGCGATCGCAGTGCGCGATGTCAGTGAAAAGGCATTTTCGGACTGGTGGCGGGTGCAATGCGGCTTTTAAGGCGGTTGCGCAACAAATATGGGTGCCGGAAAGCAGGCAGGAAGGCTGCAGCCAAAAAAAACCGGTGAGGATCTCACCGGTTTCGTCGTCTTACGCCGTCAGCAGTTGGTTCATCCGACGGATAAACTGGTTAGGATCGTCCAGCGTGCCGCGCTCTGCCAGCAGGGCCTGATCCAGTAACAGCTCAATCCACTCACCGAAGCGGGCTTCATCCTGGGTATCTGCCACGCGCTTCACCAGTTGGTGATCGGGGTTGATCTCGAAGATATATTTCACTTCCGGTACGTCCTGTCCTGCCGCCGCGAACAGTTTGGCCATTTGCGTGGTCATCTCGTTTGCATCGGTGGTCACAATCGCAGGCGTATCGGTCAGACGGTGCGTCAGACGGACTTCTTTCACACGTTCGCCCAGCAGCGTTTTCACGCGCTCAACAAAAGGTTCCAGCGCTTTTTCCGCTTCTTTCTGCGCTTCCGTTTCTTCGTCAGCCAGCTTATCCAGCGCTTCATCCGCTTTGCTGACGGACTGGAAGGCCTTACCGTCGAACTCGGTCAGATAGCTCATCATCCATTCATCGATACGATCGGACAGCAGCAGGACCTCAATGCCTTTTTTACGGAACAGCTCCAGATGCGGACTGCTTTTCGCTGCAGCATAGCTGTCGGCGGTAATGTAGTAGATCTTCTCCTGACCCTCGACCATACGGCTGACGTAATCTTCCAGCGACACGGTTTGCGCCGCGCTCTCGCTTTGTGTGGTGGCAAAACGCAGCAGTTTGGCAATCGTCTCTTTGTTGGCGTGATCTTCAGCGGGGCCCTCTTTCAGGACCAGACCAAACTCTTTCCAGAAGGTCTGGTACTTTTCGCTGTCCTCTTTCGCCAGCTTCTCCAGCATCTGCAGAACACGTTTGGTCAACGCGCCGCGTAGATTCTGGGTAACACGGCTGTCCTGCAGAATCTCACGCGATACGTTGAGCGGCAGATCGTTAGAGTCAATCAGGCCGCGCACAAAGCGCAGGTAGTTCGGCATAAACTGCTCGGCGTCATCCATGATAAACACGCGCTGCACGTAGAGTTTCAGACCATGTTTATGGTCGCGGTTCCACATGTCGAACGGTGCGCGAGCCGGGATATATAGCAGGCTGGTGTACTCCTGTTTCCCTTCTACGCGGTTGTGGCTCCATGTCGCCGGATCGCTGAAATCATGGGCAATATGTTTGTAGAACTCTTTGTACTCTTCGTCGCTGATCTCTGACTTGCTGCGGGTCCACAGCGCCTGAGCTTTGTTGATTTTCTCCCAGGTCGTGGTGCCTCTTTCTTCATCTTTGGTTTCGATTTCAACCGGCAACGCAATGTGATCGGAGTATTTACCAATGATGTTGCGGACGCGCCAGCTGTCGAGGAATTCATCTTCGCCTTCACGCAGGTGCAAGGTGATTTCCGTACCGCGATCGGCTTTGCTGATGTCAGCGATGGTATACTCACCTTCACCTGCCGATTCCCAGAACACGCCTTCGTCTTCGGCGGCACCCGCCGCGCGCGTGCGCACCGAGACTTTGTCGGCAACGATAAAGGCCGAGTAGAAACCCACACCGAACTGACCGATCAGCTGACTGTCTTTGGCCTGATCGGAGCCCAGGGATTCCAGAAAGGCTTTGGTGCCGGATTTCGCAATAGTGCCAAGGTTTTCAATCACTTCATCACGGCGCATGCCGATACCGTTATCGCTCAGCGTGATGGTGCGGTTATCCTTATCGACAGAGAGACGCACGCGCAGGTCACCATCGCCTTCGTACAGGCTGGCATCAGACAGCGCGCGGAAGCGCAGTTTATCCGCCGCATCCGAGGCGTTGGAAATCAGTTCACGCAGGAAAATCTCTTTGTTTGAATAGAGAGAATGGATCATCAGGTGCAGAAGTTGTTTTACCTCTGACTGAAAGCCACGAGTCTCTTGTCCTTTCATGGTCATTGCTACCTCAACAGAATCAGATTTAACGAACGTTGAGGAGGATGTGGGGGTACATGCAGGATTTTCAAGCCGGCGTTTTTCACAACGCCGGCAAGCGTTTAAAATTTAATCTTCTGGCGGCCTGCCAGTGAGTGGGATAGCGTGGTGCCATCCACCATTTCCAGTTCGCCGCCCATCGGAACGCCATGCGCAATGCGGCTGGCTTCAACGCCATACTGGCCACATAATTCTGCAATGTAGTTCGCGGTCGCTTCGCCTTCCACGGTGGGGTTGGTCGCCAGGATCACTTCCTGAATCGCTTCCTTCTCCAGACGCTGTTCCAGCCGATCGAGACCGATATCTGCCGGGCCAATGCCATCCAGGGGTGAAAGATGGCCCATCAGAACGAAATAACGGCCAGCAAATTGCCCGGTTTGCTCAATAGCATGGATATCTGCCGGACTTTCCACCACGCAGATCTGACCGTTTTGCTGACGCCGGGGATTGGCGCAGATAGTGCAGATTTCCTGCTCGGTGAAGGTGCGGCAATCGGCACAGTGACCGATTTCCGACATTGCCCGGGTCAGCGCCTGTGCCAGCCGCATTCCCCCACTACGATCGCGCTGTAGCAGTTGGAACGCCATCCGTTGCGCCGACTTTGGCCCAACGCCCGGCAAACAGCGCAATGACTCCATTAAGGACTCTAGCAGTGGGCTGGTTTGCATCAGAACGGCATCTTGAAGCCTGGTGGCAACTGCATGCCTGAAGAGACAGACGCCATTTTCTCTTTCTGCGCTTCATCAATGCGACGCGCCGCGTCGTTGAAGGCGGCAGCGATCAAATCTTCCAGCATGTCTTTGTCATCTTCCAGCAGGCTGGGATCGACTTCCACACGGCGGCAGTTGTGGGCACCATTGATGGTCACTTTGACCATGCCTGCGCCTGATTCACCCGTGACTTCCAGGGCGGCAATTTCTTCCTGAACCTGGGCCATTTTGTCTTGCATCTGCTGGGCCTGTTTCATCAGGTTGCCCAATCCGCCTTTACCAAACATAGTTTTCTCTCTCTGCTGAGGCTACAACGCGGTTTATTCATAACGTTGCAGCGTGTTCAAACGGGTCGAATGCTTTCCTCATCCAAATCGGCATCGAAAAAGCGACGAAGGGTTTGAATGTGGCTGTCACTCAAGATGGACTGACGCGCCTGCGCCAGCTTCTCTTCATAAATGGCCTGACGCCACTCCAGTGGCGTCAATACCGTAGGATTATCGTCTTCAATAACCGACAGTTCAACCTGATGTCCGGCAACCTGACTCAATGCGGCGGTCAGGGCCTGCTGCGCGGAGGCCGAATTCAGGTGGCGCTGGCTGGAACGTAAATGCAGGCAAATACCCTGATCGGTCGTCTCTTTCCAGGCATTCAACGCCAGCTGTTGAACCAGTTTAGGCAGCGGCAAACCGGCCACTTCAGCCGCCCAGGCATCACGCTGCTGGGCTTCTTCAGCCAGCCGTGCGGCCAGCTCAGGATTTTTCTCATGCTCCAGCGCAGAACGCAAGGCTTTTGGCGTGGCGACGGGCGCGGCCGCTTCGGTTACGGGCGTCAGCGCTTTCCAGCGGTACGCCTCTTTTTTTACCGGCGCTTCAGGGGCGCGCTCACGCACACGCTGCTGACTGCGCTCGGTCACCGAGGCCAGTCGCTCAAGGGCAGAACTGGCCGGCCGCGCACCTGGCGCTGCCGGCTCACTCTTTTTTGCTTTGTTTGCTCCCTGGCGCAGCAGTTGGGTGCGCGCCTGCAGGAGCTGGCTGGTGGAACTGGACAGTGACGGTTCGGGTGCCGCAGGCGAGACAGACTGCGCGGTTGGTGCCGAAGCGGGTTCGGGTGCCGCCATTTGTGGCCGGGCAGCGGGCGCCGATTCGGTTGGCGACGGCGGTACGTTCTGTACCGGCACCGGCGCTGACTGCGCGGTCAGCGTGGGCCGCGCGATCGGCTCCGCGACGGCCGCTTTGGGATGAAACGCCAGCGCGCGCAATAAGGCCATCTCAATGCCCATACGACGATCGGGCGCAAGGGGTAAATCTTTGCGCCCCATCAGCAGGGTTTGATAATAAAGCTGCAGATCGGCAGGCGGCACGACGCGCGCCAGTTCCCGCAGGCGCAACGCATTGCTTTCTTCATCGTCGTTAAGAGAGGCAGGCAGTAACTGTACCATGGCAATGCGGTGCAGCAGGCGAAGCATCTCAACGAGCAATGCCTCCCAGTCAACCCCGCGCGAAGCTGCCTGCGCCAGCAACGCCATCACCTGTTCCCCGTTGCCGTCGACTACGGCTTCAAGCAGCCCCAGGGGTTGCTCATCGTCAAGCGTCCCGAGCATCGCCCCGACGGTCGCGCTGGTCACGCTGCCCTCGCCCATCGCAATTGCCTGATCGGTAAGGCTCAGCGCATCGCGCATACTGCCATCGGCAGCACGGGCCAGCAGTTGCAGCGCCCGCGGTTCCCGGGCGATCTGCTCCTGTTCTAATACGTTGTCAAGCTGCTGACGGATCTGGTCAACATCCAGCGCTTTAAGGTGAAACTGCAGACAACGGGACAGGATTGTCACCGGCAGCTTCTGCGGATCGGTCGTCGCCAGCAGGAATTTAACGTGTGAAGGCGGTTCTTCCAGCGTTTTCAGCAGCGCATTGAAGCTGTGACGCGACAGCATGTGCACTTCATCAATAAGGTAAACTTTAAAGCGGCCGCGGGCGGGCGCATACTGCACGTTATCAAGCAGATCGCGCGTGTCTTCCACTTTGGTGCGCGAGGCGGCATCAATTTCGATGAGATCGACAAAACGGCCCTGTTCGATCTCACGGCAGTTATCGCACTGGCCACAGGGCGTGGCGGTGATCCCGGTTTCGCAGTTAAGGCCTTTTGCCAGCAGACGGGCAATCGTGGTTTTCCCTACGCCCCGTGTGCCGGAGAAGAGATAAGCATGATGGATGCGTCCCAGAGACAATCCATTCGCCAGCGCCGTCAGAACATGTTCCTGACCGACAACATCAGCAAACGCCTGTGGACGCCATTTTCGGGCAAGTACCTGATAGCTCATGTGGTTTCGACGAATTTGGATGGAAATGTGAGCGCAGACGCACTGCAACCCCTGTATATGATTGCAGTAGTCTAACAGCTACGCTTTCACCTATCACTCGTTATCTTGAAGCGGTAAAGCGGAATGGCCCCACAGGTGCGCGAGGCCAGAAGCGAGGCTTAGTGGCCGGGGAAATTGACCAGGCTGTAGCTGTCAACGCCCAGCGCCTTGAGGCGGGCTTCCCCTGCCAAATCGAACAGGTTAATAATAAAAGCAGCATCTTTCACTTCACCGCCTGCACGACGGATCAGTTTGATCGTGGCTTCCAGCGTTCCGCCGGTCGCCAGCAGATCGTCGACCACCAGCACGACGTCGCCCGGCTGGATCGCATCTTTGTGCAATTCCAGTTGGTCGGTACCGTATTCCAGCTCGTAGGATTCGCTGTAAGTTTCACGTGGCAGTTTGCCAGGTTTACGCACCGGGACAAAACCCAGCCCCAGCCCCAGGGCAACCGGCGCACCAAAGAGGAAGCCACGCGCTTCTGTGCCGACAACTTTGGTGATGCCTTTATTACGGTAGCGCTCAACCAGCAGGGCGATAGACGCTGCATAGGCGTTCGGGTCTTCCAACAGGCTGGTGACGTCACGGAAAAGAATACCCGGCTTCGGGTAATCAGGAATACTTTTGATACTGTTTTTAATCAGTTCAAGCTGCTGCGCAGTGTCGGTCATAATCTTAAGCCTGGTAAAAAAATTCTGTTTTGCGCAGCTTCAATAGCGCCAATACCTGATTAAAGGTTCAGCGGAAATACATTCATAATGGGAAGCCGCACACGAAGAGGCCCAAATCTAAGCAAATGGCCGGCTAATTGCAACTTTATCGCGGAGGTAAACTGTCGTCTGGTGTTTCTGCCACCACCGGGATCCGCCACATAAACAACAATAGAAGGCACAACATGATGCCCAGCATGATCCGTACCCACAGCACTGGCACCAGCCACAAGGATAACGTAAATGTCGCCACAATCAGTACGATGGCGCGGCTTTTTGCCCCTGGCGGTATGCCACGATGCTGTTGCCAGTGGCGAATATAGCGACCAAAGGGCGATTTCCAGAGCAGCCAGTGATGAAAACGTGGTGAAGAACGGGCAAAACACCACGCTGCCAGCAGCATGAATGGCGTTGTAGGTAATAAAGGTAATACAATGCCCAGTATGCCAAGCACTATCGCCAGCCAACCCAGGGTTAATAAGACAATGCGTTGCATACCTGCCACCCAATGCGTTTTCCGTTGCATGACTTTAGCATACCTGCGTTGGGCGCAATGAGTAAGCATCCGACGCGGCAAAGGCTGCATCACTGCCTTCTCACCTTGCGCCAGGCCATCCACAGCCATCCCGACGGCGAGTGTCGCTCGCCGCGTTTTGACAACCAACTCTTTACGACGAAAGGGACCCGACTGGCCGATTATCTGCAGGAAATTGAGCACAACTATCAGCGCCTTTGTCAGGCCGGCGAGGATGTGGAACGTAGCCAGTGGCTGGCGGGTCATCTGGTGGACCAAATCGCCGCCCTGCAGCGTGAAGCCAGTACCCAGCAACTTCGTAGCCGCGCAGAACGTGCCCGACCTTCCGCCCGTCAGCAAAAATATCTGGAATACCGGGAATATGAGCGTCGACTACAGGCGATGATCGACCAGCGGGAGCAACGGCTGGCGCTGGCAGAAACCTTTGCCGTTCAGCAGCAGTTGAAAAAAGACCTGGAGGTACTGGAAGGCCGTATGGCACGCTGCCGGCAGGCGATCCGCTCGGTGGAGTGGGCAATGTCACTGTCAGACAGCCCGTTTAGCAGTTAATGCGCTATCTTTGCAAGACCGCCATCGCAGGATGGCACGCTTATCAGGCCCATGATACAACGTCGCAGGAGGAATGATGTCCCTGGAAACGGCCCCCGAAGAGGTCAAACTGGCGGTAGATTTGATTCAGCTGTTTGAAGAACACCAACTGTCGGTGGAAACGGTGTTGTCCGCCCTGGCCATTGTTCAGCGCGATTACGAAAAGAAACGCGACGAACAGCGCAAAGACTAAGCCTTTTTTGCCAGCGTCGGGCTTAAGCGCAACATATCAATCAGGGCATCCACCAGTTCGGGCGCATCGGCAACCAGATCAAATTTGCCAGGCGTAAAAAGCCAGCTTTCCATCATGCCATTGACATAGCTGCGCATGATTAACGCCGCCTGTCGGGTCTGGAACGTTTCTGGAAGTTGCCCGGCATCAATGCACTGACGCAGTACGTCTTCTATTTCGTTGTAACGCTCAAGTAACAGACTTTGCTGGATACTTTTTACGGCAGCCATTTCCCCGACAAATTCGCATTTATGAAAGATGATTTCCATCAACGCACGGCGCTGCGGATCGCGCGCAGTCGCCTGAAAGATATAGACCAGCATCGCCCGTAAAATGGAGAGTGGATCACCGGGGTATTTTGTTTGATACTCAAGTTTCACTTCATTAAGCCCGGCATCGCAGCGAAGCCATATTTCGTTCAACAAATCGGCTTTGTTTTTGAAATGCCAGTAGATAGCGCCACGGGTTACGCTGGCTGCAGAAGCGATGTCCGCCAGGGAGGTGGCTGAAACCCCCTCTTTCGAAAACAGAGCAAGGGCGGCGTCCAGAATTTGATGCCGGGTTTCAAGAGCTTGCGCTTTGGTTTTTCGTGCCATAGGGGACTTTTTTTACAAACAGGTAAGTTTACATACATTTGTGAATGTATGTACCATAGCACGAGCTAAAATAATACGCAGCAATGGGTTCATGGCTTTGTGATCCATTGATCATTTGATATCGGACTCTAGAGGTTTATTTATGAACAAATTCAGAGGGTTAACGCCTCTGGCGGCCGTCCTGATGCTCTCAGGCAGCTTTGTGTTAACAGGATGTGACGGAAATAAATCCGACCAGGCCGCCCAACAACAGCCGCCGGAAGTCGGTGTTGTCACCGTTAAAAGTGAACCCCTAAAAATTTCGACCGAACTGCCTGGCCGTACCCTGGCTTACCGTATTGCCGAAGTGCGTCCGCAGGTTTCCGGTATCATTCTGAAGCGTAACTTTATTGAAGGCAGTGAGATTAAAGCCGGTGAATCGCTCTATCAGATCGATCCCGCGACCTATCAGGCGTCCTATGACAGCGCCAAAGCCGATTTAGCGAAAGCAGAGGCCAATGCACGTATAGCGCAACTGACGGTCAATCGTTATAAGCCGCTGCTTGGCACCAAATATATCAGTCAGCAGGACTACGATAATGCCGTCGCCACCGCGGCACAAAACAATGCGGCCGTTCAGGCCGCGAAGGCTAACGTAGAAACCGCACGCATTAACCTGGCGTACACAAAAGTCTCTTCGCCTATCAGTGGCCGCATTGGTAAGTCATCCGTTACAGAAGGTGCGCTGGTACAAAGCGGGCAAACCACAGCGCTGGCCACGGTGCAGCAGTTGGATCCGATGTATGTCGATGTTACCCAGTCGAGTGAAGATTTCCTGCGTCTGCGTTCAGAACTGGAGTCCGGTCAGCTGAAACAGAACGATGGCAAAGCCAACGTTACCCTGCTGATGCAGAATGGTAAAAACTATGCTCAGCCGGGTACGCTGGAGTTCTCGGATGTGACCGTTGATCAAACCACCGGCTCGATCACCCTGCGCGCGATCTTCCCTAACCCTGATAAAGCCTTGCTGCCAGGGATGTTTGTACGTGCCCGTCTGGATGAAGGCACCAATCCAAACGCCCTGCTCGTTCCTCAGCAGGCGGTAACGCGCACACCAACCGGTGACGCCTCTGTCATGGTGGTCGGCGCGGACAACAAAGTTGAAGCACGTAAGATCAAAGCAGCCCAGGCTATTGGCGATAAATGGCTGGTAACAGAAGGTCTGAAAGCGGGCGAGCGTGTGATCTTTACAGGTCTGCAGCGTGCAAAACCGGGTGCACAAGTTACACCTAAAGAAGTCACAGACGATGCAAAAGCCGCAAAAGGTGATCCCTCTCAGGCCCAGTCTGCTAAAACATCGTCCTAACAGGAGCCGTTGATACATGGCTAAGTTCTTTATCGATCGCCCAATCTTTGCGTGGGTGCTGGCTATTATCGTCATGCTGGCGGGCGCGTTATCGATTATTAAATTACCGATTGAGCAATATCCCAATGTTGCGCCACCGGCCATTGAGATTCAGGCCAACTACCCTGGTGCTGACGCGAAAACGTTGCAAGACTCGGTGACGCAGGTCATCGAACAAAACATGAACGGCATTGATGGCCTGATGTATATGTCATCAAGCAGTGATTCCTCGGGTGCTCTGACGCTGACTATCTCCTTCCAGTCAGGGACTGATGCGGATATCGCGCAGGTTCAGGTGCAGAACAAACTGCAGCTGGCAATGCCACTGCTGCCTCAGGAAGTGCAACAACAGGGGATTCAGGTTAAAAAATCCTCCAGTAGCTTCCTGATGGTAGCGGGTTTCATCAGCGATGATGGCAGCATGACGCAGAACGATATTGCTGACTATGTTGCCTCTAACATCAAAGATCCCATCAGCCGTACGCCTGGTGTGGGTGATACCCAGGTCTTTGGTGCGCAGTACGCGATGCGCATCTGGATGGATCCGAGTAAGTTAAATAACTATCAGCTGACGCCGGTTGATGTGATCAATGCGCTTAAAACCCAGAACGCCCAGGTGGCTGCCGGTCAGTTAGGCGGGACACCGCCGGTGCCGGGACAGCAGCTGAACGCCTCAATTATTGCGCAAACGCGTCTGACCTCCACCAAAGAGTTCGGCAACATTCTGCTGAAAGTGAATAACGATGGCTCTCAGGTGCGTCTGCGCGATGTGGCACAGATCGAACTGGGTGGTGAAAACTACGAGATCATTGCGCGCTATAACGGCAAGCCTGCGTCCGGTATCGGTATCAAACTGGCGACCGGCGCTAACGCCCTGAATACCGCCGAAGCCGTTAAAGCCGAGCTGGCTAAGCTGCAGCCAACGTTCCCGGCGGGAATGAAGGTCGTTTATCCTTACGACACCACACCGTTCGTTAAAATTTCTATTTTCGAAGTGGTGAAAACACTGATGGAAGCGATTCTGTTGGTGTTCCTGGTGATGTATCTGTTCCTGCAAAACTTCCGAGCCACGCTGATTCCGACTATTGCCGTGCCGGTTGTGTTGCTGGGGACCTTCGCCATTATCGGCGCCTTTGGTTACTCGATAAACACCCTGACGATGTTCGGGATGGTGCTGGCCATCGGCCTGTTGGTGGATGACGCCATCGTGGTGGTCGAGAACGTCGAGCGCGTCATGGTGGAGGAAGGACTGCCACCGAAAGAAGCGACCAAGCGCTCAATGGAGCAGATTCAGGGCGCGCTGGTCGGTATTGCCCTGGTGCTGTCAGCGGTCTTTATTCCCATGGCTTTCTTTGGTGGATCGACCGGCGTGATTTATCGTCAGTTCTCCATCACTATCGTGTCGGCCATGGCGCTGTCAGTACTGGTTGCGTTGATTCTGACGCCCGCACTCTGCGCCACTATGCTCAAGCCGGTGAAAAAAGGCGATCACGGTGCCACCAAAGGCTTCTTTGGCTGGTTCAACCGCCTGTTCGACAAGAGTACCCATCACTATGTTGACAGCGTAGGTCACATCGTCCGCGGTACGGGTCGCTATCTGCTGCTTTATCTGCTGATTGTGCTGGGGATGGCGTTTCTGTTCCTGCGTCTGCCTTCATCGTTCCTGCCGGAAGAAGATCAGGGCCTGTTACTGGCTCAGGCTCAGCTCCCTGCCGGCGCCACACAGGAGCGCACGCAGAAAGTGCTGGATCAGGTTTCTGATTACTTCCTGACGAAAGAAAAAGACTCGGTGAAATCTGTCTTTACCGTTGCGGGCTTTGGCTTTGCGGGCCGTGGACAGAATACCGGTATTGCCTTCGTCAGCCTCAAGCCGTGGGATGAGCGTACCAGCAGCGACATGAAAGTGCCTGCGATCCAGGGACGTGCAATGCAAGCGCTGGCGCAAATTAAAGACGGTATGGTCTTTGCGTTTAACCTGCCTGCCATTATCGAGTTAGGTAACGCGACCGGCTTTGACTTTGAACTTATCGATCAGGGTAACCTGGGACATGAAAAGCTGACGCAGGCGCGTAACCAGCTGTTTGGCATGATCGCACAACATCCGGATACGCTGGTCGGTGTGCGTCCCAACGGTCTGGAAGATACGCCGCAGTTCAAACTGGATATCGATCAGGAGAAAGCCCAGGCACTGGGTGTCTCACTCAGTGATATCAATACCACGCTGGGCGCATCCTGGGGCGGCTCTTACGTTAATGACTTCATTGACCGCGGTCGTGTGAAGAAAGTCTACGTGATGGGTAAAGCTGATGCGCGTATGCTGCCTGACGACATCAATAAGTGGTATGTCCGAAACAGCAACGGCGAGATGGTGCCCTTCTCTGCCTTCTCATCAGCACGCTGGCAGTATGGTTCACCGCGTCTGGAACGTTACAACGGTTTACCGTCTATGGAAATCCTGGGGCAGGCAGCCCCTGGCAAGAGCTCCGGTGATGCCATGAACCTGATGGAAGAACTGGCTTCGAAACTGCCGTCGGGCATTGGCTTTGACTGGACCGGGATGTCCTATCAGGAACGTCTGTCGGGTAACCAGGCACCTGCCTTGTATGCCATTTCACTGATCGTCGTGTTCCTGTGCCTCGCGGCCCTGTATGAGAGCTGGTCCATTCCGTTCTCGGTCATGCTGGTGGTTCCGCTGGGCGTGGTCGGTGCATTGATCTTTACAACCTTGCGCGGACTGAGCAATGACGTTTACTTTGTCGTGGGGTTACTGACCACTATTGGCCTCTCGGCGAAGAACGCCATCCTGATCGTGGAATTTGCGAAGGACCTGATGGAGAAAGAAGGCAAAGGGCTGGTGGAAGCCACGCTTGAAGCCTGCCGTATGCGTCTGCGTCCTATCCTGATGACCTCACTGGCGTTTATTCTGGGCGTACTGCCGCTGGCCATCAGTACCGGTGCCGGCTCTGGTGCACAGAATGCGGTCGGTACGGGCGTCATGGGCGGGATGGTGACCGCGACCGCGCTGGCCATCTTCTTCGTACCGGTATTCTTTGTGGTGGTGCGTCGTCGCTTTGGTAAAAACAAAGCCGAGATCGAAAAGGGTCATCCCGTCGATCATCCTGACCACTCGCATTAATCTGTAAACTTAAAGGCCGCATCAGCGGCCTTTTTTAATGCCTCACGCCGTCTCTTTTTTGACAGCCGCAGGGATTAACCGCTGCCACGATGACGCTGGCTTGTATTATCGCGATAACTTCCTGTTCACTCGGGGTGAACGCTGCCTTCCTCACCCTCTTTTACATTCAGGCTGGTCACGTCCGGCGCGATCCCGGATGACCTGACGAGTCACTTTGCTTCTTTTCGGTCTTAACCGGTTCACGCTGATTTCACACCCGCTTCTTTCTCTTGTCTCTGCCCGGCCTCTTACCCTCTCGTCAGACTGCGCTGACGTGTCACGCGGCTGACAAGCGTGTCTGAAGCCACTTTGTCTTTGTGGCAGCGCAAATCTGTTCTTTCCTGTCTGCCTGAAGCACGGTCTGCCCTGCGCCTGTTCTCAGTCAGCGACAGCGTGCTATCCGTTGCACGGTTTGCCCGCCATCGCCGCCACGCTGTTTCCCCTGGGTTTTACAGGGTTGCATTCATATCGGCCACGGCGCATAATATTGTTATATTATAACATTACATTGGTGAGAAGTATGAAAGCGAATATTCATCCCTCCTATCGTGCCGTGGTGTTCCATGACACCTCGGCTGATGTCTTTTTCAAAATCGGTTCAACAATCAAAACCGACCGTACCGTTGAGTTTGAAGGCGAAACCCTGCCGTATGTGACGCTTGATGTCTCCTCGGCCTCTCATGTGTTTTACACCGGTAAGCAGAAAGACTTTGCCAAAGAAGGCAGTACCGCGCGCTTTAATCAGCGTTTTGGGCGTTTTCTGGGTCGGAAATAAGCGAGGGCAACATGCAGGTACTCAGCTCACTCCGTTGCGCAAAGCGTCGCCATCGGGATTGCAAAGTCGTTCGGCGTAAAGGCCGTATCTATGTCATCTGCAAAACGAATCCGCGCTTTAAAGCCGTGCAGGGAAGAAAGAAAAAACGTTGATGTGTCGTGAACCTTAGCCGGACTGTCTCTTTCGAGCCATTCCGGCTTTTTTTATGCTTAGCGCATGCTCTTGAGCATCACGTCAACGTTGTGTTTAAACGCGGCTTCATAGGTCGGCGCCGGGCCGGACGCGGTGGACAGCGCTTCCGGATAAAGCTCACCACCCGGCTTCGCGCCTGTCGCGCTGGCAATCTGTTTCACCAGACGGGGATCGGTCTGATTTTCCATAAAGTAGGTTTTGATATGCTCCTGCTTAAGTTGGGTGATCAAACTGGCTACATCGCTGGCGCTGGCTTCCGCTTCGGTGGAGAAACCAACCGGCGCAAGGAACGTGACGCCATAGCGTTGGCCAAAGTAACCGAAAGCATCATGGCTGGTCAGCACCTTACGTTTTTGCTGCGGAATGGCGGCAAAAGAGGTTTTGGCCCAGGCGTCCAGCTTTTGCAGTTGCTGAATATACTTTTCGCCGCGCTGACGGATATCTTCAGCGTCCTGGGGATCGGCCTTGATTAACGCATTCATCACGTTTTTGGCATAAATGGTGCCGTTATACATGCTGTTCCACGCATGGGGATCGGTAATGGTTTTGCCATCCTCTTCCATCGTGCGGGTTTCAATCCCTGTCGAGGCCACTACGGGCTCCCCTTTATAACCTGAGGCCGTCACCAGACGGTTCATCCAGCCCTCCAGACCGAGTCCGCTGACAAACACCACATCGGCTTTTGCCAGCGCTTCGCTGTCCTGCGGCGTCGGTTCGAAAGTATGGGGATCGCCATTGGGCCCGACCAGGCTTTTAACATGAACATGATCGCCGCCAATTTGTTTGACGATATCGGCCAGCACGGTAAAACTCGCCACTGCATCGATCGTTTTCGCCATGGTGAAGGGGCTGACGACTAATGCACCGATTGCCAGACTAATGGGTAATATCTTCATCGCTACCTCTGATTAATGGCGGCGCAGAATGCCACCGCACGGCCCTGTTAAGATGGAGAGAAAAAACAACATTGCGGCACTCAACACCACCGCCGGTCCGGCCGGCAGTGAAAAGTGCCAGGAAAGGACTAACCCCGTAAATGCCGACAGGACAGCCATCAACATGGCCGCGCCCAGCATCAGTACCAGATGACGGCTCCAGAATCGCGCGCTGGCGGCAGGCAACATCATCAGCCCGACCGACATCAGCGTGCCCAGCACCTGAAAACCCGCCACCAGGTTAAGCACCACCAGCGTCAGGAAAATACCGTGCACCAGCGGTGCGCTCCATTTACCTTGCGCACGCAGAAAATCCGCGTCAAAAGCGTCAATAACCAGAGGGCGATAGATCACCGCCAGCATCAAGAGGGTAAACGCGGCGATGCTGCCCACCACGATCAGGGCCGGGTTGTCCACCGCCAGCAATGAACCGAACAGGACGTGAAGCAGATCCACGCTGGAGCCACGCAGTGACACTAACGTCACGCCCAGCGCCAGCGAACCCAGATAGAAGCCGGCAAAACTCGCATCTTCTTTTAGTGGCGTATAACGGCTGACCGCACCGGACAATAACGCCACCGCCAGCCCCGCTATCAGCCCACCCACGCCCATCGCAACAAGGGATAAGCCTGAGATTAAATAGCCAATGGCGGCACCGGGCAGTACGGCATGGGATAACGCATCACCGATCAGGCTCATACGCCGTAAGGAGAGAAAGACGCCCAGCGGGGTGGCACTGAATGCCAGAGCAATACAGGCCACCAGCGCCCTGCGCATAAAGCTGAATTCAATAAAAGGTTGAATAAGCGTCACGGGGCAATGCTCCGTAACGGCGTCATAGCAACCGCACTGCGCTGATGCGATCCCTCATCCATTGACAGCACATCCGTAAAATAACGTTCAACTAACGGACGGTCATGCAACACGACCAGCAGCGTCGTGCCCGCCTGCTGCTGCTGCTGCAGAATTGACATCAGTAACGCCACCGTTTTGCTGTCAATGCCGTTAAAAGGCTCATCCAGCAGCCACAAGCGACTACGTTGCAGCATGAGCCGGGCAAACAGGACACGCTGTAGCTGGCCGCCAGACAATGTCGCGGGCTGAGCATCCGCATAATCACGCATCTGCACCGCATCCAGCGCGGCGTTTATCTCATTGCGCAGCGCCCGGTTAATGCCGCCAAACCAGCCACAGCGCGGCCAGCAGCCAATAGAAACCAGCTCAAACACGGTAAGCGGGAAACGCGTTTCCAGTTCGCTACGTTGCGGCAACCAGCCCACTTCACGGCGCGAGATCCGCACATCACACTGCCCACTTACCGGGGGTAATAATCCGGCGATCGTCTTTATCAGGGTAGATTTACCGCTGCCGTTGGCACCGATTAAGGCAGTCATACTGCCCTGCGCCAGTTCTGTTGTCACAACGGGCGTGACCGCGCGTCCCTGGTAACCTGCCTGCAAATGCCTGAACGTTATCACGGCTGCATTCCCCACCACATCGCCAGCGCCAGTACGGCGATTAACATCAATGCCACCAACAGCCGTCCACCGAGTGACATCAACAGTCCACTTTGATTCATCACTACACCAAAAATGTTATAACATAACAACCATCATACCCGATGTTGTCCGCCCGCTGGCACGGCAATGTGTTTCAAAAAATAAACCAGGGCACAAATTGCCCGTATAAGGCCCAATAAGAAGCAGCAGTGAATCAATCACTTGCTTAAATGAGAGCATTACAGCGCAATATTGCTGAAGAGGGGGACTTGCAAAGCGACAAAAGAACATCAATGATGGGTCTGAAGACATTTATTATGAGTACGCTATGTCAGTAAGCATTGAATGTGATGTTGCGCAGAATGAAACGGATTGCGTAAAATTAGCTACAATCATTGAACGGAATATTCTCAAAATAACAGAATCTCTGGTTGGCGATTTGCAATGGTATTCCGCAAACGCTCAGTTAGTACCAGACAGTTTAAAAGTTATTGATGTTCAGATGACCGGACCGAATAGATTTAAGTTACTTTACGATTTCCAGTGGAATTTATTTAATCCTTGTCTGGATTTAAATGAAACCATTACGCAAAATGAACAAGTCAGTTTTCATATCGGCCCTGCCGCGCTTGTGTTTGAGCCCATTGAGAATCACCGCCCCTCACCCGGAGATGAATTGTAATATTTAGTAATGGAGGTGAGCAGAACTAATGATTTTACACTATCCTTAATGCAGTCCGTTAATTATAAGCCCAACCACCACTTCCTGGCCGCTTCACCGAACCTGGCCGCATTGCGGTAACTTTGCTAGCTACGGAGGGGAAAAAGATGGACGAATACTCACCGAAACGGCATGATATTGCCCAGCTTAAATACGTGTGTGAGAGTTTGTTTGACGCCAGTATGGCAACATTAACCGACAGCCATCATGGCTGGGTAAATGACCCTACTGCCGATGGTAATTTACAGCTGAACGATCTGATAGAGCATATCGCCTCTTTCACCATGAATTACAAAATTAAGCATGCAGAAGACGAAGCGCTGATTACCCAAATCGATGAATATCTTGATGATACTTTTATGCTATTTAGCAACTATAGCGTTAACACTCAGGATCTGCAGCGCTGGCAACGTTCAGCAAAACGTTTATTTAATCTGTTTCAAGAAGAGTGCGCTTATCTTCAACAGCCAAGCCATTCATTATAGTACTGACGTGAGAACGGTTTATTTATGAACAAAACCCTGACTAAAACTGATTATTTGATGCGACTAAGACGTTGTCGGTCAATTGACACGCTCGAAAGAGTGATTGAGAAAAATAAGTATGAATTGTCCGATGATGAATTAGCCGTATTTTACTCCGCAGCCGATCACCGCCTGGCTGAACTGACGATGAACAAACTGTATGACAAAGTCCCCGTGTCAGTATGGAAATTTGTACGCTAAGTTAATTTTTGCGTTACGTTTAATCTGATTTAACCCGCCCGTTTCTGTTCGACTCGCCTGCCGGCAATGGATCGGCCCAGGCGAGCTTTGCCTGCCTGCGAAGAAAGAGGCGTGTCAAAAAAAGCGAGTGATAAGAGAGGAATCGGGTGGAGACAAAATGGTGGAGGCCCTGCCAGCTACATCCCGGCACACGCGTCACCTGCTGCGGCTGCTTCCTTCCGGACCTGACCGAGTTCACAAGCTAGCATTGCGGGAGAACCAACAGGGCCCCCATTGACAAGCCCTCATATCGAGAGCGGAGGCATTATCGGGGAAGCCTATGGCAATTGCAAGCCTGGCACGGATGACCGTTGGTTTCTTGTACGATCCCTGTAAATTACCCCCTTTATGTTAGCATTATGGTTCTTTTACTGGCAGGTAAGCCTATGGACTCAACCACTGACGGCTTTAAACAACGTATCTGGCAAATTGTGGCCGCCATTCCGCCCGGCAAGGTTACCACCTATGGCGATGTGGCATTACTGGCAGGCTCGCCCCGTGCGGCGCGCCAGGTGGGCGGCGTTCTGAGCCGCTTACCGGAAGGCAGTACGCTTCCCTGGCATCGGGTGATTAATCGTCACGGTACGCTTTCGCTCCAGGGCGAACGTTTTTTTCGTCAGCGTGAAGCGCTGGAAGCGGAAGGCGTGGAAGTTACGGAGGCAGGTCAGATCGATCTGGCTAAGTTTCGCTGGCAGTTTTAATACTGCAGGGCGGCACAGCGCGCCGCCCTGCCTCAGAGCCTTACATCGTTGTCGGTGCCGGCACGGCGGCGGACGGCGTAACCTGCGTGGGCGATGTCGGTGGCACAGTGGTGACGGCGCCAGGCTGAGTCTTCATCGGTACAGAAGGCACGGGCACTAACACCAGATCGGCTTTGGTGCCGCCCTGATTCACGACCGGTTTCACTTCTTCCGTGACAAAGGCCAGCTTGCCATTAACCGTAATTGCTGCGCTCAACAAAATGCGTGCATTTGGCTGAACATCCGCTGGGTTAAACGGCAGTATGAAATGGAACGGCGCCTGTTTCCCGTCGGTGCGAACCACGCGCTGTGCCAACACTTTGGACGGTGCATCTGCCACCGATGCATCAGACAGGGTCACTGTCAGGGCTGCATCAGGCGGTAACGCGATACGCTGACTAATATAAACCGCCCCGCTTACATTAGGCTGAGCGATGGTCGCCGTTTGTCCTGCGACCGCAGAACCCAATGTCGGTGTCGGTACCGGTTTTCCTTTATGGGCACAACCTGCGAGAGCCATTGCCATCGCGACGCCACTTAACACATGCCAGAATTTCATCGATGTCGTCTCCTTTTGATCAGAATGATTTTTAGCAGTGAATCTTTATTACAGCGTTTCACTCGCCGTATAGCTTTAATGTTGGCACAAAATCAAAAGTTTGCCTGGTTGGATGAAAGTCCAAAAGTGTGGTTGACGGAAACTGGTCGGATCTTTCACACTTAACAAAATACATTTTCTCAGGATAGCGCCATGAGTCAGGCACTCGAAAATCTGCTTAATCTTATTCATCTGGAAAAACTCGACGAGGGGTTATTTCGCGGCCAGAGCGAAGATTTGGGCCTGCGTCAGGTATTTGGCGGTCAGGTCGTTGGACAGGCTCTCTTTGCGGCCAAACAGACCGTTCCAGAGGATCGGGGCGTTCACTCCTTTCACAGCTATTTTCTTCGCCCCGGCGACAGCCAGAAGGCGATTATTTACGATGTTGAAAGTCTGCGCGACGGCAAAAGTTTTAGCGCGCGCCGCGTCAGTGCCATCCAAAATGGTCAGCCGATCTTTTATATGACGGCATCCTTCCAGTCTCCGGAAAGCGGGTTTGAACATCAAAAACCGATGCCGCAGGTTAAAGGACCGGAAAACCTGGCCAACGAGCAGCAAATGGCGCAAAAAATGGCGCATATGCTGCCGGAAAAATTACGCGAAAAATTTGTCGCTGAACGCCCGCTGGAAATCCGCCCGGTACAGATCCACAACCCGTTAAGAGGCCATGTCGATAAACCGCAGCGTCAGGTGTGGATTCGGGCCAATGGCACCCTGCCCGACGATGTGCGTATCCATCAGTATCTCCTTGGCTATGCGTCCGATCTCAACTTTCTGCCTGTGGCCTTACAACCGCATGGTAAAGGTTTTCTTGAAGCCGATATGCAGGTGGCGACCATTGATCACTCTATGTGGTTCCATCGGCCACTGAACTTTAATGACTGGCTGCTTTACAGCGTTGAAAGCACCTCAGCATCGGGTGCACGCGGCTTTGTTCGCGGGGAGTTTTACAATCAACAGGGTGAGCTGGTCGCGTCTACCGTGCAGGAAGGCGTTATGCGTCAGCGCAGCGAATAGCAAAAAGGGGCGAATCATCGCCCCTTTTTATTTATTCAGACTGACAAGTTACTGGTTGTAAGCGTTCTCGCCATGGCTGTTGACGTCCAGACCTTCGCGCTCCTGCTCTTCCGGTACGCGCAGACCGACGATCATATCGGCCAGTTTAAAGCCAATAAAGGCAACGACGGCAGACCAGACAATGGTAACGCCCACGCTCAGCAACTGAATCGCAACCTGATGGCCCATGGTCACGCCAGGCGCATAACCCACGCCGCCAAGTGAAGATGAAGCAAACACGCCGGTCAGGATACAACCGATGATGCCACAGACACCGTGGACACCGAACACATCGCAGGGATCGTCAACGCGCAGCCATTTTTTCAGCGTTGTCACGCCCCAGATACCTGCCAGACCACCCACGATACCGATGATCAGCGCGCCGCCAACACCGACATAACCACAAGCCGGCGTGATGGCAACCAGACCAGCAATAAAGCCAGAACAGGCACCTAACAAAGACGGTTTACCACGCAGCGCCCACTCGCCAAAGGTCCAGGCCAGCACCGCACCCGCCGTCGCAACCACGGTATTCAGGAAGGCCAGAGCAGCAATTTCATTCGCAGCGGAAGCTGAACCGGCGTTAAAACCAAACCAGCCAACATACAGAATCGCAGTACCGGTGAACACCATCGGCAGGTTGTGTGGTTTGAATGCTTCTTTGCCAAAACCGGCACGTTTGCCCACCAGGTAAGCACCAACCAGACCGGCTACCGCAGCGTTAATGTGCACCACCGTGCCGCCCGCGAAGTCCAGTGCGCCATCCTGAGCCAGTAAGCCGCCCGCCCAGACCATATGCGCAATGGGAAGATAAGCCAGGGTCAGCCAGACACCGACAAAAATCAGCACCGCGGAGAAACGGATACGTTCCGCCAGCGCACCGACGACCAGACCGACCGTGATACAGGCAAAGGATGCCTGGAACGCGACGTGAATATATTGATAAAAGGTGCCCATGACGGCGGTCAGTGCAATGTTTTTCAGCATGGCCCAGTTGAAGCTGCCAAAGAAGGCATTGCCTTCGCTGAAGGCCAGTGAGTAGCCATAAACCACCCACAGTACGCACACCAGTGAGAAGGTCACCGCAACCTGTGTGAGCATCGACAGCACGTTTTTACTGCGGATCAGGCCGCCGTAAAACAGTGCAATCCCAGGAATTGACATAAACAGCACCAGTGCGGTGCAAATCATCATAAAGGCGTTGTCGGCTTTGTCCGCTACGGCAGGTGCCGCCATCGCCAGCGACGGTAACAGTGCCAGGCTGGTCAGGCCCAACTTGGTCAGCATTTTATTCATTTTTTTCCATCCCATCACATTACTGAGTCTTGTTTACAGTGCGGCTTCGTCGGTTTCGCCGGTACGTATGCGAATCACGCGCTGCAGTTCAGCAACGAAAATCTTGCCGTCGCCAATTTTTCCGGTGTAAGCCGCTTTACTGATTACGTCCACTACTTCGTCCAGTTGGTCATCGGCAATGGCGATATCAATTTTTACTTTCGGCAGAAAATTTACGCTGTATTCCGCACCGCGATAGAGTTCAGCATGTCCTTTCTGACGCCCAAAACCTTTAACTTCGGAGACGGTCAGTCCCTGAATACCAATTGAAGACAATGCTTCTCGCACATCTTCCAGCTTGAACGGCTTAATCACGACGGTAACCAGCTTCATAGCCTCTCCTTAAGGATTAAAATAGGTCGGTCTCATGGACACGGAGAGAGTTAAGCAAAGCCTGTGCCAGATATAATTAATGGGCAAAATCACTTTTCAGGCTGCGATGGAATCAGGGTTAGGAAACGCAGAATAAATAAGCAGGGCGCAGTGATGGGATGACTAAGCGAAGCGGATGCACGCTTTTGGTGCTGTTAAGCACAAAGAAGTGCATCCAAACGGGTCAACAAGGAAAAAATGCGCAAAAAAGGTGCAAATCATCCGGCACTGGTCAGCACCTCATCCGATTCGAGCCGATCACCTGCCTGCTGCAGCTGGTACATTTGCCAGTAACGGCCCTGCAAGGCCAGCAGCTGCTGATGATTCCCCTGCTCGACAACGCGGCCACGGTGCAAAACCAGAATCGTATCGGCCTCGGTGATAGTGGAAAGGCGGTGAGCAATCACTACCAGGGTCGTATATTGACGTAAGGTGCGCAGCGTGTGTTGGATCGCCTGCTCCGTGCCGGAGTCAATATTCGCGGTAGCTTCATCCAGTATTAAAATCTGCGGCAGTTGCACCAGCACCCGAGCCAGGGCCAGTAACTGTTTCTGCCCTACCGAGAGATTATTACCCTGCTCTCCCAGTCGGGTATGGATACCGTCAGGCAAGGCGCGCGCCAGCGGGGCCAGCTGTACCTGTTCAAGTACCGACCAGACCGCCTCTTCACTGATATCCCGACCCAGCCGTACATTCGCTAACAGCGTGTCGGCCAGCACCACCGGATCCTGCTGTACCATCGCGATACCGCGACGCAGTGCCTCATGGGAATACTGGTTAAGCGGACGATCGTCCAGGCGCACCTCGCCGCGCGTGGCGGGGTAATAGCCCATCAGCAAATTTGCCAGGGTGCTCTTGCCGCTGCCGGTATGTCCCACCAGGGCGACAAAGCCCCGCGAAGGCACGTCGAGATCAATATTACTCAGCACCTCACGATCGTCCCGGTAGGCAAAGCTCAGGTTCTCCAGCGTAATGCGCCCCGATTGCAGAGGCCGATCGTCATGACCGTAATGCTGCTGTGGCGCATCCATGAGTTCAAAAATACGTTCGCCCGCCACGACCGCCTGTTGCAGCATCGACTGTTGGGTGGTCAGTTCGATCAGCGGTTCATTGAGGCGCCCCAGATAGGTAATAAAGGCGTAAAGTACCCCAACTTCAAACACACCCGGCACCGAAAAGCTGAACAGCAACAGTAATCCGCAGAGTATCAGCGCGGAGAACAGGCTCAGCAGCGGCCGTAGCAGGAAACCATCCAGCCTGAGCGTTTCCATGCGCGCCAGATAATGTGAACGGCTGGCCTCCAGCATGCGTTCACCAAAGCGCGCCTGCTGGCGAAACTGTTGTATCACGCTCATTCCGCTGATGACTTCATTGAAGCCATTATTAATGTCTGCCAGGTAGCTGCGTACACGACGGGCTATCGGCGTGCTGTAGCGCTGATAAATCAGCATCACAATGAGCACCATCGGGAAAATTAACATCGCCACCAGCGCCATGCGCCAGTCCAGACTAAACATCGCCACCATCATGGCACCGACCAGCGCGGCGCTACGCAGCACCGTTGCCACCACCGTGACGTACAGATCCCGAACGACTTCGGTATCATTCGTGACCCGGGAAATAATTTGCCCGACAGGCTGTGTATCAAAGGCGCCGAGCGGCTGGCGCAGTGCCGCATTCATGGCGTCGGTGCGCAGGCGCTGTACCACGCCAATGGCGGCCCGGTTAAACAGTAAGGCCTGCCAGTAATGCAAAGCGGCAGCCAGAAGCTGCAACAGGATAAAACTTACGACCAGTCCCGCCACCGTGCCCCACGGCATCTGATGCTTTGCGACCAGATTATCAATAAAATAGCTCACCAGAACCGGACCGGTCACTTCTGCCGCAGCCGCAATCCACAGCATCAACACGGCCAGAGACAATGACTTGCGCCACGGGCTGCCATAACTGAGCAGGCGTTTGAGCGTTGGCCACATACGTTGTGATTTAGCCATGTGCCACCTCTTCTTCCCTCTCATCGTCGTCCAGTGCCGCTTCCAGCTGTTGGTAACGGTACATATCGCGATACCAGCCAGGCATATTCGCCAGCCCGGCATGATCGCCACGTTGTGCCACCATGCCTTTTTGCAGCACCAGAATTTCGCTGGCCTCTGTCAGCGCCGACAAACGATGCGCACTGATAATGATCGTTCGCCCTCTGCCCCACTGCCGCAGATTATGCAGGATGTCGTGTTCAGTGCGACCATCAACCGCCGAGAGTGCATCATCAAGCACCAGAATTTCCGCATTCATCAGCAAGGCACGGGCGATGGAAATGCGTTGTTTTTGACCACCCGACAGCATGACGCCGCGCTCGCCCACCTCGGTTTCATAGCCCTGCGGCAGACGCAGAATATCCTCGTGCACGCAGGCCATTTTCGCCGCCTGCTCAATCTCGTCCTGCGTGGCGTTGGGCTTACCCAACGCAATATTACGGGCCACGCTGTCCGAGAACAGGAACGGAGTTTGGCTCACCACGGCCAGGCGACTGCGCCAGCTGTCCAGACGCAGCGACGGCAGCGGGATGGCATGGTAGCGAATATCACCCTGCTGAATGTCGAAATGACGCTGAATCAGACTCAGTAACGTGGTTTTACCACTGCCGGTCGGGCCACACAGCCCCAGCATATCGCCCGGTTTTAACTGGAACGTGACATTGCTTAATACCGCACCGGCACTGGCGGGATAATGAAATTCGCGGATAGCCACCTGCAGCGTTCCCGCCGGCTCAGGCAAGGTGTGATCACCGTCTTCCACCACTGGCGCTTCGGATAATAATGCGCGGATGCGGCTCCAGGCTGCGCTGCCACGTTCAACGATGTTAAACATCCATGCCAGCGCCAGCATCGGCCAAATCATCAGGCCAAGATACATTACAAAGCTGGTGAGCTGGCCCAGCGTCATGTCTCCGTGCCACACCAGCCAGCTTCCGCCGCCTATCGCCAGCAGGTTGGCAAAACCAATGGCAATATAGATGGTGGGATCGAAACGCGCATCCACCCGGGCGACGCGCAGATTTTTTTCGCCGGTATCGCGTGCAATATCGGCAAACTGCTGGGACTGATGCTGCTCAAGTCCAAATGCTTTGATCATACGGATACTGGTCAGGCTCTCCTGCGTTTGATCGTTCAGGCTGGAAAAGGCAGCCTGAGCCAGTTTGAAACGGTTATGGAGTTGCTCGCCATAGCGGTGAATCACCAGTGCCATAAACGGCATCGGAATAAGCGAAATCAGCGTTAACTGCCAGCTGATTTGGGTACTCATGGCAATCAGCACAACACATCCCATCACCAGCGAATCCACCAGCGTGAGCACGCCTTCCCCGGCAGCAAAAACCACGCGATCCACATCGTTCGTGGCACGGGCAATGAGATCGCCGGTGCGATGGCGCAGGTAAAAGGCGGGCTGCTGTCGGCTGAGCTGACGGTAAAAGTCCTCGCGTAATTCGACGGCGAGTTGATAGGACGCGCCAAACAACAGCACGCGCCAGACATAACGCAGCAGATAAACCACGACGGCAGTCAGCAGCATCACCCCAATCCACATCATAATGCGGCTGGCGCTCATGCTGTGATGCGTTACGCCGTCAACCACCACGCCAACCACCCACGGCGGCAGAAGTTGCAGCACGGCAATGATGATTAATAAAGTGACGGCGCCCAGATAACGCCGCCACTCACGGATAAAATACCAACTTAACTGGCTGAATAATCGCACAAGGCAGCTCTCAATCTCAGGTAATCAGGGGGCAACCGGCAGGGCTGTAGTGTATTTGATCTCTTCCATCGCAAAGCTGGAGGTCACATCGATCAGGCCTGTTACACCATTAACTAAACGCTTATAGAAGGCATCATAACTTTTCATGTCGGCAACCTGAATACGCAGCAGATAATCATACTCCCCGGCCATGCGATAGAAGCCCATCACTTCAGGCATGCTTTGCACTACCGACACAAATTCCTGATACCAGTCTTTGCTGTGCTGGGTGGTTTTCACAAACATAAAGGCGGTAAGTGACAGGCCGAGTTTTTCATTATCAAGTAGGGCAACGCGTGCGCGGATGAAGCCATCTTCTTCCAGCTTTTTCAGGCGCTTCCAGCAGGGCGTGGTGGTGAGGTTAACCGCATCCGCCAGTACCTGGAGCGAAACTGTGCAATCCTGCTGCAGCATCGCCAGCAGTTTAAGGTCGATTTTATCTAACATGCGCACTCCGGTAGAAATTTTTTCTCCATTACGCCGATCTTACTGCAAAAGCTGCAAGCTCTTTTTCCTGCACGTGCCTTAAAATAGGGGCTTTCACCCGGTCGGAAATAACCCTTATGTCTTCATGCTGGATACGCCACGCGATAAACGAAATCAATGCTGACTTTCAACGCTCTGCGGATACGCATCTGATCCGCTTTGCATTGCCCGATTTCCCGGGAATCGGGTTCTATCTGAAAGACGAAAGTACGCATCCCAGCGGCAGCCTGAAACATCGTCTGGCGCGGTCATTGTTTCTTTATGCTCTCGCTAATGGCTGGATCAAACAGGGTACACCCGTGATTGAAGCGTCATCGGGCAGCACCGCCGTCTCAGAGGCGTATTTTGCCCGCCTGCTGGGCCTGCCCTTTATCGCCGTGATGCCAGCCAGTACCGCCCGACGTAAAATCGAACAAATCACGTTCTATGGCGGCCAGTGTCATTTTGTGAGCGATCCCTGTCAGCTTTATGCCGAATCAGAACGGCTGGCGCGGGAACTGAATGGCCACTTCATGGATCAGTTCACCTATGCAGAGCGGGCAACTGACTGGCGCGGCAATAACAACATTGCCGAGAGTATTTTCCGCCAGATGGCGAATGAGCCTTTTCCTGTTCCTCATACGCTGATTATGAGTGCGGGAACCGGTGGGACCTCCGCCACGCTTGGCCGCTACATTCGCTATCAGGGATGCGATACCCGTTTGCTGGTTGTTGATCCGGAGCATTCCGTGTTTTACGACTACTGGCGAAACCGTGATGCCTCGCTCACCGGTCAGCGCGGCAGCATGATTGAAGGCATTGGACGTCCGCGCGTGGAGCCGTCGTTTATGCCCGACGTTATTGATGAAATGATCAAAGTCCCGGATGCAGCCTCGATTGCCGCCATGCTTAAGCTGGAAACCCTGCTGGGGCGTAAACCGGGCCCGTCTACCGGCACAAACTTCTGGGGCATGATGCAGGTGGCCAAACGCCTGCGCGACAATAACCAACAGGGTTCACTGGTTACCCTGCTGTGCGACAGCGGCGAGCGCTATCCTGACACTTACTACCAGCCTGACTGGGTCGCACAACATATTGGTGATATCACGCCCTGGCAGCGCGAACTGGAATAATATTTCACCCCGCCAGGCAGATATAACCCGATGTGATCGCCGCCTGCAGCTGTTCAGCGGCGCACTCAGGTATTACCATAAGCGCAAATGTTTAAACTGGGATATCTCATGAAACGCGCTGTTGTGGTGTTTAGCGGTGGGCAAGACTCCACCACCTGTCTGGTTCAGGCTTTGCAACGTTATGATGAAGTGCACTGTGTGACCTTTGATTACGGTCAGCGTCATCGTGAAGAGATTGACGTTGCCCGCGACCTGGCCCTGAAGCTGGGTGCCCGTGCTCATAAAGTGCTGGATGTGACGATGCTGAATGCGCTGGCGGTGAGCAGCCTGACACGTGACAGCATCCCGGTGCCATCGTATGACCCGACTGCAACCGGCCTGCCCAGCACCTTTGTCCCCGGCCGCAATATCCTGTTTCTGACCCTGGCATCAGTTTATGCCTATCAGGTTGAAGCGGAAGCGGTCATCACAGGCGTTTGCGAGACCGACTTCTCGGGCTACCCCGACTGCCGCGATGAGTTTGTCAAGGCGCTCAACCATGCCGTCAGCCTGGGCATGGCGCGTAACATTCGTTTTGAAACACCGCTGATGTGGCTTAATAAAGCCGAAACCTGGGCGCTGGCCGATTACTGGCAGCAGCTCACCTTAATCCGCGAAGACACCCTCACCTGCTACAACGGCATTAAAGGCGATGGTTGCGGCGACTGTGCCGCCTGCCATCTGCGGGCCAATGGCCTGAAGGCCTATCAGCAGGATCGCGCTGGCATTATGGCCGCCATGAAGGCCAAAACCGGTCTGGAATAATACTTTTGCGGCGACGATGGCGTGTCGCCGCCTCAATCAGGCCGGCTTCATTAATCTTTCCAGTCGCTGCCGCAGTTCTCCTTCGAGCGGAACGGCTTTTTGCGTGCGAAGATCAATGCACACAAACGTCAGTGCAGCATCCGCGACCACCGTTTCACTGCCCGCTAACAAAATGTGTTGAGTGATGATGCCACTTTTCCCATTAAGTTGCTTAATATCACTGCTGACCTCCAGTACGTCGCCCAATACGGCCGGGCGACGATAATTGATATTGATGTTTACCACCACAAAAGCCAGTTTTTGCTCAAGCAGCCAGGTAAAGGCCTCTGCTTCTTCCAGCCATTGCCAGCGCGCTTCCTCTAAAAACTCCAGATAACGCGCATTGTTAACATGCTGGTAAACATCCAGATGATAGCCGCGCACTTTTATCGTGGTCTGCATGATCCTTCTCCTGCTGCTTATTGACTGGTTGGACCTGTTCACTCTAGCAGAGTCCCGCCCTGACAGCAGGTTAAGCATCAGAGTTGCGCTTCACTTCACAATTTTAACCGTGAGGCATTTCGCTCCACCAGCGCGTGACCAAAGCCAGGCACGTCTTTCAGTTGATCCACCGCCGTGAACGGCCCGTATTCTTCACGATAGCTGACGATAGATTGCGCCTTTTTCAGACCAACGCCATTCATCACCGCTGAGAGTTGCTCCGCCGTGGCTTCATTGATACTGACCTGCTCCTGATGCGGCATTGAAACCTGTGCAGCCTGTGTCTCACTGGGGGTTTCCGCCGCTGCCAGTGGCGTTTGAACGAGGGCGCCACACAGGGCGAGGGAAAGATAAAAGGCATGTAAGTGGGTTTTAGCCATGCTGTGTTTCTCCTTGTGTTAAACAGCAGGCTCAGCGTGTCATGTCCGCTAAACAGACTCAAAGGGCAACGTTCTAAAATGGAAAAGGCCGCATAAGCGGCCTTTAGTCATTTCAGCTGTTACCTGAAATTTGCGAGGATTACTGCATTTGAGCAGCGGCACCGTATTTGATTTTGGCCGCTTTACGCAGGTTTTGCAGTAAGGCTTCAAAGGTCAGTTGCGCGTTGTTTTGCGTGACGCCTTTGACCATCTCGTCAATCTGAGCCTGAGGCAGGCTACCGGTTGTAACCTTATTCACCGCGATCAGCACCACATTGCCTTGCATGTCCTCACCCACGCCCCATGACGGTTTGTTATCCGCTGGCTCTGGCAGGTTGAAGGCAGCCTGAGCAACGGGATCCTGCGTGTTACGGTCAACCGTTTTGCTGGCGCTTAACGTCAGACCTGCGGCTTTCAGCACATCCGGTTTACCGGCTTTCAGCTCGGCTAACAGTTTATCAGCCTGGGCTTTTGCCTGTTGCGTCGCTTTATCATGCTTGATCGTCTCGGTGATTTGCGCTTTTACCTTGTCGAGGGGTTCCAGCGCTTCGGGTTTATGCGCACTGATACGCAGCACAAAGGCACGATCGCCATCGACATTGATGATGTCAGAGTTATTTCCGGGCGCACCGTTTTGTCCCACTAACCCACCATTGAAGATGGCCTGCTTAACGGCATCAAAGTCGAGATCTTTAGGCACATCGTCACGGCTGAACCAGCCTGTTTCTGTGGCTTTCATACCTGACGCCTGCTCTGCACCAGCCAGCGACTCATTATCATTGCTCGCGGCTTCACTGACTTTCTGCTGCAGTTTGTAGAATTCCGCCTGTGCTTTATCCTGTTTGACCGCGTCCGCGATCTCATCGCGTACTTCCGCCAGCGGTTTAACCTGCTCAGGCTTGATGTCGTCAAGACGGGCAATCAGGAAACCCACAGAAGACTTGATTACACCGGAAAGCTGACCCTTTTCTTTCAGTCCCGCATTCTTCAGCTCGTCTGGCGTTGTTGACGGCTCAAGCCAGCCCATATCGCCGCCTTTACGGGAAGATATCGGGTCAATGGATTTGGTTTTTGCCAGTTCCGCGAAATCCGCGCCGCCTTTCAGCTGCGCCAGAATAGCGTCGGCATCGGCTTCGGTTTTGGTCTGAATCACGCTGTAACGATCGCGCTGGGGCTGCGTGTAGTCCGCTTTATGTTGCTCGTACCAGGCCTGAATATCCGCATCGCTGGCATTTTCCTGCATGCTGGCGGCATCCAGTTTGATATAGCTTACGCGGAACTGCTCAGGGGCCATAAAGCTGCTTTTATGCTGCTGATAATACTGGTTGATTTCATCGTCATTGACGGTTTGCTTTGCAGCCAGAGCATTCACATCGAGGATAGCCGTCTGAATATCACGCTTTTGCGCCACCAAATCCACCAGCTTAGTGGTTTCATTTTTCAGCATAAAATCGGTATTCGCGACCGCATTGATCAACTGTTGGGTGGCCAGTTGTTTACGCAACGCTTCGGCATACTGATCCGGCGTGAATCCCATATTGCGGATCATCGCATTGTATTTAGCATTATCGAACTTGCCGTTGGTCTGAAACGCAGACTGGCTGAAGATAGCCTGTTTGACCTGATCGTCACTGATGGCAATATGCAGATCTTTTATGTAGGTATCCAGTAATGCCTGGTCAATCAGCTGAGACAGCGCCTGCTGGCGCATCTGCTGCATGTAACCTTCGTTGCCCGCAAGCTGCGAGAACTGATCACCCAGCATCTGCTGCTGACGATTGCGCTCGTTGTTGAACGCCTGCTCTAACTGCGCACGGCTGATCTCCTGGCCATTAACTTTGGCCGCATAATCGTTGTTACCGCCAATCAGATAGTTGCCAACGCCGGTCAGCACAAAGGAGAGAATGATCAACCCCAAAATAATCTTGAGCACGACATGGTTCGACGCCGCGCGTAAATTGTCCATCATGGTATGACAACACTCCGCTGTAGTGTGAATGTAAAGCCCTGCCGCAATAACGCCATCTTCCCGACGCATTACTCCGCTGCAAGTCTGGCTGGCAGCATGCATCCTGTTGAGACAAGTCTCGCAACCTTAAACCGCCTCTCCGGATGTAAAAAAGGCACATCTTATTGATGTGCCCGTATGTTACATGAGAACGCGTTAACCGTCCTCTAATCCACTCAAGAAAATGTGTTATTGAGTGGTGGCGTTGTCATTAGTTGACAGCGTCTTTCAGTGCCTTACCTGCACGGAAACCCGGTACTTTACCTGCCGGGATAGTAATCTCTTTACCGGTTTGTGGGTTACGGCCGGTGCGCGCTGCACGCTCACGTACTGAGAAAGTGCCGAAACCTACCAGCGCCACTTCATCTCCGCTTTTCAGCGCGTCAGAAACAGAGCCCATAAATGCATCTAAAACACGTCCTGCTGCTGCTTTAGAAATGTCGGCATCGGCAGCAATTTTATCGATCAGTTGTGACTTATTCACTCTATTCATCCCCTCTTTATTATTTCACATCGTACCCACGCTTCCTGTCGGGCACGAACGCGCAGCAAGTTATATCAAGCCTTATATGCCGAAACAACGGTAATCCTCTTATAACATCGCTTCAGCAGCCACCTAAATTAGCGGGACAAAAAAAAGCTGGCAAGCACCAATTGGTGTTGCCAGCGCGGCTTTTTAACGCTTTATGCCATTAATCACTATTTTGCGGTAGCTACCTGCATACCGTAAGGCGCGTTTTCCAGTGCCAGGTTCAGCACTTCCTCAATACGCTTGACCGGATGAATTTCCAGATCGGCAATCACGTTCTGAGGAATTTCTTCCAGATCGCGTTTGTTTTCGTCCGGGATCAGCACCACTTTAATACCACCGCGGTGTGCCGCCAGCAGCTTCTCTTTCAGCCCGCCGATAGGCAGGACCTGACCACGCAGGGTGATCTCGCCGGTCATCGCGACGTTTGAACGCACCGGGTTACCGGTCAGGCAGGACACCAGGGCAGTACACATAGCAATACCGGCACTGGGACCATCTTTCGGCGTCGCGCCTTCCGGTACGTGCACATGGATATCGCGTTTTTCATAGAAATCGCCATTGATACCCAGTTTTTCCGCCCGGGCGCGGACGACAGTCAGCGCGGCCTGAATGGATTCCTGCATGACTTCGCCCAGCGAACCGGTATAAGTCAGCTTGCCTTTGCCCGGTACACAGGCGGTTTCAATGGTCAGCAAATCGCCACCCACTTCCGTCCAGGCCAGACCTGTTACCTGACCCACGCGGTTTTCGCTGTCGGCGCGGCCATAGTCAAAACGCTGCACCCCAAGGAAATCCTTCAGGTTTTCACCATTAATGGTGATATGCTTTTTGGTTTTGTCCATCAGCAGCGTTTTCACTGCTTTACGGCACAGCTTGGACAGTTCACGTTCCAGGCTACGCACACCGGCTTCACGCGTGTAGTAACGAATGATGCCAATGATGGCGCTGTCTTCGACGGTGATCTCAGACGATTTCAGGGCGTTACGCTCAATCTGCTTCGGCAGTAAGTGCTGCTTGGCGATATTGAGTTTTTCGTCCTCGGTATAGCCAGACAGACGAATCACTTCCATACGATCCAGCAGTGGAGCCGGAATGTTCATGGAGTTCGACGTCGCCACAAACATCACATCAGACAGATCGTAATCGACTTCCAGATAGTGATCGTTAAAGGCGATGTTCTGTTCAGGATCCAGCACTTCCAGCAGCGCTGAGGCCGGATCGCCGCGCATATCCGACGACATTTTGTCGATTTCATCCAACAGGAACAGCGGGTTTTTCACGCCGACTTTCGCCATCTTCTGAATCAACTTGCCCGGCATAGAGCCAATATAGGTACGGCGATGACCGCGAATTTCCGCTTCATCCCGCACGCCGCCGAGGGCCATGCGTACATACTTACGCCCGGTTGCTTTCGCAATAGACTGACCCAGCGAGGTTTTACCCACGCCCGGCGGTCCCACCAGACACAGAATCGGCCCTTTAATTTTGCTGACGCGACTTTGCACCGCAAGGTACTCAAGGATGCGGTCTTTGACGCGTTCCAGGCCATAATGGTCGGTATCCAGCGTTTCCTGGGCTTTGCGCAGATCTTTCTTCACTTTGCTGCGCGCATTCCACGGAACCTGAACCATCCAGTCGATATAGCCGCGCACCACGGTCGCCTCAGCAGACATCGGCGACATCATTTTCAGCTTCTGCAGTTCTGCTTCAGCTTTCTCACGCGCTTCCTGCGGCATTTTGGCCGCATCGATTTTACGTTTTAACGCTTCGTACTCGTCAGGCGTATCATCCATCTCGCCCAGCTCTTTCTGAATGGCCTTCATCTGCTCATTCAGGTAGTACTCACGCTGGCTCTTTTCCATCTGCTTTTTGACGCGATTGCGAATGCGTTTCTCAACCTGCAGCAGATCGATTTCAGATTCCATCATGGCCATCAGATATTCCAGACGTTCATTGACGTCTGACATCTCCAGCACTGACTGTTTATCCGCGAGTTTTAATGGCATGTGCGCCGCCACCGTATCCGCCAGGCGCGCCGCATCATCAATATTGTTCAGTGACGTTAAGACCTCAGGCGGGATCTTTTTATTCAGTTTGATATAGCCTTCAAACTGATTGATCGCCGTGCGCACCAGCACTTCCTGCTCGCGCTCTTCAATCTCCGGAGAGACCAGATATTCCGCCTGGGCGACAAAATGGTCACCGTTGTCAGCCAGCGTAGTGATATTGGCACGCTGTAAACCTTCAACCAGCACTTTTACCGTTCCGTCTGGCAGTTTTAACATCTGCAGTACGGAGGCAATGGTACCCACTGAAAAAAGATCGTTTATGCCAGGTTCATCCGTTGAAGCCTCTTTCTGTGCGACCAGCATGATCTTTTTATCATGATCCATTGCGGCTTCGAGGCACCGAATTGATTTTTCCCGGCCAACAAACAACGGAATTACCATGTGCGGATAAACTACCACGTCGCGCAACGGCAGGACGGGGATTTCAATGCGTTCAGAACGCTCAGGATTCATAGAGCTCTCTCTTAGTTTAGTGTCCGCAAGGTGATGGGTACCGCATCAGGCAGGTGTGCGGTCAAACCCACAGGTGTCTGAGTATATGGGGATGATTGTCAGACATTCAATGTCACAACGGTGAGAAATGCAAAAGGGGAAAGATTTTCCCCTTTATAGATGGCACAATGTGGACGATTTGTTTATTTATTCGCCAGAAGCCTGAGCTTCGTGCTTGCCATAAATCAGCATGGGTTCAGACTGACCTTCAATCACCGACTCATCAATCACCACTTTCTCGACATCTTCCATGGACGGCAGATCGTACATGGTTTCGAGCAGCGCGCCTTCCACGATAGAACGCAGACCGCGCGCACCGGTTTTACGTGACATCGCCTTTTTAGCAATCGCCGTCAGGGCTTCGTCACGGAACTCCAGCTCAACGCCTTCCAGGTTAAACAACGCCTGATACTGCTTGGTGAGTGCGTTTTTCGGCTCACGCAGAATCTGAATCAGCGCTTCCTCACTCAGTTCATTGAGCGTGGCTACCACAGGCAGACGGCCAATGAATTCTGGGATCAGGCCAAATTTGATCAGATCTTCCGGCTCACATTGCGCCAGTAACTCGCCTTCTGTTGCCTTCTGTGATTTACCTTTCACCGTTGCGCCAAAGCCAATGCCTGAACCGGTTTCAACGCGCTGCGAGATAACCTTATCCAGACCGGCGAAGGCGCCACCACAGATAAACAGAATCTTAGAGGTATCGACCTGCAAAAACTCCTGCTGCGGATGCTTACGGCCACCCTGCGGCGGCACGGCGGCGACGGTGCCTTCAATCAACTTCAGTAACGCCTGCTGCACACCCTCACCCGATACGTCGCGGGTGATCGATGGGTTGTCTGATTTACGTGAAATTTTATCGATTTCATCGATATAGACGATACCACGTTGGGCTTTCTGCACATCGTAGTCACATTTTTGCAGTAGCTTCTGGATGATATTTTCGACGTCTTCCCCCACATAACCGGCTTCGGTCAGCGTGGTTGCATCCGCCATGGTAAAAGGCACATCCAGTAAACGGGCCAGGGTTTCAGCCAGCAACGTTTTACCGCTACCGGTCGGACCGATCAGCAGAATGTTACTTTTGCCCAGTTCGATACCGTTGCTGGTATCCCCGTTGCGTAAACGTTTGTAGTGGTTGTACACCGCCACGGCCAGGACTTTTTTGGCCCGTTCCTGACCAATAACGTAATCGTCGAGGTGATGGCGGATCTCATGCGGCGTAGGCAGCGCACTACGTTCGCGATGCGGGGCAACCTCTTTAATCTCTTCGCGAATAATGTCGTTACACAGATCAACGCACTCATCGCAGATATACACTGACGGCCCGGCAATCAGCTTACGCACTTCATGCTGGCTTTTGCCGCAAAAAGAGCAGTACAGCAACTTTCCTGAACCGTCTTTGCGCTTATCTGTCATCAGTTAACCTCTTCTTGTTCTCAGGCCGTACCAGCCGTACAGCACTGGCCGTGGGTACACGGCCGATGTTCATTCAACCCGTCATTATCTTGTCCTGTTAACTATAGACCAGAGACAAGGTGAAGTTAGGGCTTATTGGCGATGCGTCAGGATTGAATCGACCAATCCATACTCTACCGCTTCGCTGGCGGAGAGGAAACGGTCACGCTCAGTGTCACGCTCAATTTCTTCCAGTGACTTACCGGTATGTTCCGCCATCAGCTCGTTCATGCGCTGCTTCACTTTCAAAATTTCACGCGCATGAATCTCAATGTCGGTCGCCTGTCCCTGATAGCCACCCAGCGGTTGGTGAATCATCACGCGTGAGTTTGGCAGGCAGAAACGCTTGCCTTTCGTCCCGGCTGTCAGCAGGAAAGCCCCCATTGAGCAGGCCTGGCCCATACAAATGGTGCTGACGTCAGGCTTGATAAACTTCATGGTGTCATAAATTGACATGCCAGCCGTAATGACGCCACCCGGTGAGTTGATATAAAGGTAAATATCTTTTTCCGGGTTCTCCGCTTCCAGAAACAGCATCTGGGCCACAATCAGGTTAGCCATGTGATCTTCTACCTGGCCGGTTAAGAAGATAACGCGCTCTTTAAGCAGACGGGAATAGATATCGTATGAACGCTCGCCGCGCGAGGTTTGCTCGACCACCATTGGCACCAACGCATTGTGCGGTGCAGTAAACTCACGATCGCCACTGTATGACATTACCGTCTCCTGGATAAATTTCATTGGCAACATTCTGTACCGATTTTACGTAAGACGAGCAACAAAAACTATGCTCTGCCTCTTACCGACAACATCAGGACGGTTAATCAGTCAGCCGAACTGTTTTTTGCATACTCCCTCTATCTTGGGATAGTGCTCAGTTGTTTCAAGCATAACAACCTTTTCATCAATCGCTAACCCGGAAAAAGCGATGCGTGAACAATTCGCCTAAAAATTAATCAAATAGCGACAGGCCCGTTGTCAGAAAGCGTATTACAGAAAAAAGCCCGCGACTTTTCAGGCGCGGGCTTTAGCACAAGGGGTTAAACGGACGATCAGGCCTGAGCGGTCTGATTCATCAGTTCCTGGAAGTTAGTTTCTTTTTCAGAAACTTTGGCTTTCGCCAGCACAGCTTCAACCGCCTGCTCTTCCAGCGCCACATTGCGCATGTTGTTCATCAGCTCGTTATTTTTGCTGTAGAACTCGATCACTTCCTGCGGATCTTCGTAAGCAGACGCCATTTCTTCGATCAGCACTTTAACGCGATCTTCATCGGCTTTCAGCTCGTGCGTGCGAATCACTTCGCCCAGCAGCAGACCGACCACAACGCGACGCTTCGCCTGCTCTTCGAACAGTTCGCGTGGCAGTTCCAGCGCTTGCTTCTCGTTACCACCAAAGCGTTGTGCAGCCTGACGACGCAGAACGTCGATTTCGCTGTCGATCAGCGCAGCAGGCACATCAATAGGGTTCGCTTCAACCAGACCGTCGATAGCCTGTGTCTTCACGCGGTTACGAATCGCGCCTTTCAGCTCACGTTCCATGTTCTTACGCACTTCCGCACGCAGGCCCGCAACCGAACCATCTTCCACGCCGAAACGCTTGATGAATTCTTCGGTCAGTTCTGGCAGTTCGCGCGTTTCCACTTTCTTCAGCACGATCTCGAACTTCGCGTCTTTCCCTTTCAGGTTTTCCGCGTGGTAGTCGTCAGGGAATTTCACGTCGATAGTGAAGGTTTCGCCTGCTTTGTGACCCACAACGCCTTCTTCAAAGCCTGGGATCATACGGCCCTGGCCCATGGCCAGAACGAAGTCAGATGCTTTACCGCCTTCGAATTCTTCGCCGTCAACAGAACCGGTGAAATCGAGGGTAGCGCGGTCTTCAGCACCCGCTGCAGCGTCGGTTTCAATCCAGTTAGCCTGCTGCTTGCGCAGCGTTTCCAGCATGGTATCGACATCGGCATCGGTCACTTCGACCTGAGGCTTTTCAACTTCGATGTTTTCCAGGCCTTTCAGCTCAACTTCTGGATACACTTCGAACTCAACCGCATAGGTGAAGTCCTGACCTTCTTTATATTCGCCTGGCACATAGTTAGGCGCGCCAGCCGGATTGATCTTCTCTTTGATGATGGCGTCAACAAAGTTACGCGTCATCAGATCGCCCAGCACGTCCTGGCGCACAGAAGCACCGTAGCGCTGCGCGACGATGTTCATGGGCACTTTGCCTTTACGGAAACCATCGATACGGACTTTCTTCGCCACATCCACCAGTTCTTTTTTAACGGCGCTTTCGATGCTGTCAGCTGCGACAGTAATCGTAATGCGACGGCCCAGGCCCTGAGTGGTTTCTACAGAAACTTGCATCTTGTTACCTCAAAAAATCACGTGCTCGGTCAACTTCAGACACCACACATTAATTAATGCGCCGTATCTAACAACCGGGACGGCTTCCGTGAAGAGAACCTGATCCCTGTTACCAGAAGCGTCCCGAAGACATTCCGGAAAAATAGACGCAGCATTATAGCGGCATCACTGAGATGAGTCGAGGACGCTAAGTCACCACTTTTCAGGGAGTTTGCTGCTTTTTTGAGCCAGGTAACGCGTTTAGCAAGGATAAAACACAAAAACGGCCCGCAGGCCGTTTAAAAAGAGAGGGTGTTATGCGAGTGTGCCCGCGCCGCGACAGTTCGGCGAAGCGAGTACCGTATCCTGCAATCCTTCCCACTCTTTCAGGGTATAAGTATGCAAGGCCAGTGCGTGAACACTTCCCGCCAGCTCAGCACTGAGTTCACCATAAATTGCGCGATGACGGGCGAGAAAACGCTGACCGGTAAAAACGTCGCTGACAATCACCACTTTGAAATGGCTTTCAGAACCGGCAGGCACATTGTGTCGGTAGCTTTCATCATGCACTTCCAGATGAGCCGGCTCAAAAGCCAGGCGCAGCTTCTCTTCTATCTGTTCTCGAATCATGGTTTTACCCTCAATGGCGAGCGCTGTGCCCCATCTGTTTAAATATTAGTCCGTTTTTGGCTGCGCAACGCGACAGCGGACGTAATATTATCACTACGTCGCCCTCTTCGCTTGTGCCTTGTCAGGCGGGGAATATGAAAAGGTAGAGAGCAAGAAAAAGTGCCTTGCGCGGTTTACCTTGTGGCAAAGGGCTTTATTCACTGCACCGCTTTGCTATGATGGCCGCAGTTTTTGCACACCAACCCATGACACTAACGAGAAAGCGTATGTTGAAAAAACTGTTATTCCCGCTGCTGGCTGCTTTTATCCTGGCCGGTTGCGCTTCCAGCAACAACACATTGACCATTCAACCTAAGATTCAGCTGCCACAGCGCGATCCGAGCCTGATGGGCATTACGGTGAGTATCAACGGCGCCGATCAGCGTCGCGATCAGGCGCTGGCAAAAGTTAATCGCGATGGACAACTGGTCAGCCTGACCCCGTCGCGCGATCTGCGTTTCTTACTCCAGGAAGTGCTGGAGAAACAAATGACAGCGCGCGGCTATATGGTCGGTCCTAATGGCGCGGTTGATCTGCAAATCATCGTCAATAATCTGTATGCCGACGTCACCCAGGGTGATGTGCGTTACAGCATTACCACCAAGGCGGATATCTCTATCGTGGCGACCGCGAAAAATGGCAATAAACAGATTAAAAATTACCGCCAGACCTACAGCGTAGAAGGGGCTTTCAGCGCCACCAATCAGAAAATCACCAATGCGGTGAATTCTACGCTGAGCGACGTGATCGCCGATATGGCGCAGGACACCAGCGTCAACGACTTCATCAAACAAAACGCCCGTTAATCAGGTCTTTTGCCCGGCACCCGGCCGGGCACTTTTCAAGGTCAGTATGAATCACTACTTCCGTGTCTTCCGCCAAAAAAATGCAGCCATTTTACTCCTTCTGGGATTCGCATCAGGTTTGCCTCTGGCCTTAACCAGCGGGACGCTGCAGGCGTGGATGACGGTTGATAATATCGATTTGAAAACCATCGGATTCTTTTCACTGGTGGGCCAGGCCTATGTGTTTAAGTTTCTCTGGTCCCCCATGATGGATCGCTTCACGCCGCCGCTTCTCGGTCGGCGCAGAGGCTGGTTGCTCATTACGCAACTGGCACTGGTGGCCAGCATTGTGGCAATGGGCTTTTTGCAGCCCAGCCGGGATTTAACCCTGATGGCGGCACTGGCGGTACTGATTGCATTCTGTTCTGCGTCACAGGATATCGTCTTCGATGCCTGGAAAACGGATGTGTTGCCGCCGGAAGAACGCGGAAGTGGCGCTGCCATCACGGTGTTAGGCTATCGCCTGGCAATGTTGATATCGGGCGGTCTGGCGCTGTGGCTGGCCGATCGCTATCTCGGCTGGGAGGCGACTTACTGGCTCATGGCCCTGCTCCTGCTGCCCTGCCTTATCGCAACCTGTCTTGCCAAAGAGCCGGACAACGCGCAGGCCGCGCCGCGTACGCTACGTCAGGCGGTTGTCGATCCTCTGCACGATTTTTTTAATCGCAACAACGCCTGGCTGCTGATCACGCTCATCATTCTTTACAAGCTCGGCGATGCATTTGCCGCCTCTCTCACCACCACCTTTTTGATTCGCGGCGTGGGATTTAATCCGGGCGACGTCGGGCTGGTAAACAAAACGCTGGGCTTGCTGGCAACCATCATTGGCGCGCTTTATGGCGGCATGCTGATGCAGCGTCTGAGCCTGTTTCGCGCATTAATGATTTTTGGCCTGCTCCAGGCGGTGTCGAATTTCGGCTACTGGCTGCTGGCGGTCACCGACAAACACCTCTGGAGCATGGCGAGCGCGGTCTTTATTGAGAACCTGTGTGGCGGAATGGGAACCGCTGCGTTTGTCGCGCTGCTGATGACGCTGTGTAATAAGTCCTTCTCGGCGACGCAGTTCGCCCTGCTGTCTGCGCTTTCAGCGGTAGGCCGGGTTTACGTGGGACCTGCAGCCGGTTATCTGGTCGAGATCTGGGGCTGGCCAACGTTCTATGCCTTTACCGTTTTCGCCGGTCTGCCGGGCCTGGCCCTGCTGGCTTTTTGTCGCGGTACACTGGACTTTACCCAAAAAACCGGCCAGTTTTTGCCGCGCCGCTATTTTTCCACAGGCTACCGCTGGACGAAACGGCTGTTTGCAGGCGGATGCGGGTTACTGGCGCTGTGGCTGCTGTCGCTGGCGCTGAATGCAACGGGCATGCTCACGCTTTCAGCGTGGCTGGCTCCGCTGTTTGAAGCCGGTATGGCGCTGGCGCTTTGCGGTGTGCTGTCCGGCGTGGTGCTGGATTATCGCGCATTGAGAAAGGCCGGGAATTGACCTTTTGCCTCATAATCGCACAGTCGCAGGTGCCATTTCAGCCAATTGGTTAAGCGCACCTAATTTGTCTTTGCGTGTCAATTTACAAAAAATATTTTTATCATGTGCGCGCTTCGGGCAAGATATTTAAATCCGGTACGCAATTAATTAAGTTAAAAATTAGAGAAAAAATGATGCAATATTGTTAAATAATTGGGTATTAAAAGTCAGGGTTATTCCTTTCCTACTTTTGTTTAACCCCGCATCCATCTCTTTTTGTTATATTACTGCCAACTGCTTGTCCACGTTAATAATTTGTCACCGAGAACAACATCTGTGACACCCTTAGCAAAAGGTGTCAACATGGTTCTGACACATCCTTAAGCTGGTTTACACTGCATAAACCTTCCCGTAAAATGCGCGCACACTTAAACGACAATAGAGCCCTTTGTCATTGAGGTCGTTAAATGAGACTCAGTAAATACAATAAAAGTTTGGGGATTTTGTCATTAATCGCAGGCACTTTATTAATGAGTGGCTGCGATAATGCATTGTTAAATCCCAAAGGACAGATTGCGCTGGAGCAACGTTCGCTGATACTGACCGCTTTTGGTCTGATGATGATCGTCGTGATTCCTGCAGTCTTAATGGCCGTCGTGTTTGCCTGGAAATATCGGGCGTCGAACACGAATGCTAAGTACAGTCCTAACTGGTCACACTCCAATAAAGTGGAAGCTGTGGTCTGGACCATTCCGATCCTGATCATCGTTTTCCTTGGAGTACTGACCTGGAAATCAACCCATGCGCTGGAGCCAAGCAAACCCCTGGCCTCTGACGTGAAACCGGTTGAAATTGACGTCGTTGCTCTGGACTGGAAATGGTTATTCATTTATCCAGAACAAGGTATTGCGACAGTTAACCAGATTGCCTTCCCGGCAAACACCCCGGTTAACTTCAAAATCACCTCCAACTCCGTCATGAACTCCTTCTTTATTCCTACGCTCGGTAGCCAGATCTACGCGATGGCGGGCATGCAGACCAAACTGCACCTGATTGCCAACGAGCCAGGAACTTTCGACGGTATTTCCGCCAACTTCAGTGGTCGCGGTTTCTCTGGCATGAAGTTCAAAGCCATTGCCACCAAAGACGATGCGGAGTTCCAGCAGTGGGTTGCCAAAGTAAAAGCGGCACCTAACACGCTGATGACGATGGATGATTTCGAGAAAGTGGCTGTGCCAAGCGAAAATCACCCGGTGGAATATTTCTCTTCAGCTAATCCTGAACTGTTCTTGCAGGTCATTAACAAGTTCATGAATAGCCACGGGAAAATGGACATGTCTGAACACAAAGGCATGGACATGAGTCACACCGCTACCGCGGGAGCCGAGGAATAATACGATGTTCGGAAAATTAACTCTGGATGCAGTGCCCTACCATGAACCGATTATCATGGTTACGGTTGCCGGCATCATCATTGCAGGTCTGGCGATCGTCTCTGCCATCACCTACTTTGGTAAGTGGAAATATCTGTGGTCTGAATGGCTGACGTCAATCGACCATAAAAAACTGGGTATCATGTATATCATCATGGCGTTCGTCATGCTGCTGCGCGGCTTTGCTGACGCCGTGATGATGCGTACCCAACAGGTTCTGGCTTCCTCCGGGGAAGCAGGCATATTGCCCCCTCATCACTACGACCAGATCTTTACCGCTCACGGCGTAATCATGATCTTCTTCGTGGCTATGCCATTCGTGGTGGGCCTGATGAACATTGCCGTACCGTTGCAAATCGGTGCGCGTGACGTTGCCTTCCCGTTCCTGAACAACCTGAGCTTCTGGTTTACCGCAATCGGTGTGATTCTGGTTAACCTGTCTCTGGGTGTCGGCGAATTCGCGCAAACTGGCTGGCTGGCCTATCCACCGCTGTCGGGGGCAGAATACAGTCCCGGCGTGGGGGTGGATTACTGGATCTGGAGTCTCCAGCTTTCCGGTATTGGTACAACCCTGACCGGTATTAACTTCTTCGTGACCATTCTGAAGATGCGTGCGCCGGGCATGGACCTGTTCAAAATGCCCGTCTTTACCTGGGCTGCGCTGTGCACCAACGTCCTGATCATCGCTGCGTTCCCGGTTCTGACCGTGACTCTGGCGCTGTTGACACTTGATCGTTACCTCGACTTCCATTTCTTTACTAATGATATGGGCGGTAACATGATGATGTACGTCAACCTGATCTGGGTCTGGGGTCACCCAGAGGTGTACATTCTTGTTCTGCCGGTGTTTGGTGTCTTCTCTGAAGTCACGGCCACCTTCTCGAAAAAACGTCTGTTTGGTTATACCTCACTGGTCTGGGCGACCATCGCCATTACCGTGTTGTCGTTCATCGTCTGGCTGCACCACTTCTTCACCATGGGTGCCGGTGCCAACGTTAACGCCTTCTTCGGTATCATGACGATGATCATCGCGATTCCGACCGGGGTTAAAATCTTTAACTGGCTGTTCACCATGTATCAGGGTCGCATTCAGATGCACTCTGCGATGCTGTGGACCGTAGGCTTCCTGGTCACCTTCTCTGTGGGTGGTATGACCGGTGTTCTGCTGGCCGTTCCGGGCGCTGACTTTGTCCTGCACAACAGTCTGTTCCTGATTGCGCACTTCCATAACGTGATTATCGGTGGTGTGGTATTCGGTTGTATGGCGGGTGTGACCTACTGGTTCCCGAAAGCCTTCGGCTTTACCCTGAACGAAACCTGGGGCAAACGTGCTTTCTGGTTCTGGATCATCGGCTTCTTCGTTGCCTTTATGCCGCTGTACGCACTGGGCTTCATGGGAATGACCCGTCGTCTGAGCCAGGATATCGATCCTCAGTTCCACTCTCTGCTGGTTGTTGCAGCGGTAGGTGCGGGTCTGATTGCCTGCGGTATTATTTGTCAGCTGATCATGTTCTACGTGTCTGTACGTGACCGCGACCAGAACCGTGACCTGACTGGCGATCCGTGGGGTGGCCGTACGCTGGAGTGGGCAACCTCTTCACCACCGCCGTTCTATAACTTTGCTGTTATCCCGCATGTGCATGAGCGTGACGCTTTCTGGGAAATGAAAGAGAAAGGCGAAGCGTACAAGCAGCCGGCTAAATATGAAGAAATTCATATGCCGAAAAACAGCGGTGCTGCGATTGTTATTGCCGCGTTTGCGACCATCTTCGGTTTTGCGATGATCTGGCATATCTGGTGGCTGGCAGGTCTTACTTTCCTCGGCATGATCGTAAGCTGGATCGTGAAGAGCTTCGACGAAGACGTGGACTACTACGTCCCTGTTGCCGAAGTAGAGAAGATTGAAAAGCAGCACTTTGACGAAATCAGCAAAGCAGGTCTGAAATAATGTCAACTACCGTAAAACACCACCACGACGCCCATGCGGAGCATGGGCATCACGATGCAGGAGCCAATAAAGTCTTTGGCTTCTGGATCTACCTGATGAGTGACTGCATTATCTTTGCAACCCTGTTTGCGACCTATGCAGTTATGGTTAACAACACCGCCGGCGGCCCGGCAGGCAAAGATATCTTTGAACTGCCGTTCGTGCTGGTTGAAACCGCCCTGCTGTTATTAAGCTCCATCACCTACGGCATGGCTGTTATCGCCATGAACAAGGAAAACAAAGGCGCCGTTATCGGCTGGCTGGCGTTGACCTTCCTGTTTGGTGCGGGCTTTATCGGGATGGAAATCTATGAATTCCATCACCTGATTGCTGAAGGCTTCGGTCCAAACCGTAGTGGCTTCCTGTCCGGCTTCTTTACACTGGTCGGTACGCACGGTCTGCACGTGACCTCGGGTCTGATCTGGATGGCCGTGCTGATGTTCCAGATCGCGAAACGCGGTCTGAACGCCACTAACCGTACCCGTATCATGTGTCTGAGCCTGTTCTGGCACTTCCTGGACGTGGTTTGGATCTGCGTGTTTACCGTTGTTTATCTGATGGGAGCCATGTAATGAGTCATTCTGTTAACGAACATGGTGCATCACACGGTAGCGTGAAGTCTTACATGATCGGCTTCATCCTCTCTATCATCCTGACGGCAATCCCGTTCTGGATGGTAATGGATGGTAGTGCTTCTCATGGAACCATCCTCGGCGTTGTGCTGGTCTGTGCAGTCGTTCAGGTGCTGGTTCACCTGGTTTACTTCCTGCATCTGGACAGCAAATCTGAGGGCGGCTGGAACATGGTGGCCATTGTCTTCTCAGCAATCATTATCCTGATTGTTGTGGTTGGCTCACTGTGGATCATGTGGAACCTCAACTACAACATGATGCCCCACTAAAGAGTCTGTGTAATGTTTAAGCAATACCTGCAAGTTACAAAGCCAGGAATTATTTTCGGGAATTTAATTTCTGTGATTGGCGGATTTTTGCTGGCCTCTAAGGGCAGCATTGATTACGCCCTGTTTCTCACCTCACTGGTTGGCGTGTCGCTGGTGGTTGCGTCAGGTTGTGTCTTCAACAACGTGATTGACCGCGATATCGACATCAAGATGGAGAGAACCAGGAATCGGGTGCTGGTTAAAGGCCTTATCTCCGCGAAAGTAAGCCTGGTGTATGCCACTGTGTTGGGTATTGCTGGCTTTGCACTGCTGTATTTCGGTGCTAACCCGCTGGCCATGTGGCTGGCGGTGATGGGCTTCGTGGTATACGTTGGCGTTTACAGCCTGTATATGAAGCGTCATTCGGTTTACGGTACGCTGATTGGGAGCTTGTCTGGCGCTGCGCCGCCGGTGATTGGCTACTGTGCCGTGACCAATGAGTTTGATGCGGGCGCCCTGATCCTGCTGGCAATTTTTAGCCTGTGGCAGATGCCGCACTCCTATGCGATTGCTATCTTCCGCTTTAAGGATTACCAGGCTGCCAACATCCCGGTCTTACCGGTTGTGAAAGGCATCTCCGTGGCAAAAAATCATATTACGCTCTATATCCTGGCGTTTATGATTGCCACGCTGATGCTGACGCTGGGTGGCTATGCAGGCTATAAATATCTGGTCGTTGCCGCTGCCGTCAGCGTCTGGTGGCTCGGCATGGCACTGTCAGGTTATAAAACCTCAAACGATCGGGTTTGGGCACGTAAGCTGTTTGTCTTCTCCATCGTCGCCATCACCGCGCTGAGCGTGATGATGTCAGTGGATTTCATGACGCCTGCGTCAAAAGATTTGCTGACTTACGTGCGCTGATGTGTACCAAAACAGCATGAAACGGGCGCGATTTTCGCGCCCTTTCTTTTTGTTACGACTGCTTAAGAACTATTGTTTTACCCTTCCACTCTCCCTCCCTAAAATAAATGCAGCACATCAACAGAGGTAGGAATGAACGATAACAAAATGACTCCGGTGGAGCTGCGCGCCACATGGGGCCTTGGCACGGTCTTTTCCCTGCGTATGCTGGGAATGTTTATGGTCCTGCCGGTATTGACCACCTATGGCATGGCGCTCCAGGGAGCGAGTGAAACCTTAATCGGTCTGGCCATTGGCATTTATGGCCTGGCTCAGGCCATTTTCCAGATCCCCTTTGGCCTGCTGTCCGATCGTATTGGACGCAAGCCTCTGATTGTGGGCGGCCTGCTGCTGTTTGTCCTTGGCAGCGTGATTGCCGCCAGCACGGAATCCATTTGGGGCATCATCCTTGGCCGGGCGTTGCAGGGTTCGGGCGCGATTGCGGCCGCCGTGATGGCGCTGCTGTCGGATTTAACGCGTGAACAGAACCGCACCAAAGCGATGGCGTTTATTGGCATCAGTTTTGGCGTTACCTTTGCGATTGCGATGGTGGTGGGACCGATTGTGACCCACGCGCTGGGCCTGCATGCGCTGTTCTGGATGATCGCAACGCTGGCGACGCTGGGTATTCTCATTACGCTTTGGGTGGTCCCCTCCTCCACTCAGCATGTCCTGAACCGTGAGTCGGGCATGGTGCGCGGCAGCTTTAAAAAAGTGCTGGCCAACCCGCGCCTGGTAAAACTGAATCTTGGCATCTTCTTTTTGCATATCCTGTTGATGTCGAGCTTTGTTGCGCTGCCCGACCAGTTTGAACAGGCGGGATTACCGCCATCAGAACACTGGAAGGTCTATTTAACGACCATGCTGATCGCCTTTGCGGGCGTCGTGCCTTTTATCATTTATGCAGAAGTGAAGCGCAAAATGAAGCGCGTCTTTGTCGGCTGTGTCGGCATGATGGTCATCGCAGAAATTGTTTTATGGGGCGCGCAGGGCCATTTCTGGACGCTGGTGCTCGGCGTACAGCTCTTCTTCCTCGCCTTTAACCTGATGGAAGCCATCCTGCCTTCCCTGGTCAGTAAGGAATCGCCTGCCGGTTACAAAGGGACAGCAATGGGGCTTTACTCCACCAGCCAGTTTCTGGGCGTTGCGATCGGCGGAAGCCTGGGCGGTTGGGTGTTCGGTCATTTTGATGCGCAAACTGTGTTTATGGTGGGAGCGATTGTGGCGGCAATCTGGCTGTTCGTCAGTATGACCATGCAGGAACCGCCCTACGTCAGCAGTCTGCGCATTGTGCTGAGTGATGCGGCGCTGGCAGTACCGAACCTGGAGAAGCGCCTGAAGGCCCAGCCTGGAGTGAACGCGGTGCTGATCGTACCGGAAGAAAAAAGCGCTTACATTAAGATAGACAGTAAGATCACCAGCCGACCGGAGCTTGAAGCCCTTATCGGCGGTGGCTAATCCCCTGCCCTCACCGGGTTTGTCGTCTTTGACAAACCCGGTTCCTCCCGTTTATCCCCGCGCAAAATGCGTCCCTCTGGTCCCGCGGATTCCGTCACGGACGTCAGCACCTTGCAGGGCAAAAGCGTTGCTGTCGCGGAAGGGGATCAGTGACAGCCTGACTGGTGTCACAGTCAGGCTGCCAACCCGACAGGATGCCTCAGAGGGCATCCTGTGCTCACGTGCTGAGCGGAGGGATTAATCGCGGAAGTTTTTGAATTGGAAAGGCTGGCCCAGGTTGCCATTACGCACCAGCGCCATTGCGCCCTGTAAATCATCACGAGACTTACCCGTTACGCGCAGAGATTCGCCCTGAATCTGCGTCTGCACTTTCAGCTTGCTGTCTTTAATCAGCTTCACCAGCTTTTTCGCGACGTCGCTTTCGATGCCTTTTTTCATTTTGGCATCCACGCTCCAGCTTTTGCCGCTGTGTTCAATCTCTTCTGGTACTTCCAGCGCCGCGCCTTCAATACCGCGCTTGAGCATTTTCTCGCGCAGGATATCCACCAGCTGCTTTACCTGAAAATCCGATTCACTGATGACCTTAATGGTTTCATTTTTTTCATTGAGTTCGTAACTGGCAGTGACGTTGCGAAAATCAAAACGCGTCGACAGTTCACGGTTAGCATTCTCTACTGCGTTGCGAACTTCCTGCATGTCGACTTCTGAAACGATATCGAAAGATGGCATCTCTTCTTCTCCTGAGGCTAAACTGGCATGCATAATACGCGTCTTACGGCACTAAATAAAATCGCACTGTGTAGCGCTATACTTAACTCATTGCCACAGCGCATAAATAATAAGCCCGCGAGCGGGAGGCAGCATGAAAATAACCGTATTAGGATGTGGCGCATTGGGCCAGGTGTGGCTCACCGCTCTTGCCCATTGCGGGCACGATGTTCAGGGCTGGTTACGCGTACCTCAGCCCTACTGCTCAGCGAATGTAATCGATCCGCTGGGGCGCGTGACGAACCGGACCTTCATTGCCAACGATCCGCTGTTTTTGGCGCAGAGCCAGCTGCTGTTGGTGACGCTGAAAGCCCCGCAGGTATCAACGGCCGTAAAAAATCTGGAAAGCGTGATGTCAGAAAACTGCCCGGTTTTACTGTTGCACAATGGCATGGGCACGCTTGGCGAATTAAAAGGTCTGACGCAGCCGCTGTTACGCGGTATCACCACGCACGCCGCAATGCGGGATGGCACGGTCATTAAGCACGTCGCCACGGGCGTCACCCATATTGGTCCCGGCAACCGTAAAAGCGAGCACTGGAGTGAGGTCGCCGATGTGCTGCACGAAGCGCTGCCCGATGTCGCCTGGCATGACAATATCCGGGCGGCCTGCTGGCGTAAGCTGGCGGTAAACTGTGTGATCAACCCACTCAGCGTGGTTTACGACTGTCAGAATGGCGCACTGCGTCAGCATCAGGCCGACATCATCACCTTATGTGACGAAATCAGTTGGGTTATGGAGCGTGAAGGCCAGTCCGTGGCCAGCCAGAGCCTGCAGGATCAGGTGCTGAATGTGATTGAGACGACCGCCGCCAACACCTCATCAATGCTGCAGGATATACGCGCTCAGCGACTGACGGAAATTGAATACATCACCGGCTTTCTGCTGCGTCGCGCACGCACTCACGGCTTAGTGTTACCTGAAAACACCCGGCTGTACGACATGATTAAACGCAAGGAGTCTTATTATGGGCGCGAACGCCTCGGTACTGGTCTGTCTGGCTCATGGCAGTGAAGAGACGGAAGCCGTTACCACACTCGATCTGCTGGTCCGTGGCGGGATAAAGACGGTGACCGCCAGCGTGGAAAGCGATGGCTGCCGTGAAATCGTCTGTTCGCGCGGCGTTCGCCTGCTGGCCGACGTCCCGCTGGTCGAGGTGGCGGACAACGCCTACGATGCCATTGTCCTGCCCGGCGGACTAAAAGGAGCCGAGACATTTCGTGACAGTCCGCTGTTGGTTGAAACCGTACGCCAGTTTCATTTGTCAGGACGTATTGTTGCGGCCATCTGCGCAGCCGCTGGCACGGTACTGGTGCCGCATAACCTGTTTCCGGTCGGCAATATGACAGGGTTCCCCGGTTTAAAGTCCACCATACCGGAAGAGAAATGGATGGAACGTCGTGTCGTCTGGGATCCGCGAGTCAATTTGCTCACCAGTCAGGGACCGGGCACGGCGATGGATTTTGCGCTGAAATTAATTGATTTGCTAGCAGGCAGTGATAAAGCACGTGAGGTCGCGGCACAACTGGTGCTGGCGCCGGGTATTTACGACTATCAGGCCAGTTAAGTCGCCGGTTCAGACGCCTGCCGGACGCTCTGTGCTCGTCTTGCCCTGGTATGCAAGGCGAGCACAGGGGGAAGCGGTCAGTGACCGCTATGCGGATTACGGACGATATACCTTCACGTTTTTAAACCCCTGCTCATGCAGATAGAGCGCCTGTAATTTACTCATCACACCGCGATCGCAGTACAACAGCCAGGTTTTGTTCTGATCAAGGTCGCCAAACTGCGTACTGAGTTTGTAGAAAGGCATCGACTTCACCTCCGTTCCCGCCAGCTGTAGCGGTTTGTCTTCCTGCTCATCCACCGAGCGGATATCCAGCACGCTGTCGTTTTCGTTCAGCAAGCCGACCGTCTCGACCTCAACCACCTCTTCCTGCGTCTGCTCCGCGATTTCGCGAATATCCACATTGGTCGCCTCGGCCACCATACGTTCCAGAATCGCGAAATCAAACTGGCTTTCTTCGGCTTCGATTTTGCCTTTTACCGCTTTGACCGTCGGGCTTTTCGAAATCACGCCACAATATTCCGGCATGGTGCTGGCAAAGTCTTCGGTGCCGATTTCACGCGCCACTTTAATAATGTGCTCTTTGTCGTGAGAAATCAGCGGGCGCAAAATCAACGTATCGGAGGCATTGTCGATCAGTCGCAGATTGGTCAGCGTCTGGCTGGAGACCTGCCCCACCGCTTCGCCTGTGACCAGGGCCTGTACGCCATAACGTTCCGCCACCATTGAGGCTGCACGGACCATCATACGTTTCAGCACCACGCCCATTTGACCGTCGTCGATTTTTTCTAAAATTTCGCCGACAACTGGCTCAAAGTTGATTGCCACAAAACGTACACGGTGCGAACGGCCAAAGCGGTTCCACAGATAATGGGCGACCTGACGTACGCCGATTTCATGTGCCGCGCCGCCCAGGTTAAAGAAGCAGTAGTGAACGCGGCTGCCACGACGCATCAGCATGTAGCTGGAAACGCCGGAGTCAAATCCACCTGAGATCAGCGACAGCACATCTTCCTGGGTACCAATCGGGAAGCCGCCCAGCCCTTCATAGCGTGCGGTGACCAGCGTTAAGCGGTTTTCTTCCACTTCGAGGTTAACCGTCACCTCAGGTTTCTTAAGCTGAACGGTGGCGCTGGCGATGTGCTGATTTAGCCCGCCGCCAACATAGCGCTCGACGTCCTGCGAACTGAAGCTGTGTTTGCCACGGCGCTTAACCCGCACGCAAAAGGTTTTGTTTTCCAGGCTGTCGCGATACTGTGCCAGCGTCTGCTCGAAAATATCGTGGATGTCGGTATATTCGCGCTCTTCAACCGCAAGGACATGATGAATACCCGGGATGCGCATCAGCTCATCGGGAATAATCTTCCGCATGGCTTCATCTTTGCAGCGCACTTCAATATGATCCCAAAAACGCACCACCGCGATCTCATCGCTGACCGTTTTGAGCACGTTGCGGATATTACTGACAAGAATCTTAATAAAGCGCAGACGCACCGACTGACTCTTGATGGTGATTTCAGGAAATAACTTGACGATAAACTTCATGGCAATACAGCTTCGTTGGGCAAATAAGTGCTAAAACAGGCTGCACTTAGCTGGTAAGATCATAAAATTGCGGGGTGACAGGCGCATCCGCATCCGAGGCGCGAGAGTATATCACCTTTACCCGGTGACTGCTTCTGCAACAGCATGCACATTGATTATTTTGCTAATCATTCTCTCTCAGCTACCATGACCGATTGCAAGATAACGTTCCAACCGTGAGTCGACACGAAATATGCCGAAAAAAGCCGAACAGCCAGCCAGCTTTGAAACGTCATTGCAGCAGCTGGAGCAGATTGTTAATCGTCTGGAAAGTGGTGAACTGCCGTTGGAAGACGCCCTGAATGAATTTGAGCGCGGCGTGCAGTTAGCGCGCAATGGCCAGCAAACGTTGCAGCAAGCCGAGCAGCGCGTGCGCATTCTCCTCAGCGACGATAACGATGCCGATCTCTCCTCTTTCACGCCGGAAAACAACTAATGGATTTTCCTGAACTGCTCAATGCGTATCACCAGCAGGTGAATCACGCGTTGATGGGCTACCTGGATGCCCTCCCTTTTCAGAGTTCTCCTCTGGTGAATGCCATGCAGTATGGGGCACTATTAGGCGGCAAACGCATGCGCCCGTTTCTGGTTTACGCAACCGGCACCATGCTCAATGCGAATAAAGCCAGTCTCGATGTGCCTGCAGCGGCTGTCGAATGTATTCACGCCTATTCACTGATTCATGACGATTTGCCGGCAATGGACGATGATGCGTTACGTCGTGGGCAACCGACCTGCCACATCAAATATGGCGAAGATACCGCCATTCTTGCCGGTGATGCGCTACAAACGCTGGCCTTTTCTATTCTGGCCGACCAGCCCATGCCGGGCGTGAGTGCGGAATACCGCCTCGCTATGCTGTCAGAGCTGGCCAGGGCCAGCGGCGTAGCGGGTATGTGCGGCGGGCAGGCGCTGGATCTGGCGGCAGAAGGTCAGTCTGTCGATCTTCATCAACTGGAACAGATCCATCGTCACAAAACGGGGGCGTTGATTCGCTCAGCCGTGCGACTCGGTGCCTTTGCTGCCGGCGACGCGGGCCGTGAAGCGCTGCCGTATCTTGACCGCTATGCGGATGCCATCGGCCTGGCCTTTCAGGTGCAGGATGACATCCTGGATGTGACGGGCGACACAGCCGTTATCGGAAAACGTCAAGGTGCCGATCAAGATCTTGGAAAAAGCACCTATCCTTCATTGATGGGTCTGGATAATGCCCGGATTAAGGCACTGGATTTATACCAGGAAGCCGTGGATGCTTTGCACATGCTCTCTGCAAAATCCTATGACACCTCTGCCCTGAAGGCGCTGGCGAGCTTCGTAATTGAACGCGATAAATAACTTCCATGATGAGTCACTGATGAGTTTTGATACTACAAAATACCCGACACTGGCGCAGGCAGAAACGGTACAGGCACTACGTGCCCTGCCTAAAGAAAAATTGCCTGCGCTCTGCAATGAGCTGCGCCAGTATTTATTAGACAGCGTGAGCCGCTCAAGCGGCCATTTTGCGTCGGGCCTGGGCGTGGTCGAGCTGACGGTGGCGCTGCATTACGTCTATAACACACCGTTCGACCACCTCGTGTGGGACGTCGGTCATCAGGCTTATCCGCATAAAATTTTAACCGGCCGCCGCGATCGCATTGGATCGATTCGGCAAAAGAATGGCGTGCACCCCTTTCCGTGGCGGGGAGAAAGTGAATACGACGTCCTGAGCGTCGGTCACTCCTCTACCTCCATCAGTGCCGGGCTGGGCATGGCTGCTGCGGCCGAACGGGAAGGTAAAGGGCGCCGTACCGCCTGTATTATCGGCGACGGTGCCATCACCGCAGGCATGGCCTTTGAGGCCATGAACCATGCGGGCGATATTAAACCCGATATGCTGGTTATCCTGAACGACAACGAAATGTCGATTTCTGAAAACGTCGGGGCGCTGAATAACCGCCTGGCACAGATTTTATCGGGTAAGACCTACGCGCGTCTGCGCGAAGGAGGCAAGCGCGTACTGACCGGCCTGCCGCCGATTAAAGAGTTAGTAAAACGCACCGAAGAACACCTGAAAGGCATGGTGGTGCCGGGCACCCTGTTTGAAGAACTGGGGTTCAATTACATCGGACCGGTCGATGGTCATGATGTCCTGACGCTGGTGAATACGCTGACGAATATGCGTAGCCTGAAAGGCCCGCAGTTCCTGCATATTATGACGAAAAAGGGTAAAGGTTATGCCCCGGCAGAGCAGGATCCGATCACCTGGCATGCGGTGCCCAAATTTGATGTCGCCAGCGGCGAACTGCCTAAGAGCGCCGAAGGATTGCCGAGTTATTCGAAGATCTTCGGTAACTGGCTGTGCGAAACGGCGGCTGACGACGCGAAGCTGATGGCGATTACGCCCGCCATGCGCGAAGGGTCGGGTATGGTAGGATTCTCCCGCAAGTATCCCAACCAGTATTTTGACGTTGCCATTGCCGAACAGCACGCCGTGACCTTTGCGGCGGGCCTGGCCATTGGGGGCTATAAACCGGTTGTTGCGATTTACTCTACCTTCCTGCAGCGCGCCTACGATCAGGTTATTCACGATGTCGCGATTCAGAAGCTTCCGGTCCTGTTCGCGATTGACCGTGGCGGCATTGTTGGGGCCGACGGCCAGACGCATCAGGGTGCCTTTGATCTCGCCTATCTGCGCTGCATTCCGGATATGGTCATCATGACGCCGAGCGATGAGGACGAATGCCGCCAGATGCTTTATACCGGCTATCACTATCAGGCGGGTCCGGCTGCCGTGCGTTATCCACGCGGAACCGGCACTGGCGTTGCTCTGACGCCACTGCAAAGCCTGCCGCTGGGCAAAGGTGTGGTTAAACGTCGGGGCGAAAAGCTGGCGATCCTTAACTTCGGTACACTGCTGCCTGAAGCCAGCCACGTTGCCGAAGCGCTGAACGCCACCCTGGTGGATATGCGTTTTGTTAAACCGCTGGATGAAGCGTTAATTACCGAACTGGCCGCACAGCATGAGTCGTTGATTACGCTGGAAGAAGGCGCGATTAAGGGCGGCGCAGGCAGCGGCGTCAACGAGTTCGTGATGGCGAAACGTCTGGGCATTCCCGTTCTCAATATTGGCCTGCCTGATGAATTCATTCCCCCGGGCACGCAGGAAGAGATGCGTCACGACTACCACCTGGACGCAGACGGTATTCAGCAGCAAATCAGTCACTGGCTGGTGCAGTAGTTCCCCTCCCCCGCTCTCTGCGGAGAGCGGTATTCCTGCTATGCTTAATTCCCCTGGAAGGACATAGCAGGAGTCATGATGAAAACCGTTCCACTCGCGAATACTGATTTAAAAGTTTCCCAGCTCTGCCTGGGCTGTATGACATTTGGTGAGCCCACCCGCGGTAAACATGCCTGGACACTGCCCGAAGAGAGCAGCCGACCGCTTATCAGGCAGGCGCTGGAGGCCGGGATTAATTTCTTCGACACCGCTAACAGCTATTCAGACGGCAGTAGTGAGGAGATTCTGGGGCGAGCGCTCAGGGATTTTGCCCGCCGCGAGGAGGTCGTGGTCGCCACCAAAGTCTATTTCCCGCTGAGTAACCTGTCACAAGGTCTGTCCCGTAAAAACATTCTGCAATCCATTGATGACAGCCTGCAACGGCTGGGCATGGAGTATGTCGATCTGCTGCAGATTCACCGCTGGGACTATGACACGCCGCTCGAAGAAACCCTGTCGGCACTTGATGAGGTGGTGAGATCCGGCAAAGCACGTTATATCGGCGCCTCATCCATGCACGCCAGTCAGTTTGCACAGGCCTTAACCATGCAGGCAGAACAGGGCTGGGCACGCTTCGTCAGCATGCAGGATCAGTACAACCTGATTCAGCGCGAAGAAGAACGTGAGATGCACCCGCTGTGCCAGCGTGAAAATGTTGCGGTCCTGCCATGGAGTCCACTGGCACGCGGTAAGCTCACCCGGCCATGGGGCGAAACCACCGCCCGCTCCGTTTCTGATGAGGTGATGAGCACGCTCTATGCTTCAACGGAGGAAAACGATGCGGCGATTGCGGCGCGCCTAGCGCAGGTTGCAGCCGACAAAGGCGTAACGCGAGCGCAGGTCGCACTGGCGTGGTTACTGAGCAAACCGGTGGTGACAGTGCCCATCATTGGCGCCTCCCGCGCAGAGCAGTTTGCTGAGCTGGTGGAAGCCGTGAACGTTGACCTGACAACGCAGGATATTGCGGCCCTGGAAAGTGAATATCAGCCTCACCCGGCAACCGGCTATCAGTGATACCAACGCAGCGTGTTCACAGGCGTGACGCGCTCATTCGGCCCGGCCGGGAGAGAATAATGGTGAGACAACCGTACGCCGGTATTTCGGCTACGGTTGCAAAACGGTGATGATAAGGGGCGCAGGACGAACGCTTAACCGGCGAGATAAACCCCGGCACCATAAAGGATGGCTGCAGCAATAATGCCCGCAATAATGTCATCGACCATAATGCCCATGCCGCCATGCACGTTACGGTCGAACCAGCGAATCGGCCAGGGCTTCCAGATATCCAGCACGCGGAACAGCACAAAACCGGCCACCACCCACTGCCAGCTGTTCACCGGAATGGCCATCAGCGTAATCCACATCCCGATAAACTCATCCCAGACAATGCTGCCGTGATCGTGAACGCCCATGTCTTTGGCGGTGCGATGGCAAAGGTACACGCCCACGCTGATGCCTAGCAGCACGACCAGCGAATACAGATCGTGCGGAAGCAAGGTCAGCAGACACCAAAAAGGTATGGCGGCCAGCGATCCCACTGTACCGGGCATAACCGGGCTGAGCCCACTGCCAAAACCGGTCGCCAGTAAATGCCAGGGATTACGCATCCGCAGACGACCTTTGGCGATATGTTTATCTGATGTCAAAATGGTCGAATCCTTTAAAACGCACATCTGTCGGTTTGCCGTTTTCGAGCAGTGACAATCCTTCTGACTCGGGCGCCATCTGCCCAATACAGGTATAAGGCACGCCAAGATGTCCCAGCGCCACGTCCAGTGCACCCCGATTCACTTCCGGCACACTGAAGCACAGCTCATAGTCTTCGCCGCCGCTGAGCGCCCAGCGCAGCACCTGTGACGCGTCAAAATTGTCACGCAGTGCCGGGGACAGCGGAAGCGCGTCAAGGTTGATACGTGCCCCGCAACCGCTGGCTTTCAGCACATGACCTATATCAGAAATCAGCCCGTCTGAGATATCGATAGCGGAAGAGGCCAGCGAACGCAGTGACTGCCCCTGTAACACGCGCGGCATGGGCCGCAGGTGACGTTTAATCAGGGCTTCATGAATGGCCGGATCGTCAATGCGGCAGTGATGCTGCAGCAACGCCAGCCCGGCCGCGCTGTCGCCCAATGTACCGGTGACATAGATCCAGTCGCCGGGTTTTGCGCCCGAACGCTTTAACGCTTTGCCGTGAGGAATCAGCCCATGAATACCCAGCGTCAGGCTGAGAGGCCCCCGCGTCGTGTCTCCCCCCACCAGCTGCATATCGTAATATTCCAGCAGGTCAAACAGGCTTTCGCTGAAGCTGCTCAGCCAGCTTTCATTCACATCCGGCAAGGTCAGCGCCAGGGTTAGCCAGGCAGGATCGGCACCCATCGCGGCCAAATCGCTCAGATTCACCGCCAGTGATTTATAGGCTAAATCTGCAGGATGGATCGTGGGCAGGAAGTGGATACCGGAAACCAGCGTATCGGTGCTGACCGCCAGCGTTTGCTTTTCGGGCACGCTCAGCAGCGCGCAATCGTCGCCGATGCCGAGTTCGACATCACGGCGGCTACGCGTTCTGCGATTGAAGTAGCGTGCGATGAGTTCAAATTCACCACATGACATAATTGCGTTCCGCTTAACCATTAATGAAAAAGGCCGGCAAGCCGGCCTTATTGATTATTTGCGTTGGCGTCGAATTTGCGGACCGGCTTTATCCAGCACACCGTTGACAAATTTATGGCTGTCTTCAGCGCCAAATACTTTCGCCAGTTCGATACCTTCGTTGATGGCCACTTTATAAGGCACATCAGAACGCTTGCTCAGTTCATACAGCGACACACGCAGAATGGCTTTTTCCACCTGCCCCAGTTCTTCTAACTGGCGCGACAGATAGGGTTGCATCAATCCATCCAGGTACGCGCTGTTGGTCGCCACACCGGCCAGCAGTTCGCGGAAATAAGTAATATCGACGTCTTTAACGTCCTGTTCCGCCAGAAACTGGTATTCCACATCGGCAATGTCGTTGTTAGACAACTGCCAGGAGTAAAGCGCCTGGACAGCGCACTCACGGGCGCGACGACGAGCAGCAGGTTTCACAAAATTCCCCTTACAAAAATCAGGCTTTAATGGCTTTCAATACGTTGATCATTTCAAGTGCGGTCAGGGCCGCTTCGGCACCTTTGTTACCCGCTTTGGTTCCAGCACGCTCAATGGCCTGCTCGATATTTTCGGTTGTCAGTACGCCGAATGCCACAGGAATATCGCTGTCCATGGCAACACTGGCAATGCCCGAGCTGGCTTCACCCGCGACGTATTCGAAGTGCGCCGTGCCACCGCGAATCACGGTACCCAGCGCAATCACGGCATCATGTTTGCCGGTTTTAGCCAGCGCACGCGCGGCCAGCGGCAGTTCGTAAGCACCCGGTACCCAGACGACAGTGATATTGTCATCGTTGACCTGGCCGATACGCTTCAGGGCATCCACAGCGCCGTCTAACAGGCTCTCGTTGATAAAGTTGTTAAAACGCGCGATAACGATGGCAATTTTTGCCTCTGGCGTTGCAACGGCAGCTTCGATAACTTTCATACATATCCTTTCAGGGGTTTGTTTAGCCCCGCGCAGGGGGGCGGATTCTAACATACTCTTTGGCGGCGTGCTCTCGCTTTTCCGCCTCTGTTATTGCGGTATCAGGGTCAGACGGAGATCGCTGCCGACCTGACGCACGTCGCTGAAGGCAAAAACCGGCGCGTCAGCCAACTGCGTCAGACCCGTAAGCTGACACAAACCGCGCGCGTCATTACCCAGTAATTTCGGTGCCACATACACAATGAGTTCGTCAACCAGACCGGCCTGAAGCAGTGCCCCTGCCAGCGTGGCACCGGCTTCAACCCAGACGCTGTTAATCTGGCGCTGGCCCAGCACCATCATCAGCGCCACTAAATCCAGTTGGCTGTCGCGTAAAGGAACCGGAATTTGCGTCACCGAGTCAGGCCAGCGCTGAGTGTCGGCCTGCTGTCGCATCAGCCAGGTTTCGCCCAATTGTTCTATAAGTTTGTGCTGCGGTGTTACGCGATTCTGGCTGTCGACGATGACGCGTACCGGCTGGCGTAAGGTCTGCGCATCAACCAGGCGCTGACTGTCGCTGTCCAGTTCGGCCCAGCGTACGGTCAGGGAAGGATCGTCGGCCAGCACCGTTGCGCTGCTGCTGAGAATGGCGGCGCTCTGCGCTCGCAAACGCTGGACATCGCGTCGGGCAGCCGGCGAGGTGATCCACTGGCTTTCGCCACTCGCCATGGCGGTGCGGCCATCCAGTGTTGCCCCCAGTTTAAGCTGTATCCAGGGGAAGCCGGTCCGCATGCGTTTCAGGAATCCCCGGTTCAGGGCTTCCGCTTCCTGCATCATCAGTCCGTGGCTGACTTCAATTCCCGCCTGCTGCAGTCGATGTAATCCCCGTCCGGCGACCTGCGGATTGGGATCCTGCATCGCGGCCACGACGCGTTTTACACCGGCCTCAATAAGCGCGTCGCAACACGGCGGCGTGCGCCCGTGATGACTGCATGGCTCCAGCGTCACATAGGCTGTCGCCCCACGCGCACGCGCACCGGCCATGCGCAGGGCATGCACTTCCGCATGCGGTTCTCCGGCGCGCTGGTGCCAGCCTTCGCCAACAATGTCGCCATCGCGTACAATGACGCAACCGACATTGGGGTTCGGCATGGTAGTAAAACGTCCGCGCCGCGCCAGTTCCAGCGCGCGCGCCATATAACGTTCATCGGTCATGATTTAATCCTGTAATCTGGCAATCTCTTCGCCAAAATCACGCACGTCCTCAAAGCTGCGATAAACAGATGCAAAGCGAATATAGGCCACTTTATCGAGTTTTTTTAGCTCGTCCATGACAAGGTTACCGATCAGCTTGCTGGGAATTTCACGTTCCCCCGTCGCACGCAACTGCGTTTTAATATGGCTTACCGCACTCTCTACGGCATCCGCACTGACCGGGCGTTTCTCCAGCGCTTTCATCATGCCGCTGGCGAGTTTGTCTTCATTGAAAGGTTCACGCACATCGTTGCTTTTCACCACGCGTGGCATGACCAGCTCAGCGACTTCAAACGTAGTAAATCGCTCATGGCACACCAGACACTGACGACGGCGCCGCACTGACGAACCCTCACTGACCAGACGAGAATCAATCACTTTTGTGTCTACAGCGGAGCAGAATGGGCAATGCATGACGTTTCCTGACACGAGATAAATGGGCCGTACAGTGTAGCGCGAACTGCAAGTCAACAAAATCGATTCCCGTGTTTTACCCCGCCCGCTTCACAGACCGGATGGGAAATGCCCGCCCGCGTAAAACCCGCTACGCTTAAAGTGTTCAGGGCAAAAAGCGGAGAACGTAGCCACGTTCGTGCCGATCCGGGGTACTGCATCACCGGATACCTGCGCCACCGCGCTGGCCGGATGCCCGATATCAACCTGTTTCACCTTGCATCATTACGCGTAACGCGAGGTGAAATCGACACGCCAGCGGCTACGGCATTTTATCGCTCAGGGAAAGGCAATTTCAGAGCACACTTAAGGTAATCGGCGTGATTTCAGTTCAGGCTTCAACGCCATAAGCGGATGCTGATGGGTCCCGCGACAAGGGGCAATTATTACGTCATTTGAATAAAGGATAAAAAAACATGATGAACAGGATGGTTTGGGCACCCGCGGCCCTGTCACTGGTTCTGCTAAGTGGTTGCAGCACCCCAGCCCAGCCGCAGGTGAAACAACTGCACCGGGAAGTCAGTCAGCTTAATCAGCAGATGCAGCAACTCACCAGCCAGGCAAGTGCGGTTGAAATTCAGGGACAGTTGAACGCCCATTCACAGCAGGGCGCATGGCTGTTGCCGCAGGCAAACACGCCCGTGGCACTTCAAACGCAGGTTGGCACGCTGCGCCTGTCGCTCGCACGCATTGAGGCCGAGGCCGGCGGTACGCATGCTGACCTGAAGCTTCGCACACAAGACAATTCACCGCTGCCCGGGATGCATGCGACAGTAGTCTGGGGCCAGCTCGATCCCGCAACCGGTAAGCCACTTGAGGCCGACAGCCTGACGCGAACCCTCAGCGTTCCCGCTTCACTGACGCCACGCAGTTCGGTCACCGTACCATTACGGTTAAAGGATGTGACGCCGGAGCAACTGGGTTATGTTCGAATTCACCAGGTGATCGCAGATACGTCCAGGCCCTGAAAACAAAAAAGCCGCCAGATTACGCTGGCGGCTTTTTTTATCGTACCAATACTACGGCAGGATCGAAGGCTGATCGGCGCCCTCTTTCTCCACTTTCTGTACCAGCATATGTTCACGTTTCATGCCCAGCTTCAGCGCCAGTGCTGAAGAAACGTAGATCGACGAAACGGTACCGATGGTGACACCAATCAGCATGGTCAGTGAGAAGCCTTTCAGCAGCGCACCACCAAAGATGAACAGGATCAGGATCATCGCCAGCGTAGTCAGCGAGGTGATCAGGGTACGGCTTAACGTCTGCGTCAGGGACACGTTCGTAATGTCATAAGAGGAGCCGCGACGGATCTTGCGGAAGTTCTCACGAATACGGTCCGAGACCACGATTTTATCGTTCAGCGAGTAACCGATGACCGACATCAGCGAGGCCACAATCGTAAGGTCAATCTCGACCCGGAACAGCGACAGCAGTCCACAGGTGATAATGACGTCATGCGCCAGCGCCAAAACCGTACCCAGTGCCAGACGCCACTCAAAGCGAATACCGATATAAATCAGAATCGCAATCAGTGCCGACAGCAGGGCTAACGCCCCGGCCTGCGCCAGATCGCTGCCCACGCTCGGTCCGACAAACTCGATACGTTTGACCGTCGCGTTTTGCTGCGTCGTCTGGTTGATAACCGTTACCACTTTATTACCCAGCTCGGTTCCCGCAGGCCCGGTGACCGGCGGCATGCGCACCATCACATCGCGGCTGCTACCGAAATTCTGGATCAACGGTTCCTGGAACCCGGACTTCACCAGCGCACCGCGGATGGCGTCGAGATCGGCCGGTTTCTCCAGATTGATCTCAATGACCGTACCGCCGGTGAAATCGAGCCCCCAGTTAAAACCGCGTACGCCAACAATGGCAATCGAGATGATGATTAACAGTCCCGAAATGATGAATGCCAGCGTATCCCAGCGCATAAAGTCAACGACTTTACGGCCGTGGTTTAACTGCTCAATGTTATATTCCTGTGCCACAACGCACTCCTCAGATAGACAGCTTCTTAACGCGCTTGCCACCGTACATCAGGTTGATAATGGCGCGGGTTCCGACGATCGATGTGAACATGGAGGTCGCAATACCGATAGCCGTTGTAATCGCAAAGCCCTTAATGGAGCCCGTACCAATTGCATACAGAATCACCACCTTAATCAGGGTCGTCACGTTCGCATCGACAATACTGGAGAAGGCACCTTTGTAGCCCTCATGAATTGCCTGCTGTACGGAACGCCCGTTGCGCAGTTCTTCTTTGATACGTTCATTGATCAGGACGTTTGCATCGACTGCCACCGCCAGCGTCAGCACAATACCGGCGATGCCTGGCATGGTCAGCGTGGCCCCCGGTAACAGCGACATAATGCCGACAATCAGCACCAGGTTTGCCAGCAGTGCGCTGGTCGCAATCAGGCCCACTTTCTTGTAGTACAGCACCATAAACAGGATGGAGGCGACCAGGCCCCACAGGCAGGCTTCCAGCCCCTGAGTAATGTTCTGCTGACCCATTGTCGGACCGATTGTCCGCTCTTCCACAATCTGGATAGGCGCAATCAAGGCCCCGGCGCGCAGCAGCAGTGACAGCTGACGTGCTTCGTTCGGGTTGCTGATACCGGTGATGCGGAAGCTGTTGCCCAGGCGTGACTGGATGTTGGCGACGTTAATCACCTCTTCCTGTTTCACCAGAATGGCGCGACCATTCGCATCTTTCTTACCGCTGTCTTTGTACTCCACAAACAGGGTCGCCATCGGTTTACCGATGTTGTCCTTGGTGAAGTTCGACATGATATTACCGCCCGCGCCATCGAGTGAAATATTCACCTGAGGCTGGTTGTATTCGTCCATGCTGGAGGTCGAATCGGTAATGTGGTCACCGGTCAGAATCACGCGTTTGTACAGCACGACAGGCTGGCCGTCACGCATGTCTTTGACCTCGGAATCCCCCGGCACGCGACCATTGGCGGCGGCGGTCGGATCAACGCTGGTATTAACCAGACGGAACTCCAGCGTCGCGGTTGCGCCCAGAATTTCTTTGGCGCGCGCCGTGTCCTGAATACCTGGCAGTTCTACCACGATGCGGTCAGAACCCTGACGTTGCACCAGCGGCTCCGCGACACCCAGTTGGTTCACACGATTACGCAGGATAGTGATGTTCTGCTGAACGGCATATTCGCGCGCTTCGCTGAGGCGAGCATCGGTCATGGTGGCTCGCAGAGCATCGTTACCGCTGTTGCTGATCACCAGATCCTGATGACGGGATGACAGCCACTTCACGGCAGCGTCACGGCTGGCTGCGTCACGGAAACGGATTTCCACGCCGTAGTTAGCAATCTTGCTGACGTTGGTATAAGGGATATTCTTTTCGCGCAGGTCGCTGCGCAGGCTGTCCGCATTCTGCTCTTGCAGTTTGCTCAGGGCAGTGTCCATATCCACTTCCATCAGGAAGTGCACGCCACCGCGCAGATCGAGGCCAAGTTTCATTGGCTGCGCCGCCAGCAGGGTAAGCCAGCGCGGCGTTGCGGGAGCCAGATTCAGCGCCACAACATAGTTTTCGCCCAGCGCTTTCATGATCGCTTCACGGGCGCGCAACTGCACATCCGTGTTAGAAAAACGCGCCGTAATCGCCCCGTTTTCCAGGGCAACAGACTTCGCCTGGATATTATCTTGTTTTAATACGTTCTGAATTTGATCCAACGTTTGCTCACTGGCGGCGCTTCCGCGCGCGCCAGTGATTTGAACAGCCGGATCCTCACCATAAAGGTTGGGAAGTGCATATACCAGGCCAATGACAAGCACCACGACCAGCATTATGTACTTCCACAAAGGATAACGATTTAACACGGCAGTTCCCTTAGGGAAGTAAAAATTACAGCGCCTTCATAGAACCTTTCGGCAGGACGGCAGCCACGAAATCACGTTTAATAACCACTTCGGTAGTGTCGTTCAGCGCAATCGCAATGTAGCCGGTTTCTGCCACTTTGGTTACGCGACCCACCAGGCCACCATTCGTCAGCACTTCATCACCTTTGGAGATAGAATCCATCAGCTTCTTGTGCTCTTTTGCGCGTTTCTGCTGAGGGCGCAGGATCATGAAGTAAAAAATCAGGCCAAAGACGACCAGCATGATCACCAGAGAATACGGACTTCCCTGAGACGGTGCGCCTGCTGCAGCCACAGCGTCAGAAATGAAAAAGCTCATTAAATTTCCCTCATTGATGAATTATCAGACGTTAAAGGCGGAACCGCTTTGCCCGTCCGTTGGTAGAACTCGGTAACAAAGCGCTCTAATTTACCCTCTTCAATAGCCTGGCGTAAACCTGCCATCAGGCGCTGGTAGTAGCGCAGGTTATGAATCGTGTTCAGACGCGCGCCCAGTATTTCGTTACAGCGATCAAGATGATGCAAGTAAGCACGGCTGTAATTGCGACAGGTGTAACAATCACACTCGGCATCCAGCGGCGACACATCGTCTTTATGCTTCGCATTGCGGATTTTTACCACGCCGTCCGTCACAAATAAGTGACCATTACGTGCATTACGGGTTGGCATCACACAGTCAAACATGTCCACGCCACGACGCACACCTTCGACCAGATCTTCAGGTTTGCCCACGCCCATTAAATAACGCGGTTTGTCCTCAGGGATCTGCGGGCAAACATGCTCCAGGATGCGGTGCATGTCCTCTTTCGGCTCACCGACCGCCAGGCCGCCCACAGCGTACCCATCAAAGCCAATCTCTACCAGACCTTTCACAGACACATCACGTAAATCTTCGTAAACCGAGCCCTGAATAATACCGAACAGCGCGTTCTTGTTGCCCAGGCTGTCAAAGCGGTCACGGCTGCGCTGCGCCCAGCGCAACGACATCTCCATTGAGCGTTTCGCATAATCCCAGTCGGCCGGGTACGGCGTGCACTCATCGAAGATCATGACGATATCGGAGCCCAGATCGTACTGAATTTCCATGGATTTTTCTGGATCGAGGAAAATCTGATCGCCATTGATCGGGTTACGGAAGTGAACGCCCGCTTCGGTGATTTTACGAATGTCGCCCAGGCTGAAGACCTGGAAACCGCCGGAGTCCGTCAGGATAGGGCCTTTCCACTGCATAAAATCATGCAGATCGCCATGCAGCTTCATGATTTCCTGACCGGGACGCAGCCAGAGGTGGAAAGTATTGCCCAGAATAATTTGCGCGCCGGTATCCTGCACTTCTTCCGGCGTCATGCCTTTTACGGTGCCATAGGTGCCCACGGGCATAAACGCCGGGGTTTCGACCACGCCACGATCAAAAATCAGACGCCCGCGACGCGCGCGACCGTCTGTGGTATCAAGCTCAAATTTCACAAGACCTCCATCGGAGAAACAGTCCGATGTTCAAAGTAAACAGATCAGGCGCCCACTTTTTCCAGCGGCGCCTGGGGGTTTTTGCTGATAAACATCGCGTCGCCGTAGCTGAAGAAACGGTATTCTTCTGCCACCGCAGCGCGATAAGCAGCCATGGTGTGCTGGTAACCGGCGAAGGCCGAGACCAGCATAATCAGGGTTGATTCCGGCAAATGGAAGTTGGTGATTAATGCATCGATCACCTTGTACTCGTAGCCCGGATAGATAAAAATTTGGGTATCGTCGAAGAACGGCGCAATCAGGGCATCCTGACTGGCTTTGGCGGCGCTTTCCAGCGAACGTACCGAGGTGGTGCCAACGGCGACCACTTTATTCCCCCGCGCCTTACAGGCCAGCACCGCGTCTACCACATCCTGCGGGACTTCCGCGTACTCCGCGTGCATGTGGTGATCTTCAATCGTCTCGACGCGCACCGGTTGGAAGGTGCCCGCCCCAACGTGCAACGTGACAAAGGCCATTTCCACGCCTTTATCTTTGAGCGCCTGCAACAGCGGCTCATCAAAATGCAGCCCCGCCGTGGGCGCGGCGACGGCACCGGGTCGGGCGCTGTAAACCGTTTGATAAAGCTCACGATCCGCCTCTTCATCCGGGCGGTCAATGTACGGCGGCAGCGGCATATGGCCGACGCGATTAAGAATGTCCAGTACGTCGCGGTCATCATCAAAGGCGATCTCGAACAACGCATCGTGCCGCGCCACCATAGTGGCTTTCACGCTCTCGTCGTCACCCAGCAGCAGCGCTGCGCCAGGCTTCGGCGCTTTCGATGCGCGAACATGCGCCAGCACGCGCTTGTCATCAAGCATGCGCTCGACCAGCATCTCAATTTTGCCGCCGCTTGCCTTGCGTCCGAACACCCTGGCCGGGATAACGCGCGTGTTGTTAAACACCAGCAGATCTCCGGGCTGGAGCTTATTCAGCACATCCGTAAACACGCCGTGAGTGAGCGCGCCGGTTGGGCCATCCAGTGACAGCAGGCGGCAACCACTTCGTTGCGCCTGGGGATAATGGGCGATAAGAGATTCAGGCAAATCAAAAGCAAAATCGGCGACACGCATGACAGACTTCTTACTCAGAAAAACAGGCGGCACAGTTTAGCGGAAAACCGAACAATTCTGAACAACTGGCTGCGTAAACGGAGTTGCGCTTATAATGCCGCATGAATTTTCTTGCGCATCTTCACTTAGCCCATCTTGCCAACAGCTCTTTGCTGGGCAATCTGATGGCCGATTTCGTTCGCGGCGCGCCGCACCAACACTGGCCTGAACCGGTGGCCGACGGCATTCTGATGCATCGTCGCCTGGACGTAATGACCGATGCCCTGCCGGAAGTGCGCGCGGCACGCCAGCTTTTCCGGGCAGAGACCTATCGCGTCGCCCCCATCACGCTGGATGTCATCTGGGACCATTTTCTGGCGCGCCACTGGGATCGCGTTCATCCGTCACAAACGCTGCAAGCGTTTACGGCCCGTGCCGAGCGCGAAATCGTCCCGCAACTGGCCGCCACGCCCGAGGAATTTAAAGAACTGAATGCGGTGATGTGGCGAGAACGCTGGTTCGAACACTACGCCGATCCCCTGCGCCTTGAACGCGTGCTGAATGGCATGGCCCGACGTCGGCCAAGGCTGGCGGCACTCAGCGACTCTTACCAGGACTTCACCGCCCATTATCCGGCCTTTGAAGCCTGTTTCTTTCAGTTTTATCCCCGCCTGATGCAGTTGGCCGCCAGCCGGCAGCTGTGATTCACCCTCTTTATCAGGTAAGACGCGGCTTACCTGATAACGCTGAAAAAGCACGCAAACAGTACACCGACGATATTGCCATTACTGGCGCACTACGGCTTAATAAGCCTTGCTTAACTATGCTTTGCGCTACTCTCACTGTCAGACCGCCTGTTCAGGCGCTTCCTGTATTCGATGTGTTTTAAAATCATAAGAGGGAAACATGTCATCCGCTTCGCATTCTGAAATTGACGCGCGCTATCGCTACGCCTGCGAAATCGCCCGTGCCGCCGCAAGCCGCGCCTTGTCATGGTATCAACAGCGTCAAAAACTTGTGGTGGAACATAAAAGGGACCTTCAGGACGTGGTCAGTGAAGCTGACCGTAACGTTGAAGAATTAATTAAATCACTGATTGCAGAACGCTATCCCGAGGATGCGGTATTAGGTGAAGAGAGCGGTGGAGAAACAGGCGAGGCCCGCATTTTATGGGTCATCGATCCGATTGATGGCACCGCCTGCTTCGTCAATGGTCTGCATAACTGGTGCGTTTCGCTGGCCATCGTCTGCGAAGGTGAACCGGTGGTGGGCGTGGTTTGCGATCCCAATCATCAGGAGCTGTTTCACGCCCGCAAAGGCCAGGGCGCCTGGCTTAATGAGACCCGGCTTGAGGTTCATCAGGCCCGTCACCTCAACGAAGGGCTGTTGGGCATCAGTAATTCCAGCCGGGTGCCGGGAGAAAAGGTTACGCAGCTTATCGATGGGCTACTCAAACAAGGCGGGATGTTCATTCGCATCGGCTCCGGTGCCTTAACCAGCGCCTGGGCCGCTGCCGGTCGCCTGATTGGCTATTACGAAGCCCATATGCATCCCTGGGACAGCCTGCCGGGCATCGTGTTAATGCGGGAAGCGGGCGGCGTCACTAATGATTACATGCGCAATGATGGCCTGAAAAACGGCAATCCCGTTTTGCTGGCGAATGCCGTAATCTATCCACAGATTAAAGCCCTTCTCGCGCCCCAGGAACTGGAGGATGAATAATGTCTGCCTGTAGCCCCCTGCGCGTAGTCGCGCTCTGTGCGTTATGGTTCGCGGCGGGGTCGCTTTACGCGGCGCCAGAATACCAGTTAGAGAAAGTGGTCGAACTCAGCCGACACGGGGTGCGCCCGCCGACGCCGGGCAACCGCCAGGAGACCGAGGCAGCAACCGGACAGCCCTGGCCCCGGTGGAGTACAGCGGACGGCGAGCTGACGGGCCATGGCTACAGTGCGGTGGTGAATAAAGCGCGCTGGGAAGGCGATCACTATCGCCAGTTGGGATTACTTCCCGCGGGTTGTCCGGACGCGACAGCACTCTACGTACGCGCCAGCCCTCTTCAGCGAACGCGCGCCACTGCCGAAGCGTTGGTGGATGGCGCATTTCCCGGCTGCGGCGTGGCGGTGCATACCGTCACGGGCGACGTCGATCCGCTTTTTCAGACGGAAAAACTGCCCTTTGCCCGCATCGATCCGCAGCGTGAGATGGAAGAAAAGCGGCGTGTGGCGGGCGATTTAGCACAGCGACAGCAGCAGCTCCAGCCCGCCATTCAGGCGCTTAAACAGGCGGTCTGTCCGGCTAATCGCGCGTGCCCGTTTTTTGATCGCCCCTGGCAGTTAAAGCAGACCAAAAGCGGCAGCGTCTATGTTGAAGGCTTAAGCACGCTGGCCGCCATGGTCGAGACGTTGCGCCTGGGCTACAGCGAAAACTTACCGTTCGCGAGGCTGGCGTGGGGACACATCACTTCCGCTCAACAGATCACCGCCCTGCTCCCCCTGCTGACCGCCAGTTATGATCTCAGCAATGATGTGCTCTATATGGCGCAACGTCGTGGCTCGCTTCTGTTACAGCGGATGCTCGACGCCATTCAGGGGAACGATCCCGATGTACGATGGGTACTGCTGGTGGCCCATGACACGAATATCGCGATGGTTCGCCGCCTGATGGGATTTGAATGGCAACTGCCGAGTTATACGCGCGGTAATATTCCGCCGGGAAGTAGCCTGGTGATGGAGCGCTGGCGGGATACGCAAAGCAATCAGCGCTACCTGCGCGTCTATTTTCAGGCACAAAGTCTGGACGGGCTACGTCAGTTACAACCCATTAATGACCGTCATCCTTTGTTGCGTCAGGAGTGGCAGCAAGCCGGCTGCCATATCACCGACGTGGGTACACTGTGCCCGTTACAGGATGCGATTGCCGCGTTGGGTCAACAGCTGGACCGCAGCGCGATCGTTCCGGAATCCCTTATATTACCCGCGCAGAACGCATTAGCGCCCGTGTCGGGTTAACGGTGGGCTTTCTCTTATTTTTCGGCAACTTATTTAACGACGTACGCTTTTGCATTAGCATCGTTTCGTCAATCATCCCTCTGTTTGTTTCATTTGCTATGTGACGTTTTCGGCGAATCCTTTCGCCGATTTTATTTCGTCGTGTCAGTCGCCTTCGCGTCCGGGAATCAGGACGGCTTGCGCACCAGCTTATAACCCAGCAGCAACAGCACAATCCACACCATGCCCACGTAAAGTGAGATGCGCGTATCCGGAAAGTAGCCGATCAGGCCGATGATAAAGCATAAAAAGGCTACGCCGAAACCGGCTGTCCAGCTTCCGCCCGGGAGGGCAAATGTCAGCTGACGGGCTGCCGCTTTACCAATTTTGCGGCGAAACGCAATCTGGGACAGCAGAATCATAATCCAGACCCAGACGGTGGCAAAGGTGGCCAGAGAGGCAATGACCAGGAACACTTTCTCGGGCATCAGGTAGTTGAGCCAGACCGCAATCAGCATGGCAAACATCATAACTACTACCGTGACCCACGGAATCCCGCGTGCTGACACCTTCGTAAACACTTTAGGCGCATGGCCCTGCTGCGCCATACCGTGCAGCATACGCCCGACACCGAACACATCGCTGTTAATCGCGGACAGGGAGGCCGTCAGTACCACAAAGTTGAGGATAGAAGCGGCAGCGGCAATACCCAGATGCTGGAAGGTCAGCACAAACGGGCTACCGTTGGTGCCCACCTGATTCCATGGATAGAGGGACATGATGACAAACAGCGTACCAACGTAAAACACCAGAATACGCATCGGCACGGAATTAATGGCGCGTGGGATAGAGGTCGCCGGATCCTTAGCTTCACCGGCCGTGATGCCAATAATTTCTATCCCGCCGTAAGCAAACATCACCATCTGAAGTGACAGCAGCATGCCAACGATCCCGTGGGCAAAAAAGCCGCCGTTGATCCACAGGTTGTGAATGCCGGTCGGCTGGCCACCGTTACCGATGCCCCAGATGATCATGCCAAATCCGGCCAGAATCATCACAATAATGGTGGCGACTTTGAAGAAGGAGAACCAGAACTCCACTTCGCCGAACACCTTCACGCTCATCAGATTGACCGCACCGATGATCAGCACGACGCTCAGTACCCAGATCCAGTGCGGCACCTCCGGGAACCAGACACCCATATAAATACCAAATGCCGTGACGTCGGCGATGGCCACAATCAGAATTTCAAAACAGTACGTCCAGCCGGTGATATACCCAGCCATTGGTCCAAGATAATCCTGCGCGTAACGAGAAAACGAGCTGGCCTGGGGATTATTAACGGACATTTCTCCCAGCGCGCGCATGATAATGTACGCCACCGCGCCGCCGATAATATAGGCGAGCAGAACGCTCGGTCCTGCCATCCTGATGGCGTCCGCCGAGCCATAAAACAGCCCGGTGCCAATCGCCGATCCCAGCGCCATAAAACGGATGTGGCGCGTGCTCAGTCCGCGTTTGAGCTTGTTGGTTTCTTGCATAACAACCTGTACCTGTGAAATGAAAAAACCACGGGCAAGCCCGTGGTTAAAGAAGAATCAATCTTAGCCGTTACGAGTGAACTGTCACCTGTTCCGGCCCTTTTAACCGATCAACCAACGCCACAAGCAGCAACATCACCAGTGAGGGCGGCAACCAGGCAAGCCCCTGGTCGGCTAATGGCAGATGCTGGCTGAATGCGGGTAACGCCTCTTTAAACCCGGTGGTTTTGATTGCGTCAAGGATACCAAACAGCAGGCTGACAAGCATAGTCGGAGCAATGATTCGGCTGCTTTTGTTCCAGATATTCTGGGTAAAACTCAGCACAACCAGTACGATGCACGGCGGATAAATTGCGGTCAGCACCGGAATCGAGATCTGGATCAGATGACTCAGCCCCAGGTTGGAAACCACCATGGAGAACAGCCCCAGCACAAACACCAGCGTTTTGTATGACAACGGCAGATACTGGGCAAAAAACTCGGCGCAGGCACAGGTCAGGCCCACGGCTGTCACCATACAGGCAATAAAAATCAGCGCGGCAAGGAAGAAGCTGCCCATATCGCCAAAGGTGTGCTGTACGTAGGCATGCAGAATCGCGGCGCCGTTAGCATTTTGATCGACCAGCGCCCCGCTTCCTGCGCCCAGTTTAAACAGGCTCAGGTAGACCAGCGTCAGCCCTACACCCGCGATAATCCCCGCCAGTACCGTATAACGGGTTAACAGTGCCGCGTTATCAATACCGCGTGAACGGGCCGCATTCACAATCACAATCCCGAATACCAGGGCACCCAGCGTATCCATCGTGAGATAGCCGTTCACGAAACCGCTGGAAAACGCAGCGCGCTGGTAGTCGGCGGTGGCCGGAATGGTGTCGCCTGCGGGCCACAGCAGGGCGGCAACGCCGAGCAGCGTCAGGGCGGCAATTTTCAGCGGTGCCAGAATATGCCCGACCGTATCCAGCAGTTTGCCGGGATAGAGCGAAATGCCCATCACCAGCACAAAGTAGATCAGGCTGTAGATGAACAACGGCAATGCACCGTCGCCGGTGATCGGCGCGATCCCGACTTCAAACGACACCGTGGCGGTGCGCGGCGTGGCAAAGAGTGGCCCCACCGCCAGATAGCAGACAGTGGCCAGAACCACCCCGGCAATTTTACCAATCGGTGTACTCAGCGCGTCAATCCCGCCGCCGACGCGCGCCAGCGCAATGACGGTGATGACGGGTAATCCCACAGCGGTAAGCAGAAACCCTAAAGCGGCCACCCAGACATGTTCGCCTGACTGAATACCGACCATAGGAGGAAAGATAATGTTACCCGCACCAACAAACAGGGCAAACGTCATAAAGCCCAGCGCGAGAATGTCTTTAACGGTTAAACGATGTGTCATACGGCCTGTCACTGATGTTGCGATGAAAGATAAGTTTGCGTTGCCCCCTCGCTGCGCTATGACAACGGCTGATCAGACGACAGCAGCGCATTATGCGCAGCGTCCGGTTTAGCGCAGGTGATTTGAGCTGCTTTTTTTCTGTTCACAGAGGGATAAATCGACAACGGCCGTAAGTAAAACGTTTATAGCGAAGAAAGGCAATACGAGATCGGAAAACCAGAGGCTTATTTCGTGATTTAAGTCAAAATTAGTGGATCACATCAATATTAGCAGCAAGCACATCAGATGATGTGCCTTAATAATAAACAGGCCATGGGAAATACCAGCATGCTGACGTCTTTTTATGCACAAGTGGCGCATACATTGCGCCACACTGCGCACTTTTGACGCTTACCAGACCTGATTCGCCACATCCACAACCAGACGAATCTTCTGCCACTGTTCCGCTTCGGTCAGGCTGTTCCCCTCTTCCGTTGAGGCAAAGCCACACTGTGGACTAAGGCAGATCTGGTCAAGGCTGAGGTACTGCGTCGCCTCCTGTAAACGTGCTTTTACCTGATCCACGTCTTCGAGTTCGCCGACCTTGGTGGTAATTAAACCAAGCACCGCCTGCTGATGACCCGGCCGGATAAAACGCAGCGGTTCGAAACCGCCGGAACGGTGGTTATCATATTCCAGGAAAAACGCATCGACATTAACAGTGCCAAACAGGATTTCGGCCACAGGTTCATAGCCGCCTTCTGAAATCCAGGTCGAACGGAAATTGCCGCGGCAGACATGCAGACCGACGGTCAGATCGGCCGGTTTATCCTCCAGCGCTTTATTAAGCACGCGGGCGTACGTTCGGGCCAGCTGCTCGGGATCGTCACCGCGCTCGCGGATCTCACGCTTTTGCTCGTCCGAGCACAGGTACGCCCACACCGTATCATCCAGTTGCAGATAGCGGCAGCCTGCCGCATAAAAGGCGGCGATTGCGTCTTTGTAAGTCTGTGCCAGATCGTCAAAGTACACATCTAGATCGGGATACACCTCCGCGTCGATCACTTTACGTCCGCCACGGAAATGCAGCACGCTGGGACTGGGAATCGTCATTTTCGCCACGGCATCCCCTGCGATGCCTTGCAAAAAGCGGAAATGATCCAGCATCGGATGCCCGTCAAACCCCAGTTTGCCGGTCACTTTGACACCGTGCGCTTTGGTCTGTACGCCGTTGAACTGAATGCCCTGATCGGCTTCAAAATGTTCCACGCCTTTCAGGCCGTAGAAAAAGTCAAAATGCCACCAGCCGCGACGGAATTCCCCATCCGTGACCACTTTGAGGCCGTTTTCACGCTGTTTTGCCACCACATCACGGATGGCTTCGTTTTCAACCTCACGCAACTCGTCAGCGCTGATTTCCCCCGCCTGGTATTTCTCGCGAGCCTGTTTGATCGCGGCAGGACGAAGAAAGCTGCCAACGGTGTCGGCACGAAACGGGGCGGTTTGTCTTTGCATGATCACTCCTCGTCACGGCCAGATAATTTCGGCCGGGAATAGTTACATAATGTTATTTTAGCCTTCTGGATGGCTAAACGTCTAAATGCAGAGTGACATGCCGTTCTCTCAGCGGCAAACGAATAAAATTCACGTCGCCTGAAAAAAATTCATGTTGCATCGTCGCCGTCGGCTTTTCTGTCAGCGGCCGTAGGACAGACAGCCTGATCGGGCTTACGGGTCCGGAGGCAGGCTATTTTACGGTGACGCTACCGACGTTTGTTGACGGACAGGTGGGCGTTATTCGAGCGAAGCGCGAGCCTGAGCAATCTGCGCCGCAGAGAGCGGCAAATACCCGGCCTCGCTGACGCGCTGTTGCCCCTGACTGGAAAGCACCTGTCGTAAAAAGGCATCGACCAGTGGCGGTAAAGGTTTACCTGGCGCTTTATTCACATAGAGATAAAGCGGACGCGACCATGGATAGCGGCCGGTACGGATAGTCTCTGGATCCGGTGCCACCGCGTCGCCGTTTTTGGTCATCACGGGCAGCAACCTGACGCCGCTCAGATGGAAACCAAAACTGGCATAGCCGATGCTGCGGGGATTACCGGCTACGGCCTGTACCACGGCGGCAGAGCCGGGAAACTCGGCCACGTCATTGCGGAAATCGCCCTGACACAGCGCCTGCTGTTTGAAAAAGCCCCATGTTCCCGAGGCGGAGTTACGGCCATAGCGCTGGATGGGACGCTGCTGCCATTCTGTCTGGCGCAGTCCCAGGTCACCCCAGCGTTGTGGAACCTGATGCGCGCCGCAAAGCCGGGTGATGGAAAAAACCGCATCGAGCTGACGCGGATCGATTTCACGCAGGGGGTTACGTTGATTGACCACCACGACCAGCGCATCCATTGCCACCGGCACGGCCAGCGGCGGATAGCCATAGCGCGCCTCAAAGGCCTGGCGCTCATCAGCCTGCATCGGACGACTCATCGCGCCCAGTTGAACGGCCCCGGCGGTCAACGCAGTGGGCGCGGTAGACGACCCCGAAGCCTGAACCTGAACGTTCACGCCAGGCGCCTGACGGCTAAAGTCATCTCCCCATAACGTCATCAGGTAGCCGAGCGTGTCGGAGCCGGCGCTACTGAGATTTCCGGACAGCATTACGGGCTGCGCCTGCCCGAGGGCTGGCAACAGCGAAAAGAACACCAAAAGAAAAGCGCGCATCGTTCCGGTCCGTTCACGATTGATGAACGGCATTCTCCTGCATCCCGTTACTGACAATCAACCTTGGCGCCAGGGTAAATGTAAAACAGGTTTCCTGATGCGGGATACTGGTGATCTCCAGCCGGGCATTATGGTGACTCAACGCATGTTTGACGATAGCCAGCCCCAGCCCGCTGCCGCCGGTCGCACGTGAACGCGCTTTGTCTACACGATAAAAGCGTTCGGTCAGGCGCGGAATATGCTCAGCGGGAATACCGGGACCGTTATCGCAGACCTTAAATACCGCGCCCTGCTTGCTGCGTAACCAACTGATATCAATTCGTGTGCCGTCTGGCGTATGGTTGACCGCGTTGTAGACCAGGTTGGAGATGGCACTGCGCAATTGCTCGTCATTGCCAAACACTTTCAGATGCGGATCGGTGTGAAAATGGATTTGATGTCGCCCGCCGCTCAGCGTTTCCGCTTCATGTTGCAGCAGTTTCAACATGACCGGCACATCGACTTTTTCTTTCATATTGATGACCGGGGCCGCCTCAATACGCGACAGCGTCAGAAGCTGCTTCACCAGGCTGTCCATTCGGCGGGTTTGTTCTGACATGGTGTGCAACGCTTTGTCACGCGAACGTTGATTCATGACTGAGTCATTCATCATCTCCAGATAACCCTGAAGCACCGTCAGCGGCGTGCGAAGTTCGTGATTGACGTTGGCGAAGAAGTTGCGTCGTGCACCTTCCAGCTGGTGCATTTGCGTCACGTCGCGGGCCACCATCAACCACTGGCCTTCGCTGTAGGGCATAACACGAAATTCCATGTGATGCTGGTTATTCAGCACCAGCGTCAGCGGCTTGTCGAAATCGCGCTGGCGCAGATAACGTGAAAATTCAGGATAGCGCAGCAGATTAAGGATATTTTGCCCGTTATCTTCGGGCCAGCGCAGCCCGAGGTGCTGCTGTGCCAGGCCATTGCACCAGAAGATGGTGCCCTCTTCCGTTGTCAGGATAACGGCATCCGGCAGCGACTCTGCACCACTGCGAAACCGTTTGATCAGATGACCCAGCTCACGCCGCCGACGTCGGTTGCGCAGCTGCATTTGATACAGACCGTAAAACAGCGGTTCCCAGCTTGCCTGACCGGAAGGCGGGGTCATCGTGCGATCCAGCCACAGCCAGTGCGACAGCCGCATCAGGTTATAAAAATGCCACAGTAAAATACCGACTACGCTGAGTAACAACAGCCACGGCAGATAGCCGAACAGCAGGCCGAGTACCAGCGCAGGCAAACACGCCAGCACCAGTTCGGACAATAATCGCTTCCAGGAGAGGCGTTCCAGCACGGTTAAAGCTCCGTTTAAAAGCGGGCAGAGAAACGATAACCTGTTCCGCGGACGGTTTGTACCATGCGATCGTGACCGGTCAGTTCCAGCGCTTTGCGCAGACGGCGAATATGCACGTCAACTGTACGATCTTCAACATAGACGTTGGTGCCCCAGACGTGATTCAGTAGCTGTTCACGGCTGTAAACACGTTCAGGGTGGGTCATAAAGAAGTGGAGCAGCTTGTACTCTGTCGGCCCCATCTCCAGCGGCGTGGTTTCCGACATCACCCGGTGCGAGGAGGGATCCAGGCTCAGGCCCTGCATTTCAATTACATCTTCGACCGCCATCGGCGAAATGCGACGCATCACAGCTTTGATACGGGCCATCAGCTCTTTCGGGGAAAACGGTTTGGTAATGTAGTCGTCGGCCCCGACTTCCAGGCCACGCACGCGATCTTCCTCTTCGCCACGTGCAGTCAGCATCATGACCGGAATATCACGCGTCATCGCTTCACGTTTAAGGTGTTTGATAAACTGAATGCCGCTGCCGCCAGGTAACATCCAGTCCAGCAGGATAAGGTCAGGCCAGGGTTCAATCAGCTTACTGACGGCGCTGTCATAATCTTCTGCCTCAATCGGCTGATAATCATTTTGTTCCAGAACGAAACATAACATCTCACGGATTGGAGCTTCATCTTCCACAACTAAAATGCGCTTAGCCATTATGACTCCTGCAGGTAGGACGGCTTTCACTGATATTTGCGGCGCCATTATGCGTCAGTTTTGTGACACTTTTATGAAAAAGTTAGCCATAAAAACCGGCCTGCAACAACCATTTATGACAACATGACGACATGTTTTGTGGCTTTAGTGATGGAGCCAGTATAATCGCCGGGCGATTTGTTATGGCAGGGAGTGTTATGCGCATTATCCATACCGCGGACTGGCACCTGGGGCAGTTCTTTTACAACAAAAGCCGGGCCGCTGAGCATCAGGCCTTTCTGGACTGGCTGCTGGCCCGAATTGAAGAGCATCAGGTGGATGCGCTGATTGTGGCGGGTGATTTATTCGATACCGGCACACCGCCCAGCTATGCACGTGAAATGTTCAACCGCTTTGTGGTGGCGTTACAACCCAGCGGCTGTCAGCTGGTGGTGCTGGCCGGAAATCACGATTCGGTGGCTACGCTGAACGAGTCGCGTGAACTGCTCGCCTGCCTGAATACCCGCGTGATTACCACGCCGCAGGACGGGGACGATGTGCTGATGTTAACGACGCGTCAGGGCGAACCGGGCGCGCTGCTGTGCGCCATTCCTTATCTGCGGCCACGCGATATTATGCGCAGCCAGGCCGGCCAGTCAGGACGCGATAAACAGCGCAGCCTGCTGGAGGCCATTACCGCCCATTATCAGCGCAGTTTTGCTGCCGCGCAGGCGCTGAATCTGGCGCTTCCCATCGTCGCGACCGGCCACCTCACTGCTCTCGGCGTCAGCAAAAGCGACTCAGTGCGCGATATCTACATTGGTACACTGGATGCCTTTCCGGCCTCGGCCTTTCCGCCTGCGGATTATATTGCGCTGGGGCATATTCATCGTGCGCAGCGCGTGGCCGACAGCGATCATATTCGCTACAGCGGTTCGCCGATTCCGCTCAGCTTCGATGAACTGGGCAGCGAAAAAAGTGTGTTCCTGCTGGATTTCAGCCCGTCAGGCCTGACGGTCACGCCCCTGACCATTCCCCTGTTCCAGCCAATGCAGGTCCTGAAAGGCTCGCTGGCGCAAATCACCCGGCAGCTCAGCCAGTTTTCTGCGCCCGACGGGACCAAACCTGTCTGGCTGGATATTGAAGTGACCACGCAGGAATATTTAAGTGATTTGCAGCGTCAGGTAGAAGCGCTGACAGCTTCCCTGCCCGTAGACGTTTTGCTGCTGCGCCGCAGCCGTGAACAGCGCCAGCACAGTCTGGCACAGCTGGATAAAGAAACCCTGAGCGAACTGAATGTGGAAGAAGTGTTTGCCCGACGACTGGCGCTGGATGACGCGCTGGACGCGGATCAGATTGCCCAGACCACCCTGCGGTTTAAACAGACGCTGGCGGATCTGGAGGAACAGCCATGAAAATTCTGACGCTGCGCTTCAAAAATCTTAACGCGCTCAAAGGTGAGTGGTTTATTGATTTTCGCACCGAGCCGTTTGCCAGCAACGGGCTGTTTGCGATTACCGGCGCGACGGGCGCCGGTAAAACTACGCTGCTGGACGCCATCTGTCTGGCACTGTATCACCAGACGCCGCGCCTGGGCGGCATCTCTCAGGGGCATAACCCCCTGATGACACGCGACTGTGCCGAGTGCCTGGCGGAGGTCGAGTTTGAAATTAAAGGCGAAGCCTGGCGGGCATTCTGGAGCCAGAACCGCGCGCGCGGCACCGCTGACGGTAAACTGCAGGCTCCCCGCGTTGAGCTGGCACGCTGCGCCGATAATCAGATTGTGGCAGATAAAGTGAGCGATAAGCTCAAACTTACGGAAACGCTGAGCGGGCTGGATTTTGCGCGCTTCACCCGCTCAATGATGCTGTCACAAGGCCAGTTTGCGGCGTTTCTTAACGCCAAAGCCAATGAGCGGGCAGAACTGCTGGAAGAACTGACCGGAACCGAAATTTATGGTCGTCTGTCCATGGCCGTGTTCGAACGCCACAAAGCGGCCAAAACGGCGCTGGAACTGTTACGCAGTCGGGCAGGCGGCATGGCGCTGCTTGATGAGGCAACCCGTACTGCACTGCACCAGCAAAAAAAGGCCCTCAGCGACGCTGAACACCAGCTGACTGCCGCGCTTGCCGTGGCGCAGGCGCAGCAACAGTGGCAGCAACAGCATCAGCAGGCTATTGCGGATACAGAGCAGGCAACCGCGGCCCTCGCTGCGGCAGAGCACACCAGTCAGGCGGCAGAGCCGGATCGTCAACGTCTGGCGCGCAGTGAACCGGCGGAGAAACTGCGCGGTCCGTTGCAGCAACGTGACAGTCTGCTGGCCGAACGCAACGCGATGCGGGAACGTCAGCAGCAGCTCAGCCAACAGATGCACACGGCCACACAGGCGCATCATGTGTTGCAGCAACGCTATGCGGAAACGGACACGGCGCACGAACAGTGCCGTCAGCAACAGCAGCAGCAGGAAACGCTGTTGACCGGGCAGGTCATTCCGCTTGATCAGTCTCTCTCTGCCTTATACGAGCACATTCAGCAGCTACAGCAGGATGCCGAACGGCAACAGCAACACTGCGCTCAGCGCGAAGCCGCGTTACACAGCGAAGCCCGCCAGGTGCGCCACCTGCAAGAGACGATTGCCCAACAGCATGCCCTACGTGAGCAGTTAGCTGACATGCCGCAATGGGGTGAACACCTTCCGATCTGGAAAGAGCGTTTTGCCCAACTGACCCGCTATGAAGCGGCACAGGCTGAGCTGGATCAGCAGATACAGCAGCAACAGCGCCACATTCATCAGCGCCAGGGGGATATTGAGCAGCTGGCACAGCAACTCACGCCACTGGATCAGGCCGCACAGCAGGCGCAGCAGTCCTTGTCTCAGGCTGAGCAAGCACTAACTTCCCTTCAGAACGCGCATCCACCTGAAGCCTTACGTCAGGCACTGAGCCAGTATCAGCAACAGCGCGAGGCGCGCCATGCGCTGACGATAGTGGCCGCGCAGTGGCAACCCCTGCATCAGCAGCGCACGCAGTACGAAAAACGCCTGCATGAACTTGAGACGGCTCAGCAGCAGGCTGAAAGCGCACTGCTGACGTTAAGAGAAGCCTGGCGACGGGAAAAACAGCAGCTCAGCGACGTAGAGAAAATTTGCCAGCTCGAAAGCCAGATTGCTGACCTGGAACAGTACCGCGCCCGGCTTGAAGCCGGGCAGCCCTGCCCGTTGTGCGGCGCCTGCGAGCATCCTGCGGTCGAAACCTATCGTGCTCTGGAAGTTAGTGCTAACCAACAACGTAAAGCCGAGCTGCAAAAACAGGTAGACGCATTGAGTGAAACCGGGACGGCAAAGAAGGAGCAGATAAAGCAGCTACAGGCTCAACAGCAATCCCTGCGTGAAGAAATCACGGGTCTGACCCAACAACTTGATGCCCTTTCTCAACAATGGCAGGAACTGAGCAGTGAGCTGGCGCTCACCTTCCCGCTGACAGATACGGATGCAAGGATCGCGTGGCAGCAGGCGCAAAATCGCCACGAGCAGACGCTTACGGCCCGGCTTGACGCACTGGAGCAAGCCGAGCGCGCGGTGCTGGCGGCCAAAGATCACCACCTGCGGCAGCACCAGACATTACAACAGCATCAGCAAACGCTACTGTTGACTCAGCAGCAACTGGAAAACCAGCACCAGGCGCTTCAGGCGTTACAGCAACAGCAGCGTCAGGCCGCAGAAAACGGCCAGCAGCTGGAAGCCGCGCTGGCACAGCAGTTCAGCGACGTGGCGTTGTCTTTACCTGAACGTACGGCGCGCGACAGCTGGCTGGCAACCCAACAAGAGCGCTGGCAGCGCTGGCAAGAGAGTGAGCGGTTGCTTGCTAACCTGCAGCCGCAACTTGCACGGGCGGAAACACAGGCTGACGCGCTGCAACAGCAGTTACAGCTTGAGCAGCAACGCCTGGATCAGCAGCGGCAGCAGCTCACCGCGTTACAGCAGCAGGCGCGTGAAAAACAGCAGCAGCGTCAGGCCCTGTTTGGCGATCGCGATGTGGCTCAGGCGCGCCAGCAGATGCAGGCGCTCGTCGATCAGCACGAGGCGCAACTTACCCAGCAGCGCAATGCACTGCATCAGTCACAGGCAGAGGTCAGCCGTCTTAATGGCCAGTTGACGCTGCTGGAAAGCCAACTGCAGAGCCTGTCCGGGCGCGTCACGGAAGCAGAACAACGCTTCAGCGCCGCGCTGGCGGCAGCCGAATTCGCTGATGAAACGCACCTGCGCGCGGCATTGCTGGATGAACAGGCGGCGCAGCAACTGCGTCAGCAGCTTCAGCAGATTGACCAGCACCGTCTGCACCAGCAGGCACGCCTGGCAGAACTGCAGCAGCGGCTGGCGGCACATCAGCAGCAAAAACCGGCTTTGATGCCGGATTCACCGGACGTGCTGGCGGCAGAACTGGCGCGCTTACAGCTGTCCCTGCGTGAAAATGCAAACCAGCAGGGCCAGGTACAGCAGCAGTTAGACAGCGATGCCAGCCTGCGAAACCAGCAGCAAACGCTGCTGGCGCGTATTGCGCAGGATGAGACGGCGTTAGCGCAATGGACCCTGCTTAACGATCTTATTGGCTCGGCAACGGGCGATAAATTCCGGCGCTTTGCCCAGGGGCTTACGCTCGATCACCTGGTGGCCCTGGCCAACCGTCAGTTAGATCGCCTGCACGGTCGCTACCTTTTACAGCGACGTGCCAGCGATGTGCTGGAACTGGATGTGGTGGATACTTGGCAGGCCGACAGCGCCCGCGATACGCGCACGCTGTCCGGCGGAGAAAGTTTCCTGGTGAGCCTGGCGCTGGCGCTGGCGCTGTCTGACCTCGTCAGCCATAAAACCCGCATTGAGTCGTTATTTCTGGATGAGGGCTTTGGTACGCTGGATGCCGAAACGCTGGACACCGCTCTGGATGCCCTGGATGCGCTTAACGCCAGTGGCAAAACTATTGGCGTCATCAGCCATGTTGAAGCCATGAAAGAGCGCATTCCCGTTCAGATTAAGGTACGCAAAATGAATGGCCTGGGTTACAGCACCCTTGACATCCCCGGCCAGTAAGAGGTTAACCATGTTGAGATGGACCGGTATTTTCGCGGTTGCCCTGCTGCTTTTAGCAGGCTGCAGCCAGCCGCACGGCGCTGATGCCAGGCACTGCGTGCCGAATATGACGCAGACTCAGTGCCAGGCCGTCGACCACTATATCGCGCAGGTGAATGCCGTGGTGATGCGCAATTTTCATCACGCGCAACGTTACGCAGGCCAGCGCTGCCTGGTGACGGCACAACGCCGCGCGGACGGCCGCTATAGCGTCATGCGCACAGAAGGAAATGAATCGTTATGCCTGAGCGCCTGGCAGAGCGTGAGTAGCGCGCGTGATATGCCCCTTCCGCCTCAGGGCGCGCCCCGGCAATGGGTGTTTGCTTTTGCCCCGTAACCATAACGCGGCAGCACGCGCCATCGCGGGCTGAACGTGAATGCAGATGCGCCCTTTCGGAAAGTCCTGAACCGGCGGTGCAGCCTGACGGTGATCAAGCCTGAAAACTGGCGGTTCACCGTCCACAACGGATTACTCAGGCCAGAGCCAGGCGGCTCCGCGAACACCGCTCGAATCCCCGTGTACGGCTTTCAGTACCGGCGTTTCACATTCACCGCCAAATACCCATTTTTTCATCAGTGTGGGGACGGTCTGGTACAGACGATCCACGTTGCTCATGCCGCCGCCCAGAACAATCACATCCGGATCGATCAGGTTAACCACCTGGGCCAGCGATTTGGCCAGGCGCATTTCGTAGCGGCTCATAGCCAGTTCCGCCACCGGATCCTGCTGTGCCAGCAGGTGAACAATCTCGGCACCTTTGCGTGCAACGCCGCTTAAACGCTGGTAATCAGTGGCAAAGCCGGTGCCCGATACAAAGGTTTCAATACAGCCCTGTAATCCGCAATAACAGGGCACTTCAGCGCGATAGCGCAGTTCATCTTCGTCCATCCACGGCAGCGGATTGTGGCCCCATTCGCCCGCATTACCATTACCACCGATACGGGATTCGCCGTTTATCGCCACGCCCGCCCCCGAACCGGTGCCAATAATCACTCCAAAGACCAGCGGCTTACCGGCACCCGCGCCGTCAACGGCTTCGGATACGGCCAGACAGTTCGCGTCATTGGCAATGCGGACGTCACGATTCAGCGCGTGCGCCAGATCCTTGTCCAGCGGCTGTCCGTTAAGCCAGGTTGAGTTCGCGTTTTTTACCCGCTGCGTGTAGGGCGAAAGCGTGCCGGGAATACCGAGGCCTACCGTGCCCGTCTGGCCGGTCTTTTCTTCCGCCAGACGCACCAGATCGACAATAGCCTGTACCGTAGCGGCATAGTCGTTTCGGGGCGTGGAAACCCGATGGCGAAACAGCTCGCTTCCCTCGCTGGACAACGCAATCACTTCTGTTTTGGTGCCGCCCAAATCAATGCCGATGCGCACGGTTTATTCCTCATTATTCGTTAGGGGATTCTTACACTAAAAGGCGATGCCCTTAAAGGCAATGAAACCGCATCGATGTTTCGCTATCATGCGCACACTTAGTGAGATTTGTGCGCCCGATCGCGCCACGGTAAGGAATCCTGATGTTGTGGTTTAAAAATATGATGGTTTATCGTCTGAATCGTGACATTCCGTTGTCCGCAGACGACATGGAAAAACAGCTTGAGGCATTCACCTTCTCGCCTTGTGGCAGCCAGGACATGAGCAAGACCGGTTGGGTGTCACCGATGGGAAACCGCAGCGATGCGCTGACCCATGTGAATAACGGTCAGATTGTCATCTGCGCGCGCAAAGAAGAGAAAATTTTGCCTTCACCGGTGGTGAAGCAGGCGCTGGAAGCCAAAATTGACAAGCTTGAGGCAGAACAGAGCCGTAAGCTGAAAAAAACCGAAAAAGATTCGCTCAAGGATGAAGTGCTGCACAGCCTGTTGCCGCGTGCCTTCAGCCGTTTCAGCCAGACGTTTATGTGGATCGATACCGTTAATAATCTGATCATGGTGGACTGCGCCAGCGCGAAAAAAGCCGAAGATACGCTGGCCCTGCTGCGTAAAAGCCTGGGTTCACTGCCGGTCGTACCTCTGACGCTGGAAAGCCCGATTGAACTGACGCTGACCGAGTGGGTACGTTCCGGCGATCTGCCCGCAGGCTTTGCCCTGATGGATGAAGCCGAGCTGAAAGCGATTCTGGAAGACGGCGGCGTGATTCGCTGTAAAAAACAGGACCTGGTATGCGACGAAATCGCCAACCATATCGAGGCCGGCAAGCTGGTGACAAAACTGGCGCTCGACTGGCAGGAACGGATTCAGTTCGTCCTGTCGGATGATGGTTCCGTGAAGCGCCTGAAATTCAGCGATACGCTGCGTGATCAGAACGACGATATCGATCGGGAGGATTTTGCTCAGCGCTTCGATGCCGACTTTATCCTGATGACCAGCGAACTGGCCGCCCTGACCAGTAATCTGATTGAAGCGTTGGGTGGTGAGGCTCAGCGGTAAAACAGGCGGCCGCAAAAGATGCGGCCGTTTTTTTCAGTCTTTCAGATAGCGGCAAAGATAAGAGCTGGGCTCGCCTACCTGCAGATGAAACTCGCTGTGACCCGGCACGTTAAATACCGATCCCGCCTCGAACCATTTCCACTCTGTTTCCCCCGGCAGCAACACTTTCATTGATCCACTGACCACGGTCATTTCTTCCGGCTGGGCAGTGCCAAAGGTGTATTCGCCTTCTGCCATCACACCAACGCTGGCACGACCGGTGCTCGCACTGTCAAAACCGATGGATTTAACTTTTCCGTCAAAATACTCACTTACGTTGAGCATAAATCTTCCTCACAGCACATTAGGGTGACTGGCAGTGTAGAAGCGAACTTGCTGATCTGTCACGCGAAATAATGAGCGAATGTGATCGCTGGCGGTGACAAGGGACGGGGATAAGACGGGCGCGCATCGACGGCATCCTTGCCAGCGCGACGGCTTACTCTTTTTCTACATCTTCGTAACGTTGTTTCGCATCATGCGCTTCCTGCTCTGAATCGTGCTCACTGATGAGTGAGTCCGGCTTCGGATGATCGGCTCGCAGTTGCCAGGACGTGACTTTTTTACCTTCGGGGCCTTTTTCCACGGTCACAACGCGCGCTTCTCTGGGGTAAGGAGGTCTTGACGGCATCATTTGTCCCTCTTGGCTGAATGACATTCCACACGACAGGCGGTTGCCCGTCATGGAATAAGTATAGTCAAAAAGGCGTAAATCGCGGCGGGAAGGAGATAAATCTGACGGTTAGCTGGCGCGTGCCAGCGATAACGACTGCAGAATTTGCTCAACAACGCGTTCCGGCGGCTGCATCGCGTCCACTTCATGGTGAGCGGCCATACGATACAGGTGGGCACGGGCGCGCAGCACCTCTGTCATCTCTTCAGCGATGGGCCGTCCGGTCAGCGTCGGGCGCTGCGCAGCTTCAGGCTGGCTTTCCAGACGCCGGGCAAGCACCTCAGAAGGCGCACTTAACCAGATAACCTGTCCATGTTCGCGCATATAGCGGCGGTTGACCTCTGCCAGCACCATGCCACCACCGGTCGCGATGATGGTTGAGGGCGCCGTCACGGCTTTCAGCGACTCGGTCTCCCGCGCACGAAAGCTTTCCCAGCCTTCCGCCGCGACAATTTCAGCCACGGTTCGCTGGGTCGTGAATTGCAGGTGGTGATCGGTATCGCGGAAGGCATAACCCAGCGCATGAGACAGGGCTTCACCGATGGTGGTTTTTCCGCAGCCGCGCGCACCAATCAAAAAAATGGACAAGGACATCTGGGCACTTCCTCCGCCGTACAGCCCATAACAGCTGCAGGTCTGGCTTAAATAATACGCGCATCATAGCGGGAAATGATGGCGGCCTCTACCCATTGAGCGTATTTTACGCACAGTCAGACAACCCATTGCATTAAGCTTTTTATAAACAATGAATTAACCATGCACATTTTGTGCATGAACACCGTATTTTTGTCTCTGCAACATTTGCTTACCGCCACGAATTTACATTGCTGCTCATCGCCCCCATATACTGTTTACAGTCGCAACGGGAGAGTAATCATGCAACGCGAAGAACAACAACTGATTGAAAATCTGTTCAGCCGTTTGAAACAAGCGGAAAGCCAGACAGCGGCGCGCGATGCTGCTGCCGAACAACTCATCAAACAACACCTGCAGGAACAACCAGGCGCGCCCTACTACATGGCGCAGGCCATTCTGATTCAGGAAGCGGCCCTTAAAAAACTTAATGAACGTATTAAGGAACTGGAAAACCAGCTGGCGCAACAACAGGCGCAGCAGCAGCCGAAGAGCAGCGGTGGATTTTTATCCAGCCTGTTTGGCGGCGGCAGCGCCCAACCGCAGCCAGCTCAGCCGCAGTGGAACAGTGCGCCGCAACAGGCACCGCAACCGCAGCAACCTTATGCCAGCGCCCCGGCGCCACGTGGCAGCGGCTTCCTGGGCGGTGCCCTGCAAACCGCCGTTGGGGTGGCAGGCGGTGTAGTCATGGCCGATATGCTGACCAGCATGTTCCATCATTCTCAGCCGCAGGAGATCGTTAACATCATCAACGAGCAGCCGTTGCCGCAGGTGGACGACAGTCTGAATACCTTCAACGGTGGCAACGATCAGTCGTTCCTTGACCAGAACGGGGCGGATAATCAGTCTTTCCTGGATCAAAGTAACGGCTGGAGTGATTCCTACGCCGACAACGGCGACCTGAATGATTTTGGCGGCAATGACTTCGACGACGACGACAACTTCGTCTGATTTAGCGCTGGCGTTGTCGGAGCCAGCTGTCTAGTTCATTGGCAAACTGCTGGCGGTCCCGTGGGCTTAATGCGGCGGGGCCGCCTGTCTGAACACCGCTGGCGCGCATGGTGTCCATAAAATCGCGCATGGTCAGTCGTTCGCGAATGGTTGCTGGTGAATAGCGCTCCCCGCGTGGATTCAAGGCTGCCGCGCCCTTCTCAATCACTTCCGCGGCCAACGGAATATCGGCCGTAATCACCAGATCGCCGACGTTTACGCGCTTAACAATCTCATTGTCCGCCACATCAAATCCCGCAGGCACCTGCAGTGTTCGCAGCCAGGGCGAAGGTGGCACCCGCAGGGACTGGTTAGCCACAAAGGTCACCACGGTTTGCGTTCTGTCCGCTGCCCGGTACAGCACGTCCTTAATCACGTTAGGACAGGCATCAGCATCAACCCAGATAGCCATCGTTATTCCTTGTTCTGCAAAAGAGTGACGATGGTAACCTGTTTTGCTGATCGGGTTGAGTGAAAAACACAGCCCTCTTTAACGCAGAACTTGCTTTATCCGACCTGGCTGCACCGCCACTGCGCCTTAATGCGCAGCGCACCGCGCCATGTCCTGGCACGGTTAAACGCCTCCGGTCAGCGGGGGGACAGCAGGCCGTTCAGCACAGGGCTAACTTGTTATTAATCCTGTCTGCAGTAAGCTACATCGTTGATATGTGTAAACAGCAAAGGAGACGGTGATGCAGGAAAAGAAAATCGGATTTATTGGCGGAGGCAACATGGCCAAAGCCATCATTGGCGGCCTGATAAACAGCGGGCAAGTTGCACCGTCAGCGATCTGGATTTATGACCGTAAAGCCAGCACTAATCAGGAAATGGCCGAACAATACGGTATCCATGCGGCTGAGAGCGCAGAAGCGCTGGCGCAGCATGTTGATGTCCTGTTTGGTGCGGTAAAACCGAATGTCATCCTCAGAGTTCTGAATGATCTCGCCACCTGCATGAAAAAAGAGACGCTGGTTGTCTCCATTGCAGCAGGCGTTACCCTGGACAATCTGGCCTCCGTACTGGGACACGATCGAAAAATCATTCGGGCCATGCCGAATACCCCGTCTCTGGTGGGAGAAGGGATGACCTCGGTCACGCCCAATGCGCTGGTTGAACAGAGCGAACTCGATGAGGTCGTTGCAATGTTTAAAAGCTTTGGCCAGGCCGCGGTAGTGGATGAATACCTGATTCATTCCGTGGTGGGCGTGAGTGGTTCGGCACCGGCTTACGTGTTTATGTTCATTGAAGCCATGGCCGATGCTGCGGTGGCAGGTGGCATGCCGCGGGCGCAGGCCTACCAGTTTGCGGCACAGGCCGTAAAAGGTTCGGCACAGATGGTACTGGAGACCGGCAAACACCCGGGCGAGTTAAAAGATATGGTCTGCTCGCCGGGCGGCACCACGATAGAAGCGGTCAAAGTTCTGGAAGAAAAAGGTTTTCGCTCCGCCGTGATTGAGGCGATGCAGCAGTGCATGGCGAAATCAGAGAAGCTGAGCCGCAGTTAACCCGCGGCGTCTGGCAACGGCAGTGCGCGTTGCCAGACGCCTCCCCACTAGCCGGCGGAACGGTAGTCCTGATAAAGCGCCAGCGCCTGCTTCACCGTCATGGGTTGCTGCATGTTGTCAACCAGCGCGGCGGTCAGAGTGTAAAGGCCACAGGAGAAAACCGCCGCCAGTTGCCCTTCTTTGCCATAAAACGCCATGAATTCCTTTTCTTCCAGCGAGCCCACCGACTGGTAGTCATCCCAGTCCGCCGCATGGCCAAGATATTCATAGCGCGTACCGTAGTGCGCGGTCCAGAAAAACGGCACCCGATCAAAGTGACGGATATTGCCCAGCATATTGATGGCCGCTGTCTGTCCTTGTTGTTCGGCAACACGAAAGTGTTCGATTCGCAACGGCCCCTGGGGAGAAGGATACGTGGCGATATCGCCTGCCACCCAGACATTCTCGGCCACCCGGAGTTGTTCGTCCGTTTGCAGGCTGCCATCCTCCAGCAGCGGCAAATCATGAATAAAGTGTGTGGCGGGTTTAACGCCGGTCGCAAACAGCACCACATCGGCGGCAATATGCTTGCCCGTTTTTAGTCGTACCGCGTTAACATGGTCTTCGCCCAGCAGGGCATCGATCTCGCCTTCGATAAACTTTACGCCGTTCGCCTGATGGAGCTGATAAAAATAGCGACCCACGGCTTCGCCAAACTGTTTCGCAAACGGCAGCGGATGACGCGCAATGACGGTGACATCAATGTCGCGATTACGCAGTGAGGAGACCAGTTCCATGCCGATAAAGCTGTTGCCGATAATGACAATCTGTTGAGTGTCATCGACCGCCTGCAGTAAGTCTGCGGTGTGCTGTTTACTGCGCAGGATATGAACGCCAGCAAGATCGCGCCCGGCCAGCGCAGGTTTGACGGGCGCGCCACCTGTGGCAATCAGGAGCTTATCGAATTGCAGCGTCGTACCGTCAGCAAATATTATCCGGTGCTGATGGTTATCAATCCGCTCCACGCGCTTTTGCAGGCGTTCTACGTGCGCCATGATGTCCTCACCCAGCAGTGAGGGCACCTCATCGATGTCCATTTTGCCCGAGGGGACAAATTTGGTTAACGCCGTGCGATCATAGGGTGCATCAGGCTCCTGCTCAATCAGGATCAGCCGCCCTTTAAACCCCTCGTGACGTAACCGCCATAGCGCCGCACTCCCGGCTGCGCCACCACCCAGCACGACAAAGACCGGCGCAGCGGCTCCACTGCCTATCGCAGTCGCAGGCGACATGGCTTTGGGATTCACCAGAACCGCCTCGTTTTCAATGCGCACGGGATACTGTTTGAGATCGGCCAGCGCGAGCGGCTCACACATTTTGCCACTGTCCAGTTCAAAAGTGGCTTTATGCCAAGGACAGATCAGCCGGTTTTCACAAATGGCACCCTGCTCAAGGGGTGCGCCGGCATGGGGACACTTCGCCTGGTAAGCGTGTACGTTGTCGCCATCACGAATTAACAGCAGCTCTGTTTCCCCGAGCTTTTTTTTAACCGGCTGGCGGTGCGGTAAATCCTTCAGAGCGACCACAAATTGATAGTTCACGACATAGCTCCTTCTCCGACTGTCACGGCTGAACGCGCAGATCAACAGGGCTTCTGCGCAAATGCCTGTAAACAGTAAGTGTGGCAAAGGATCGGCCAGACTCCGGTTTTAACGTCAGGATTTTTTGCTAACTGTTTGTTTAAGCGGAAATTAAAAATACGTGAGGATGTGACAGCGCAGGCAGGAGAAAACTAAAGCGGCCACCGAAATGGCCGACCGAACGTTAACTTTTCTTCAGACACTGACTCATGAAGGTTTTGCGTGCTTCCCCCGTCAGCTTTTTATCACCGGCCTGCAGATTACAGGTTTTCATTTTTACCTGCTGCGGCGACATGTCGGCGACCTTACTGTCCTTTTTCAGGCAATCGCTCATAAATTTCTTTCGCACATCGCCTTTCAACGCTTGTGACGTGGCATGTTCATTACACATGGCCATTTTTTGCTGTTGTGGCGTTTTTTCAGCCGCACTGGCGCTGCCGCCCACCAGTAAGCCTGCTAACACTAGCGTCATTAAACCGCGTTTCATTGTATTCACTCCCTCTTGATGAAAACAGATTAATTCTGGCACGTTACACGCTATACGGAATACGTTTATCAGGGAATAAGGCAGAGATCGCAAATCTGAATTGTCGGTGGCACTTTTCAGATACGCGGACGATTAAGTAAGCGCGTGACATAACGTTTTAGCAGGACCGTATTTTTATCATTATGATCTACATCGGCATTCATCATGGCGGTTTCAATACTGCTGACGATAGCGTGATGCTGCTCGGGTGGAAGCAAACGCAGCATCGCGGTAACCACGATTTCCAGCGCTTCGATCTGTGCAACCTGCTCTTTTGACGCCTCTTCTTTTTCTGCCAGGGTGATTAGCAACTCAGCAATCAGGTTTTTCATGCCGGGGCCCCTTCGTGTAAGACAAATAAAAATTAGCATTCGTCAGATTAAAAAACAAAGTGATTTTTCAGCCCGCTTTGCGCCCGACTCAGGCCATTTTGTCGCTACGGTTTTATTGCATTTATTTTGCCGGAAAACGAAACGTTGTTATCGCAATGAAATAACACGCTGACTCACTCAGTCGAAATAAAATAAAGATTCCCGGCTGGCTTTTTTTAGCAGAGATTCTTTTCTTACAAGCGATAACGGCCGTTTTCATTCCCGTTAACGTGAGAATAATCTCCCCGCGATGGCGGGCAGTTGGCCCCCCTGTTCCTTAACCTTCCACCTGGACAACCGGATCCGCACGGCCCGGTAATGACGAGCTACTCAGCCCTTTGGTTGCGCCAAAAACGCACCTGGTTCAGTGCAACAGCTTGTCTTTCATCAAAATAATCTGAAAAAACGCCTTATTGCATATTGGCACTATTCGATTTTCACTCATCACATCTGAAAAATATTTCAGGCTGTTACTGACAATCCTCTCTGGCCCACCTATGTTTAAAAAACCGCCAGGTACGGGCGGGACGTTGGCTGTTCTGACCAACGAAACGCTCCCGATAAAACCCTTGCCGTTCTTTCCGGGAGCCCATCATTCAGTAGCTTCTGCCTGCTGCGCCGTTGCGCACCGGGCAAAGGGTCTGTTTGCGGAGACGGGGAATGAGCGTCCAATCTAATAGTGCCAGTCGTGCTATCACTGATTACTTCAACAGCCCGGACTGGAACGTGCTGCCGGAGTCCGATCTGCTGGCCGTTATCCTGCGTGAACTGATGGAAGCAGGCCAGCCGACAACGAATAAGGCAATAATCGCACGCGTCATTAATAAACTGGAGTTTGAAGGGGATGAGCAGCGCCTGCAGCGTTACCGGGGTTTACTGGCCCAGTTGATGGAAGCGCGGCCACGTGAGTAGGCCGCCTTTATGCTATTTCACCCAACGGAGCTGACGGGCTTCACTTACACTGGCACGGCCGCTGCTGCGTTGAAACAGGCAGAGTTCACGCCCACGCCGGTTTTTCATTTGCTTCTGTGGGTAATGCCCCTCAAGTAACAAGGCGCTGTAACCCACGCTGTCATCATAGTCGATGGGCTGGCCCACGATTTTTACCTTACTTAGCGTACTGGCATTAATACAGGCCTGCCGCATGACCTGCTGGTTTTCCTGCCATGCCGTCGGGCTGGAAGCCAGTGCGACCGGACTGATCAGCAACAGTAATGACAGTGAGAGGCGTGGACGAGAGTACATGCGTTGCTCCTTCCAGACTGAGCCAGAAAAAAATTCCCGCCAGAGCGGGAATAAACAAGACGAGCATTGCAAATTGATGTGACGAGGGAATCCCGATCCTGCTGGCTCAGTGCGACCAGACGACCACAGGCTGAAGACAGCAGAATACCGACCTTATCTTCCCCTGTCCCCATGACACCTCAATGACAATGCGCGGTTTATTTAACGCTTAACCACAATAGACCTGGGTGATAGTACCGCTTTTGTCTGCCAGAAAGTTCAGGCGGGCGAAATTAAAATCCATCGTGACGGCAGAATTCCACGGAATAGCGCGCACCTTCTGACTGAAACGCTGTTGCTCAAGGGCGGACAGAGGTTTGCCGACAAAGTTTTGGTAACGGGAGGCACCACAGCTGTCCGCTTCCTTGCCGGGCGGGACGGCTGCCGTATCAGGCTGCGTGGTGGACTGACAGGCCGTCAGCAGTAAGAAGCCGGTTGCCACCAGCACTTTTCCGTAATGATTCACGTATGTTCTCCTGTAATCGTGTTAAACCCTGACCTGAAGCGTAACAAGCCCCACCACCGGGTTGAATCGTTAAAATCAAGCGATTCACACATTATTAAGCATTAAATGCTGCCTTATTGCCAGATAACCAGTGTAAAGGCACTTACCGTTCAGAATTTCAAATACAAGACGCTAACCTTACTAAGAATTATCTTAGGAGGCTACTATGGAACTTGTGATTTTTATCTGCTTTGCCGTTGTGATGACACTGATTGCGGTTCGGGTGCGATAAGCGGCCCGTTCGCGGGTGCGGTTTCACGCCTGACAGGCTGGGCGACCTGGCAGGCGACAAAGTGTAACGCAGGCAAGGCACTGATTTTTAACTGATTAATCCAGACTCATTTACGTAGCGTAATAAACAGCTAACATTGTGTGATCGGCTCTCTCGACAGCGATTTGAGGCATTGCTACTATGCGCTTATCTTCGCTGGCTGGGTCGCCTATGAACACCAATTCCGACAGAGTGACGTTGACACTGTTTTATGTCGGCAGCTTTGTTGTTTATTACCTCGTTACCATGTTGATTACCCTGTTTCCTAATTACGGTATTCTGCGTAATGACGGTTTACTGGTGCCTGTGCTTTGCCTGTTTGAATTTGCCGTTATCTATCCGCTGTATCGCTTTTATTGCCAGCGTCGTACCGATATTCCTCTGGGCTTTTTGCGTTCCGGTCAGACTTTACTGTTTATTGGCGCGCTGTTTATTTTAATGGTGGCACAAACGCAGTATTTGCAGCCGGAAGGCTGGCTGGTCGCACAAACTCAGCAGGGGCCCAGTTCGATGCTTATCCTGCTGTTGACCGCCGTCTTACTGGCTCCTGTGTTTGAGGAAGTGTTGTTTCGCGGCTTTTTATTACAGGGATTTCTGTTGTGGGCACCTAACAGCCGTTTTGCCTGTGTATTACTGACCTCGTTACTGTTCGCGCTCATGCATACGCAATATGTCCACTGGGAAACGGTGGTGGCGCTGACGCTGTTTTCTATGCTGCTTTGCTACGCCCGGCTGCGCAGCAATACGCTGGCCCTGCCGGTCTTTCTGCATACGCTGAATAATCTGATTGCGATTCTGCCTGCCTGGTATTTCGCCTGATCCCGCTGACCTTTTGTTACCGGGTCATCACTAACCTGCGTAAAATCAGCGTGTATCTTTTACTAACAGGGAAGGATGGTCAGAAAGCCCATGATTACCATGCTGGATGTGGCCCGCAAGGCCGGCGTCTCTAAAGCCACCGTCTCGCGCGTGCTGGCGGGAAATCGCTACGTCAGTAAGAGTACGCAACAGAAGGTCTTTCAGGCTGTGGCGGAAACCGGTTATCGCCCTAACCTGCTGGCGCGTAGCCTGGCGACGCAGAAATCCCAGAATATCGGGCTTATCGTTACCCATTCTTTATTCAATGGGCCTTACTTCAGCGAATTGCTGTTTCAGGCTGCTACGTTGACGAATAACTATGGCCGGCAGCTTATTCTGGCGGATGGTAAAACCAGCGCTGACGATGAACGTGCCGCCATTGAGTTTCTGCTCGACCTGCGCTGTGACGCCATCATTATCTATCCCCGTTTTCTGGATACCGCGGCGCTGGATGCCATTATTGAGCAGCACGCCATTCCCGTTATGGTGGTGAATCGTCAGCTGCAGCGTCATCCGGCACACTGCGTCTGGGCCACCCATCAGCAGAATACCTTTCAGGCCACCCGCTATTTGATTACGCGCGGCCATTACGACATCGCTTTCATTACGGGTCTGGCAGGCTCGCCGACCGCTGCGGCCCGCCTGGCCGGTTATCAGCAGGCGCTTGACGAGCATGGCTTAGCGGACCGTGCGCTGATCGTGCAGGGTGCATGGACGCCCGCCAGCGGCATGGCGGCGGCAAAAACGCTGCTTGAATCGGACATGCCATTTAGTGCACTGATGGCCAGTAATGACGATATGGCTATTGGGGCCGCGCTGGCGCTAAACGCTGCGGGCAAAAGGCTGCCGGAGGATGTCTCCCTGCTGGGCTTTGATGATATTCGTATGGCGGAATTTTTTCTGCCGCCGCTCACCACGGTACATGTGCCGGTCGCAGAGATGATTCAGCACACGCTGGCGCAGCTGGTGGCGATGCTGGAAGGGGAAGCGGTCACGGCCTTGCCGCCGTTTAGCGGTCACCTGATCGAACGGGCCTCGGTCACTGACGGGCCTTATAAACAGTAAGGCGCGGCATCCCTGCCGCGCACCATCAGTAGTCGACTGAATCGTTCAGCGTTGCCCCATTACTGCGAATCAGTTTCTGGTACCAGAAAAAACTCTTCTTACGGTAACGTGCCAGATCCTTTAAATCTTTTTCATCGCGGTTGACGTAAATAAAGCCGTAACGCTTGTTGATGCCCTGATGCGTACTTACCAGATCTATTGCCGACCAGGGACAATAGCCAAACAGTTTCACACCATCGGCAAGTGCCAGCTGCAGTTGCGCAATGTGTTCACGCAGATACGCAATACGGTAATCATCATGTACCTTATTATCGGCCTCCAGCCGATCAAAGGCACCCAACCCGTTTTCGGTCACGATAAGCGGCAAAGCATAGCGGGCATAAATCTGGCGCGCCGTAATGCGAAAACCCACCGGATCGATATACCAGCCGAACTGATTTTGCCGCAGATGCGGATTATCACATCCCACATAAACCGACCGATCAATGCCCGCCATTTGCTGATCGGGCCGAGGTTTATTTTCGCTTTGCTCACCCTCGCCTTCGGCCCCCACCGTCGCGGACGCATAATAATTAAAGGCGATAAAATCCGGCTTGCCTGCGGCGATGATGGCCATGTCATCGTCTTCGAGCGTCGGTAACCAGCCGCGCTGTTTCAGGAAAGCCCAGACCACGGCGTTATAGCGACCATGGACCGCCAGATCCAGATAGAGCCAGTTGCGAATTGCAGAGAAATTGTCGGCTGCCAGCACATCTTCCGGCCGCGCACTGGCGGCATAGACGCAGGAGATATTGGGTGCCGGGCCAATTTTGGCATCCGGCAACCGTTCATGGCAGGCGATCATCGCTTTTGCCTGTGCCAGCATCATATGGTGATTCTGCTGATACAGCGTTTTCTGCGGATCGGCGGTGCCGGGTGGCAACGTACCAATCACATCGCCCTTGAGGATCATCATGTTCTGTTCGTTGATGGTCAGCCAGTACTTAACCTGACGACCATAGTGCTCAAAGCAGGTGATGGCAAAACGCTCAAAGGCCGCCACTGTACGCCGTGAAGACCAGCCGCCCGCCTGCTGCAACGCCCAGGGCAAATCAAAATGATAAAGGGTGACCAGCGGCGTAATGCCGTACCGACAGAGTTCATCGATCACCTGCTGATAAAAAGCCACGCCCGCCGGGTTCAACGCACCATCGCCCTCGGGATAAAGACGGCTCCAGGCAATGGAAAAGCGGTAGGTTTTTAATCCCATCTCCGCCAGCAGCGCGATGTCCTCTCTGAAACGATGATAGTGATCGCTGCAAACGGTAAAATCGGTAAGATCCTGATGGAAGGTTGCCTGGTCAATGACGGAAGGCCCTTTGCCCTCTTCATTCCAGGCCCCTTCAACCTGATAAGCTGAGGTGGACGCGCCCCAGAGAAAGTCCCTGGGAAACGCGGGCAATGTCGAATGTTGCATATAACCTCCTGTTTAACGTGCGGCTAACTCCCGGCGCAGTTGAATGATCTCCTCAGCCAGTTCGCGACAGAGCATTGCGTTCATCAGGTGGTCCTGAGCATGGACCATAATCAGACTGACCGGAATCTTTCCGCTGCCCTCATCAGCGCCAATGAGTTGCGTCTGCGTTTGATGGGCTGCTTTGGCCGCCGCGGTTGCGGCACTGAGCATACTGTCCGCCTGCGCCCAGTTTTGCTGCCGCGCCGCCCGCAACGCCTCCATTGAACAGGAGCGAGCTTCGCCTGCCTGGATAATCAGTTCGATTACCGTGCTTTCATCAATTTCCATAGGTTACTCCTTAACCGGTTGCGCTGCGGCAGAGGGTTGCTCTTGCTGCAGCAGTTGACGCTCGTACATTTTGAAAAACGGGTAGTAGATCAGCGTGGCAATAGTGACCAGCACGGCAATCAACACAATAACGCGCCAGTCCCAGCCGGTTGACCAGGCGGCCCCAATGGGGGCGGGCGTCGTCCACGGAGCCAGTGAGATCACGTGATTAATCAGGTTCGTTTTGGTGGCGATCCAGGCAATGACGGCGTTGACTAACGGGGCAAGAATAAAAGGGATAAACAGAATGGGGTTCATCACGACCGGTGAACCAAAAATGACCGGTTCGTTGATGTTGAACATGCTGGGCACCACACTCAGTTTTCCAATCGATCGCAGATGTGCTGACTGACTGCGTAAGTAAAGCAACACCAACCCCATCGTCGAACCGGAGCCACCGATAACAATAAAAAACTGCCAGAAGGGTTCAATAAACACGTGGCTGACGGGTTCTCCCGCGTTCAGCGCCTGCTGATTCAGACCGAGATTGGTCAGCCAGAAAGCCTGCAATATGCCCCCGACAATCACCGCCCCATGAATGCCTGCAAACCATAGCAGATGGCACAGCAGTACCGCCACCAGCACGGCAGGCAGCGAATCAGAGGCAGAGATGATCGGCGAGAAAATGGCCATGATGGCCTGAGGCAGCAACATGCCGAACTGCGCCTGTACCCACAGGCTCAGGGGAAACAACGTAATAAAAATCGTGATAATCGGGATGAGCAGATCGAACGACTGACGGATCTTCGGCGGCACCTGCTCGGGCAGTTTGAAACCGATGTTGTATTTCTGCAGAACGTGCATCAGCTCCGTCGCAAAGAGCGCGACCAGAATGGCGGTAAAAATGCCCTCCCCGCCCAGCGAACCAACCGGCAACGTTTTGCCGTTCTGCGGTGCCGCCACCACCAGAAACGCCATCAGCGACAGACTGGCCGCCATAAAGCCATTCATCTTATAACTGTTTGCGAGGTTATAGGCGATGGCACTGGCGATATAGAGCGCCATAATGCCCATCGTCATGTTGTACGGCATCATGATTTGTTCTTCATGCGCCTTTACCATGCCCAGCCACCACTGTGCGAACGCCCAACTGCTGTCTGCCGAAAAAGGCGGATGAGCAAACAACAGCATAAACGAGCCCACGATCAGAAACGGCATGGAGGCAATAAATCCGTCCCGGATAGCGATGACATGACGCTGGCTGGAAAGACGGCCCGCCAGTGGGCTAATACGGTTTTCGATGACGCCGAATAGAGATTCACTGAAGTGGCTCATTGCCTGACTCCTTGCTGAGGCAAAAGAGAATAACCTGCCTGACGCAGTGCGGGTTTCGCGTGATATATCCCGGACCTCCCTGGTGTCAGGTATGAATAAGCTTTAGTGCGTCGCTTAATATTTTTTCACCATTCATCATGCCGTAATCCATACTGTTGATGACCGCAACCGGCTTGCTGTATTGCTGGGCGATCGGTTGAAAATCGGCCAGCTTGTATTTGATTTGTGGCCCGAGCAGGCAGCAGTCGTAATCGGCGATATCGTCTCTAAACTCTTCAATCCCCACAGCTTTTATCTCGACGTCCAGCCCTTGCTGTTGCGCCGCCTTTTCCATTTTCTGTACCACCATACTGGTGGACATACCCGCAGCACAGCACAGTAAAATCTTCGTCATGGTGTATTCCTCTTTGTGGTGAATGATTAACGAATACACAGGGTGAAAATTTTCTGCAACCGGTTTCAGATTTGCGTATCAGAAGTGTGAGAAATATCAAAACGCGAGCATTAAAGAGATTCGGGGCGAATAAACACCTGGATAAGCCTTATCAGGAAGCCCGTTTCTCGTCATGCTGAGGCAATAAAACAGCGGTTCACTCAGCCATATCGTCGGCGCTGTCCATCGCAGTGATGGGTAAGAATTCACTGCCTGATAAGCGGGTAACGCGTATAATTGCTCAGAGCAATCCGATACCGACTGCCGTAACACGGGCGTCCGGCGGCAATTAGCTATACTGGTGATATATAAAGGAACACTCACCCTTCTCGCAGTACGCGGACCGGGATAAGGAGTCGGTTATGTTAATTGGTTTTGTGTTATTGGTCAGCGCGTGTGGACACGATGCCTGTGAAGCTTTACCGGTATCAGAACGCATTTATCCGACTAAAACCGCCTGTGAAGTCATGGCAAATCGTATCCATAAAGTGCGTCCTAACGTCGTGCTGATATGTGGCGAAGTGCATCGTTAAGAAAGCGGTACAGGGCGAATGGCACAAAAAGTAGCCGATGACATTGCAAGGTTGCCGCTTAACGTTCAAAATATAAGCTGTTCTACACCAACACAGTCGTGAATCCCATGAAAAGTAGTCGTCCCCGCCGTCCTACCGGGCGTTGGGTTTATTACATTTTGTATGAAGGCATTCTGTGGCCCTGTCCGGTTCGCTGGGAATGGGAAAGCGGATACGGTGGCTGGCTGCCGTTTTACTACTCACCTACGTTTGAGTTTGTCGCGGGCGATCCCGGCAAGGCGTACCGTATTGCGCGCACGGATGTACGTGTGAAGCGGAGTGAAGAGATTTACGCCTGATTGCTGTCAGGCATTCCATGGCAGCCACGAGGCGGTAAGAAGGAAACAGATTACCTCCAGCAGCAGTACCACCATCAGCAACACGCCGAGTTTGTGGCGCGACAGCCAGGATTTCAGCCCCATAGCATTGCGGCCCTGTGGATCAGCAGCAGTCCGCCACCCATGCTCAGCAAAACCCGCCCCCTTTTCCGTCTTTTTTGCCATTTCAGTGTCCCTCTGAAAAAAGCGAAAATGCGCCCTGAGGCGCATCCGGATGCTGCAAGATTACCGCTAGAGCCGCCAGAAGGCGACTCAGGTACGCAATCAGTTGTTCAGCGTGTAATCGAGTGTGATCTCTGCATTAAGCACCTGCGAAACCGGACAGCCGGCTTTAGCTTTATTGATGATTTCATCAAAGGTGTCGTTATCAATGCCCGGCAGCGAGATGGTGCTGGTCAGCGCCACTTTCGTAATCGCGAAGCCTTCACCTTTTTTGTCCAGCGACACATCGGCACTGGTATCAATGCTTTCAGGCTTATGGCCTGCGTTACCTAACATGAGCGACAGTGCCATTGAAAAACAGGCGGCATGTGCTGCGCCGATAAGCTCTTCCGGATTGGTGCCTTTCTGCCCTTCGAAACGGGTGTTAAAGCCGTAAGGTTGCTGGTTCAGTACACCACTTTCTGTGCTGACTGTGCCTTTGCCTTTGATATCGCCTTCCCAATGCGCCGAACCTTTCTTATGAATGGTCATATCATTCCTCCTGTTGGTAAAGAAGGTAAGTATAGACAACGTCGCTCAGTTTGCCGGGCATGAGGCCGGATGCAGGGCCACTTCGCCCAGCAACGCATTCGCCTGCACCAGCGACGTCTGGTTGATATCGGCTATACACTTCGCGCCTGTTAAGGTCATCGCGACTTTCATTTCGTTTTCAATCAGCGTCAGCAGATGTTCGACGCCACGTTGGCCATGTGTGGCCAGCGCGTAAACAAAGGCCCGTCCCAGCAGAACAGTATCTGCGCCCAACGCAATCATGCGCACCACATCAAGCCCATTACGGATGCCGCTGTCGGCAAGAATCGTCATATCCCCCTTCACCGCATCCGCGATGGCCGGTAAGGCACGAGCCGAAGACAACACGCCGTCCAGCTGGCGTCCGCCATGGTTTGAGACCACAATGCCATCGGCACCAAACCGCACCGCATCGCGGGCATCTTCCGGATCCAGAATGCCTTTAATCACCATTGGCCCGTCCCAGAACTCACGGATCCATTCCAGATCTTTCCAGGAAATCGACGGATCGAAATTCTTTGCCAGCCAGCCAATATAGTCTTCCAGCCCGGTCGGTTTGCCCAGATAGGTGGAAATATTGCCCAGATCGTGTGGTCGGCCCTGTAGCCCAACATCCAGTGCCCAGCGTGGGTGCGTGACAGCCTGCCAGTAGCGGCGCAGGGCCGCGTGCTTGCCGCTCATGCCCGAGTGCGCATCGCGATAGCGTGCGCCCGGCGTTGGCATATCAACGGTAAACACTAACGTGGTGCAGCCCGCCGCTTTCGCCCGCTCCAGGGCGTTACGCATAAAGCCGCGATCGCGCAGCACATACAGCTGAAACCACATGGGCCGACTGATTTGCGGTGCCACTTCCTCAATCGGGCAAACGGAGACGGTCGATAAGGTAAACGGAATCCCTTTGCCCGCCGCAGCGCGCGCGGCCTGCACTTCCCCACGACGCGCGTACATGCCACACAGCCCAACCGGTGCCAGCGCGACGGGCATGGACAGCGTTTCACTGAACAGCGTGGTTTCCAGGCTGAGCGCCGACATATTCCGGAGAATGCGCTGGCGCAGCGCCACGTCTGACAGATCGGCAACATTCCGCCGTAGCGTATGCTCTGCATAGGCACCGCCATCCAGATAATGAAACAGAAAAGGCGGTAAAATGCGCTGCGCGGCGGCGCGATAGTCACTGGCGGCAGAGATGATCATCAGCGGTTTTCCTTGTGATTGTGCAGGTCATGACCCGGCAAACGCGTAATTCGCGCCTGCCTGGCTTCGTCTTCATCAAGTGTTTTCATCGTGGTGTGAACAAAACCCAGATGATCCATGGCGGCTGACCGGGCAGCCTCGGCATCGCCCAGTAAAATCGCGTCGAGCATCGCCCGGTGCTGATCGGTCAGGCGGTCAAAAATCACGGGTCTGATGTACATCAGCTTACGACTGTGCAGCATGGACGAGTGCAGTAAATCGAATAACCCCCGCATGGTTTGCAGCAGCACGATGTTATGTGAGGCTTCTGCGATGGCCAGATGAAAGCGCAGATCGGCCTGCCCGGCCAGATGGGGATCGTCACTCTCTTTCATCGCCAGCGTGGCATCAAAGGCGTACCGCAGACGCTCTTTATCTGACTCGGTAGCCCGTAGCGCCGCATGCCAGGCCGTGCTTCCCTCTATCGCATGGCGCGCTTCAAGAATGTCGTAACGGTAGTCCGGATCGTTGGCGAGAAGCTGACGAATGGGCTCGACGATGCGCTGCTCAGACCAGGGCTCCTGCGGCTGACGCAGCCAGGTACCGTCACCGCGCCGACTCATCAAAACGCCGCTGCTGATCAGTTGCTGAATAGCTTCACGCAGCGACGAACGGGAAACGCCCAGCGCGGCCGCCAGCTGACGCTCGGCGGGCAAACGCATGCCCGGCTCAAGCTGATGATCGCGGATATAGTGCTTAAGCCGCATCGGTAAAGGATCGTTTGGTGTCATGGGATCATCCAGGGAAAAACGTAAGCCTGCAGCGTGGTCATTACCCCAACCAGGCCGGTAAAGATCAGGCTGTGCTTTACGGTGAAGCGGAACAGATCGGACTCTTTGCCGACCAGACTGACCGCTGCACAGGCAATAGCGATCGACTGGGGAGAGATCATTTTACCGGTGACGCCACCCGTGGTATTCGCTGCCACCAGCAGGATATCGGAAACGCCAATCTGCTGCGCCGTGGTGGCCTGCAACGCAGCGAACAGCGCGTTGGAGGAGGTATCCGAACCGGTAAGAAACACGCCAAGCCAGCCCAGAAAGGGGGAGAAAAAGGTAAAGGCATGGCCCGTGTGCGCCAAGGCCAGCGCCAGCGTGGCTGATAAACCCGAGTAGTTCGAGATAAAGGCAAAGGCCAGCACCATACCAATGGAGTAGATGGGCAATATCAGGGATTTCAGTGTTTCGACAAATGTCCCGACTGCCGCTCTGGGTTTCATTTTCAGAAAGATAATCGCCACAATTGCCGCAATCAGAATGGCAGTGCCGGTTGCAGACAGCAGATCCAGTTTAAAAATGGCGGGCCAGGCGCTGGGCTGTGCCACAACCGGCGGTATCCGGGTAATCCAGTCATGCAGGCCAGGGACGGGAATGCTCATCACCCAGTTGGCCAGTGCACCCCCTTTGGCAAACAGCGCTTTAAAGGGCGGGATACTCCACAGCGTTACCGTTGCGGTGAGAAACAGGAAGGGCATCCAGGCGCGAATGACCTGCTTTGTCGTATACGTCTGCTGACGTGCGGGTTGCGTCGCCGTCTGATTTTCGGCATCGCTGAAGCGAAAGATGCGAACTGGCTGCCAGACGCGCAGAAACAGAGTCAGGGAAACCAGTGATGCCAGCGAAGAGATAATATCGGGTAACGCCGGGCCCAGGAAATTTGAACTCAGGAATTGGGCTATCGCGAACGACCCACCCGCAACCATCACCGCCGGCCAGGTTTCTTTCACCCCGCGCCAGCCATCCATGATCGCCATGATCCAGAACAGCACGATGACGGTTAAAAAAGGCAGCTGGCGTCCGGCCATCTGACCGATGGCAAAGCTGTCCAGACCGGTAACCTGCCCGGCGACAATAATGGGAATACCCATCGCACCAAACGCCACCGGCGCGGTATTCACGATCAGGCATAACCCTGCGGCATAAAGCGGATTAAAACCCAGCCCTACCAGCAACGCAGCCGTGATCGCCACCGGCGCACCAAAACCTGCCGCGCCCTCTAAAAAGGCACCAAAGGAAAAACCGACAATCAGCATCTGTAAGCGCTGATCCGGCGTGATCGACAAGATGGACGCGCGAATGATATCGAACTGCCCGGTCCTGACCGAGATTTTATAGACAAAGACCGCGGCCACGATAATCCAGGCAATGGGCCACAGGCCGTACAGGAAGCCGTAGGCCGCTGAGGCCAGCGCCTGCTGCCACGGCATATGATACAGCAGCAGCGCAACTCCCAGCGACAGCATGACAGTGATGGTGGCAGCCTGATGGCCTTTCATCTTTAGCTTAATCAACGCAAAAAAGAAGAACAGAACAGGCAGTAACGCAATCAGGCTGGAGAGCCAGATGTTATTGAGCGGATCATAATTTTGCTGCCAGACCTGCATGCCGTTATCTCCAGAAAGGTGATGAGAGCGATGCGCGACGGGCATAAACACAGGGCGCATCTGTCACGCCCGCTCTGCTTATTGGTCCTACCAATTTTGCCAGTTGGGGCTTATCCGTTACAGATACTTAACCCGCTGTTAACCCAAGGCAACAGTTACGGCTTTAATTTTAACGTTATGTGAACCACTGAAAAGGTTTAGCTGTTTTGGTCGGACCAATCACGGTTGTGTAAAGGCGTATTTGTAACTTTGCGGATGAAAACGCAGATTTAACCCGACCAGTCCAATCGTAACGCCGCACTGGAGCCACCAGATCGTGGAGAAATCCCCGGTCAGTGCATGCAACTGACCGGCGATAAAGGGCATACTGCCGGCAATAATAAAGCCAATCCCTTGCATGAACGCCACCAGTCGCCCGCCCGCCTGCGGATGCGCCAGATGGTCCAGCGCCAGCACCAGCGCCAGGGGAAAAGCACCACCCAGACCCACGCCCGCCATTCCCACCCACAGCCATGGATGGTAAAGCGGTGCAAACAGGAGGCCAAGCATACCGCTTAGCTGAAAAATCAGCGTTAACAGCAACAGCGGCCGTCGATCCGGGCCGCGCGTCGACAGCGGAAACACCATCGCCCCGGCGACCTGGCAGGTAATCATCACGCCCAACAGGCTTCCGCCCGCCTGTGCGCTCCAGCCGAGTTGATGGTAGAAATCAGGCAACCATGCTACGCAAATGGCATAACCGCCATTCACTAAACCAAAGCTGAGCGCCAGCATCCAGGCGCGCGCGTTGCGCCATAGTGAAGGCATCACGACCGACGCGCGCGCTGGCGACGTCACCCCGGGCATCCACGCCCAAAGCAGGATGGCCAGCAGCGCAGGCACGGCCCAACTGCTGAGGGCCATCTGCCAGCTCAGGTGAGCACTTAACCACGGTGTTAATGCGGCACCCAGTCCGCCCCCGCCCATCAGGGCCGCAGACCACAGCCCGGTCATCATCGCACTGCGTTGTGGAAAGCGTTGGCGGATAAAGCCCGGCATCGCCATTTGCACTATCCCGATACCAATGCCGCCCGGTAGCGTGCTCCCTACCAGCGATTCGCCTTGCGCCACAAAAAGGCGGCTGAGGAGCGCCAACACTAACAACGCCAGTCCGCCACACAGCAGTCCGCGCAGTTGAACACGCTGCATAAGTGGTGCGCTGATTAACGCTATCGCTCCCATCATCATCATGGGAATCGCAGGCAGCAGTGACGCTGCCAAGGCGGAGAGTCCAATGCTTTCGCGTAACTGATCCAGCAACGGACTGACGGAGGTCATCAGTGGACGCATATTCAGTCCCGCCAGCACCAGGGCGGTAACGATCACAATATTCTCTTTTTTCATGGGCCATCCTGGAAGTAAACCTTGTCAGCCTGACAGCTGTGGTTACTATTTGGAAATGGAATATCATCATGACAGGCAGTGGAAAAATGAATCGCCAGCCTATGTTCACGCCCCAGCAGCTTCTGAGCTTTGTTGCGGTCTGCGAAACCGCCAGCTTCACCCGTGCCGCCGATCGCGTGCACCTGTCGCAATCAACAGTGAGCCAGCAGGTGCGGCGACTGGAAGAGAGGGTGGGAAAAGCCCTGCTGGCCCGCTCATCACATCAGGTAACCGTCACGGAGGAAGGCGAGAAGCTGCTGGGTTATGCCCGCCGTATCATTGCCCTGAATGGCGAAGCACTCGATGTGTTGAGCGATAAGTGGCGCGATGGTGTGCTGCGGCTTGGCGTTCCGGAAGATTTTGCGGCCCCCACGGCTGCCCTGCTGGCGCAGTTCAGTCGCGAACATCCCCATATGCGGCTGGATGTGATGAGCGGGATGCAGGTAGAACTACGTCGGGCCTGGCAGCGGGAGGAACTGGATATCATGCTGATTAAGCAACCTTACGGTGAACGCCCGCTGGCTTCCCGACCCGAGCCGCTGTTATGGCTGGACAGCGCCGCATATCCCTGCTTTGAGCATTCGCCGGTGCCGCTGGTCCTGTTTCCTCAACAGGGACTTTATCGCGAGGAGATCTGCCAGACGCTGGATGGGCTGGGCCGCAGCTGGCGCATCGGTTACAGCAGTGCCAGCCTTGTGGCCCTGTCTGCCGCCAGTGCCCAGGGCCTGGGCGTTACGCTGTTGCCTGCCAGCTGTCGTCTGCCTGCACACCGTGTGCTGGGCGACCAGCAGGGCTTGCCGGTGATTGACACTTTTGAGCTGGCGCTGTTCTGTCGCCAGCCGAATGACGCGCTTCAGCGCCAGCTGGCAGAGGCACTGGTGACATTTGCCGATCTGCACTGGCAGTGAGTTTTTCACTGACAGGCAGTGGTAAAGGACGCTGTAAAACCAGAAACCGCGTGCAGATGCGGACGCGCCCCCTGTCAGAGAGCTGGCATGGGGCGCGGACAGCCGAATGAAGGCGACGCTAAACCCGAGCCTCCCTCGTCTGTGACATTAACGCCATCGCAAGCGTATAGAGATGGGCGCCATCAGAAGCCACCGGATCGTCTTCGGCATAACATCCAATCATAGAGGCCACTTTATCTGCCGATAAGCTTTCCCCATAGAGATGCAATGTCAGGACTGCACGACCTACGATTTTAAGTACGTCTTCATGCAAGATCTGCGGGATATTATTCAATGAAAAAATCCTCTGCCAGTAGTGATATCGATGTATCCTCCTCAATATAAAGGCGTTTACAAGTCGTTTTCATCTTCTCTTCTGGCGATACTTTTGCATTATTAATGCGTTAATTCCGTCGCAAATGCGGAATAATCTGATTAACTTTAAATTGTGTATTACAAAGAAAATATTAGAAAAAACATTCTTAATCTTAATGGCTTAGTCCATGTAAGCGGTTTCACATTTGACGTTTTAATTGATTAAAATTTCCCAACTAATCTTTTTCATCTTCAGTTTATTCTTAGATAAAAGCGCCGCCCGGCGCAGGGTTTGCAGGTTAACATTGCTGTTGTGTACGCTTTCTGACAGACTTGCGCTCGCAATGATGCCCCAACTTACAGCCGCAGAGGCCGCACCCGTGACCGCTTTTTCCTCGCTTAATTCTCTTCCCGATAGTCAGCTCGATAACCTGCGCGAGATGGGCTATACCAGCATGACGCCGGTTCAGGCCGCCTCGCTGCCCGCTATCTTAGCCGGACGCGACGTTCGTGCGCAGGCAAAAACCGGCAGCGGCAAAACGGCCGCATTTGGTATTGGCCTGTTGCATCATATCGACAGTGCGCGTTTTCAGACTCAGGCGCTGATTTTATGTCCGACGCGAGAACTGGCCGATCAGGTCAGCAACGTTCTGCGGCAGTTAGCGCGCTTCACGCGCAATATCAAAATTCTGACCTTATGCGGCGGCCAGCCCATGAGTGCGCAGCGCGATTCGCTGGTGCATCCGCCGCAGATTGTGGTCGGTACGCCGGGCCGTATTCTTGACCATCTCAAGCGCGAAACGCTGCAGCTCGACAATCTGCGCACGCTGGTGCTGGACGAAGCCGATCGGATGCTGGAAATGGGCTTTCGTGACGATATGGAAACCATTATCGCCGCCACGCCCGCCGCGCGTCAGACGCTGCTGTTCTCTGCCACCTGGCCAGACGGCATTGCAACACTGAGCCAGCGCTTTCAACGTGATGCGCTGAGCGTCGTGACGGAAGAGGTCAGCGAACTGCCGGCCATCGAACAACAATTTATTGAAGCGACGCACGGCGAAAAATTGTCGCTGCTGATTAGCCTGCTCAGCGAACGCCAGCCATCGTCCTGTGTGGTGTTCTGCAACACCAAACGCGAATGTGATGATATTGCCGCCGCGCTTAACGCCCGCGATATCAGCGCCCTGCCCCTGCATGGCGATCTCGAACAACGCGATCGCGAACGTATGCTGATCCGGTTTGCTAACGGCAGTGGTCGCGTGCTGGTGGCGACGGACGTCGCGGCCCGCGGCCTGGACATCAAGTCGCTGTCGCTGGTGGTGAACTACCAGCTGGCGTGGGATCCCGAAGTGCATCTGCATCGTATCGGCCGTACCGCGCGGGCGGGCGAAGAAGGCGCTGCCGTAAGTTTTGTCGCGGCCGATGAAATGGCGCGCGCGCATGCGTTAGAAGATTTCCTGCAGCAGAAGCTGCCATGGGTTGCCGCCAGTGCGCTCAGGAAAAGCAGTAAACCGTTGCCGGCAGCCATGATGACGATTTGCATTGATGGTGGGCGTAAAGCCAAGATTCGGCCCGGCGATATTCTGGGTGCGCTGACAGGAGAAGCAGGCTATCGCGCCGATCAGATCGGTAAGATTGATCTCACCCCGACGCACGCTTATGTAGCGATTGAAGCGGCTCAGGCAAAATCTGCGCTGGTCAAACTTAAGCAGGGCAAAATCAAAGGCAAAACCTGCCGGGCTGTACTGCTGAAAGACTAAAAGAAAGGGCGAGAATCATTCTCGCCCTGCCGATTATGGCTCATCGATCCGCATAACGTGCAGCGTGGTTTTGTCACCTTTCCCGTGCACTTTACCACTGACGCGAACTTTGTCGTCAGCGGAATAGGTTTTGCCATCGAACGTTTTCTTCGGCGCAATAATGGTTAAAGTGCCGGTGCTGTCACGAAACTGATAATTATTGTCCGCGACTTTTTTTACGATATAACCTTCCAGCGTGACGTAACCGCCCTGCCGAAAGTCACGAATCTGATCGATGTGCGTCTGTCCTGTGTCTTCTGACCCTTTGTAGCCTGCATCCTGTTTATGCTGTGGCGGCGGCGTATCACCTGCCTTGAAGCCACCTTCTTCCGCGTAAGCCCCTGTGGTCGCTACCGCCAGTAAGGTCGCCAGTACTAATTTTTTCATCGCTTACTCCTTTATAGGGAAAAGTATCCATGCTGCGTTCTCACTGTTAAGCCTGGCACAATAATCTCTTAACGTGCGTTTTCCCCTCTCACCTTTTTCCGAAGGCTGCCGATAACTTCATCACACCCTTTTTCACCTGCTGCGCTGACGCTGAGGCAACGATGGATAATTTTCAGAAAGAGATCGATGAGAGAGCGAATCTCGCCTTATCGAATAAGTTTGAGCTGCTGCTGTTTCGCCTTGGCTCTGACCAGTTAAAAGGTAAATCAGAGCTGTTTGGGATAAACGTATTTAAACTGCGTGAAATTGTTCCGATGCCGCCGATTACGAAAGCTGCGGGCATGCGTTCGCCGTTGCTGGGCATGGCGAGCATTCGTGGACAGTTTATTCCTGTTATTGACCTGCCTGCGGTAGCCGGTTGCGTGCCTGAAACGGGCCTGAACCTGCTGCTGGTGACCGAATACGCGCGTAATACGCAGGCGTTTGCCGTCGAATCCGTTGAAAACATCGTGCGTCTTAACTGGAGCCAGGTTCATACCGCTGAAGCCGGTATCGGTGGACGTAACATCACCAGTATCGCGTGCCTGGATGACGACGAACAAAAAAGCAATCTGGCCATGGTGCTGGATGTCGAACAGATTCTCTATGACATCATCCCGTCCGTTCGTGGCGTGGAGCCTGAAGCGCCGAAAGAGCGTCAGTATAAAATGAAGCCCGGTTCCGTCGCGATTGTGGCTGAAGACTCCAAAGTTGCCCGCCAGTTGCTGGAGCAGGGCCTGAAGAGCATGGGCATTCCTGCCGTCATGTGTAACACCGGCCTGGAAGCGTGGGAAAAAATCAAAGCGATCCACCAGCAGGCTCAGTCGCAGGGTGAATCCATTCACGACAAGATCGCGCTGGTGTTAACCGACCTGGAAATGCCGGAAATGGACGGCTTTACGCTCACGCGCAATATCAAGCGCGACACCACGTTGCGTCATATTCCCGTCGTGATCCACTCCTCACTTTCGGGCAGTGCTAACGAAGATCACGTTCGCAAAGTCGGGGCTGATGGTTATGTTGCCAAGTTCGAATTAAACGAACTGTCGGATGTCATTTTCAAAGCGCTGGAAGCCGCAAGCTAAAACGTAGCGGGCAGCACAACCCTGCCCTGCTGTCACCTAACGTTCAATACATGAGACTATGAAAATGCAGAGTGAAGCGCTTCCTGTCGTACGTAAGCCCCTGTTCCGCGGGCGTTTACGTCAGCTGAGCTGGATTGCAATGGTGATAGCCTGTCTGGCGTTCTGGGCCGGCGTTCTTGTGCTGATGGTATAAGCGCAGCCTGGAAACCGGCTTCTACATTTCGCGAAAAGGGAATGAAAAAAGGCTGCCACTGGCAGCCTTTTTGATTACGGTAAATGCACAACGCTATAACGCTCTTTAGCCTTTTCAGAGCGCCTGTGGCTGACTCTGAGTTGCAATCCTTGTCGCGTTAATCTGAACAACGACCGTTTTGCAAAAAATGCATTTTGCTCCATGCGGGTTGACTCTTGTCACATCGAAATGTGATGTACGGTACTGCGAGCCATTACAGTGAGGACACTTGAAACGCGTAATTTTCAGTCCTTAGAGACCAACAACGTTTGCAGCAGCTGGGCCTTTAGCACCATTTTCTACTGTAAATTCAACTTGTTGACCTTCATCTAAAGTACGGAAATCAGTACCCTGGATTGCAGAGAAGTGTACGAATACATCTTTGCTGCCGTCCTGAGGAGAGATAAAACCGAAGCCTTTCTCAGCGTTGAACCATTTAACGGTACCGCGGATTTTGTTAGACATGTTTAATTCCTTAAATAATTGAGCCTTCCGGCGTAATGGCCTGAGAACAGATTTCAATCAGAACGTAAGAGAAGACTCAAAAAGAAGGAATGTCTCGCGACAGGCTTAGAGATGAGAACTGCTGTAGATACTTACTTTGATAGCGTCTGTTAATCAAACCGACGATTCATTAGGTCACATCCTCGCGTTGCATGCAAGGGTTATTTTGAAATCGATGCAAACAGGGCAGATAAGCCAGACGATGTGCCTCTGCCCTGTTCTGCCTTCAGCCTTGGCGAATGTGGATTCTGTGGCCCTGCTCACCGGCTGCCAGATCGTCACGCAAGGTTAACTCGGGGAGCGCGTAATCCCCGCCGTTTTGCCGATAATAGCCAACAGGTGCAGTAATAAACAGGTTATCGAGCCGCTTACTCAGTTCCTGACACAGCGCATCAAAACGTACGCTATCGATCCGGCCGGTACGGTAAACCGTGAACGGCGGCAGCACGTCAAAGCCGGGGTAAAACAGAATGCCATGCTGAATGGGAAACAGAATGTCATCAATATGCCCATTGATGCCGCGCGGACTGTAATGCGACGCCCATCCGCCCATCGTGACCACCAGCATGGCGCGCTTCCCTGCCAGCGTACCTTCACCGTAGCGATCGCCCCAGTGCGTATCTGAATGTTCGCCTACGCCGTAGGCAAACCCGCAGGCATAAACACGATCGATCCAGCCTTTCAAGATGGCGGGCATCGAAAACCACCATAACGGGAACTGCAAAATCACCGCATCGGCCCACAGTAGTTTTTCCTGTTCCTGCTGGATGTCTTCGCTTTGAAAGCCGCCTTCAAAAGCCTGAGTGGATTCCAGTGAGGGAGTAAACCGTTCGACATGTTGGCGATGTTGTGTGTCGGCAGGCGATAAGCGCGCCTCCCAGTTCATGGCATAGAGATCGGAAACGCGCACCTGATGGCCCAGCCGTTGCAGATGACTGACGGAAAAACGCGCCAGCGCACCGTTAAGCGAGCGGGGTTCAGGGTGAGCAACAACGATTAACACATTCATAAACTATCCCGTGTTGATAAAAGAGACAGGTAGCCTGCGCCTGATTGTGCTATCAGTAAAAGTAAAGGAACGGATAGTCGCTATAGACAGGACTGATACCATGAAGCCCGATCTGAATTTGTTGATCACGTTAAACGTCCTGCTACAGGAAAACAGCGTCAGCCGTGCCGCTGAAAGGTTAAACCTTTCCCAGCCTTCCGTCAGTGCCCGGTTGGAACGCCTGCGTACTTTATTTAACGATCCGCTACTGATTCCGGTTTCTCATGGTATGCGTCCCACGGCACGAGCAGAAGGATTACGCCTTTCGCTTGAAGAACTGGTTACCAGGATCGATGAAGTCGTAGCCGAGCCGGGCCCCTTTGTGCCCGCAGAGGCAGACATCACCTGGCGCATTGCCGCCACGGATTATGGTGCGCAGACCGCGCTGGTGCCGTTGATGAATACCTTACGTCAGGAAGCGCCGCGCACCCGGCTTGCCATTCTGGATATGAAACCGGCGTTGATTGCACAGCAGTTAGAAAAAGGCACGGTCGATCTGGTGCTTCATCTGCGTGAAGGCGTGCCAGAGGGATTACATGTCCGCCCACTGTTTCAGGAGCGCTATGTGGTGGCAGGCCGTCAGGGTCATCCCGCCCTGCATTCTGCTATCACCGCCGAAGCGCTCTGCGCGCTGGAGCATGTGGTGGTGTCGCCAGACGGCGGCGGCTTTCGTGGGGTGACGGATACGGTGCTGGAAGCCAGAGGGCTAAGCCGAAACGTAGTGCTCTCTGTGCCTCATTTTTTGCTGATGGGCAGCGTGCTGAGCACCAGCGATTTAGTGGCGTTGATGCCGGAGAGAGTGGCGGCGAGGATGCCGGGATTAATGACGGTGCTACCACCGATGGCGATTCCAGGCTTTGAGCTGGTGATGCTGTGGCATGCGCGATCGCACCGGGATTTGGGGCACAGGTGGTTAAGGGAACGGGTGGTGGGGAGGTTTTAATGGAAGGTCGGAATGGAGCGGTTCTGAATTAGAACTGAATCTGAAAATATTTAACTTTGGAGAATAATGAAGACGACTAAATCGTTTCATTAAGATCACCATACTAAACATTTACGCTTAAGAAGCCCCGGCATTAGGAATACCATCTGTTTTTTACAAGTAACATCTCACCTTATAGTAAAATATTTACACCTACAAAAAATCGCTCCACTTATTAATAAAAAACCTCCCCCCCAAAAAAAAACAAAACCCGCCATTGTGACTGATTCAAGCTACATCTGTAGCTTCCAAAAACTCATACCATCAATCAACCAATATCGCTGATTATCTGGAATTAGCAAACCAAAATCACTATCAGCCTGAGCATTCCAGCCTGCTGGCACAAACTTTTCGCACCCTCTATCCCAATCCGTATGACGATATATATTTTTATCGAAATTGATATAAAATTCAGGCAACCCCATTCGCAATTTATCCCACTCATATGAAACAGGTTCTTTAAGAGTTGATAAAAACTCTCAATGTAATTATAAAAATCACATAGGTGAGTTCTTGAATATCCCAATGTGAAAAAAACCTTCAAATTTTCAACTGAATATGTCGCCACATTATTTTAGAAACATACTCACTAAAGTTATCTTTTGTAAGAACAGGTACCCCATTTCTGAATAGTTTTATTGCCTCATCATACAAAGACTCTTCCATAAGCCCATTATCGATATAAACCTTGTATTCCGTTCTTACATCAATGCAATAATTTCCTTATTATCAGAGACATAATAATGAACACCGCGATTGATTTTCCACCATTGAAAAGATCCCTTAACAAAAGCTAGCAATCATTTTCCAAATTCATTGATGAACTCCTCTTTAGTTAACACACGGGCTTTTGATGAGTTTTGCTCTATGAGTCTGTCCCATACCTTAGGTAACTCCAGCGATATACTAGGCTTACCTTGATTTGGATCTACTATTTTAGGTGCATTAGGGTCTCTAGGGACACCCGGCATAAGTCTTTGTTGAACTGCAGCATCCATTATTTGTTTGTGTAGCGCAGCATCGACCTCAAAAACGACTACTGATCCATCGGATCTTTTGTTAGTCAGATAGTATGATGCATGATTAGGACCATTTGTACTAACACATAATTGCCAACTGCATCCTGAGTTGATAGTTACACTTCCATAAGCATTAACACTAATTCTATTCTGACTGGTTCTTATAACATTACCTTCAACACAAAAGTAAGTTTCTGATGTATCCACCTTAGCGACAGAATCAACTGTTAAGCCATCCGATGTTGATGCACCTTTATTCGTAGCAGCGCTGTATTTTGCTGCCAAACTTTCCAATTGTAAAATACAAGTAAGCGACGGGTCGGATTTTACTCCACTGGCCTCACAATCTTTGGCTTTTCCGTAAACTTTCTATTCGCGGAACACTCAGCATATTATTCTCAACAACAATGCTCAATATATTACATTTTCAAATCAGTAAGGAAAATCATTTCCTTTCTTTTGATAAACTCCAGGTCCTTAGAATCAGGTAAACTATCAATCAATTTCTTAACCGTTCCTCGTGCATATCGAGCTTCTTGATAGCTTTTACCTGCATCCGTAGTGAAAATGAGCCGTTCCTCATCTTGATCGAATCCTAAATAAAACCAATAACCTCGACCACTTATTTCTGCAACTCCTGTGTCGAGCCAGATTATACCTTCTGGCGCACCTTCTGAAAAATCCAATTCATCTAGAATAATGTTACCAATATCCGGTGCATTTTCAATTACCTCACTATTTACGCTGTCCTTTAAAAAAGATATTGCCACATAAAGATCGACAGCGACACTTTCACCTGGGATCATTTTTCCGTTGATCACAAAATTAAACATTCCGCTTGGAGATGAATAACCAGAAGCCATAAACTCCAATTGAAATGCGATTTCAAAAAAATCATCACCAATAATCATTTGATTTTCCAACCTTGTTGTTTCTTCAATGCCGATTTTACATCATTTGGCAAAATTAATGGGTTTCTTTCATCTGCTGTACTACCTGCCCAATGCCAGTTCCCAGTATTGTATGGCATGAATTGGTGTATATTCCCGCTATCATCCATGGTGTAGCGCGCTTTTTGGTTTTTGGCGTTAACTGAAACTGAGTTTTCAAAAAGACTTAAAGAGTTTCTCGGCTCAATACCTGCGTTTCGTGGTGGATTAATTGTATGCTTAGGATTTGACTGATAATTTAGACCATTACTAGCAGTTACAGGATCTTTAACTGGTATTGGGTTTCCTTTGCCACCTCTGGTTCCCGTGGACAGATTTACGTTCGGCCCCAGTTCTTCACCCGATGTGGAGACGTTAACATTCCCCGCACCCGCCATTGCCAGCGCATCATTATTACCTTTCGTACTGCTGGCAATATTCTGCTTGAAGTCATCATACTTCGATAGCACCTGCTTCATGATTGAAGCCGCCGCACTGCTTATTCCTGTTTTTTCACTCTCGCTTCCTTTCAGGCCATACAATCCCGGCAATGTCTGCCGCTTGGTTGATATTGATGGCGAGCGCGAACTTGTCTTTTGCTTCCTGATAGCTGATATTCTGTGATTTCGCGTAGCCTTCTATTGCGTAATCCCATTTATCAGCTGAGGTATTCGCCACTATTTGGCTAACCCGGGCATGATTCAGCTCTTTCTACGTTAGGCCGCCCAGATAACCGCTGTAGCTATCCTGCAGACCCTGAGCTAAAGCATTCGCATCCTGAGAAGCGGGCGATACCCGTCCCTGAGAACAGGCATCCTGAACATACTTATCAACTTCGGCATCGAGTTTAGTTAGCTGGTCGTGTCGATTTTCCAGCGCAGCCACTTCTTCAGCCGTTCTTGGGTGCAGGGCCAGTCCTGTTTCTGACAGTGCAAGTTCAATGCTGTTTTTCTCCTGGGCATCTTTGCCGCTCAGCGCATTATTCTCTAACGCATTTTTCCCCGCCTGAGCGCCCGCTATCGCCCCTGACGCACTGCCACCTGCCAAACCACCTGCAAGCCCCGCTGCCAGCGTTCCGAGTGCGCTGATGGTTTGCTTCTGCTCTTCACTCAAATCCGTCCGCGCGATACCCGGGTACATCTCCTGAGCGATAAATTCGCCCAGCGCTGCACCACTGGCACCTGATAACGCACTGTTGCCCTGCGCCTGTGCGATTACTGCCCCCGCAACCGCATGCGCCATCAGATTTGCTGCAGTATTCACCACCTGCTTGCCGTCAGGGCCTGTTGTGGTGGTATTTTTGTGGATCAGTTCGGCGAAGTAAGGGGCGGATGCGCCAGCCAGTGCCGCTTTAAAATCCCCGCCTGCCAGTCCCTGAACAGCCGCAGTTGCCGCCTGGATTCCCTGCTGTAATGAACTTCCTGTGCCGGAGTCAGCGATTGCTTTTTTATACTCAGGGGTCGCTTTAAGGCTCTCTATATAGGCATTGCGTGCTTTTTCAGATGCGCCTTCGGGTACGGGGCCCTTTACCTCCTGGGCTTTCTTCAGCGCATCAATCTCGCCCTGCGTACGAGCGATATCCGCCGCCTGGCCAGTCTCGCCAATCATCTGCGCGGTCTGCAGTCGCTGCTGTTCTTTCTCTTTTTTAGAGATCGGGCTGATGCTGTCGCTGGCATGTGCCGTGTCGCGACCCAGCGTGGCGGTATCCTGCTTCTGGTCAGCCTGATTACGCACCACTGTCGTCCCGTCAGCCACCGCTGACCGGGTAGTTCCTTCAGCATGCCCTTTTCCGTCAGCGCCTGCCAGCATGGTGTTAGCCATATTCCCGGCGAACTGGCCCGCCATGCTGGCACCCGAGCTCATGCCGATGCCCTGATGTTCCGTTTTGTAGTCGGCCGCGTTATGCAGATCGGTAAAACCCAGCGTTCCCGTATCCAGACGGTTTTTATCCGCCCCGGCCTGAGATTTAACCGGACCTTGTTATAGAGACAAAAGTGAAGCTGCCGCATGAGCCATAACTGGACTCTTTCATGTCGCGCCTGACAGAGCGATTTTATTTACCGTAGGTAATGCTAAATCGCCACGCCCTGTCAGCTGACTGCCGTAATTAACTAAGTCTCCGTTGGCAGGGCCCATGACTTTTTCAGGTGGCGTTGATAATCCGATTCCGGCCTCAGTTATTAATTGAGCCGCTGACTAAATGAGATTGCAAAGTTGGTTCTGAGTTGTGTTGCTGTATTGAGAATGAAATGCTGATGCCAACGACGTTGGCTGGATCATCCTGTCCCTCACTGGCTGACAGATCTGTACACCAGTTAAAACGGCGTTCATCACCTGATTGGCAGCCAAACTCCTATTGCCCCTTTGACTGACCTACTGAGCCGCAACCACCGCCCTGTTAATAAGAAATTGATATTAAAATCAACGTACAATTGCGGTCTTTTAAGGGAAATTAAGCCCCCGAAGACCTCATCAGGGGCGAATGAAAAGCGCTAAAGACTTCTGATCTGTTGCCCGGCGACATCTATCATCAGCCTGTCCTCTGGCTGAATAATATCCAGCATATCACCCTGCTGACAGAGAAAGGCAACACCGGCTTCGCGGGCAATAATGGCAGCGTGAGAGAGCGCACTGCCCTCCCGCAGGCAAATGCCTTTTATCTGCTTCACATCCAGACTGGCGACCGCAGAGGGAAAGATGTCATCGGCAATCAGAATCGCGGGGAAATCCGGTGTTGGAAGCGTAATCTCACGACCGCTAAGGTGACACAGGGTGCGGTGCAGGATGTCTTGAATATCGATAAATCTCGCCTGCAGGTAAGCATCATCCAGTTGCCGGTATTGCTGACTTAGCGCCATGAGCACCTCATACCAGGCGGATTCGGCACAGCACCGCGCCGCACGAATCTTCTCGCAGGCTTCATCAAACATATCGGCATCATCCAGCAACGTGTGATGCCCGGCGAAAATAGCGGCTACCGCCTCGCCATAATTCGCTTCTGCCCGTTTATGCAGCGCATCCAGATCACAGAGAGTGTCAGCGATTGCCTGCTTCAGCCGTCGGCATTCCTGCTGCTCATCGGCACATGGACGCCGGTCAGGCTGCGCCAGCGGCAAGGGATAAAACACCGCTTTACCCTGCACCTGTCCCGTGTCCGGTACCGTTGTCCTGAGCGACATCGTTTCAGGTTGCTCGCCAAAATTTTCCGCCGCCAGAGAGGTGAACGCTGCCAGCGCAGCGCCCGCTTCGGGGCCACGTGCCGACAAGGTAATCTGATCGTTACAGCGCACCTGCAGCAGAGCAATCTGGTTGAGACTGTCTGGCGTGACACACTGGTTATCTTTTTTCAGTACCAACTCCGCATCAAAGCCAGCCAGCGTGGTCACAAGCCGTGAAGCAGGACGGACGTGCAGGCCATGGTGATTTTTTACGGTCACCGTGACCGATTGTGCGTCCTCGTGTGGGTTAACGGTGGCGACGCTGGCAATGGCACTATCAGGTGCAATACCCAGTTGTGCCTGCTTCGCCTCCAGCGCCTTCATGGCCACCGTCATCACCTTTTCGATATCGGCACCCGCCGCCGCACTGACGGTTGCCGCCAGCGTACCTTCCACCAGCGGTGCGGCACACAAACGCACTTTGGCCGCAATGGCAGGATCAAGCAGCTCAAGCGCCGTTTCTGCACTTAACAGCGCACTTCCCATGTCCATCATGACCAGAACATGATCCGCATCTGCCACCGATTCGATCGCCGCCATCACTTTCACGGGATCCGTGCCAATGGGATGATCAGGATCGTCAATGCCGGCAGCGACCGCCAGCTTGCAGCGATCGCCGGTTAACATTTGTCGCGCCAGCATCTCCACGCCGTTACCCAGCAACGCACTGTGTGACACGATCACCAGATTTACCATGTGCTTCTCCTTAAGCTTTGGCGGCGGCAGCCAGCATCTGCATCATAAACATCACCGATGTTGCCCCCGGATCCTGATGACCAATACTGCGCTCTCCCAGGTAACTGGCGCGGCCTTTGCGGGCCTGCATTGTAATGGTGGCGTGAGCGGCCGTTTCTGCCTGCTCGCAGGCGGCATCCAGCGCGGCGATGACCGACATATTTTGCTCACTGGCGTGCCGCAGTGACGCCACCACCGCAAGCCAGACATCACACATCGTTTTATCGCCGGGTTCCGCTTTTCCTCGATTCACCACGCCTTCGGCCCCTTCGCGTATCATTTGATACAGCTCTTCCAGCGTCAGGCTCTGATGTGCCTGTGTGACCTGCGCCGCCCGGATAAAGAAAGTGCCAAACAACGGCCCGCTGGCACCGCCCACATTGGAAAGCAGCGTCATGCCGGTATTTTTGAGGATAAAGCCAATATCCTTATCGGCAATCGCGGGCAGCTTCTCGACCACCTTACTGAAACCCCGGTGCATATTTAAGCCGTGATCGGCGTCGCCAATTTCGCGATCCAGGCCGGTGAGAAAATCACTTTCACGGGTAAAAACTTCACCACAGCGGTAAAGCCAGTTCACAATTTGGGCGCGGGTAAGTGACATGTCGAACTCCTTAACAGCCCCAGTTCAGGGCAGGTGTGTGTACCGGGGCATCCCACAGTGACAGGGCCTCATCATCCACGCTTAACAGCGTGATGGAAAAGCCCACCATATCCAGCGATGTGCAGTAACTGCCCACCAGATTTCGCGCGATAGTGATGCCGCTTTCGTCGCAACGCTGAGCCAGGCGGTTATAAACACCATACAGTTCTGACAGTGGCGTAGCGCCCAGATTATTAACCAGCGCAATCACACGATCGCCGCGGGTTAATGCCTGCTTACTGTGTTTAACCTCTTGCCAGCTTCCGCTGTTTTGATCCCAGTGACGTAGGGTACGGCTGTAGTTGCCATTCTCCAGCAGCGTGTCGAACATCTCATCGACCGTCTTGTCCAGCGAGGTAAAAGTACGGCGGTCGATGCCGGGTTCGCCATGAATCCCTACACCGAACTCCATTTCGTTGTCCTGAAGTTCGAACGAGCGTTTGCCGGCGGCGGGCACGGTACAGGCGCCTAACGCAATACCGATCGAGTGGCCCAGGTTATTGAGTTTACGTCCCAGCGCCGCACAGGCTTCCAGTGAATCGCCCCGCTCCGCTGCGGCGCCAAGCAGTTTTTCAATCAGTACCGTATTCGCCACACCACGTCGTCCTGTCGTGTAGAGACTGTCTTTTACGGCCACGTCATCGTCAACCACCACTGTGGTGACTTTTACACCGCTTTCGTGCAGCAGCTCGGTGGCGGTTTCGAAGTTGAGAATATCACCGGTGTAATTTTTGATTATCATCAGTACGCCTTCACCACCGTCAATTTTCATGGCGCATTCATACATTTTATCCGGCGTTGGCGAGGTGAAAATCTCACCCGGGCAGGCACCCGAAAGCATGCCCGGACCAATAAATCCGCAGTGCATCGGTTCATGGCCGCTTCCGCCGCCCGACAGTAAGGCAACCTTTCCGGCGACAGGCGCATCGGCGCGCGTCATACAAACTGGATCCTGATGCAGCGTCAGTTCAGGATGGGCACGAGCGAAGCCTGCAAGTTGTTCACTCAATACATCTTCCACACGATTAATCAGCTTTTTCATGGGTATGCTCCGTTAGCATCGGTTTGCCGCCGCTCTTGCCTTAGCAAAAGGGACAGCATTATCAGGAGAGCGAGACGGCGAAAAGCAGCGCGTCGGTGGAGTGATTCTTACGGAGTCGACAGGAAAAAAAATGCCCCTCTTCAGCGTTCCATAAGGGAACGTTTTGCTGCGTTATTATGTTTCGTTATGAAACGTTTTATCGCACTTACGGCGAAAAATGAGAGGCAAAGCAAGAAATCGGGATCGTTGCACGTGATCAATCTGTCTGAGCGATAAGCGTTTTATCCCCTCAGGCTGGCGCGCAGTCGCGTCCTTCCTCTCACATGGGTTCCGGGTAGTCTCTTAACCGCTAAGAGGCGATCGCGATCGCAACATGGCTTTTCGAGCGCGTTTATTGTTTCAGGATGGAACATAACTGGCCGTATGGCGTTCCATATAAGAACGTTGGCGTCAAAAATATTTCCCCTCACCGTTGATCGTAAAGTGAGTCGCGTACGCCGGTCATCATCCGGCTCACATCGCCAACTGAGCCAGAAAGATGCGCGCGTTCATCTTGCGAACATGTTCTTACTTGAGGGTGAAAGGAATGCCAAAAATTATTCAGTCTCCAGCGAAATATATTCAGGGCCCCGATGCCTTGTTGTCCTTTGGGGAATATGCCAAAAACCTGGCAAATCATTTTTTTGTGATTGCCGATGACGTTGTGATGAAACTGGCGGGCGATCAGGTCCTGTCCGGCCTTGCCAGCCACAGTGTGACCTGCCATGCCGAACGCTTTAACGGGGAGTGTTGCCGGACGGAAATAGAACGCCTGATGGCCCTTGTCGAACAGCATGGCTGCCGGGGCGTGATCGGACTGGGTGGGGGGAAAACGCTGGACACCGCTAAAGCCGTCGCCTGGTATCTGAAACTGCCGGTGGTGGTGATCCCGACCATCGCGTCGACGGATGCGCCCACCAGCGCGCTGTCGGTCATTTATACCGAATCCGGTGAGTTTGCTGAGTACCTGATCTATCCCAAAAACCCTGACATGGTGGTCATGGATACTACAATCATTGCCAAAGCCCCGGTTCGCTTACTGGTCGCCGGTATGGGTGATGCCCTGTCGACCTGGTTTGAAGCAAAAGCCTGTTATGACTCGGGCGCAACCAGTATGGCGGGAGGGAAATCGACCGCGGCCGCGTTAAGCCTGGCGCGTCTGTGCTACGAGACGCTTCTGGCTGAGGGCGAAAAAGCGCGCTGTGCCGCCCAGGCGGGCGTCGTCACGGAAGCCCTGGAACGTATTGTGGAAGCCAACACCTATCTGAGTGGTATTGGTTTTGAGAGCAGCGGTCTGGCTGCCGCTCATGCGATTCACAACGCATTTACCGTGCTGGAAGAGTGCCATCATCTTTATCATGGCGAAAAAGTGGCGTTTGGTACGCTCGCGCAGTTGGTACTGCAAAACAGCCCGACAGATGAGATCGAAACCGTGCTGAACTTCTGCCAGAAAGTGGGCCTGCCTGTCACGCTGGCACAGATGGGAGTGAAACACGGCATTGAAGAGAAAATAAGCGCGGTTGCCCATGCGGCCTGCGTGGAAGGCGAAACCATCCACAATATGCCGTTCCCGGTTACACCGGACAGCGTGTACGCAGCCATTGTGACTGCGGATCTGCTGGGGCAGCAGTGGCTGTCACGTTAGCCGACTGCCGGTAACCGCTGGCCCGGGTATCACGGGCACCAGGCGTCCCTCTGACCGGATCTGTCAGAGGGATTTTCTATGGTTTTCTGGCGGAAAACGTGATGACGGGTTTACCTCCCCATAGCAATAATGACGGTTCAGTGGTGATTACGCAGTCATGGCAGCGCTGCAGTAAATATATGCAACGCGATAACTGGCAGACGCCACACCAGGCGCAGGGCCTGACCTATGAATCCATATGTCGACGTAAAGCCGCGTTGATAACCCTCGGTCAGGCGACGCTGGAGGATGCATGGGAATACATGGAAAACCGTGCCTGTGCGCTGCTCATTCTGGACGAATCAGCCTGTATTCTGACCCGCTGCGGCGCGCCTGAAACGCTGATGCAGCTTGACGCATTAGGCATGCGGGATGGCAGCTATTGTGCGGAAAGCATTATCGGTACCTGTGCCTTATCGCTGGCGGCGCTTGAAGGTCAGCCTATTAAGACCCACGGCGAACAGCACTTCAAACGGGCCCTTCATCCCTGGTTTTTCTGCTCAACCCCAATATTTGATAATCATGGTCGCTTATTTGGCTCCATTTCTCTGGCCTGCCAGGACAAGACGCAGGCATCGTCAGATCTTTCTCTGACGTTAGCCATTGCCCGTGAAGTGGGCAACTCGTTACTGACGGACACTTTGCTTACCGAGTCCAACCGCCATCTGAATCAACTCAATGGCCTGCTGGAAAGCATGGATGACGGCGTGATGGCCTGGAACGAGCAAGGCGTGTTGCAGTTTCTCAACGCCCGGGCCGCACGGATGTTGCATCTGAATGCGTTGACCAGTCAGGGAAAAATGCTGGCGGATTTGGTGACCCTGCCTGCCCTGTTGCGTCGGGCCATCCCCCAGGTTCAGGCGCTGAAGCATGTAGAGGTCACGTTTGAAAGCCAGCACCAGTTTGTGGATGCCGTCATTACGTTGAAACCGATTGTTGAACCCCAGGGCAACAGTTTTATTTTGCTGCTTCATCCGGTTGAGCAGATGCGCCAGCTGATGACCAGTCAGTTAGGCAAAGTCAGCCATACGTTTGAACAAATGCCTGAAGAAGATGCGGAAACACGACGTTTGGTTTGTTTCGGCCGTCAGGCCGCAAAAGGCCGCTTTCCGGTCTTACTGTGTGGGGAAGAAGGCGTGGGGAAAGAGCTACTCAGCCAGGCGATTCATAATGAAAGCGATCGGGCGAGTGGTCCCTACATTGCGGTTAACTGTCAACTTTATGCCGACAATTCTCTGGGAGAGGATTTTACAGGCAGTGCGCCCGGCGAGGATGAAGATGGCCGGTTAAGCCGACTGGCGCTGGCCAGCGGCGGCACGTTGTTTTTGGAAAAGATTGAATATCTGACTCCGGCTCAGCAGTCTGTGCTGCTTCAGGTCATCAAACAGGGCGTACTGACCCGGCTGGATGCCCGGCGGCTTATTCCTGTTGATATCAAAGTGATTGCCACGACGACCACTAATCTGGCCCATCTTGTGGAACAGAATCGTTTTAGCCGTCAGCTTTATTACGCCTTACATTCCTTTGAAATTGCCATACCGCCTCTGCGGGCGCGCCGTCACAGCATTCCCTGTCTCATTAACAACCGGTTGCGCAGGCTGGAAAAGCGGTTTTCATCACGTTTTAAAGTGGATGACGAGGTTATCACGCAGTTAATGCAGTATGGATGGCCAGGCAATGACTTTGAGCTCAACAGCGTAATCGAGAATATTGCGATCCGCAGTGAAAATGGCCATATCCGGCTAAGCAACCTGCCTGAATCACTGTTTTCTGAACAGGCTGATAATACTGCCGGCACGGCGTTGTTGCCGGATGATTTGTCTTTTCGCGCCATTGAAAAAGAAGCGATTCTTCAGGCAGCCCGAATGACGCACGGCAAGGTACAGGCTATGTCGGCGATGCTGAATATTGGACGCACCACCTTATGGCGAAAAATGAAACACTATGCGATTGATGCCAGTGAGTTCAAACTAAAGTAAGGGCTGTCGGTTATATTCGCCAGCCAATGAGGCGGTCAGTCTGCGCCTGACCGCCTTGTTATTTTGCTACATCATACCCGGGACAATGATCGCCAAAAAGATCAGGGCAATTAAGCTATGTTTTACCCAGTAATAAAGGGTCCGGTTACGCTTTTTCAGCTTCTGTCCGGCATCGCGAACAGCATTAACGTATTTAAAAATCCGGTTAATGAATCCCGTTTTGTCATTCTCATCATTGGGCGAGGCGGCTGCCGACATTAATGTATTGCCAACCCAGTGATTAACCGCCTGTGCCCAGCGCCATTTCATCGGCCGCTCAATATCGCAGAACAGAATAATGCGCGTTTGCTCGCTTTCATTCTGCGCCCAGTGCACATACGTTTCGTCAAAAATCACCGCCTGACCATCGCGCCAGCTATGGCGCTGGCGATCCACTTCGATGAAACAACGGTCGTCATTGGGCGTCACCAGGCCAAGGTGATAACGCACCGATCCCGCGTAGGGATCGCGGTGTTTACCTAAATGACTGCCTGCAGGCAGTTCTGCAAACATGGCTGCTTTGATGGACGGGATCTGACTCACCAGTGCCGTGGTCACAGGACACAGCTGCTGTGCTGAAGGGTGCACATCGCTATACCACTTAAGGTAAAAACGTTTCCAGCCACGTTTAAAGAAGGTGTTAAAACCTGCATCATTATGGCTTTGTGCCGCTTTGATGTGATCCTGAAGCCGTATCGCCTCCTCACGGATAACCTCCCAGTTATCGGTAAGCTGACGAAGTTCAGGAAAATCATCCGTCGGGAAATAAGGCTGTTTTGCCGGCAACCTGGAGAAGCCCGTCATAAACATATTGATGGGCGCCATAAAGGTCGAGTGATCAAATAACTGACGTGAAAACTTTTGCTTTTCTACACCGCGTGAGTGCGCATAGATAACGCTAATAATAAAAATACCAATGATAATGGCAGCCACCATACAACGTGTTCCTTGTGTTGCAAGAATGGAGTGTTTCTTGCGAAGAGTTATTGGGACTTTAATTTTTAGTATTGAAACGTAAAAATTTTTGTCATGCAGTGCGCTTTGCGTTATCACTCATGGCGAATAACGGCAGGTTGTTTAGTAAAGGTTTATAAAACGGAAGCGATCTGTCCGCACAGCGCGTCAGATCATCGCAATAACACTTCAACATCTGCCAGCATGTAAATAAACGTCGCGAGGCCGAAGCCTCGCGAATGTGTATGCATGCTAATCGTAATACGCCACCTTCCGATCGACGCCGTTTATATTCATCAGCACAAATCCGGTCGGCGTTGTTTTATTTGTCGGCGAGCCTTCTGCGGTCGCCAGGGTTACCACCCCTTTTTCATTGGCGCCCAGCCCCGCTACACCATTGTGAAGACCAAAGCGCGCAGCGGGTTTTAGCGTCCCGACTTTTGTGACGTCATCAACCTGAGACATATCACTCTGGAAAAGTGAGCAGGATCCGGTGTCAAAGCGCGTCGGCCCGGTCGTTTTCAGGTTAAACATGGTCTCACCGCTGTTAGCGCGCAGCTTGACCCACACGCCAGCATAGGTGGTGCCCACCCGGTTGTAGCGAATATCCATAACAGCAGGTTGACCCATGTGGCAGGCATCCGCCCAGACGGTATCCAGCCGTTGTAGGTTGATCCACGTTTTCCCTGTACCCGGCATGTTAACGGGTGACGTAGCAGTTCCCGAAGGCGTGGTGTTATCCGCTTTGCCAATCAACTCAATAACCCATTGCTGATTGGGTGAAGGGAAAAACACCTGGCCCAGGCGATACCAGTTATCCGTCGCAGTATTATTCACGACTTTATAGCCACTGAAGTACCCTGCCCGTAGCGATCCACTCATAAACGTGCCGTAGTTCTCGTCGCGGCGATAGCCATACTCGAAAGTAGAAAGCCATTTGCCCGTGACCAGATCCTGACTGAGCTTTGCGCCCGCCTGCAGGTTAATATGGCGCATTACCACGCGCGCATTATTGAGGATTAAAGGTGCACTACAGTCTTCGACGTTGAGCGTATCAATTGTCCAGCCGCCATCAGACAGATCGCCGGGATTACGCGTATGTTCAATCCACACGTTGCGCATAATCGCCTGTGTCATGCGTGGCATGTAAAGCGTGGCATCGCCATAGCCTGTCTGGAAATTCGCGTTGCACAATTCAACCGCCGTGGAGTGATCCCACACGCCATTGGGCGAATTTGACCAGCCAATATCAAACACCCGTGAGTAGGTGGTATTGGTGTAGATTTGCTCAAACTTACTGTCGAGCGTGTCCTGCAGTTTAAAAATCGTGCCGCCACTGCGCTGGCCGCGAAAACAGCTAATATTGACGATTTGCCCTTCCACACAAATATTTTCAAAGAAAGGCTGAGTGTTGCTGCACATCTCGGGGGTGATGGTGGCTTTATTGGCAACAATATCCGCGCTGGCTTGCCCATCCCAGGTGATACCACGGATCGTCGTCCTACGGGCTTTAACCTTAAACAGCGTATTGGCGCTTTTGTCGGAGATAAGGGTTGTGCCAGGCAGAGAACCCAGCGCCAGGTCATCGCCGGCCAGACCAAAGAACGGCATTTCTGTATCACTCAGGTCCATTGGCATGATCAGGAAACGTCCGCCGGGAAAACGGACCGGTAAACCTTTCATATTTTGGCTGTAAGTTTGTGACCAGCCAAGAATACGTTTAAACGCATCGGTGTCATCGGTTACGCCATCGCCTTTCGCGCCAAAATGCAGGATGTTAACTTCACGTGGATCGTTAATCGAACGCTTCCAGTAAAAGTTATTGCCAACGGCGACTGTACCGCCATCGTCTTTTAACGTGGTGGTGCCGGTGAATCCCACAAAATCACCGCCGCCCCGGAAACTGGAGTCTTTGTCGTAGTAGCGTTTTAACATGGCAATTTCACCTGCTTTTGACGGCACGGTAGTACGCAGCTCAGCAAATGAGTTGACTTCAATCATGATATCCTCCTCAGGATAAGGTTTTATAAATCATTTAGTTAACTATTTTGACGATGAGGGATGTCCACAGAGGGCATCCCAGAGATCGTTATGGGCATTGATGGCGCGCACAGTGCGAATGTCTGCCTTCTGCGCGTCATCGCCATGGGTGTAAATAGGGGAAAAGAGAATGCAGGCTGAATCGTTAGAGATGATGGGTTCAGGGCTGGTTATATTTGGACTGCTGCAACTTGTCGCGAGCAGCAGCATCATCAAGATTGAGGTTATCAGTCGCCACACGCTTCGCCTCCTCACTATTGTGTTGCTGTTGATGAGTAATCTTCGTCAGGCGGTCTGCCTCTTGCCTGGCCCCCTCGGCTTCTGACTGCGCCTGCTGTTGCACCTTGCCAATTTTTTTGCCACCGAAGTAACTGGCTCCCAAAGCCGCCATCAGCGCACCCAGCGCAGCCAACCAGTGCCAGCCGCCGTTGGTTAACAGAGAAAAAAACGTCATGACTCCATCTCCTTACTTTGCCGTTTTTCATTGAGCAGGGTTTTCTGGCGAACAAACTGCGCAATCACGCCCATCGCCACCATGAAGGCACCGATAAGACCCAGATAGTTGTGGGGAAGAATGCTTTTTACGTCCTCCGGCAGCGTTTGCCAGGCATTGAGCGCAGAAGACGGAAACGACTGAACCCAGGCACTGAGCATCGATCCCAGCGAGGCAAGCCATACAGACCAGGTTTTAAACAACAATTTGGCGTGAGAAACAAACTGAAGCGTGGTGAAGCGCTGCATTAACAGCAAAATGATAATGACGCTTAACACCGCGATAATGAAAAGTAACCATCTCATAGTAACCCCCGGTAGACGTCATAGTTTCCGCTGCGCATCACTTCGGCATGACGCCGGACACGGCCCGGTGTCTGCCGCGCCCACAGGCTGTTGAGCATGGCCTCACCGGCCTCAACAAAGTTTTCCTGGGCAATCGCGTTGAGCATGTTTTTAAACTGCAAAATGCCATCTACGCCAAGCTGATAGGCCATACTCATCAGAACATCGGTACGCGCCTCATTACATTTCTCCAGCGCCAGCTTAATGGGCGCACGGCTTTGCATATCTGTGATCTTGTTTTCCAGAATGCATTGCTTCCAGACATCCCCGACCCGCCGGGGAACCCGCATGATATAGTTACTTAGCGATGCGCCTTTTGGGCCAATACGGATGCCGCCTGCAACGGTAGGAAACCCCAGCGTATCGAGATACGGCATTTCGGCGTAACCCTCTTCAAAATTCAGAATTGCAATAATCTGGCTCATAAAAACCCCTCATAGACGATGCAGACATAACCGACCGGACTGACAAAACATAAAACAAACTGATTAGTGCAGGGATAAACGCAGCGGCGATGTCGGGTGAACATGCAGCAGCATTGAAGCATTTACAAAAGGTCAGAAAGGATGGAGATGCCTGCGACAGGCGTAAAATCAGTGACGAAAAATTCGTTCAACGGACCGCATAGAGATGAACATGTGGCAGGCAGCAATTATCAAATCCCGATATCTCCTGGCTTCTCAGGCGCGGTGCGGTAATCGCGCGATCAACAGCCGATATCACTTGCCGCTGACAGATTTGCTCTGCGCGGCGAAGCGTGCGGGTTTCGGGTGGACAGTTAAGTGCTTCGTCAATACTGTGTTTGAGACGGTTAAGAGGTTGACGCCGCTGATGACGGCGAGTTCGTGCATTGCCTGTAAAAACGCTTTTGCCATACTGGATTATCGCCATAACTCCTCCTGTGAATGAGTCTTTGGCGATAGGGTGGCAGGCAAGCATTTTCGCTCCGTTGAACACGCCTGAACGTCGCGGAATGCTGTTCACAGGCACTCCTCCCGGCTGAATAATCAGTCAGGTGGAAGGGTAAGCAAAGGGTTCGGGCGGCATCTGATGACACTGCACGGTACGCATCCACCCCATCCCAAAGCTCATTAGCGTTGGGGGGTTGATTCGCGCTTGTGCAGCGCCTCAATTGTTTAAGAGCGTTTCATCCTGGAGGTAACAACTTTTTTCGTCCCTGCTCAAATTATTAACAGGTTCTTATGCTTTATCAAACACCACTGGTTAATTTATTTTTTACCATAAGTTAACTTTTTGAATTTAGACCGATTATTTTTTTCACTTAAGGATCATCAGTCTGACTGAATTGCCTAACCCAGAATATGATACTGCCTGGCCTGGCTCATGATCACCTTTGCCAGAACGGTTAAACTGCCCGCATCATTCCGGTCCAGATACCAGGTCTCGTAACGTTTATTATCTGAGATAACAGCAATTCTTTTATGCTGCAGTTGCAGGCGTTTGAGGTAAAGTCTGTCGTCCAGCGTAAAGATGTAGATGCCATCTCCGTCGAATGTCTGCACGCTAATGTCCACAAACAGCTGATCCCGTGGGGCAAATGTGTCTGACATGGCATCGCTGTTCATTGCGATTAACCGAATATGATCGGCCGGGCGGCCGCTGAACAAGATGCGGGCTTCCTCCTGCCCGTATTCGATAGCCTTAATCGTTTCAACGAAGTCATCCCCGACGGGAACCCCCATTGCTGACGTTTGCCCCAGGTCAAAACTGTTAACGCGAAACGTGCTTTTTTGGCACGGCATATCCTGCAGTAAATACGGTTCCGGGGTCTGCTCCATGCCATATTGCAACCATTCTACTCTGACACCCAGTAACTGGCTGAGCGCCAGAAGATTGCCGTTATCGGGCACGGACTGCGCGTTAAACCATTTCCACACGCCGGGTGCGGAAATCTGACAACCCTGCTGTTGCAGCGCACAGGCGACCTGCTTATTTCGGCCATGACCGGTGATGCCCGCACTTTCACACGCGGCGATCAGCCTGGCAGTGAACGCTTGTTTGATACTCTCTTTTTTAACCATCAGTTAATAATCAACCATGAAAGAGGTGCTGAATGTTATTTTCGTTATTGCTACCAGTTCATTTTATATTACCGCCCGTTGACTACCTAACGGCATTGCCAGGCATTTTTGATTATTGTTAACCGTTATTATGCCAAGCGAAGCATAAAATCAGGCGCTAAGCCGCGTCTGACCTCACCTTTCAGTAATCTTGTGTAAAAAATTGCGCCCTACCTTCATCGTTTCTGATGAACAACCTCCCTCTTACTGACTAAAAAGCGGCCAACGGGCGAAAAACTCTACCATTGAGTGGTGCGAAAAAAGCCATCTAAAAAAAACGGGAGCCTGCACAGGCTCCCGTTTTATTCACTAAAATGCGGTTATGCACGCAGGCTGTCGTCTCCCCAGCCAATCCATTTATAGGTCGTCAGCGCCTCCAGGCCCATTGGACCACGGGCATGCAGTTTTTGCGTACTGACCGCGACTTCCGCGCCCAGACCAAACTGTGCCCCGTCGGTAAAGCGCGTGCTGGCGTTGACGTAAACAGCAGACGAGTCAACCTGCTTAACAAAGCGCGCGGCATTTTGTGTGCTGCGTGTCAGGATAGCGTCTGAGTGCTGCGTGCCGTGCTCGCGAATATGCGCGATAGCTTCATCCATATCGGCAACCCGTTTAACGTTGAGATCAAGCGACAGCCATTCATCGTCGTAATCGCCCTGTTGGATGGCGGTAACGCTGGCCGGTCCCTGCTGCAGTTCACTCAGGATACTGGCATCAGCATGCAGCGAAATGTTCTCCTCTGCCATGCGGGCCATAAAAGCGGGCAGAAAGCGCGCCGCCATGGCCGCGTCGATCAGCAGAGTTTCGAGGGAGTTACAGGCACTGGGACGCTGCTTCTTGGCATTCACGATGATATCCAGCGCGGCGTCGATATCCATCGTGTCGTCGATATACATATGGCAAACGCCAATGCCGCCAGTAATCACCGGAATAGTGGAGTGTTCGCGACAGAGTTTGTGCAGTCCGGCGCCCCCTCGCGGAATCAACATATCCACATAGCGGTCCAGTTTTAGCAGTTGATTGACCAGTTCCCGATCCGGATTCTCAATCGCCTGAATGGCAGCTGATGGCAAGCCGTGCTGCTGCAAAGCGTTTTGTATTACCCGGACGGTAGCCGCGTTCGTCCGCCATGTCTCTTTCCCTCCACGCAGGATGGCCGCATTGCCGGTTTTCAGGCACAGGCTCGCCACATCCACCGTGACGTTCGGACGCGCTTCATAAATGACGCCGATCACCCCTAACGGCACCCGGCGGCGCTCAATACGCAAGCCACTGTCCAGTAGACCACCATCGATCACCTGCCCTACCGGATCGCCGAGCCGACAGACCTGGCGAACATCGTGGGCAATCGCACTGAGGCGCGCGGGCGTCAGCGTCAGGCGATCGAGCAATGCGGCGCTCATGCCGTTCTGCCGCGCCTCAGCCAGATCCTGCTCGTTTGCCGCCAGGATCCCCTCGCTTTCTGCCTCAATCCGATCGGCGATAGTCAGTAAAACCTGATTTTTTTCTGCCGCAGACAGATCCGCCAGTTTCCAGGCCGCGGCGCGCGCCGCCTTTCCCATTTCTTCAAGCATGTGTACTCCTTAACTGACGATCATGTCGTCGCGATGCACGGCAACCGGCCCATATTCGTAGCCCAGAATCTCGCTTATCTGTTGACTATGGTGACCCGCAATCATGCGCATCGCATCACTGTTATAGCGCGAGACGCCGTGCGCAATATCGCGCCCCTGCAAACTGCGGATACGGATCACTTCACCACGGGAAAAATTCCCCTGAATCTCGCGGATCCCTTTTGGCAGCAGTGAACTGCCGCGCGCAACAATCGCAGCAAGCGCACCGTCATCCACGGTGATCTCTCCGGCGGGCGGCGCACCGAAAATCCAGCGTTTACGGTTTTCCAGCGGCGTCTGCTGAGCATGAAACAGTGTACCGACGGGCTTGCCCTCAATCACATCGTTGATCACGCCATGACGACTTCCGGCCGCAATAATGACATCAATACCGGCCCGGCAGGCGACATCGGCAGCCTGCAGCTTCGTCGACATGCCGCCCGTGCCCAACCCGGATACGCTTCCGCCCGCCAGTGCGCGCAGTGCGTCGTCAATGATATGCACATCGCTGATTAACTGGGCATCCGGATTACTGCGCGGATCGGCGGTAAACAATCCCTGCTGATCGGTCAGTAGCAACAGTTTGTCTGCCCCGCCCAGCATTGCCGCCAGCGCAGAGAGATTGTCATTATCGCCCACTTTAATTTCCGCCGTGGCAACGGCGTCATTTTCATTGATGACCGGCACAATGTGGTTGTCCAGCAAGGCCCGTAAGGTATCGCGGGCATTGAGGAAGCGTTCGCGATCTTCCATATCAGCACGGGTCAGTAACATCTGCCCGATATGAATACCGTAAATGGAAAACAGCTGTTCCCACAACTGGATCAGACGACTTTGCCCCACCGCAGCTAACAGCTGCTTTGAGGCGATGGTAGGCGGCAGTTCGGGGTAACCCAGATGTTCACGACCGGCCGCCATCGCGCCGGAGGTCACAATCACAATACGATGGCCGGCGGCGTGCTGCTGCGCGCACTGACGCACTAATTCCACCATATGTGCCCGGTTTAACCGACGCGAACCGCCGGTAAGCACGCTGGTACCCAATTTGACCACAAGGGTCTGACTGCCACTCATGTTGTCCTGCCGTAAAAAATTTCTGTGAACCGACTTTTTAACAGGTGCGGTGAGGGAAGCCAACAGCCAGTAAGGGAAAAGCTGCAAATTTTGCAGAGTGCGGAGTAGACCAAAAGTTCCCCTTTAACAACAAAACATAAAAGTTGTCATAAAAACTTCACCATTCATCGGTAAAAAGTCGGTGTTTTACAAATATTTTCACTAATGCCTCAAAAGTTTTCTTGATGTAACAAGGCGGCAAATGAATGCCCCCTGATGCGTTCACTGAGCCATCAGAGAATAAGGCAGCCCTGCCTGCAGCAAGAAAATAGTGAGGATATAAGCATTTTACTCATTGGGATTGATAGCAAATGAAGAAAAGTACACTGGCAATCGTTATTTCTGCTCTGGCGCTGACCTCTGCCGCTCAGGCGGCTGAAGTTTATAACAAAGACGGTAACAAGCTGGATTTCTACGGTAAGGTAAAAGCCGAGCATTACATGAGCGATAATGCTGGTCAAAATGGCGACAAATCATATGTGCGTATCGGTTTCAAAGGCCAGACGCAGATTAACGATATGATGACCGGTTATGGCCAGTGGGAATATCAGTACAATGCTAACAACTCTGAAGGCAGCGATGCTAATACAGGCAACAAAACCCGTCTGGGCTTTGCCGGTCTGAAATTCTCTCAGTACGGTTCATTCGACTATGGCCGTAACTACGGCGTACTGTATGACGTTGAATCGCTGACTGACGTCTTCCCGGAATTTGGTGGTGACGGTACAGCCCGTACGGATAACTTTATGGCGCAGCGCGCTTCTGGCGTCGCCACTTACCGTAACACCAACTTTTTTGGTCTGGTCGATGGTCTGAAGTTTGCCCTGCAGTATCAGGGTAAAGATGACTCGACTTCCGCAAACAGCCGTACCGATATTACACGCCAGAATGGTGATGGCTATGGTGCCTCACTGGGTTATGCGATTGCTGACTCTGGTGTGAGCGTACTGGGTGCAATCACTTCTTCTGACCGTACCAATTCACAACAGGCGGGTGCCTATGGTCATGGCGATAAAGCGACATCATGGGGCACGGGCCTGAAATATGATGCCAACAGTATTTATCTGGCCGCGATTTATACCGAAACCCGCAACATGACGCCTGTCAGTGGAACAAACCGTGTCGCTGGCGGCTCCGTTTCGGGCTCAGCCAACAAAGCAGAAAACCTGGAGCTGGTTGCGCAGTATCAGTTTGACTTCGGCCTGCGTCCTTCTATTGGCTACGTGCAGACCAAGGGCAAAGATATCGAAAACGGTATCGGCAACGAAGACCTGGTTAAATATATCGACGTGGGCGCCACCTACTACTTCAACAAAAACATGTCGACGTTTGTTGATTACAAAATTAACCAACTGGATAAAGACAACAAGCTGGCGCTTAACAACGATGACATCGTTGCTGTCGGCCTGACCTACCAGTTCTGATGAATCTGAGCTTCGCCTGACGAGAGAGGCTGTCGAAGGAATGACGGCCCGCGTGATGGAGAGGTTTAGTGCTTTACCCTCAATGTGAATGTGTCTGTTAAAAGGGCGAGTGATCATCACTCGCCCTTTCCTGTAGGGCAATCTGAGCGGGATCGATCCTGACAACAAAGCCCCCGCAGGGGCTTCAGTTTCAGGCGCTGAGTTTTATCGGTTTTTCATCGAAGTCACTGGCGGGCACCAGATCCAGTTCAAACTCTTTCAACGTCTCTTTTAAACGGCCATGGAAATTACGCAGCGTTTCTTCCACGCGGGCTGAATTATCTTTGCCCTTGATCGTGGCGACAGACCAGTCGCCCTCTTTATCAAACAGGCCAATATGATACACATAGGTAACGTGATCGGCTTGCGCTTCCAGCTCCATCCACCAGCCCCAGAACTCTCGCAGCTCAGGCGCAGGTTTAACATTTACGCAGGCAGCCAGGCAGTCGAAGAAGAAGCGATTTTCACTACATTTTCCATCGCGTATGTAAGGTCCCAGTTCCGTGAAGCGTTTAAGCAGGCGACTGCGGGGATGACCACTCGGTAACGTCATGCTAATTCTCCATTAGGACAGGCTTTATATCTCGAACCGCAGCAGCCATGCTGCATTGTCTTGCAACGATCCGAATGATTCCAGCTAGTAGTTGTAGCAAACACTGTCAATTTTGCCAGCTATCTTTTCAAACGTTGTGCCAGCCAGTCGCAGATTTCATTCAGGGCGCTATCGAAACTGGCCGCTACCGGTTTTACCGGAATTAACAACGCTTTACCTTGTGGTGAAGAGCTGGCAATCAGTTTGCTTTCCTCCTCAGGGCTGAAGAGATCGTTGGACCAGTATGCTGACAGCATGGGCGTGGCAGTTCGACGTCCCAGTAGCCCCTGATTTTTCAGCGAGTAGCTGAGCAGTTCCGCCCGCAAGGCGCTGTCTGTACTGCCTGCCATGCCAAGTCGGCTGGCCAGCATGTCCATATACATATCCGGTACTTTGTTTTGCAAGGTATTTTGTGTCAGCAGGCTGTGCACGATGGGCCCGAGACAGGCTACGGCTCGCAGACGCGGCGCTTCCAGATAGGCAAGACGAACGGCGACATTAGCACCGAAGCGAAAACCCAGCGCCGCTACGCGCGTGTGATCGATCCACGGAACAGAAGCCAGATCGCGCAGCACCTGCTGATGCAGAAAGCTGGTATCCTGGCTGAGCTTCCACTTGATGGCGTTCCCGACGGACGGCATATCCAGCGTCAGCATAGCGATGCCGCGCGGCGCAAGATAATCGTGGAAGAGACGATAGTGGTCAGTTTGCAGCGAGTCCAGCGCACCGCAAAACATTACGGTCGGATAAGGGGCTTCCACGCCAGGCGGCATATGCAAAAAGCCGCTGACGGGGCTGCCTCCTTCAATGTGGAAGGTCAGCGTTTTGAGTTCCCCGGGTAAGCGGCGGGTCGCTTCTTCATAAGCGCGGCTGGCCAGGGCCTGCGCCTGATCCGCCAGTTCATCGCCTTTAATATAGGGGTACGCGGCCACACTGTAGAGATGAGACGCGTGCAGCCAGTCATGCCCGGCCTGGTCGTGGGCGTCCTCTTTCGCGTCCAGCGCACGTTGTTGCCAGCGACCTGCCTGTCTGCTCCACTCGTAGTTCCAGTTACCGTTGCGATAACCTATTACCGTATCCAGTAGCGCAGGGTTGGTGTGCTCAACATCGCTGATTGCAATACGCGCCAGTACCTCGCTGATCTCCTGCGCGGGCACGCCCCGCCATGTCCACATCAGCTTATTAAGCATCCGATACCAGCCGCGCCGGCTGTCTCCATCCAGAGCAGAATGCACTTCATGCGTGGCATGCCGACGCAGGCGTACCAGCGACGACGTTTCGGGATGTTTAAAGCGAGGTTTAAACAGCTCAACGCTCAGGTTTTTGCCAGACATATCACCTCTCTAACAACACAGACAGCAGCAGTTAAGTTTACTGTACTGCACGGCAAGTCGCGAGGCGCAGAAAGCACAACGCCCGGAAAACCGGGCGTTGTTTGTGTTGCGTCAATCAGCCTTTGACAATCGGTGGAATATAAACCACGCCCATGTCCCATGGCTGTTCGATCCAGGTGTTCTGCGGAATATCAACGATATAGTCATCAACCAGCGCACGTCCGGCAGGCTTTGCAAAGATGGTGCAGAAGCGCGCTTTCGGATACATCTCACGGATGGCTTGTGCGGTACCGCCGGTATCCACAAGGTCGTCAATCACGATAAAGCCTTCACCATCGCCTTCGGCGCGTTTCAGGACTTTCATTTCACGCTGATGATCGTGGTCATAGCTGGAAATACACACGGTATCGACATAGCGAATACCCAGTTCACGTGCCAGCAGCGAAGCCGGTACCAGACCGCCGCGACTCACTGCAATAATGCCTTTCCACTGTTCAACAGGCAGCAGGCGTTGAGCCAGTTTACGGGCATGAATCTGCAGCATGTCCCAGGTAACGACGTATTTTTCGCTCATAAATAGGAATCCCAGCCAGTCAGTGTGGCTTAAAAAATGTGCAACGGGGAAAAGGTTGCGCGAGATTATAAGGACATGACGCGCTAAAAACCAGCACCTGGCGGCTGGTTGCGGTTTTTTAGCGCGGTGAATGACACACAGAACGAAAAACAGTGATATTCTCGCCCTATCTCGTCAGTTCACTGACGGCGATCTTTCACTGGAACTTCGCACTGTCCGGCAAAGCCGGCGCACTGACACAGGAGACTTGTCGTGTCTGAATTGTCTCAACTCTCTCCACAGCCGCTGTGGGATTTTTTCGCCAAAATCTGCTCGATTCCTCATCCCTCTTTTCATGAAGAAGCGCTGGCTAACTACATTGTTAACTGGGCCAAAGAACAAGGCTTCTGGTGTGAGCGCGATCAGGTCGGCAATATCCTGATTCGTAAACCTGCGACCGCCGGTATGGAAAAACGCACGCCCGTGGCCCTGCAGGCACACCTTGATATGGTGCCGCAGAAAAATAACGATACCGTTCACGACTTCACCAAAGATCCTATTCAGCCGTATGTCGATGGCGAATGGGTGAAAGCGCGCGGGACGACGCTGGGCGCCGACAACGGGATTGGTATGGCCTCGGCCCTTGCGGTACTGGCGGACAACAGCCTGACCCATGGCCCGCTGGAAGTCCTGCTCACCATGACCGAAGAAACCGGTATGGACGGTGCTTTTGGTTTACAGCCAGGCTGGCTGCAGGCTGACATTTTGATCAACACCGATTCGGAAGAAGAAGGTGAGATCTACATGGGTTGCGCAGGCGGCATCGATTTCATCACAACCCTGCCCCTGACGCGCGAAGCGGTTCCTGCCGGTTTTGAAACCCTGAAGTTCACCCTGAAAGGGCTGCGTGGCGGTCACTCGGGTGCGGATATTCATATGGGCCTGGGGAATGCCAATAAGTTGCTGGCCCGTTTCCTGACCGCGCATGCGGCAGAGCTGGATCTTCGCCTGATTGCGTTCACCGGCGGTACACTGCGCAACGCGATTCCTCGCGAAGCCTTTGCAACCGTTTCTGTCGACAGCAGCAAAGTGGATAACCTCAAATCAGCCGCCGCCAGCTTCCTGGCTGCGGTACAGAATGAGCACGGCGTGAAAGAGAAGAATATTGCTTTCGTCAGCGAGCCGGTTGCCCATCAGGGCGAGGCGCTGAGCCGTGAAAGCCGCGATCGCTTCCTGAATTTGTTAAACAGCACTCCGAACGGCGTGATCCGCAATTCTGATGTCGCCAAAGGCGTTGTGGAAACCTCACTCAATGTGGGCGTTGTGACGATGGATGCCGACAAAGCGGAAATTAACTGTCTGATTCGTTCGCTGATCGACACGGGACGTGATTATGTGGTGCAGATGCTGACCTCACTCGGCCAGCTGGCGGGCGCGCAGACCAAACCAAAAGGCGGCTATCCTGGCTGGCAGCCCGATGCCGACTCGCCCATCATGGCCCTGACGCGTGAAACCTATGTCGCCCTGTTTGGCAAAACACCCAATATTCAGGTGATCCACGCGGGTCTGGAATGTGGCTTGTTTAAAAAACCCTATCCCAACATGGATATGGTTTCGATCGGCCCAACCATCACAGGTCCGCACTCTCCCGATGAGCAGGTCCATATCGAAAGCGTTGGCCTGTACTGGAAGCTGCTGACTACACTGCTGAATGTGGTGCCGGAGAAATAAAATCCGTACGCCATAAGATTAAGGGCTTATATTCTGCATAAGCCCTTTTTTTTGCGCCTCGCTCGCCTTTCCGCCGTCACACTTACCCGAGCATTAGCTTTCGTCACCCGTCGCTAAAACAGTTTAAAGCGTTTCTCCGGGGTGCAGATTGGCATTTTCTGTTGCAACGCCAGTGTAATAATGTCGGGAATCCCTCTTTTCCCGGCCGCGTTTTAACACCATTGCGCTAGTCGGGAATCGTTCGTCTGACACGACCCGAGGACGCATGAAGACCTTATTACTCACCAAAGAAGATGTCCGACAGCTCATCAGCATTGATGATGTCATTGAAGCCGTCGACGAAGCCTACAGGGCCTTTAACGGCGGCCTGGTGGAACAGCCTGACTATATCGGCCTGCACCTGCCCGCCCCCCGTGGCGAGATTGATTTTAAAACCTGCTATTACCGCACCAACGAACTGATTTCGATGAAAGCCTCCTCCGGCGGTTTTTCAGAAAACCCGTCCCGTCCTGGTCTGCCGAGCGGTATGGGCACGATCATCCTGTTTGATGCCCAAAGCGGCGCCCTGTGCTGTGTGATGGACGGTAGCCTGATTACCGGTCTGCGAACCGGTGCGTCGGGCGCTGTTTCCGTCAGAGCACTGGCACGTAAAAATGCCAAAAAAATCGCCGCGATTGGCACTGGCAATCAGGCGAGAATGCAAATCCAGGCGATCGCCCGGGTAATGGATATTGAGGAAATCCATGCCTGGAGCCGAACGCCAGCCACCCGTCAGGCTTTCAAAGCGGACATTGAAAGCACCACAGGTATTCCGGTCATTATCGCGGACAGCTGTCAGGCGGCGGTCGGGCAAGCCGATATTCTTATCACCACCACCCGGGGCAAAGGACCGCTGATTGAGGCCGACTGGATTCCGCCCGGCACGCATATCATCGCCATTGGCACCGATCAGCGCGGTAAACAGGAGTTTGACCCGCAGATTTTTAGTCGGGCAAAAGTGATCGTGGATTCCCTGCCCCAGTGCACGCAGAAAGGAGAAACCTGGCATGCGCTGGACAGAAATATCATCAGTGAAAACGCGATCCATGCCGAAATCGGGGAAATTTTGTCCGGGACGAAACCGGGCCGGGAAAACGATCGGGAAATTACCTTCTTTGACTCCACCGGGCTTGCCATTCAGGACAACACGACAGCCGGGCGCATTTACCGCAAGGCCCTTGAAAAAGGCTACGGAACCGGATTTGCATTTTTTGAATAACGTTTCGTTCAGACGAAGGTAATGTATATGACGCGTTCGTACCCCACCCTGCAGGACATTCATGACGCACAGCAGCGCATCGCTGCCCATATTCGCCATACGCCGTTACTCCGCGCTGAAAAAATTGAAAAACGGGTCGGCTGTGAGCTTTACCTCAAGCCGGAGACGTTGCAGATTACCGGCGCGTTTAAAATACGGGGCGCACTGAATAAGGTCCTTTCTCTGCCCGTTGAGGCGTTTGCCAACGGCATGATTTCCAGTTCATCAGGCAATCATGCCCAGGGCCTGTCTTATGCAGGCAGAATGCTGGGCGTAAAGGTCATTCTGGTGCTGCCGGTCACAACGCCGCAAATCAAAATCGACAATACGCGCGCCCTGGGCGCAGAGGTGATTCTCTTCGATGGCGACAATGCGTCCCGCTGGAAGAAGGTGTATGAAATTGCCGAGCTCAACAATTATGCGGTAGTGCATGGCTTTGAAGATCCGATGGTCATGGCGGGCCAGGGAACGATCGGCTGCGAAATCCTGCATGATTTGCCAGATGTGGATACCGTGATTGTGCCGCTGGGCGGTGGCGGACTTCTCTCCGGTGTGGCCACCGCAATCAAAGAAACCCGCCCTGCCGTCAGAGTGATTGGCGCGGAACCCGCTCTGACCCCGAAATATTACCAAAGTCGGATCAACAAACAGCCAACGTCACTGCCGCTGCTCAATACTATTGCGGATGGCTTAAGACTCAGCGTGCCGGGCCGCAATCCCTACCCGATTATTGAAAAGTACGTAGATGAGATTGTGCTGGTTGACGACGAGCATATTACTCAGGGCATGCGGGTGCTGGCCAGTGAGGCAAAATTGATTGCCGAGCCCGCGGCCTCCATCGGCCTTGGCGCGTTGCTGGCGGGATCGGTCAGCCTGAAGCCCGCTGAGAAAGTCTGTGTACTGTTAACGGGCGGTAACTGGGATCTGGCCGACCTCGCCGAAATCTATGCCGTGAAGTAACCGCGACGGATGCGATGCGTTCTTGCACGTGGTGAAGTCTGCGACAAAACCACGTCGCATTTTCCTATCCTGAGATAAAAGCGCATCCGTTTAAAAAAGACTGACGCCCAGGCGCAGCATAATCCGCTGGGTTAAGGCGACTTCTTACCGTTAAATCACCAACTTGCTGCGCTTAGTCAGCTTTAGCCGCCATTATGTCCAGATGTCTGGATGGCTAATAAATTTCTGTGCTAACTTATGCGCTTTCGTTAGTTGCCGCACCGGTAGCTTCGGGAAAAAATGCGATCAGTGACTTTAATGGAGAGCTCCGTGATGCGTGCAGTCAATCGCCTTGAGATGCGTAACATCTCTATCGATTTCGGCGGATTTGCCGCGTTAACCTCAGTGGATTTTCTGACGGAAGGTCACTCGGTTCATGCCCTGACCGGGGCCAATGGCGCGGGTAAATCCACCCTGATGGCGGTACTCTCCGGTGCCCACAGTCACTATCACGGTGAGATTCTGCTGGACGGCCAGCCTGTGTCGATTCGCAGCCCGCGTGACGCCAAAAAGCTCGGCATTCACCTGGTGCAGCAGGAAGTGGATGTTGCGCTGGTGCCCCAGTTAAGCGTGGCCGAGAACATTCTGCTGGATCAGCTGGCCGAACCGGGCCATGGCTTTCGCTGGGGCGATATGCGTCGTCAGGCGCGAGACCTGCTGGCGCAGCTGGATGCCACGATTGATGTCAGACGCCCGGTCGAACGTTGTTCGCTGGCGGAAAAGCAGCAGATCCTGCTGGCCAGAGCCCTGTCGCACCACTGCCGCTTTCTGATTCTTGATGAACCCACTGCCCCACTCGACCAACACGAAAGCGAGCGCCTGTTCGCCGTAGTTCGTCGCCTGCAGACCAGCGGTATTGGCGTGATATTTATCTCTCACCGTATTCACGAACTGAAAGCCATCTGCGATCGCCTGACGGTACTGCGCGATGGCCGCCTGGTGGAAAGTAGCCCAATGGCTTCCCTGAGCGGTGAGCAAATCGTTGAAAAAATGCTGGGTCATCCGTTGACCGATATCTATCCTCCGCGCCGGCCATTGCAGTCCTCATCCGTACTCATGGCGGTGGAAGGATTACATGATGAACACCTGCTCCGGAACATCTCACTGCGTTTACACAAGGGCGAGATTCTGGGTATTGCCGGGCTGGCCGGGGCTGGCAAAACCGAACTCTGCAAAGCGTTATTTGGTGCCAGTAAAAGCCGGGTTACCCGCGGTGAACTGCACGGTAAACGCTGGAAACCGCGAGCGCCACACGATTCCGTGAGTCAGCGCATGGCACTGGTGCCGGAAGAGCGCCGCAAAGAGGGCATCTTCATTGACGAATCGGTGGCGATGAACCTCAGTATCAGCGCAGACGACAGTTTTTCCCGCTGGAGCCTGTTCGGCCATCGTCAGGCCTGGCGCTGGGCGGAAGCGGTGATCCGTCGTCTTAACGTGCGTACGACTGGCCCCGCCCAACCGTTACGTCGGCTTTCCGGCGGCAATCAACAAAAGGTGGCGATTGGCAAATGGTTACGCAATAACGCCGATGTCCTGATTTTCGACGAACCGACCAAAGGCGTGGACGTAAAAGCCAAAACGGAACTGTTCACGCTAATCAGCAACCTTGCCCATGAAGGTAAAGGGATCATTTACGCCTCTGGCGAATTTTCTGAACTGGTCGGCTTATGCGACCGTATTTGTGTGCTCTGGGACGGACGTATTGTGGCGGAATTAGACGGACAACGCGCCACGGAGGAGACACTTTTGCTCTATTCCACCGGAGGAACCCCTGCGTGAGCAGTAAAGAGTTAGCCCTGAATTCCGCATCGCCATCGCTGCGCCATCAGCTGTTCGATTTCCTCTATAAGTGGGGCATGTTGCTGACGGTGGTGATATTGATCGCTGCCTTTGGCCTGGCTTCCGACAGCTTTCTGGAACCGAACAATATCGTCAATATTTTGCGGTCTATCGCCATCGTAACCGTGATTGCCGTGGGCGTTTCTGTATCCCTCACCGTTGGCGGCTTCGACCTTTCGGTGGGCTCTACCGCGTCACTGGCAAACGCCCTGGTCATTTCGCTGTTTGTCTGGTACGGCTTCGATACCACGGCGGCGATCGCCATCACTCTGGCGCTGTGCACGCTGGTGGGGCTGTTTAACGCCTTTCTGATCGTCGTGCTGCGCATTCCCGACATGCTGGCCACACTGGCCACCCTGTTTGTGATTCAGGGCGTCGCCATGACCTACAGCTTTGGCGGCTCGATTACGGAAAACATGGTGCTGCCCAGCGGCGATATGGCGGAAGGCACCATTCCTGCTGCCTTTAACCTGTTGGGTCAGGTACCTACGATCGTGATTATCATGCTGGTGGTGACCGTGGTGGCACAGCTGGCGCTGTCGCTGACCAAACACGGCCGCCGCATGTATGCGCTGGGCGGAAACCCCGAAGCCGCCCGACTTTCCGGTATTCGCACCACGCGTTATCGCGTTCTGGCCTATGTGATTGCCTCACTACTGGCCGGACTGGGCGGTATTCTGCTGGCCTCACGCATTGGATCGTCTCAGGTTAACGCCGGTAGCGGTTATCTGATGGACGCCGTGGCTGCCGCCTGGATCGGCTTTTCACTGGCCGGCTCCGGTAAGCCGAATGCGCTGGGTACGCTGGTCGGGGCCGTCATTTTAGGGGTTCTGCAAAACGGCCTGGTGATGTTATCTGTGCCCTATTACGCCATGGACATTATCAAAGGATTAGTGCTGGCCTTAGCGCTGGCCATCACTTATGTACAGCGTCGTTAAGACGCGTTCTTCTACTGGAGTTAAGAATAATGAAAAAGATAACACTCTCGCTGCTGGCCCTGAGCCTGTTAAACGCCAGTGCCGCGTTTGCCGACACCATAACACCTGTCCCTGCCGCCATCGCCAATCATGAAGGGCCGATTCGTATTGCCGTCATCCGTAACCTCGGTTCCGACGACAACACGACCCAGTTTGTGGCAGGCGCGATTCAGCAGGGTCGCCAGTTGGGCTTCAAAGTCAGCACCTTCCTCAGCAACGGTGATGACGCGCGTTTTCAGGATTTTGTTAATCAGGCGATCAGCCAAAAATACGACGGTATTGTGCTGTCACACGGCAAAGCGCCCTATGCCAGCGCACTGGTAAAACGCATCGCTGACGCGGGCATTAAAGTGTCGGTATTTGACACACCGGTAGACAACCCGATTCCCGGCGTGACGGTGACCGCCCAGGATGACGCCTCGCTGGCGCAGCTCTCCCTGGGGCAGTTGATCAAAGACTTCAACGGCAAAGCTAACATCGTGAAGTTATGGGTCGCCGGTTTCCCGCCGATGGAACGCCGTCAGGTGGTGTATGAAAAATTATTAAAAGAAAACCCAGGCATTCATCAGCTAGAGTCCATTGGTGCCGTATCAACGGATGTCCAGGGCGACACGGCCAACAAAGTGGGCGCGATTCTGGCGAAATACCCGAAAGGCAAGATTGACGCCATCTGGGGCGCATGGGATGCCTTCAGCCAGGGCGCGTATAAAGCGTTGCAGGAAAATGGCCGCACCGAGATCAAGCTGTACAGCATTGATGTTTCCAATCAGGATTTGCAGCTGATGCGCCAGAAAGGCAGCCCGTGGGTGCAGACCGTCGCGGTCGATCCGAAAACTATCGGTGCCGTGAATATGCGCCTGGTGGCGAACAAGATCGCCGGTGAAACCACGCCTGCAACGTATGAATTTAAAGCGTCGTCGATTTCACAACAGGCGCTCGACAGCCATCCTGGCGCAGTGAATGTCGCGTCGCTTAACAAGATCATTCCGGGCTGGGGCAGCAATAACGATTTTGTCCAGCCGTGGTTTGCGACGCTAGAAGCAAAATATAAGAAGTAATGGGGTGTTGGTGGCGCTTGCGCGGGGCGGTTAATTCGCTGCGCGAGGTGGCTGGTTTGTGTCGCTGACGGCTTGTGAAGCGCTGAGAGGGTTTGAGTCGCTGACGGCTTATGAAACGCTGAGAGGGTTTCGCCCGCCAGGCGGCCGGGAGTTTCAGTCTGCCCGGTGCGGGCGACCGACAAGGTCTCCCGTCCTGCCCAACTCTCCCGCTTTGAGATTTGCGTCTGTTCAGCCGTTTTTATTGCTTTGGATACAGATAATGAGTTGCAGTGATGCTTGCGCGAGCAGGCGTTGAGAAGGTTTGAGTCGCTGACAGCTTATGAAGCGCTGAGAGGGTTTCGCTCGCCAGGCGGCCTGGAGTTTCAGCCTGCCCGGTGCGGGCGACCGACAAGGGGCCGCCAGCCGCCGCGGCCCCTTGACCCCGGGCTCCCGTCCTGCCCACCCGCCGCTTTGAGATTCGTGCCTGATCAAGCGTTTTTATTGCTTTGGATACCGATAATTGATGCTTGTGCGAGAAGTCTTTTCAGGCACTGAGAAGGGTTGAGTCGCTGACAGCTGATGAAGCGCTGAGAGGGTTTCGCTCGCCAGGCGGCCTGGAGTTTCAGTCTGCCCGGTGCGGGCGACCGACAAGGGGCCGCCAGCCGCCGCGGCCCCTTGCCCCCGGGCTCCCGTCCTGCCCACCCGCCGCTGCGCGGTGCCTTCGCTC
>NZ_JAVAXU010000020.1:0-39837 GCF_041954965.1 Pantoea sp. BS_8
ATACCGAGTCCCTGTAATGCCGCATCGCGGACGGATTCGCTGTTGTTAGTGGCAAAGTTTCCCTGTCCCTTCACCATTACGGTTTCCTCTCCGCCCGTCACTTTATGGAAATGCCATCGCGGCGGTTCCTGTCCGCGCAGATAGTACAGACAGTTATGCCGCTCCAGGTCGTCGGGCTTTTGCGGGGTGCCGTATTGCGCCAGGTAAGCGGGGGAGGCAACCAGAACCGCATGCGTGTCACACAACTTCAGCGCAATGTGGGTCTCCGGAAGTGTCTGGCTGTGACGGATGGCCAAATCAAAACCTTCACGAGTCAGTGATACCAGACGGTCGTTGACATCCAGCTGAATAGTGACCTGCGGGTACTCCCGGACAAAATCGCCAATAACCGGGACGAGCTGCTGGCGCGCAAAGGCTACCGGCGCACTGACACGCACCAGGCCTCTCACCGGGCCGGTTTCATCACGAATGCGTAAAAAGGATTGCTCAATCTGCGCAAAAGGATCGCGCAAGTTATCCACCAGTTTTTCGCCCGCCGAGGTCAGACGGACGCTGCGGGTAGTACGCTGCACCAGTGCTGTGCCGGCCATATTCTCCAGCTCTTTGATTTTCTGACTCATGGCTGCCTTGCTGACCTCCAGCCGATCAGCCGCGCGGGTAAAACTTCCCGATTCAGCGAGTACCGTCAGCCAGTACAAATGCACCCACAGTTCATCCGTGCGGAATGCTTTCATCGGGATTGTTCAAAATAGTGAATAATCATTTCAGCCCTGTCTCTTTTTCTTTTCAACACCCGTCGGCAACATAGCGCGACATCATACACTTACGATTTAGACCAACCGAGGGTTTATTTATGCCATTGCTGACATTCGACATCATTGAGGGACGTTCTGCTACGGAAATCAGAACAATGCTGGACGCTGCACATCGGGCTGTGCTCACCGCGTTTAACGTTCCCGCACGTGACCGTTATCAGATTGTTCACGAAAATAAAAATTACCAGATGGTGTTCCAGGATACCGGGCTGGGGTTTGAACGCAGCGACCGTCTGGTGATGGTCCGGGTGTTTACCAGCCCGAGAAGTGAAGAGCAAAAAACGCGTTTCATGGCGGAACTGGCACGGGAGCTGGCAGAACACTGTGGGGTGGAAGGGAAAGATCTGATGATCAGCTTTATTACCAATGCGCCGGGTGACTGGAGCTTTGCGGATGGTGAAGCACAGTATCTGACCGGAAAGCTGTAATTACCTTGTTTCCTCTCGGTTGTCAGTCACAGCGTTTTGAGAGGAAAGATAACATCCTCACCACGCCCCAAAGCGTGTTATCCGTGGTACCCGATACCACGCCGGGGCATTATGAAAGACAGCGTCGAAGTAAACGGCCTTGCTTCCCGTTGACTGACATTAAACGATATCTCACCATTAACTCTCCGGCGGATATTAGCCTTTTCCTATGACTCGCCCCGGCACCGGGGCCGATTTCATCCTGATTCGTTGAAATAACGCGGTTGCCATTACTTTTTTATCTGACTATAGCCTGCCGTTATACCCCGCAACCAAACAAGCATTCGTCACTTTTCAACACGCATGAAATAGTGGTTTCAGAACCTTACCTTTGTCTGAAACGAGAACTCTCATGCTAATCCCACAACCCTATTTACTTTTTCTTGGCGATGTTACCGATCCCCTCGCGGCAAAAACGGCGCGCGGTATTCATATCTGGCGACCGGAACAGTGCGTTGGCGAAATTAAACTGCCGGGCTGTACGGTCAGCCTGGGGCTGGATGAACTTGATATCGCCAGCGCCAAAGCGCGCGGCGCGAAAACGCTGGTGCTGGGCACCGCCAACGCAGGGGGATATCTGCCCGAACACTGGCTGGATACGGTGAAAAGTGCCATCAAAGCCGGCATGAACGTGGCCAGCGGATTACATCATCGTCTGGTGGATGAGCCCGAGCTGGTCACGCTGGCAGAGACGTTTGGTGTTGCGCTTTTCGATTTACGTCATATGCGTCCGAAGCTGAGTGTTGGCAGCGGTAAGAAGCGTTCAGGCAAGCGGATACTCACGGTGGGGACCGACTGCTCAGTGGGCAAGATGTACACCTCACTGGCGCTGGAAGCGGCAATGCATGCGCGCGGAATGAAAGCGGATTTTCGTGCCACGGGACAGACCGGGATTCTGGTTGCAGGGGAAGGCATTGCTGTGGATGCGGTAATCGCGGACTTTATTGCCGGTGCGGCAGAAGCCCTGTCTCCTGCCAACGATGATGATCACTGGGATATCGTGGAAGGGCAGGGATCGTTGTTCCATCCCTCTTACGCGGGCGTCAGTATGGGGCTTATGCACGGTGCGCAACCGCACTGGCTGGTGATGTGCCATGAAATGGGCCGTCCGCATATGCGCCATTTGCCGCATCAACCGATGGTCAGCCTGAAAGACTGCGTGGAAGCCAATCTGCGCGCCGCCCAGGTGACCAGTGAGTCCGTTCAACTGGCTGGCTTTGCGATTAACACCTCAAACTACACGGAAGAAGACGCGCGCGCCTATTGTGCTGAAATCCGTGCCGAATTCGGTTTACCGGCAACCGATCCGGTGCGTTTTGGTATCGATGACATCGCCGCGCTGCTTCAGGAGCGGGGCTGAGATGAGACAGGTGCAGATCAACGTGGTGGAACTGCCGCTGGCGCGACCGTTTGCTATCTCGCGCGGTGTGCGTACCGCCGTGACGGTTATCCGTGTCACGCTTGAGCAAAACGGCTTTATTGGGCAGGGCGAATGTACACCAACGGCGCGCTACGATGAAACGCCAGACAGCGTTCAGGCCCAGCTTGAGGCGGTACGTGCTGACGTGGAAGCAGGCCTGAGCCGCGATGATCTGCAACACCGTTTGCCCGCCGGTTCCGCGCGCAATGTGCTGGACTGCGCACTGTGGCGACTTGACGCCGCACGGGCCAGTCAAACGCTCTGGCAACAAAGTGCATGCCCGCCGCCACGCTCGGTCGTCACGGCGGAAACCCTCAGCCTCGATACGCTGGAAAACATGGCGCTGGCGGCGGCGGATGCCGTCTCGCGGGGTGCCATCCTGCTCAAAATCAAGCTCGACCGCGATGCGGTTCTGGAAAAAGTGGCGGCGATTCGTGCCGCGGCCCAGCGTGCGACGCTCATTATCGATGCCAATGAAGCCTGGTCGGGAATGGATCTGGAAAGCCTGCTGGTGGCGCTTCAGGCCTTTAACATTGCGATGGTCGAGCAACCGCTTCCCGCTGGTCAGGATCATGACCTGCAACGCTTCCGTCATCCTGTTCCCGTCTGTGCGGACGAGAGTTGCCACACGCGAGAGGACATTGCCAGCCTGCGTCATCGCTACGAGATGATCAACATCAAGCTGGATAAGTGCGGAGGTCTGACGGAAGCGCTGGCGATGGTCGATGAAGCGCACAAGCAGAACATGCGCATCATGGTCGGCTGCATGCTGGGTACATCCCTGGCGATGGAAGCGGCATTGCCCGTGGCGGTGCACGCAGAGCACGTCGATTTAGATGGCCCGATCTGGCTGGCGGCCGACAGCTCTCCTTTTTTGAATTACTCCGATGGCCGTATCTGGCTGTAACGCGACGAGGCATTGATGACGGACACACGACTCACTTCTTCTGCCACACGTGCTGACGGTGCATCACCGGTGCTTGCTGTTCAGGACCTTAGCGTCTCATTTCGTGGACGCAGTGGTGAGAATCAGGCGCTGAAAGGCATCAGTTTCGCCATTTATCCAGGCGAAATTGTCGCCGTGGTGGGCGAGAGCGGCTCAGGTAAATCAGTCACGTCGCTGGCCGTGATGGGCTTGCTGGCGAGCAGCGGCCGTATTGATCGCGGCAGCATGCAGTTTCGCGATCGCCGCGGAGAAGTTCATGCGTTAGAAACGCTGGATGACAGTCAGCGCCGTACGTTGCGTGGCCGTGAAATGGCGATGATCTTTCAGGAGCCGATGACCTCACTGAATCCGGTGCTGCGTATCGATGATCAACTCACCGAAGCGTTACGCGACCATCATCAGTGCGACAAGAAACAGGCTCATGCGCGCGTACGTGAACTGCTGCGACAGGTACGTATTGCCGATGTCGATCGCGTCATGAAAAGCTATCCGCACGCGCTGTCCGGCGGGATGCGCCAGCGCGTGATGATTGCTCAGGCGCTGGCCTGTGATCCGCAACTCCTGATTGCCGACGAACCCACGACGGCGCTGGACGTCACCGTACAGGCGCGCATTTTACATATCCTGCGTGAGCTGCAACGCGAGAAAAACATGGCGGTGTTGTTTATCACCCATGATATGGGCGTTGTGGCGGAAATTGCGGATCGTATTGTGGTCATGCTGCGTGGCGAAGTGGTCGAGCAGGGCACCGTGTCAGAGATTTTTGCCGCCCCGCAGCATGCGTATACCAAAGCGTTGCTGGCAGCCGTGCCAAAACTGGGCGATATGCGCGAATACGCGTGGCCGCAACGCTTTCCCCTGTTGGGTGCACAACAGGCGGCGCAACACGAACAGCTGACGGCGCGCTACGACAGCGAACCGCTACTCGATGTACGTGGGCTAAAAGTGTATTACCCCATCCGCAGCGGCATCTTCTCGACCCATACGCATCATGTGCATGCGGTTGAGCAGATTGATTTCAGTCTGTGGCCGGGTGAAACCCTGGCCATCGTGGGTGAAAGCGGCTGCGGTAAATCGACCACCGGGCGTGCGCTGATGCGCCTGATCGCCAGTGAGGCGGAAAGCATCCACTTTGAAGGAAAGGAAATCTCTCATCTGAAAGAGACGGCATTCCAGCCGCTGCGCCGTGAAATTCAGATGGTGTTTCAGGACCCCTATGCGTCACTGAATCCACGTCTGACGGTGGGGTTTACCATTGCCGAGCCGTTGCTGTTGCATGGCATGGTGGACTCACTGGAACAGGCTTCTCCACACATCGATGCGCTGCTGACAAGCGTTGGGCTGTTGCCGGAGCACGCGCGTCGTTATCCGCACGAATTTTCGGGCGGTCAGCGCCAGCGTATTGCCATTGCCCGCGCGATGGCCCTGAAACCGAAAGTGATTATTGCTGATGAAGCCGTATCGGCCCTTGACGTTTCAATTCAGGCGCAGGTGGTGAATCTGATGATGGATCTCCAGCAGCAAACGGGCGTAGCCTGGATATTCATCTCTCATGATATGGCGGTCGTCGAGCGCATTGCCAACCGCGTGGCGGTGATGTACCTCGGCCAGATTGTCGAGCTCGGACCGCGCCAGTCGGTCTTTAATCAACCGCAACATCCTTATACCCAACGTCTGCTGGCCTCCGTGCCGGTGGCAGATCCCGAGAACCGTCAGCCTCGCCGTTTTGATGACAGCGAAATCCCTTCGCCGTTGCGAAAGGTGGGCGAAACGGTCACGAAACCCCGTTATCGGCAGGTTGCACCGCAACACTGGGTCGCTGACGGCATTGCATTGCGATAATCCTTAACGACCAGGAGATTTTATGAAAACGCTGTTCCGCCGTACTTCACTCGCCCTCGCCTTAACGACGACACTGGTCATGACTGCGCAGGCACAGGATCTGCGCATTTCAATGTATGCCGATATTACGGGGCTCGATCCGCACGATACCTCGGATAATGTCAGCTACTCGGTGCAGAGCGGTATCTTTGAGCGCCTGTTTCAGTTTGATCCCCAGATGAAGCTGGAGCCCTGGCTGGCGACCGGTTACACCTCCAACGACAGTGCGACGGAATTTACGCTGACGCTGCGTAAAGGCGTTACCTTCCAGGATGGTACGCCTTTTGATGCGGAAGCGGTCAAAGCGAACCTTGATCGTCTGGCAGACCAGAAAAAAGGGCTGAAGCGCAACAGCCTGTACAAAATGATCGATAAGGTGAAGGTGCTGGCACCCGATCAGGTGAAAATCTCACTCAATCAGTCATTTGGTGCTTTTATTAATACGCTGGCGCACCCTTCGGCGGTGATGTGGAGCCCGTCGGTTCTGAAACAGTATCCGGACGAGGCCCAGTTGCGGCTGCATCCGGTGGGGACCGGGCCATTTAAATTCGTAAACTGGACTCCGGGCAAAGCGGTCACGCTGGCGAAATATGACGGTTACTGGCGGCAGGGCTGGCCCAAAGTCGATCAGGTGATTTTCTCACCCAGCCCGGAAGATGCGACACGGGTTGCCGCGTTGAAATCGGGTCAGGTGGATGCCATTTGGCCTTTGCCTTCGGATCTGATCGCGGCGGTGAAGCAGGACAGCAACCTCGCGATTCAGCGCGATCCGAGCATCTATCTCTATTACATGGCGATCAATACGCAGCATAAACCTCTGGCCGATGTCCGCGTGCGCCAGGCAATCAACTATGCGATTGACCGTAATCTGTGGTTGAAGGTGGCCTTTGCCGGTTTGGGTAAACCGGCCACCTCCGCGATGCCGGAAGGGGTGCAGTTCTATGAGAAGCAGAGCGATCCCGATTACCACTATGCGCCGGATAAGGCCAAAGCGTTGCTGAAAGCGGCGGGCTACCCGAATGGGCTGGATCTCAAGCTCTGGGTCACCAATGCGACCGCCAGCGTGCGCGCCGCCCAGGTGCTGAAGGCGCAACTGGCCACGGTGGGTATTCGCGCCACGGTGACACCGATGGATTCCGGAACGCGCAACGCGAAGCTGTGGGGCGTTCAGGACCCGAAAAAAGCCGAATTTGACCTCTATTATGGCGGCTGGTCGACGTCTACAGGCGATGCCGACTGGGCTCTGCGTCCGCTGTTCGCCACCGAATCATGGGTACCTACCTCGTACAATGTCTCCTATTTCAGCAATCCTGACGTCGACAAGGCGATTGCTGCCGGGCTGGCGACGGCCGATCCGGCAAAACGTGGTATCGCCTATGCACAAGCGCAAAAGCTGTTGTGGAAAGAGGCCCCCGTGGCGTTCCTTGGCACGCCAGACAATCTGGTAGGCAAACGCAGCACCCTGAGCGGCGTTTCGATGCTGCCTGATGGCAATCTGTTGTTTACTCAGGCGTCGTTTAAATAAGTCGCGGATGTCCCTCACGTGCCTTTGCCGGTTGCGGCGGCACGTGAGGCTCCCCGTCTCACCTTTATTTCAGGGAATGGCATGTTTGCATACATCATTCGCCGATTGCTGGAGATGATACCGGTTTTGCTGGTGGTCTCGCTGCTGGTTTTCGGTTTCATCAAGCTGCTGCCGGGCGACCCGGCGCGCATTTATGCCGGACCGGATGCACCGATTGAAGCGGTCGAAGCGGCACGTCAGCACCTCGGGCTCAACGACTCGTTGCCGCAGCAGTATGTTAACTGGATAGACAGCCTGTTACATGGCGATCTTGGCACCACGTACCGCACCCAGCAACCGGTGCTGCAGGTGATTAAGCAGGGCTTCCTGCCCACACTGTGGCTCGCCTTAGCCGGTTTCGCCTGGTCTGTGCTTCTCGGCCTGATGCTTGGCGTACTCGCGGCCCTGAAACGAGGGAAATGGCAAGACTGGACGCTAATGAGCGTGGCGGTGGGGGGGATCTCGATGCCGGCGTTCTGGCTGGGGCTGCTGCTAATCCAGTTCGTTGCGATGCCTTTTGGCCTGTTCTCGGTCAGCGGCTTTAACAAGGCCAGCGATATTGTCCTGCCCGCCATCACGCTGGGATCGTCCGTTGCGGCGGTCATGGCACGCTTTACCCGCTCGGCCTTCCTTGAAGTGGCACAGGAAGATTACGTGCGCACCGCGAAAGCGAAAGGGCTGCGTAACCGTCTGGTGACGTGGAAACACGTGATGCGTAACGCGCTCATCCCGGTGATCACCATGCTGGGGTTGCAGTTTGGTTTTCTGCTGGGCGGTTCGATTGTCGTGGAAAGCGTCTTCAACTGGCCAGGGTTAGGCTGGCTGTTAATTGAGTCTATCAAAGCGCAGGATCAGCCGGTCATTCAGGCGCTGGTGATGCTGTTTGTATTTGAATTTATCGTCATTAATCTGCTGGTGGATCTGCTTTACGCGGTCGTCAATCCGGCAATTCGTCTGCGACAGGAGCCGAGATGAGTCATCAATCGCTGACTGATAACCCGCCTCAGGTTATTCGCTCGCCGTGGCGCGATTTCCTGCATGCTTTTGTGCGCAATCCTCTGGCGCTGGTTTCAGGCGGATTTGTCCTGCTGCTGATTCTGGTGGCGATCTTTGCGCCCTGGCTGGCTCCCTGGGATCCGATGGCGCCCGACTGGATGGCGTTATCCTCGCCCCCTTCGGCAGCACACTGGATGGGCACCGACGAACTGGGGCGCGACCTGCTCAGTCGTATTATCTATGGGGCGCGTATTTCGCTATATGTCGGCGTGCTGTCCGTGACGCTGGGCATGATTGTCGGCGTCGTGCTGGGATTGCTGGCGGGCTATTACGGTGGCTGGGTCGATATGCTGATCATGCGCGGTGCCGATGTGTTATTCGCGTTTCCCGGCATGCTGCTGGCCATTGCGGTGGTGGCGCTTCTGGGAACGGGCCTGAACAATGTCATCATCGCCGTCGCGGTGTTCAGCGTGCCCGTCTTTGCCCGGATTGTGCGCGCCTCCACGCTGTCATTGAGACAGGCTGCCTATGTGGAAGCCGTGCGCTGTGCCGGTGCACCCGACCGAATCATTATCCTGCGCCATATACTGCCGGGCACGCTTTCCAGCGTCATTGTTTATTTTACGATGCGCATTGGCACCAGTATCCTCACAGCGGCAGGCTTAAGCTTTATTGGCCTCGGACCGGAGCCGGATGTGCCTGAATGGGGCAATATTCTGGCCATGAGCCGGAGCATGATGATGGCGGGCGCGTGGCACATGAGCGTGTTTCCGGGGCTGGCGATTTTTATCACGGTGCTGGCGTTTAACCTGCTCGGCGACGCGCTGCGTGACACGCTCGACCCGAAACTCAAGGGCTGACGATGGACTTTCAACAATGGCAGTGCGAACTGCTGCTGGATCGCTGGCGTAACGAGCGTCAGTTGGGGCAGCCGCGTAGCGCATGCGGCCCCACTAATCGCATCAGCGATGTGGCTGGTGTGCGCGTCGGCCACGTCACGCTGGCTGAGGGAGAGCGGCAGACTGGCGTCACCGCTATTGTTCCGCCGGGTGATAACCTGTTTCTCACGCCGCTGCCGTGCGGAGCTGAAGTTCTGAATGGCTTTGCGAAACCGGTCGGACTGACACAGGTCGAGGAGCTGGGTGTGTTACACACGCCGATTCTGCTCAGTAACACGCTGGCGGTGGGCACGCTGTTTACCGCGCTGGTACGGGATGCCATCCGTCGTAACCCGGAACTCGGGCGGACGCTGCCGACGGTGAACCCGCTGGCCCTGGAGTGCAACGACGGCTGGCTCAATGATATTCAGGCGCTGGCCATCAGTGAGGCGATGGCGCAGGAAGCATTGCATACAGCCGCAGCGCACTTTTCCCGCGGCAGCGTTGGCGCAGGACGCGGGATGAGCTGTTTTAATCTGAAGGGCGGGATCGGCACGGCCTCGCGTGTTATTCCGTCGCTCAATGCCACGCTGGGAGTGCTGGTGCTGGCGAATTTTGGCGCGCTCAGCGCGCTCACGCTTGACGGTGTGCGACTCGGTGAAGTGATTGCACCGCTGCTGGCAGGAGAGGCACCGCAACGTGATGCCGGTTCTGTCATCATCGTGATGGCGACGGATGCGCCGCTGGATGCGCGTCAGTTGAAGCGTATCGCGAAGCGTGCCGGTGCCGGCCTCGGGCGGCTGGGCAGCTACTGGGGCCACGGCTCGGGCGATATCGCGGTAGCGTTTTCAACGCAACCGCTGCCGCAACCGCCGCAGGACGCCATGCTGGAGCCGCTGCTTGCCGCCGCGGCAGATGCCACCGAACAGGCTGTACTCGATGCCTTGTTGAGCGCAGAGCCTGTTACCGGCTTTCGTGGTCACCATCGCCCCTCACTGACTCAGATTCTGGACAGGTTAACCACATGAAAATTTTTATTTCTGCCGATATTGAAGGTATCGCGGGCGTTATGCGCCCGGAGCAATGCACACCCGGCAACCCGGAATATCAGTTGGCCCGCGGTCTGATGGAACAGGAAGTGAATGCCGCGATTGAGGGGGCGTTCGCGGGAGGCGCAACGGAGGTGGTCGTCGCAGACAGCCATGCGCAAATGACCAACCTGCGGGCGGAAAATCTTGATCCCCGCGCCCGGCTGGTGCAGGGCAAACCGCGCGGCTTGTCGATGGTTGAAGGCATAGAACAGCAGACGTTCGACGGATTATTTCTGGTGGGCTATCACAGCGCAGCAGGCGAACCCGGCGTACTGGCGCACACCATTAATGGCCGTGCATTCTGGCGTATCCATATCAATGGCCTGGTGATGGGCGAAACCGATATTTACGCCGCTGCCGCCGCTGAGCAGGGCACGCCACTGTGGCTGGTCACGGGCGACGATCAGCTGCAGAGCTGGATAGCAGAGTATTACCCAACGGTTGACTACGTTTGTGTCAAACGCGCCATTTCCCATACCTGCGCAGAATCCATTAGTCCCAAAGCGGCACAACGTGCCATAGGCAGTGCTGCACGCGCCGCGCTTGAGCATCAGCGCGATACGCGCACGACCCGGTTGACCGCGCCTTATCATATGCAGCTTCAGGCCAGTAAACCCGTGTTGGCCGATCTGTTCAGCCTGATCCCCGGCGTCACGCGCATCGATGCGGTTACCGTGGGATATCAGGCAGAGCGGATGGAGACGTTGATCAGCTTGCTCAGTGCATTTTCTTACCTGGCGAGTACCCAGTCGTAGCACAGGGACAGCCATGAGGTCAGGGGCGGGTAACCTTCGCCCCTGCAGCTTCCTTTTTTCAGAAACATCGCCGCCGGGCGCGATCGTGCGCACTGACCGACAATCCGCCACCAGGCACCGTCGATCCACATGAGATAACCCGGCCGTCTCCCCGCTGCACCATGGCAGGGCGAACGCCTGGCTTTACCCTTTTCAATGATTCAGCCAGTGAGGGGAAATGGACCGATACCGGCGCGATTTGCACCTGTTTCCCCTTGCATAAGCCCGGCGCCGCCTTATTTCAGCGCAAGGCGGTAGCGGGTCCCTTCGCCTCCCTCTGTTTTACGGTACAATTTTTGCAGCAGGGGTTGTCCTGTCTTTACCCGCCCGGATCGTATCGGCAGTAAGGAATAACGACAGAGGCAGGACAGATTCAGGCGCTGGCCGTTTCTTTGCCCGTACCGCGGGTGAGATGACAGATGGTTCAGGTTTTCCATTTTGATTCAGGCGTTGGCGGTGCTGTAAGTGAAGCGCTGAAAAGGGTGCATCACAGCGGCCTGCGGGTAGCTGAATCCACACAGGGTAAATAATGATGCGGCTCCGTCACATAGAAGTCTTTCAGGCCATCGTACAGACCGGCAGCATCAGCGCAGCCGCGCGCCTGCTCAACGTATCGCAGCCCAATATCAGCCGCGTGCTGAATCATGCAGAACAGCAACTGGGCTTTGCGCTGTTTGAGCGGCGTATCCAGGGCATGAGCGTCACGGCAGAAGGGCGACGGCTGCTGCCAGAGGTGGAAGATCTCTACCAACGCTTACAATCCATCACCCAGCTCACTGAACAACTGCGACGCGGCGAAGGGCAGATCGTCCGTGTTGGTGCGGCTCACGCTTTCGGTCAAATGGTGTTGGCACCGGCATTGGTCACCTGGCGACAACAGGTGCCCTCGGTCAGCGTTGAACTGGTCACGGAACACTTTAGTACCTTATGCCAAATGATCCTGGAGAATCAGCTTGATTTCGCCCTGGTCTTTGGTCAGCAGGTGGATGCAGCGCTGCTGGCGGAACCGCTGTTTCAGTCGTCAATGGTGGCGCTACTGCCGCCAAATCATCCCCAACATGAGCCCGTTACGCTGGCATGGTTATGCGCGAATAACCTGCTGATGATGCAGACCCAGGATCCGCTTGGGCGCGTCCTGCACCGCGCGCTACGCGATAAAAAGCTGAATCCGGCAGTGTCGTTATCGATTAAAACCTACTCGGTGATTGCGGATATGGTACTGGCAGGCGGCGGTGTGGGCGTGGTGGATCTGTTCACGGCTTGCCGCTATGCCGAACAGCTAAAATTACTCCCCGTCGCACAGCCGTTGCCGTTTGAAGTGATGCTGATCAGCCGTCGTGATCAACCCCAGTCCCAGTCCACGCTGCAACTTAAGCAGGTCATTCGCAACAGGCTGTGGGAAATCGCCCGCCAGTGCGAAGCGCAGTTTATTTGTGACTGAGCAAATAAACGGTGGTACGAGGTGCGTTCAGGCCTTTCGCCGCGCCTGAACGGCCCTGGTCGGGCTTTTCAGATGCGCGTTGTGGCTTTCACGGTGTCGACAAACAGTCGTAACGCGACGGGCATGTGCCGGTTTTGTGGAAAATAGAGTGCGATACCTTGCGAGGTGATTGTCCAGTCGTCCAGCACGGTTACCAGGCGCTGTGTATCCAGCCCGTGCTGTGCATAGCGCTCCGGTACATAAGCCATGCCTAATCCGGCGATGGCAGCATCTGTCATTAACGCAGCGCTGTTAAGCGTCAGGCTACCGGGAACATCCAGTGCATATTGCTGCTTACCTTGCTGATATTCCCAGTGATAACGTTTGCCGCTTGGCAGTCGCTGCCGTAAGCAAATGTGCTGCATAAGATCCTGTGGATGCTGAATGGCGGGCCGTGATGCCAGATAATCAGGCGATGCCACCGTCACAAAACGCAGCGGACCGCTCAGGAAAACAGCCACCATATCTTTCGGCACGTCTTCAAACAGCCTTATACCTGCATCGAATCCCTGTTCAACAATATCGACCAGCTGACCCTGTGCGACTAAATCCGTTTCAATGCCGGGAAAGGTTTGAAGGAACGTTGGCAATACTGTCTCCAGCAGAAGGCCAATCGCGGCATCACTGGCATTGATGCGCAGTGTTCCATAGGGTTGATGGTGGCTGGCAGTGACGTCATTCAGCAACTCGTCCATTTGAGTCAGCAGCGGCGTCATACGCGCAATCAGCATTTCACCGGTTTCGGTTAACGCCACACTTCGCGTCGTCCGATGGAAAAGCCGCACGCCAAGTGCCGTCTCCAGCCCTTTTATGGTGTGGCTGAGCGTTGAACGTTTAAGGCCGAGCACATCCGCCGCACGGCGAAAGCTGCGCTGGTCAGCCACCGTTTTTACGGCCAGTAATTCGTTCCAGGACGGGCGCTTCATTGTTTAAAATTTCCCACCATCTCATGCCAGTTTGGGGAGATTATGCCATCAGTCAGGGGTTTTATGATGAATGCCGGTTCACTCAACGGAGATAAAACGCATGAAAACCTGGCTCATTACCGGCGCATCCAGTGGTCTGGGTCGCCTGATGTGTGAAAGTCTGCTGGCCCGAGGCGATCGGGTTGTCGCCAGCGTACGACATGAAACGGCGCTGAATGATTTACGCGTGGCGTACGGGAAGACGCTACAGCCCATCGTGCTGGATCTCAGCGAGACGGCAATGATTAAGCCCGTCATTGAGGCGGCATTCGCGCAGGTGGGACGAATCGATGTTGTAGTCAGCAATGCGGCTTACGGGCTGTTTGGCGCAGCGGAAGAGCTGGGCGATGCGCAGATTGAACGTCAGATTGCGACCAATCTTACGGGCTCCATTCAGCTGATTCGCGCCGTGATTCCATTTTTACGCGAGCAGGGCGGCGGGCGCATTGTACAGGTCTCATCTGAAGGCGGGCAGATTGCTTTACCCAACTTCAGTGTGTATCACGCCACGAAATGGGGAATCGAAGGCTTTGTTGAAGCGGTTCGCCAGGAAGTGGCGGCGTTTGGCATCGACTTTTTGCTGGTGGAGCCGGGGCCAACGGCGACGGGATTTGGCGCAGGACTGGATATTGCGGATGCCTTGCCCGCTTACCGCGATACTGCGGCAGGTAGCCTGCGGACAGCGATAATCAACGGTGAGTTTGCGATTAAAGGTGATGCACAAAAATGCGTGATGGCGATGATCGCCGCTGCCGATGCTGACAATCCGCCACTGCGCTTACCGCTGGGGAGCACGGCCTATCACAATATTGAATCGGCACTGAGCCTGCGACTGGACGCCCTGCGGGCAATGAAAGTTGTGGCATACAGTGCAGACAGGTAGAACGACGATGACGAGGGGGCAACGGGCAGAGTGCGTTGCCCCTTAACACGCGGAGGCCAGTCCTGACACAGCGCGGCATGGTGAGCAGAGTGTCTGTCGTGAGCAAAAACGGACAGGTGGTTTAGAAGGCTGGCGTCATGTGCCCAACAGAAGCAGACTTAGCTGGGATTGAGCACAACGACGGCATAACGGCATACCTGATTTGTATCATTTCTGAATATGCAGTCTGCAGGGTCACCAAGCTCAAGGCAGTCGCCCGTCATCATGTCAAATGTCTGTGCACCTTCTACAAACGTCAGGCTGCCTTCAAGTACCCAGATGAGCTGGCGTCGTGAAAGATATGAAACCGACGGCATGGGTACCGCAGTATTGGCGGGAAGCTCAACGCTGACCAAATCAATCGGGATACGTCCCGGAGAAACGTGTCGGCGAATATAACCGGTTTCCGGATCCTGCCACAGGGGCTGATTTTCATGCCTCAGAAGTGAGCCACTACGGGCCTCAGTGAGAGCAAGCAACTGCGACATCGACATGTCGAACGCGCCCGAAAGGCGGGCCAGAAGCGTTGCCGTCGGACTGCTCTCGCCGCGTTCGATTTTATGTATCATCGCCCGTGATACGCCGGAGTTGTCCGCCAGCTCGGTCAGAGACCATCCTCTTTTTTCTCTTTCCTGCCGTACTTTGTGTCCGATACGGGAATTAATTTCATCTTCTTTGTTGGACATTTTGTTTAATATAGTGGATAAGTAAGATGTTGTACGATTTGTCTACTTTAGTGAATTAATAACGGGGTGTCTATCATGCATATTCGTGCTGCAACGGAAAGCGATGCTGAAACCATCGCGGAAATTTATAACGATGCCGTGCTTAATACGACGGCTATCTGGAATGAAAAAACGGTGGATTTCCTGAATCGCATAAGATGGATAAGAGAACGTCAGGCCGCGGGTTTTCCCGTCATTGTGGCGGCAGATGAGAAGGACGAGGTAACGGGCTATGCGTCCTATGGCGACTGGCGACCGTGGGATGGTTACCGATTTACCGTTGAACACTCTGTGTACATCCATAAAGATGCGCGCGGGGCCGGTTCGGGTTATGCACTTATGCGCGAGCTTATCAGGCTGGCTACACAACAAGGTAAGCATGTTATGGTCGCAGGCGTTGAATCTGAAAACGTAGCATCACTGGCATTGCATAAAAAACTGGGATTTTCAGAGGCGGGAAGAATGTCTGAAGTGGGCACGAAATTCGGCCGCTGGCTGGACCTGACGTTTCTGCAGCTCCGTCTTGCATCCCCGGAATAAATGGCATTTAAGACCCGCAGAATGTGGTATAAAACAGTCGTATCGTTCAGGATGAACGATACGTGATCCCCAGCAAACGACTTCATAATAAAGGCTTCTGGGTCTTCGCCAACCTCAACCTGAGCAGATCGCTTTTCCATATTCTCCCAATGGCCAGGCGCATAAATTCTGGCTGAGGCGCGTAACACAGCGCCCCAGCACGGCCTTGCGTTATGCCTTAAAATGTCTCCCAGTTGGCGTCTGAGGTTTTCACTGAAGCCGGAATGGGCCGACTGTGCGCGATCACGGGAGCGCTGGTCACGGTCATTGAAGAGGGCGCCGGTAACCGAAATACGGCCACGGTTTTTTCAAGTTCCAGCGCCTGATCCTCCAGGCTGCTGGCCGCCGCAGATGACTCCTCAACCAGCGCAGCATTCTGTTGCGTCGTGGTATCCATTTCCGTCATCGCCTGCGCTATCTGGGTAATGCCCCGGTTCTGTTCGTCAGACGCGGCAGCGATTTCGCCCATAATATCTCTGACCTGAGTGACGGATTTGACGATATCTCCCATGGTATTACCGGCACGGTTAACCAGTTCGGTACCGTTGTTTACGCGCTCCAGGGATTCGCGAATGAGTGCCTCAATTTCTTTTGCCGCAACAGAGCTGCGCTGTGCCAGGCTGCGTACTTCACCTGCTACCACAGCAAAGCCGCGTCCCTGTTCGCCTGCCCGTGCCGCCTCGACCGCGGCATTCAACGCCAGAATGTTCGTCTGGAAAGCAATACCGTTAATGACAGTGATGATTTCTCCAATTTTGCCCGAGCTCTGACTTATTCCACCCATCGTGGCGATCACGTCGCTGATAATTTCCCCGCCACGGCTGGCGTTATGTGATGCTTCGGTAGCCAACTGGCTGGCATGATGGGCGTTCTCAGCATTCTGTTTTACGGTTGAGGTCAGCTCTTCCATACTGGCAGCGGTCTCTACAACGGCTGCGGACTGCTGTTCTGTTCGTGAGGAAAGGTCAGTATTACCTGCTGCAATTTCAGAGGAGGCGCGAGCTACGCTGTTCACACCGTCCCGGACTTTTGAAATGATAGTGCGCAGACTGTGATTCATGGCACCGACGGCGGTCATCAGTTCGCCCAGTTCATCAGTACGCGAACTGGTTATTTCTGACGTCAGGTCGCCTGCTGAAATGCGTTTTGCTGAAGAAAGCGTTTCTTTCAGGGGAACGGTAATGCTACGGGTCATTCTCCAGGCGACAACAAGGCTAAGAATAATACAGGTAATCGTAGTGAAACCTATCTGCCAGAGGGCGGTATGTATGTACTCTTCAGCCATCTGAGACTGGAAGAAAGCCAAATCTGTCATGGACTGATTAAGTTTGCCTGCGGCGGCCGTCATGTCGTCTGAGGCGTGTTTCTCTGCGTTAACGGCAAGAAGATAGTTGTTCAACAGCACAGGGCCGGACGTTGTTTTTTGCTCCACTTCGGCTAACAAGGTAGTGAATTCTGAAGCGGACGGACCGGACAGCTGGGTCTTAAGCGATGACAGGGTATCCCTGATGCCAGCAAATTTATCCAGCGATGACGAATCTGGCGTTTTAATAAATGCCTGCACATAAAACGCGGCCTGTTCGATCTTCAGGCTCAGCGTGAGCAGTTGAGCAGCGTCAGCATGAACGGACGTCTGTCGGGCTGCCAGTTTTTCTGACAGCGCGGCCAGTTCCAGGCGGTTCAGTTCATTCAAGGAGAGGACGGTTTTGTCTGTACTCGCAAGAAAAGTCTGCCGTTTCTCCCGATACTGATTCAGGGCAACGCTGAGAACAGAAAGCTTTTCACGCCCGGCCGTGGACCAGGAGTAGTGCTCCAGGCTTTGCCGTAAACCCGAAAGCTGGTTCATTGCCTCGCCATTGATTTCGATAAACTTCGTCTCACGAGTATACTGAAAAAGTGTGCGGTTAAGCCGGGCTTTAGCCAGTGAATCCAGCATTTGTACGGTAATGTCACGTTTGGCAGAGTTCTCTTTGATATTTAAAAAACATTTGAGCGCCAGCGAAGAGATAATCAGTGAGGCAAGAATAACTAACAGAAAACCCAGAACCAGTTTCCCGCCTATCTTTAAATTGTAAAAGCTTTTTATAATTTTCATTTAATTAACCCTGTGTTGAACGTTACCCCGAGTCTTAGGTTTCTCAGGCGGTAATCGTATATCGGCACAAAAGATACATTCGTTATGCTTCTTTTGATTTTTGCCCATTATTTTTAAATTTATTTGATTTTTATCAACCTAATCACGCCCGTTTTCATTGGATTAAAATCAGGCATTTCATTATTTCAGGCGTTATTATATGAAATCTACTTTATCGTTTAACCAAAGGTTTTTGGGTTGATTAATTAATTAATTAATCCTTTAAATTTTATACATTTAATTTTATTTGATTTGGTAGAAAAAGAGTGTGGGTGATTTTAAGGGTTTCAACAAGAAATGGCGTAAAAGGGGTGCGTTAGTGGAGCGGGCATCCTATTAAACGTATATAAAATCGCCTTGCGTTTCTTGTCTGTTTTGCAAATAAGCGCAATATTTTGTCTGTCATGTTTTCCTCTGATGTTAATTTTAACGAAGCGGCTGTCCTGATATTTTTAGATCTTGTCGGATTCTGACTAAGTAAAAAGAAACCGGTACGTAAATTAGCGTCGTGTCACCGTCTCGTTTGCAACGCTCAGATATCAGTACAATAATTCATTAACGTGGGGGGCTGCTGGCGCCTGCAGCTAAAGTAGCCTGGAACTGTTTAGTTAGTTCGCTCCCCGCTATTCAGGTGGGGAATTTTTTATCTCTGCCTGGCATGAACAGCATTATTTCTGGCAGACAGTCCGGCATGTCAGGTGGATAACCCCTCTGACCATTCATGTCTGATGAAATCACTGAAGCGAGCGTCGGGTGACGGGCAGGATGACAGGCTTAGTGCTGCTGCACAGAACAGTGAGCCCCATTAATACAGTCATCGTAACCCGCCTGAAGGGCGGCTTTTCGCCAGCTCTGCTTTTGCCTCTGACGCGTCAATCATCAGGGAAGCGACAAAAAATATTCAGCCATTCTGCTTCCTGCGTTAGGCCCTTAAGCAAGCAGGCCTACAGATAGGGGTCGCCAGAATGCCTGACTACACCTTAAAACTGGATAATTTATGAAAATTCATCATCTCAACTGTGGATGTATGTGCCCCGTAGGTGGAGTGCTGTTTGACGGTTTCAGTAAAGGTCTGTATGCGCATCTGGTGTGCCATTGTCTGCTGATAGAAACAGACCGGCATGGCCTTGTACTGGTTGATACCGGTTTTGGGCGGGAGGATATGCGCCAGCCAGAAAAACGCCTTTCTGGCTTTTTTCGACTGCTGAACAATATTCAACGACGTGAAGATCTTACCGCACGTTCTCGCATTGAGGCGCTGGGGTTTGACGCTAAAGATGTCCGTCACATCGTTCTTACTCATCTCGATTTTGACCATGCAGGCGGGCTCACTGATTTTCCTGGTGCGCAGATACATCTGCTGCAAACCGAAATCGATACGTCACAGCAACGGCACAGCTGGCTGGCCCGTGAGCGCTATCGAACGGGGCAATGGACAGGCGTTTCCGGCTGGACGGGCTATCAGGTTCAGGGAGAGCGGTGGTACGGCTTCGATGCCGTGACATCTCTGACAGGGCTTCCCGCTGATATTCTGCTTGTGCCACTGCCCGGTCATACACAAGGGCATGCAGGCATTGCAGTTCGCGGGGCGGAAGGATGGCTGCTTCATGGCGGGGACGCCTGGTTCTATCGGGAAGAAATGGCACTGCATAAACCCCACTGTACCCCAGGGCTACGTTTCTATCAGTGGATGATGGCAATGGATAATAAAACCAGACGGGATACGCAACGGCAGCTTCGTGCGGTGTTAAGTCACTATCATCAGGAAATTACCTTCTTTTGCAGCCACGATGCAAAACAATTGCGGGCCCTGAATCCTGATGCGGAAATGGGTTAATCTTTGCCGATCTCCTTCGACGTTTTCAGCACAGTGACCGGGAATAATGGCGCAAAATCCCCTTCGCTTAGCGTGCCTTTACCGCTCTCATTTCATCTCTGTCACGGAAAGCAGCACCTGTACAGGGATGCGGCCATGGCGTTTGTTATGCCACTGAATCAGCCTGGGTCAGGGCCGAAAGTCTGCCAGACTCTCATCATCATCCTCAGAATAATAGTAAAAGCACGTTTTGCAAAAGAAAACGAGCGTTTCCCAAAATACACCTGTACAGCGGACCATCAAGTCTATAACTTTACCCACAAGTAATAGTAAACCCATTAAACATTTTCCCAGAGCCAACATTGTACAAAAACTCGTCCAAATCCGACGCCATGAGCGCCATTGCCCGCTACTTCGACAGTGCGTCACTGCCCACTCAGCAGGAAACGCTGGGGAGCATCGCGTCAGAAATTCTTCGCGCAGGAAAAAGCCTGAACCGCACGGCCATATGCAGCAAACTTGTCCGCCGCCTGGAGCTGGCAGGAAGTGCAGAAGAAGAGCAGCACTACCGTGAACTCCTGGGTCTTTTGTTCGGTCGTAAATCCGGGAACTGATCCCCCACGACTGCCAGGCTGAATCCCGATACTCGTCTTTCCCCTCGTTTCCCTGACGTTCACCCCTTTTGCCGCTGCATGATTCCGGCGGCATAACCTTACGCCATTATTACGCACGCGCTCAGCGCCGGGGTCAGGGGATGTTTAGGGGAACGTTGCAACGTGTGCAGTGGAAAGGGCAACACGCTGATTATCATGCCTGAAAGCCAGGCATCTACATGCTGACGCCACAGTTAACCTTCTGCGTCCGGCGAAGCGTTCCTGTTACTTCTGACGTTATCCACTGTTACCCGGCTCGAAGTAAGGGGTAACCAGCATATGGGGAATAGCGAGTGAAGCGAGCGCAGCAAACAGCGATTTTATGTCTGCGCCACTGGACGGGTACATCATACAGGTTGTCGCGACCGCCAGCAGAATGGCCGCTGCCAGCACCGGCCAGGTTGCATAAAGGTAGCCGGTGTAATGCGCATAACCCAGTTGAAGACGACGTAACCGGGTTTGTGGCAGGGCATGCAAAATTAAAAAACCCATGGAAAAGCCGACAAAAGGGGGAAGGAGCAGTAACGCCAGCGTCCCGGTAATGAGCCGCACATCGTGACGCCTCAAGCCGGTGATCATCAGGCTAATGGCACAAAGTGCGCCCGCAATCGCCATGCATAACGTCACAGAACTGAGCAGAGCGGGTGCCAGTCCTGCCTGGTGAAGAATGATGTTGTATTCTCGCAGGTGGAAGAGGGCCGGCGTGGCTATCATGCTGACACCTCTGGCCAGGCGTTCTGTCATCCTTCCCTTTGGCGCATCCTCAAGGGCAAAATGCAGCGCAGATGCCAGCAAGAAACCGGGTAATGCCAGTGCCGGCGAGCAGTGCCACCAGAACAGGCAAAGCAGGATGATCACGCCGTAAGCAGCCAGGAACGGCAACTTACGCCCGCGTTTTACTACGGCCAGATCGCTGGCACCGTGTGCCATGCCAATAACACCTATTGCGACAATGGCAAAAATCAACTGCACGGGCATCGGACTGAAAGAGGCAGCCAGAGCTGCCCCCCAAAGTCCTGTCCAGCCGGCAGTCTGCCGCAGAGTCATACCCGCACAGCACCATCAAATGTGGTATGGCGCAGCGCTTTTTCAAGACTGGATGCAGCGTAAAAGGCGTAAAACACCTTGGCGATGATATCAAGAACCAGGAATGCCCATACGGACGCAGGATCGGTGATGATTTTTAACCCTTCCGGACCGACAAGGAAAACGATAGGGTAGATGAACCAGACCACCGTCAGTAATGCGACGTTTTTGTTGTAAGCGTCCGCTATCGCTCTGCCGCGCTCCGCGGCAATCGTCCGCAGCGGCCCCCAAAGAAGGTAAACCACGCCAAGAAACGCAGCACAGGACCAGAGATACCACACCCATTTCGCGGCGAACGTTGCCGCCAGCGAAGAGACCAGACCGGTGATAATCATCATCACATCCAGAATGATGATGGCCGTTAAAAATCCCCCCATTTCACCCGGTTTACTCTGTTCATGAAAGGCAACCATCACCAACCCTGCCAGTAATACAGGCGTAGTGACGGACCAGTCTGCGTAGCGGGCCAGATAAACGATGCTGCCACTCTCTGTCGCCAGATTACCGAAACCAAATGCCATGGCCAGATAAGCGGTGGCAGCAATAAAAGGGACCGAGGCATGCATTAACGTATGATGTCGGAAGGGGAAGGTTTTTTTGCCGGTGGCATAAATCGCCAGTGACGCAATTGCCATGACCGAAAACCCGATCAAAAATGCGGTTTGATCCATAATACTGTCTCCTTGCACAGACGACTTTACAGGGCCGTTTGCGCTGCCATAAATTGAAATGAGTTTTATATTCCGAATGAGAATATGCCTGAAGTATATGGCACCCTGTTCAAAGCGCGAGTGACGCAACGGTGTTTACGGAAACACTGGGGAAATACATTAAATAAGTGGTTTTATATTCGTCGCTGACGGGATGAGAAATGTAAAAAGCTGTTTCATTGGCTTTCATTTTTAACATCTTGAATCCAGTAATAAAAGGCTTTTCATTGTTTTTTTTCTATTTATATCAGTTGCTTATTGATAATTATTAATCTCGCTAAAAATGAGAGTAAAGAATCTGAAAGAGAAAGAATTATATTTTTCGTTAGAGAAAATAAAAGCCTGTACTAAGTGAAGGATAAGGTTTTTAAATAGCGTTAATCGCGCTGCATTAATCAGCACTCTATATAATAACTGTCGGTTACTATGTTGCTGGCGTGATTCTCTTACAGAAATACGCTGGTTTTACAAAGCGATTGAGTCAGGTCGGTCAATATTGCGACACGCTATATTTCGCTTCAGGGATATCAGAAAAGCCATTATGCGGTGTGAGCACGTCGAGGATTCATCGTGCGTGACAATATTTACACCGCGCGTCATGATTAAATGTTTTCAGAAGAAAGCGCACTGGTCAGGAAAGCAGTTCGTCTTCATGTCGCGCGAATAAAACCCTGTTCACAATCGCGGCACTATTCTTAATTAACGACGCCAGGGGTGAAACGGTCCACGTTATGCAATCTAATTGTTTAAAACTTGATTAGCTTAAGGCCAGCACACGGGCCTACGCTTTGACCTGCACCACTCAACCGCATTTGCAGATAAGTCGTTAACGGGAACAATAAACTAACTTGAGGACCAGGCTTCAGTTATCAGGATTGACACGTTATGACGACGCGAACACCTCAGGCTGTTGTAGAAACCTTCTTTCATCGTATCGCCACCTCAGAGTCGGTAAGCGAGATCGCGGAACTGGTCAGTGAAAAGGTAGACTGGTTCATCGCTGGTAATACGCAGGTGGTTCCCTGGATTGGGCGCAAATGTGGCAGAACGGGTGTGGCAGAATTCTACGCGCAAATCCGGGAGCAGACGACGTCCGAAAAATTCGATCTTAACGATATGCTTATCAATGGTAACCATGTTGTTGCTACGGGGGAACTTGCCACGCGTGTCCAAAAAACCGGTAAGTTAATTGAGACTGAGTTTGTCCTTGATATGTACATCGAACAGGGACTTATTACGCGTTTCCGCATGTTTGAGGACAGCTATGCCGTGTCCGAAGCCTGTCTGTGAGTGGGAAGCCTCAGCCAGGACAATGAGCAATGTGCGGCGCAATCCGCATGTACAAGGCGGGTAAAACGAAAGCAAGAAGCCCCGCCAATGCCGCGGGGCTTCTTGCTTTTACAATGACGGATGTGCGCCTTTCATCGGGCTTACGGCTTCCAGCAGGGAAGCAATGTGAAGAATGACATGCTCATCGTGCCATTTGCCGACAATCTGTACGTTGATCGGTAATCCGTCACGGCTCTTACCGAACGGCAGCGCGACGCCAGGCAGGCCAGTGATATTCAGCGGCACCGTCGCACCCTGCAGATAAGTGGCGTCAACGTCCTGACCGTCAATCACAAATCTGTCTACGCCATGTTTATGCGCCGTAATGGGGAGGACATGCGTGATAAGCGCATCGTAACGTGAAAAGTATGCTGCAAAGCCATCCCGTAACCTTTCGGCGGCCTGCTCCGCATCAATAAAATCCGTCATCGAGCTATCTGGCAGAGACAGCATGGTTTTTGCCATTTTGTAGAGTTCATCAGGGTGGCGACCTGCCGTTGCCGCCGCAAAGGCAGGCTTCATCTCCATAACGTGAAGGCGGTTAAACACGTCCAGCGCAAAGTCCTGTTCCAGAGCAGGGATGCCGACATGTTCAACCTCAACGCCAGGGGCTTTTAACGCTTCCGCGGCCGTCTTCACCACGGCGGCCACTTCCGGGTCTACCGGGCCAAAACCCGGACCGGTCATCCAGCCAATACGCAGCGAACGTGATGCTACCGGCGGTAGCCCGTTAGCATGGACTCGCGCGGTGCTTGAGAATGCATCATGACCGTCCGGTCCGGAAAGCTGAGAGAAGGCCAGTGCAATATCGCGAACTGAGCGGGCCATTGGACCAACATGCCAGAAGCGGCGGGGCGCGCGCGGCCAGATGCCCGTCATCGGCACACTGCCGTGCGTGGCTTTCATCGACGTGATGCCGGTCTGGGCGGCGGGTCCTCGTACAGAAATGGCCAGATCTGTTCCCAGTCCCAGCGGAGACATTCCTGCGGCAATCGCGGCAGATTCACCGCCGCTGGAGCCGCCGGGCGTCCGGGTCAGGTCCCAGGGATTATTTGACCGGCCGGACAGCAGATTATCGCTCTCGATCCAGTATGAAAATTCCGGCAGGTTCGTCTTAGCCAGCAGGATACCGCCTGCTTTTTTAAGCCGTGCCACGCTGGTCGCGTCTTCATCAGGAAGTCGGCCTTCAAAAATGGGCGAACCACGCTGGGTCAGTACACCAGCCGTATCAATGGAATCCTTTACGGTGAAGGGAACACCATGAAGAGGGCCAAGTTTCTCTCCCTTCATCACGGCGGCTTCAGCGATGGCCGCCTGTTTCAGAGCGTCATCTGCCAGCGTGACGACAGCGTTAACGTCCGGATTCGTGGTAGCAATGCGATCAAGATGTGCCTGCATCACTTCAACCGGCGAAATATCGCGGTTGCGGATCAGGCTGGCCAGATGAGTTGCGTCGGAATAATAAATGTCTTTGCTCATGATTAATCCTCGTTGAAAAAAAACTACCTAACGATTGGTAGGTGAATTGTGGGCGCGAAAAATCGCACTGTCAATACCTACCTAACAAATGTTAGAATTGTTTTTCAGGTTTCCGGAGGAGCAGGGCAATGAGCAAAACATCACGCGACGAGATCCTCAACGCCGCCAGGCTGGCGGCACAGGCGCATGGTTATACAGGATTAAATATTCGTGGACTGGCCGACGAGGTGGGGATTAAAGCAGCCAGTATTTATTATCATTTTCCCAGTAAGGCTGAACTGGGCGCGGCAGTGGCCCAGCGTTACTGGGAGGATACGGCACGAGACCTGGCGGCATTACGGGAAACGGAGGGCGATGCGATAAACAGCCTGGGCCGCTATCCGCAGATATTTCGCCGTTCGCTGGAAAGCGGTAACCGGCTCTGTATGGGAAGTTTTATGTCGGCTGAGTACGATGACTTGCCAGAACCGGTCAAGCTTGAGGTGCAAAAGTTTGCGGACGTCAACATCGACTGGCTGGAAACACAGCTTCTGGAAGCGGGGATTACATCGTCAGAAGACAGCAGAATCCGTGCCGGTGCGATTTTTTCTGCCATCGCCGGCGCGCAGCTGATGGCCAGAAGTCGAAACACTATTCAGCTTTTTGATGAACTCATTGAAGGATACAGGCTGGCTGGTCTTTTACCCGCCGCCCGGTGCTGAGTTCTAAGAGAGTGGACAGCACCGGATGGACGCCGGGCAGGTCTGTCAACCGAAGCATGTGATGGGGCAACAGACGAGGAACTGAATGTTGCGGTAACCTTCGCGATGAAGGCCTGGGACGCCAGTCGGTTGTAGCGTGTTAATTAGCGAGAACGTGAGGTTGTTGACATTCGCTTCTGGTAAAGAGCGGACTGACATGGAGCTTAAATCCGCCATGAGCGAGAAGCGGACCTCCATTACAAAAACATCAGACATCATTTAGTTCCGGGCAATAAAATGAACTGAGATACTGTTTCTCCCAGGCGCAGAAGAAAATCGTTTCGCGAAGGATGAGGCTCAGTTACCTGCGGGGGGAGCTCATCCATGAAGGTAAAGTGACCGGCATTCTCAGCAATATGCAATTCAGAGGATGTGTGGATACTCAATGACTGATGAAGAAATGTGGCCTGCGAAGGTGGGGTAATGAAGTCCTTATCACCCGCCCAAATCTGAAGCGGAACATGTATGGCGGCTAATGACTTATGTGTTGGAAAAAAATCGGCGGGTGGTGTCAAAAGAACAAGTCGGTTCAGGATTTTTTGGCCGTCAAACGAAACGGGTTCTCTTGCAATTGTCCATGCTGTAGCGCCGGCATGAATAAGTAAAATCGTTGTCCCAAGCGAATGACCAACGCCTGAAACTGAAACATAATGCGTGCAGAATTTCTCAGCCGTTAAGTCAAGCCGCTGGAGGCGTTCTGTTAATTCGGCTTTAGTCGGAAAGGGCGAGGTCACTCGTTCGAAATGCGGTGCTACAACACATATGCCGTGACGGGCAAATGTCTTTATGAGCCCGATGTGCCGTAGCGGGCTGCCGCCAAGTCCTGCAGCAAAAAGAATACACGCTGTTGCATCCTTTACCTGAAATAAGGTCACATCAAAAATTTTCTCTTCACTTTCAAGCTGTAATGTTTCCTGATTGACTCTTAAATTCATTTAAATCCCCCTGACAGTAAGCTGCCCGAACATACCATTTTTAGTAATTGAAGAATTTGCTGTACTTCCGCTTCTGGCCGGAGGAGACGCACGCACAGACCAGTGTCCGTCAGGAGCAGAAAGCGGACATGCGTGCTCAGAAATGGATTGCATCCTTCTGGTTTACCTGTGCAGGCATACTGTAAACGAGTTGTCACAAGATGCGCCATTGCCGGATTAACATATCTGAATTAACGAATATATAATTGACTCACAGATTGCAGACAGTGAGAATGGCTTTACTGCCGGACTCAGGAGTCATCATGCCTCAATTTCAGCCTCTACAGCTTTTCAAAAATCTCTCTGACGAAACACGACTCCGTCTGGTGTTGCTGTTGCGCGAAAAAGGAGAGCTTTGCGTCTGTGAACTCACGTCCATGCTGAAAGAAAGTCAGCCAAAAATTTCCCGGCATCTGGCTTTACTCAGAGACGCCGGCCTGCTTATCGACAGACGTGACGGCAAGTGGATTCATTATCGGTTATCACCACACATGCCCGCCTGGGCTGCCGCGGTGATTGAGCAGGCTTACCTGTGTCAGCGCGATGACATTCTGCAACTCACCCGGCAGGCTGAAAGGAATAACGCGACCACCAACGGCAAGCCTGTCTGCATTTAAAAAATTTATCCAAACACATATGATTTTTCATATTTTTTTGCTGGATTATCTTGCGTTCGGTTTACAGGTTTTATATCCAAAGGAGAAAGTATGATTCTGGCAGGCGCTGTATTCGTCCTGACGCTGGTGCTGGTTATCTGGCAGCCAAAGAGACTCAGTATTGGCTGGAGTGCGGTTATCGGGGCGGCGCTGGCACTGCTGACCGGCATGGTGCATATCGATGATATTCCGGTTGTCTGGCAGATTGTCTGGAACGCCACGGCCACGTTTATCGCGGTGATTATCATTAGCCTGCTGCTTGATGAATCTGGTTTTTTTGAATGGGCTGCACTGCACATTGCCCGCTGGGGAGGCGGTAAAGGCAGGTTGCTGTTCACGTATATTATTTTGCTGGGTGCGACAGTGGCGGCCCTGTTTGCCAATGACGGGGCGGCACTTATTCTGACGCCTGTTGTCATCGCCATGCTGGTGGCGCTGGGCTTCAGCCCCGGTGCCACGCTGGCGTTTGTGATGGCGGCAGGCTTTATCGCTGACACATCCAGCCTGCCGCTCATCGTATCGAACCTGGTTAACATCGTGACGGCGGACTTTTTTAAGCTGGGGTTCAGCGAATATGCGTCTGTCATGGTGCCGGTAAATATTGTGTCCGTGGCGGCTACCCTGGTTATGCTTCACCTCTTTTTCCGTAAAGATCTTCCAGTCACTTATGACCTGGTGAAACTGAAGGCACCGCAGGAAGCCATTCGTGACATGCGAACGTTTAAAGCCGGATGGCTGGTCCTGCTCCTGCTGCTGACCGGCTTTTTTGCCCTTGAGCCTATCGGCGTTCCGGTCAGTGTAGTGGCAGCAGTGGCGGCATTTATTCTGTGGCTTGTTGCCCGGAAAGGGCACGTAATTGACACGCGTAAAGTGCTGAAAGGCGCACCCTGGCAGATCGTCATCTTCTCGTTGGGTATGTATCTCGTTGTGTATGGCCTGCGCAACGCCGGGCTGACGGATTACCTTTCAGCCCTCCTGAACCGTTTTGCAGAGCAGGGCGTCTGGGTGGCCACGCTCGGCACTGGTTTTTTGACCGCCTTTCTGTCATCAGCGATGAACAACATGCCTACCGTTCTGGTCGGTGCCCTGTCCATTGAGGGGAGTACGGCTCAGGGCGCGGTAAAGGCGGCGATGATTTACGCCAACATCATTGGCTGCGATCTTGGCCCGAAAATCACCCCAACAGGCAGCCTTGCGACCTTGCTGTGGCTGCACGTACTGGCGCAGAAAAACATCACTGTCAGCTGGGGCTATTACTTTCGCACAGGCATCCTGATGACTCTGCCGGTGCTTTTTGTCACGCTTGCTGTATTGGCCCTGCGTCTGTCTATTTAAATCATAACGGGTACTGTATTCATCCAGCACTTTAAGGGAGCATTACTTACGACTGACATTACGATTTACCATAACCCCGCTTGTGGAACCTCGCGTAACACCCTGGCGCTTATACGTAATAGCGGCGCAGAACCATCAGTGATTTTGTTATCTTGAAACGCCGCCAGCGCGCGACGAACTGAAAAAGCTGATTGCGGATATGGGGATCAGCGTGCGCGACCTGCTGCGCAAGAATACGGAACCGTACGAGCAGTTGGGGCTGGCAGAGGACCGGTTCAGCGATGATGAACTGCTGAATGCTATGCTGGATCATCCTATCCTCATTAACCGTCCGGTGGTCGTAACGCCTCTTGGTACAAAACTCTGTCGTCCGTCAGAGGCGGTTCTGGACCTCCTGCCGGACCCACAGCAGGGGGCTTTTACCAAAGAAGAGGGGGAGAAGGTCATTGACGAGCTCGGGAACCGACTTAATCACTGAACCTGACGTGACATTTCTGCCCTGCAATGTTTTGTTTGCGCGGTCTGGTGATATTGCTGGTGGCATTCTGGATGAACCAGCAGGGATCAGGCCAGTATCCGTCGACTAAGCAATTGCGTTGCAATGACAGTTGCCTCAAGTCTCATCGTGCGTTAATCAAGACGGGTCATAAAAAACGCTCAGCTCATATGTATCACCGTGGTGCGTGCTGCACTGACATCATGCGCTTTACTCCCGCCACCGGGCCTGTATACCGCCTTCCTCCGTTTATTTAACAGTTGGCGCATTAATTGCTTTCTAACTGTTACCGCATCCTGCCGTACAGGAACAGGCACTGTAGCTTGGCAAGCGGCTTGTGGCGAGCAGCCACTCCACTACATTGATTTCAGGCGAAGAAGCCCTACCGGCAATGCTGTCGGCGGGGCTTTTTTTTGGAGTAAATCTATGAATAAGTTGAAAGCATGGTTTCAGGGGCCGCAGGATATTACCGAAGCAGAGGCCGTTGAGGATTACGCGGTAGGCCGTGTACCATCGCACTATCGCTGGCCCATCCCGGCTATTATTCTGGTGTTGCTGGGCAACTCTACCGCGATGTTCTGGTTCAGCCTTGGCGCGGACATGAGCTATCAGGTCGGTTGGCCAATGTTGCTGCTTCCGATTGGTTATATGGTGGTGTTCGCCACCCTGATTGGCTCGTGCATTATGAAGATGGCGAGTAAAGAGGGGCTCTCACTCAATCTGATGACGCGCGGGCTGGGGTTTGGCTATATGGGCTCAGCCTTCACCTCGCTGATTTACGCCGTCAACTTCATCTTCTATTTTCTGTTTGAAGGCACCATTGTTTCTCACGCCATCGCCAACTATGCGGGCGTGCCGGTCAACTCCATTACCGGTATCGCCATCTTTGCGCTGATGGGGCTGGCCGCCATCTGGTTTGTCTGGAAAGGCATGTCATCAATGCAATTTCTGCAAACCTGGGGTGTTCCCATTTTCATTGCGCTGTTTGGCTTTTGTATCTGGCAATTAACACACCACTATCAGGCGGTCAGTTTCAGCGGCTGGCAACCCAAAGGGGAAGTCGACAGTCATGCATTGTGGCTGGTCATGAACATGGCCAACGGGCAAATTGTTTTTCAGGGATTGATGGCAACCGATTATGGTCGTTTTGCCCGTCCGGGGATCACGCATAAAGGCACCGCAACGATCATGCTGGGGATGCTGATCCCGATTGTCGTGGTCATGCTGTTTGGCGCATTTATGGCTTATACCCTGATGCCACATATTCAGGGCGAAGATGTCTGGTCGCTGGCGCTGGATCCGGGCTTTGTCTTCCCGCTGGTTATTGGTCTGACAGGTGTGTTATTTGCGGTGATTACCCAGATTCGCATTAACGTGCTCAATCTTTACTCTGGTTCGATTGCCCTGTCGAACACCATGGATATGGCCTTTAACTATCGCCCGGGACGTCAGTGGTGGATGTTGCTGGTCTGGTTGCTCGGCGTAGTGTTCTATATCTGCAACATTTTGCAGTATACCGGCACTTTCCTGTCTATTACCGGCATTCTCACCAACACCTGGGTATTTATTATCCTTGCAGATTACTTTATCTGTCGCAAAGTGCTGCACCTTGCGCCTTCCGATTTCGTGGAATTTCGCAAAGAGTATCTGCGTATGTGGAATCCGTCAGGCGTCATTGCGTTGTGCGTCGCGGTGGCGACAGGGGCGGCAGGCGTGCTGGGCCTGTATCCCATGGTGTACGCCTCGTTTATTGCCATGCTGGTTGGTCCTGTGCTGCATGTGGCTATCAGCATGGCGGCCCGCGGCAGCTATTACTTCAAAACCTTCCCGGAGGATATGCAAACTCGCTGGAAACCCGCCGATGCTTACCAGGGGCCGAAACCGGTTTTTAATCCGTTACTGAGCAAGGAGGCAGAATAATGCGCATCAATGTTGCCACCATCCAGTTTGAACCCACGCAGTTCAGAAAAGAGGAAAACGTTGCTCGCCTGCTGGCATTAGCAACCCAGGCCGCGCGTGATGGCGCGCGCTTAATTGTGATGCCGGAAATGGCCACCACCGGCTACTGCTGGCTGGATCGCGCGGAAGTCGCCCCCTATGTAGAAACGGCGGACGGCCCTACCAGCCAGGCATTTGCTGCGATTGCGCGTGAGTTTAACTGCTTTTTGGTCTTTGGCATGCCGGAGCGAGACAGGGTAACTGATCTCTACTTTAACAGCGCTATTCTTGTCGGGCCGCAGGGCGTGATTGGCGTCCACCGTAAAACGCACCCCTATATTTCGGAACCGAAATGGGCGGCTAACGGTGATGGCGGACATCAGGTCTTTCACACTGAGATCGGCAATATCGCGCTATTGATCTGTATGGATATTCACTTTATTGAAACCGCCAGGCTGGCCGCGCTGGCGGGCGCGCAGATTATCTGCCACATCAGTAACTGGCTGGCTGAACGTACGCCCGCGCCTTACTGGCTCACCCGTGCCTGGGAGAATGGCTGTGCGCTGATTGAAAGTAACCGCTGGGGATGGGAGCGGGGCGTACAGTTCAGCGGCGGCAGTTGCATTGTGGATAGTCTGGGGAATGTGCTGGCCAGTTGTGACAGTGGCGATCGGATACTCAGCGTTGAGTTACCCCTTCCTGAGAAAAATTCGCAGCTAAATAAGCGGCGGCCTGAACTCTATCAGCGTTTGATGACCAATACTTACCACTGGAATCCAATGGACTTTTTTGGCCTGTATGGGCGTGATCCCCTGCCCGACGGCAAAGTATCCCGTATCGCGGTGGCGCAGTTTCGCCCGCAAAACGAGGTGAATGCCAATCTGGCACAGATTCGGCACTGGGCCGAACAGGCGAAATCAGATGGCGTGGAACTGCTGGTCCTGCCGGAGCGCGCGCTGACCGGTAGTGACGGTAGCCGCTTTGCACTGACGCTGGAGGATGCGCCTGTACAGGCGCTGATCGCGCTGGCGATGGAACTGAATATCGCGCTGCTCGCAGGGTTCGCCGAGCGGGAAGGCAATCGGTGCTATAACAGCGCGGTGCTGGTGAGCAGTGAAGGGGTAAACGCGCACTATCGCCAGATTCATTTGAGCGAACAGGATCGGCACTGGGCCTGCGCAGGCAATCAGTGGGTGACGTGCGATCTGCCCTGCGGACGCGTTGGTATTTTGCTGGGTGAAGATCTGCTGGTGCCGGAAGCCGCCCGGATTCTGGCGCTGGAAGGCTGCGACATCATTGCCTGCCCGGCGCAGCTTTATTCCCCTGTGCCAATGGCGCATGCGGGCACGGCGATACCGCATGTCTGGCCGATTCCGCGCGGCGCCGATCCTCACCACTGGCTACTGCCGCGCGTCCGTGCGGGGGAGAATAATGTCTGGCTGGCTTTTGCCAACTGGCCCGCTGCGGAAGGCGAAAGCTTTGGCCTGAGTGGGATATTTGGTCCGGAAACCTTTTCTTTTCCGCGTAAGGAAGCGAAAGCGATCGGTGCGAAAGGGCTGGCGGTGCTGGCTATCTCTACGGGTTCAGCCGGAACCCCTTATCCCGGCCATGTGGTAAGGCGTAAAGACCTGGTGCTGATGCGTCAGCCGCATTACTACACTGCGCTGATTGCTCAGCCACCACGATGAGCCACAGTCGCGGCCTGCGGGCCGCGTTGATTCAGGAGCTATGATGACTGCCACTCAACCGCTGCCTAAACGCGTTATTCCGGTCGGTATTCTCTATTCAGTTTCAGGCGATTATGCGGTTATCGGGCGCGAGATGCTCAACGGCATTCTGCTGGCGATTGAGGAGATAAACGCCAATCCTGCCCATCAATTTACCCTTGCGCCCGTGATCCGCGATCCGCAGGGATCGCTGGACCTCTATTACGACTATTGCCACGACTTACTCTATCGCCATGGTGTGCGTCATGTGATTGGCTGCTATACGTCTGCAGCGCGGAAGACCATTCTGCCGTTGATCGAAGGCGCCAACGCGCTACTGTGGCACTCTGCACGCTATGAGGGCTTTGAGAGCAGCAATAGCGTGATTTACCTTGGTGCCTCCCCCAACCAGCACATTCTGCCGATGCTCAGTTGGTTGTTACAGCAGCAGGCGGCGGAGATCTATCACATCGGTTCTAACTATGTCTGGTCATGGGAGATGGATCGCATCACCCGTGAAGCCGTGATCCCTGCGGGCGGCAGCGTGCTGCAGAGTAAATTACTGCCCATGGGTGACGAAAATGTGGAGACGTTAATCGCGGATATTATCGCCTGCCGCCCGACAGTCCTCCTCAATACCATGGTCGGCAAAAGTGCCTACAGTTTTTACCGCGCCTGGCACCAGGCCTGCCAGCAGCAACCGTGGTTAAACGAGGTGCTGAAGCTCAGTCTGACGCTGTGTGAACCGGAAGTTCAGTTAATTGGCGCAGAGGCGTTAGAGGGATACCTGGTTTCTGCAAGCTGGTTTCAGTCGATTGACAGCGCCGCCAACCGGCGCTTTCTGGGCAGCTATCATCAGCGCTTTGGGGAGCATGTTTCGCCGTCAGTGGACAGCGAGAGTGCCTGGCTGGCCGGACATTTGCTGGCGAGAGCCATTGCGCGCCACGGTAACGGGGATGTTGAAGGTGTGCGCAATGCGGTATTGCAGGATGAAATGGATTCGCCAGCCGGGCGGATCCGCCTCGACGCCGACAACAATCACTGCTGGTTGACCCCGCATCTGGCACGATGTCACAACGGCAGGCTGGAGAGTTTCTGGCAGGCAGATGCCGCTGTGAAACCCGATCCCTGGCTGGCCAGGGTGGATCTTGCGAGCCTCCTGCCGCGCGGAGGTGGCGCATGAGCCGAAAAAACGTACAGTTACGCGGATTAAAAGTGTGTGTGATCGGCTGTTCCGACCGCGATAACCATCATCTGGCACAGCAGTTCAGCCGCATAGGGATTGAGGGCCTGTTCTGTGCCGTGTTTCCGGACGAGCATCAACTTGCCGATCGGCAGTTACTGGTGTTCGACGGCGATAACTCAACCCTGTTTCACCCCACAAACCCGCTCCCCTGGCCCGCGTTACCTAAGATTGCGCTTACCGCCGTTGAAACGCCCTCGCGCTTACAGTGGATTGCCGAACAGAAGATCGACAGCTACATGCGTAAACCGGTGCGCTTTGATGGCGTGATGACCGCGTTTACCCTGGCGCTTAACAATGCCTCGCATATCAACCAACTCGACGCGCAACTCCGGCGGCAGGAAGAGCGACTTCGGGCACGTAAGTTTCTGTTTTCCGCACAACTGCGGGTTATGGATGCGCTCAGTCTGGACGAGGACGATGCCTATAGCCTGCTGCGCCGCGCCTCAATGGCACAACACATGACCATTGAAAATCTCAGTTGTGCATTGCTGAACGATACCGAGGCCTGGCTCAACCGCTTAAAATCACTGCTGGCAGAACTGTAAGTATCGGTGTAATGCAATGAAGGATATCAATGTATATGTAGCTCTCTCACTATTGACCTGCTCCCGGTTGATTACGGTGGGATGTTTGCCATGTCCGCTTCCGGCACAAAGCGGACATCCGTATCAACCAGTGTCCGCTATGAGGGAGAAGGAAATCGTGGTGAAGAGCAAACCGCCGATGCATGACCGGCGGCGTCATTCGGCTGTAGTTTAGAGTCTGTAAATGGAAGCCTGCCATGGTTGCAGAGCCAGTTGGGTTGCACCCTCTTTAGCCGGATGGGCGGAACCACTGTCTAATGCGAGCCTGTTGATTTTTATCCCCTCTGGAAGTGAATATTTCAGTTGTTGTTTAGTGAAGTTGATTACAACAAGATAGCGTTGGTCATCTTGTGTTCGCGTATAGGCGAACACCTTATCGTTTGCTGGATCGATATCCTTAAATTTGCCATATATCAGCGCCGGCGTTTGGCTGCGCAGAGCGATAAGGTGCCGGTAATAGTTATAGACCGAGTCGGGATTGTGTTCCTGAGATGCGGCATTGATCTGCACATAGTCAGGATTGACCGCCAGCCATGGCTTACCGGTTGTAAATCCCCCATTAGCCTGGCTGTTCCATTGCATGGGTGTACGTGCGTTGTCACGGCTGGTTTGCCTGACGTTTTGCAGATATTCCTGAGCTGAAACTTTCCCGCTGACAACAAAATCTTTCCACTGGCCCCGTACTTCAACATCTTCATAGTCCTCAATGCGCCTGAACGGGTAATTGGTCATTCCGAGCTCATCACCCTGATAGATAAACGGTGTGGCGCGTTGCGTCATCATCATGGTCGCCAGCGCCTTTGCAGAGGCTTCACGCCAAAGTGGACCGTCGTCACCGAAGTGCGATACGGCACGCGGATTATCGTGGTTACTCAGGAAACTTGTGTTCCAGCCATCATCACCTGCTGCATTGTCAATTTTGGTATAGGTTGCTTTAAGCTGCGGCAGGGTCCAGTCGGTTTTACGCCAGCCATCACGGTCCAGTCTCACCAAATCAAAATTAAACAGCATGTTCAGTTCATGGCGCTGCGGATCGGTGAATGTCTTCGCCTGTTCTGGTGTCACTCCAAACGCCTCGCCTACGGTCATCGTGTCATAATGTGAGAGGACTTCCCGGTTCATTTCCTGCAGATACTGATGGACGTAAGGTCCGTTAGCAAAAACGAACTCAGGGTGAGCCAGCGCAGCGGGAGGCAGATCCGGAAGCTTTGGCTGCTTGGAAATAAAAGGAATGACGTCCATGCGAAAGCCTGATACGCCTTTATCCAGCCAGAAGCGCATGATGTCATACACATCAGCCCGCACCTTCGGGTTATCCCAGTTAAGATCCGGCTGTTTGCTGGCAAAATAGTGCAGATAGTACTGGCCGGTTTGCGGATCCAGTTTCCAGGCCGAACCACCAAAGAATGACGGATAGTTATTTGGCTCTTTGCCATTGTGACCGTCGCGCCAGATATAAAAATCACGGTACGGGTTGTCTTTGGATTTGCGGCTTTCCACAAACCACTGATTCTCATCACTCGTATGATTGACCACCAGATCGATAATCAGCCGCATATGACGTTTTTTCATTTCTGCCATCATGCGATCGAAGTCTGCCATCGTGCCGAACTCTTTCATGACCTTTCTGTAGTCACGAATGTCATAGCCGTTATCGGCATTGGGTGAATCAAAATGTGGACTCAGCCAGATAACGTTAACGCCCAGCGTTTTCAGGTAATCAAGTTTTTCGGTAATGCCATTCAGATCGCCGATGCCATCGCCATTGGTATCGTTAAATGAACGTGGGTAAACCTGGTAAACCACTGCCTCTTTCCACCATTTATTCTCACCCGGAACTGATTGAGCCGCTGTGTTTTTTGGCATTGTCTTCTCCGTTTCCGATGCAATTGCCTGCTGGCTCAGTAATGCCGCCATCAGCGCCGCAGATAACCAACCCATACGTAATGTTGCCGTTTTCTTGATTAACGTGTTCATTTTGCAATCTCATTAATAGCGCCAAAACATCTGATGCCGCCGCAAGCGACTGGCTGAATTGAAGTTTTCCTTCGCGTCTTTATCGCGTTGGGTAAGGGGGATGGCGAATGTATGTCCCGACGGAAAGGTAATCCCCCGGCTTTTTAAAGGCGCAGGTCAGATAGAAATTTTGAGAGCAAGCTCTAAAAAAAAACTGCTGATGAGATGTCTTTTAAATGTGTAAGTTGTATAGATTTACTGGGCTATTCATCATTGTGTAAAAAAATAGTATTTTAAATCAGTTATTTATTTTGTCCTTTCTTTTCCGAGTTTTAACAACCTCGATCATACAAGAGGTATAAAAGTGATTTTTAGGCTGATAGCACAGAGGCTACGTGAGCGCATCAACTCAGATGAGTTTAAGCAGGGTGATGCGCTGCCCGGTGAGCAGGTACTGGCGCAGGAAACCGGTGTTTCGCGCAGTACGCTGCGTAAAGCGATCACTATTCTGGTTGAAGAAGGCATGCTCGAACGCAGGCACGGCAGCGGAACCTATATAGTCCAAAAGGATTTGCAGCACGATACCTACGCGCTAAACAGTTTTGCCGAGCATATGAAGGAAATTAAAAGAGAGCTGAGGAATGAAGTCGTGCAGTTTTGCATCAGGCTGGCACCACCGGCCATCGCGCGCCAGCTACGCATCAAGACGAACGACCAGGTGTATTTTTTTCAGCGCATCCGCTATGTAGACGGCAAACCGTATATGGTGGAAGACAGTTATATGCCAGTTCGGCTGTATCCCACGCTTTCTTTACACTACATGCGCGGTTCAAAATTTGACTACATAGAGAACCAGTGCGGCATCGTGATTGACTACTGTATCGAAACCTTTGCGCCTGCGCTGGCTACAGAGCCGTATGCTTATCATTTGAATCTTAAAGAGGGCGCGCTACTGCTGCAGCTTACGTCTCTGGCGCTTTCAACTGAAGGGGAATATCTTGATTTTTCGGTCATGTACATGAATCCCAGTGAATACCAGGTGAAATACCATATGAAGCGCAACAAAATTTTGTAGAACAACCTGATGTTCAGTTTGTACAAAGCCGCTTCAGCGACAGGGAGGCACGAGATAACGTTTCATTTCCGCAGAGTGGGCATTTCACCGAACAACAGAAAAGAACATAAAAAAACCGCCTGGCAGTCGCCTGTTCAACGTGGTAGCCGGCATTATTAATGCACCGCAGGGAAACCGGATCGTTCTGCCCTGGTGTTGGCATATCCGGCTTCTCCGCATCCACTATTATCACTATCGGCAGAAGACGGTGATTCTGCAACAAATAATGGAAATCATCGTTTCCTTTTTTAAGGATTAACAGGCGGAACAGGATTCAGTCTTATACGGATTTGTTGCATGGCTAAGCAAAGTCCATTTCTAAACGTCCGCTTGTGGCACAAGGCGGACGGTCGGTGCTGAAGGTCCGCTTTGAGCGAGGAGCGGACTGACATAAAAGGTCCAAAAGAAGAAAAGGGCGTTACATTGCTATGTAATAATTAGCTGTAATTTTGAGCACAACATGATTCTGTGTTGCACTATCGCCTACATTATTTCACCAGTTTAAAATATAAAATAATCATAAGCAGAGGACTTAACAGAAATCATCGAACCAAATTCAGAAACATTCCACGCCGCCTGAAAGCTCTTAACCGTTGGGCTGATACTTTCAACTGCCTTGAGCGAGCCCTGTTTTCTGAAAATGAGCAATACTGGAATTTCAAAATCTCTGTGGAAATCAATCTTGTTCAGGGAAAGTACAGCACGCTTAGAGATAAGGCAGCCTGTGCGCAAGCCATGATCAACGCTTGTTCAAATCTCATTACGGTAACTGCAGACAAGAATTATCTCCCACGGATTACTGCTGTTATATGCCTTCCAGATATGTTTACAAGCGAAATCTGTCTGTATCGGTCAGAGGACTATTACCAAAGCTTTATTACTGAAAACTATTCAGAAAAGGGTGCCTCCGCTTTGATTCAGGAACACAGCCTGGCTGCTGGGTGGGGGCTCATGCTTCCAGCTAATGTGCAGGAGCTGGGTATAACACTCGAATACTACGGGAGTGAGAATCGTGATGAATGGTTCACCGGAGAGCGTTGGTATTATGGTCAGGTCATGTGATAGTGCTGTCTTCTATGTTTAATTGAACATCCGCTTTTGGCAGCAAGAGTGACACGTCATTGGGGTAATAAATTGATCAAAAGCGGTGAGCCCGGAAGGATGGTTAGCATTGCACTAACCATCGGTTGTCTCTCCGCGCCACTAAAAAAGCACGGCCAAAACAGTCGTGCCTTATCAGGCTACAGGAAAAGGGCTATTGCAGCTTAATGCCTTTCGTTTCGGGTGCCATCCACACCACAACCATCGCGGCGATAAAGGCCAGAACTGTGGTCGCCAGCCCTGCGGTAAATCCCCCTATGCTGGCAACATAGCCAATAAGTAGCGGCGCAATAAACCCACCTAAGCGACCACCGTTATAAGCCAGGCCCATTAAAAAGCCGCGTGACTGTGTGTCGCCAATAATCTCGGCAAGGAAGGGCCCGGAGCCGGCAAAAATACCGTTTACACCAAACCCCGCCATAAAGATGGCTGCCATCAGAACCAGTGGCTGGCTTGTCGCCAGATACAGGCCGACTGCCACAGCGCCGATAAACAGGTAGAGCAAAAACATGGGCCTGCGCCCCCATTTATCTGCCAGGAGTGAAAACACAAGGAAGCCGGCAATCGCACCTGTTTGCAAGGCCAGCACAAATTTCAGGCTGTGCAGGAAATCAAGGTGCTTCACTTCACGTAGATAGGTGGGCGTCCAGGTAAAAACACCCCAGAACAGGTACTGAATGAAAAAAATAAAGGTAAAGGCCAGCAACAGTCCTTTTAGATTCGTTTTGCCCGACCGCGCCGTCTGGGTCGGTCTGTGAGCCCGTTCCCGCTGGCGTGCCAGCCACACTGGCGATTCAGGCGTGATATAGGCAATGACCATCATGATAAAAACCGGCAAGGCGCCAATCATGAAAAGGTATCGCCATCCGCCGTTTTCCAGTTTGCCTGTCATCGCCGTGACCAGTGCCGTCAGCCCAATCGCTAAAATGGCCCCCACCGGCAAACCCATTTGCATCAGTGCACCACCCCGGGCACGGCGTTCAGGGCGCCACGTTTCGGCGATGAGCGCTGCCCCTGAGGTCCACATCCCACCCATTCCCAGTGCCCCGCAAAATCGCAGCAAAGCAAAAGTTTGTTGATGATGGGAAAAGGCCAGGAGTCCTGAGAAAAGCGAATAGATCGTAATACAAATGAAAGCGGTTCTGACTCGTCCGATTTTGTCGGCGACCATCCCGAACAGAATGCCGCCAATGATCTGTCCGCCAGCCGTGGTGCTGATAAACAGACCCAGTTCAGTTTTGCTGACAGCAAATACCACGCC